>CAVWCJ010000005.1:0-600000 GCA_963753465.1 uncultured Chloroflexia bacterium
GCCGGGGGTAAAGCTGGCCTGGAAGGAACCGGAATAATACACTGCCACCCGTCCTACCGAGCCGCGCACATCGTTCATCCCACCCAGCACGTTCACTAAATCCAGCGAGACGGTTGCTCCTTCTATCCGGACGCTGCCGCCAGCCCCGGAGCCGCCCCGCGCTGAATTGCCATTGTAAATTGGGGCATCCTGGCCGCGGGCGCTGATCTGCCCGGAGAAGCCAATCTCATAGGCCAGGATGTAGATCGCGCCGCCACCGTTTGCCCCAGCCGGGCCATCGATCCAGTTGGTGCCATCATAGTAGCGGGTCGCGCCGCCGCCGCCCGAGCCTAAATAGATCCGGCTCAGGTCGGGTGAGCCGTAGGCCTTGCCTCCCGGGCCGTCGAGCGTAGACCCATTCGTGGCATACCCGCCACCGCCGCCGTTCAGGAAAACGTTCACCTGCCCCGGCGTGCCGCCGCCGTTTACCCCGCTGGTCCCGCCGTAGCTTTCCCCGGCGCTTTCGTACGCCCCGCCGTGGTAGCCCAGGTAGTCGGTACTGATCGTTCCTGTGCCCTTCAAGAGGCCGCTCACCCGAAAAGCGAGCAGGCCGTAGCGGCTGCCGTCGAAGGCGTTCCCGGTCAGCGTCCCATTCACCGTCAGGCTGCTGTAGTTGGGCACACGCTGGATCACGACGCGCTGCTGGCCGGACCCGGTGCCGATATTGCTGTTGTCGGTTGCATTGGCTCCATACCAGCCGATCTCGGCCGTGGTAAAGGTCACGGTGCTCCCGTTTACTTTCTGGACGCGCAGGAACTCGTACTGGCCGACATGGAAGTAGGTCGTGTCGCCTTTGAGATTGATTAACAGGACCTCATCGTTTTGATTAAGACAACCGGCAGAGGGCGATTGGCTGAGCACGGCTTTATCACCGGAGAGTGAGGTCAGGCTGTACGCAACGGCGTCCCCGCCGTCCGCACAGGAGCGGCCTGCGGCGAGATTGGTGGTGTGGAGATTGACCGTCGTTCCGCTGGCAACGGTGACAGCACCGTCTAATCCGCTCCCATAGAGCAGGTTACCTTCCAGGATCGCGGTTGGGGTTTGTGTGGGAGTGGGAGTTAGGGAAGGGGTGGGGGATAACGTTGGGGTCGAGGTGGGTGTGAAGGTGGAAGTAGGGGTATAGGTGGGGGTGCTGGTGTTTGTGGGTGTAAAGGTCCAGGAAGGAGTGTATGTCCAGGTGGCGGTACCGGTATTGGTCGGGGTCTTCGTAATGGTCGGGGTGTTGGAACGGGTCGGCGTGATCGAGGGCGTCGGCGTCTTCGACGCAGTGGGGGTTTTCGAAGGGGTATAGGTCCGGGTGGATGTGGACGTACTGGTAGCGGTATTAGTCCGGGTCGATGTGTTCGTCGGTGTTGCGGTCTTCGATGCCGTGGGAGTATTCGTAGAGGTAAATGTCCGCGTGGGAGTGGACGTACTGGTCGGGGTATTGGTCCGGGTCGACGTGTTCGTCGGTGTGGGAGTCTTCGACGCCGTGGGAGTATTTGAGGCGGTGGGAGTATTCGAAGGCGTAAAAGTCCGCGTGGGGGTAGCTGTGTTGGTCGGGGTATTGGAGGAGGTCGGCGTGTTCGAAGGCGTCAGGGTATTCGTCGGAGTGGGGCTGGGAGTGGCAGTGATCGTCAAATTAGTGTAGATGCTGAGGATTTCAGGTAAGGTCAGGATCCGGCTGTAGAACAGGACTTCATCCAGATACCCGTTATATCTTTCGTTGGCATTGGACGATCCCAGGCAGAACGCGTTTGTGGAAGTCGCTCTCGTCCCGGTCGTGGAGACTGCACTCACCAGCACGCCGTTGACGTAAAGGCGCATCTGGTGGATCAGATCGTCATAGACTGCCGTCACCAGATTCCATTGATTCAAAGGGGACTGCGGGCCGGATAAGGCAGAAGGCGTGAGGTAATTCACCTGGAACTGGAGGTTCCCTTTGGCATCGAAGATCAAGGCATAGGTCTGGTCCCGGTCCATCAGGCGGACATTGTGGCCGGTCGCGATCTGGTTGGGATTAACCCAGGCTGAGATGGAAAAGCTGCTGGTTCCATTAAAATCCGTGTAAGCGCTGGTGCAGGTAGAGGCGTCAGTTCCGTTGTAGCTCATTGCCTGGCCGACTTTTCCCACAACAGTTTGTGCTCCGCCCGAAATGCTCAGCGTGTTCCCACGCCCGGATCCATCCGGGACATTTCCATTGACCGCATCGAAACTCCAGTAGCCCATCAGGCCATTATTGGCAATCGGCGGCGTGATCGTGGGAGTGGAGGTTATTGTCGGGATGGCTGTTGGCGTGGGCGTGATAGTCAGGCTCGGCGTCGATGTGAAAGGTGTGGTGGTATATGTCGGCGTGGATGTATAGGTTGGTGTGGGAGAGCCGGTGTCGGTGATGGTGGGATCCCACCCCGTCCGATCACTGTCCTGACCTCCATTTTTATTAACAATAAAATAGATGAAATCCCCTCTGTTTACAGGAGTCGTGATATCGTTGTTGTATCCCGTGGTATCCGTTCCTGAAATATACTGCGGGCCCCACAGGGTGGTACTATTTTTCATGATCGTTACATAGACACCATCGCCAGCGGTATCAATTTTTTTAACGGTCCCGGTGATATGGATGGTCATCGCATACGGGGCGAGCCACGTTCGAACCAAATCATCATTCCCTGATGGAAATTGGTTGGACGCTTCCACCTGGCAGTAATAAACCGAAGACATCCGCCACATCGCATTGGCAGCATCCCAAAGGTCCAAGTCATTAAATGAGCCTGTAAAATCGTCCCGATATTGGTAAGACCACTGGTTTTGCCCCTGGACACCGCTGAAACCGCTTGAGGCTGTCCATGGGCCGCGTGGGATTGGGGTAAAACTGGACGTCCAGGTTGCCTGCAGGGTATTGGTTGGAATTGGTGTCTGTGTCGCAGTTCCCGTGTCAGCACTGGTCTGGCTGGGAGTCCAAGTCGAAGTCGGTGTGCTCGTGACTGTAGGCGTCGCTGAAGGTGTGGCTGATAGCGTGTCTGTCGGGGTGGGAGTCGCGGTCGGCGTTTGGGTTGGGAGAACTGCGGGGTTGAGGGAAACCGCCACACTCCACCAACCCTGCGTTCCAGCCCATCTCCAGGACATGTTCTCCGGGTCCGAAACCGCGGGCTTCGTGGACATACCTCCACCGTTCGAGCTGATTCCGCTGCTCCACTGCTTTGTCTGCCCATTCCCCGCGTTTGCAGAGGTCATATCTGCCCACTGTCCGATTATGTCGACCAGCATGTCACCTGGACTGCTGCTCACCGGTACCGAAGACGAGCTCCCCCTGCCGCTGTAGGTGACCACCGGCCCGAAAGGATTGTTCTGGTCGACGCCCGAAAAGGTCACCGCCCCTGCCACGGTGAAGGGATTGATGCAGTTGTAGCTGTTCACCTGCACGGCATAGGTCCCGGGGGGAGGATCGAGCAGGTACCACAGGTCCACCCACAAAGAGGTGTTTCCGGAAGTGGTGGTGACCCTGCCGAGGCGGTACATGGGCAGGCCATCATAGGCGACGGAAACCCCATGCCCGGTTCCATTGGTATCCCAGCGGCCGGATACACCCACGATCAGGATGCGGTTCTGCACACTCTGCCCGTTCTGGTCGCTGGTCGGTACTGTATGGTTCCAGGAAAGGAGGCTTTGTGATCCCGTGGCGCTGGATGCGTCGAGAGCCTCGATGACCGGCTCCGGCGTCGGGGTCGGGGTCCAGTTTGGGGTCGGCGTCGGAGAATAAATGCTGGTCGGCGTGGGGGTTGGGAGAGCTGCGGGATTGAGCGAGACTGCCGCGCTCCACCAGCCCTGGGTTCCGGACCAGTTCCAGGACATATTCACGGTGCTCGAAGTTGCCGTCTTCGTGGACATGCCCCCACCGTTCGAGCTGATTCCGCTGCTCCACTGCTTTGTCTGCCCATTCCCCGCGTTTGCAGAGGTCATATCTGCCCACTGTCCGATTATGTCGACCAGCATGTCACCTGGACTGCTGCTCACCGGTACCGAAGACGAGCTCCCCCTGCCGCTGTAGGTGACCACCGGCCCGAAGGGATTGTTCTGGTCGACGCCCGAAAAGGTCACTGCCCCTGCCACGGTGAAAGGATTGATGCAGTTGTAGCTGTTCACCTGCACGGCATAGGTCCCGGGGGGAGGATCGAGCAGGTACCACAGGTCCACCCACAAAGAGGTGCTGCCGGAAGTGGTGGTAACTCGCCCGAGGAGGTACATGGGCAGGCCATTGTAGGTGACGGAAACATCGTGCCCGGTTTCATTGGTATCCCAGCGGCCGGATACGCCCACGATCAGGACGCGGTTCTGCCCGTCGGTGGACACCGTGTGGTTCCAGGTCAGGAGGTTTTGCATTCCCGTGGCACTTGATTCATCCAGAACGCTGATGGACGACCCTGGAGTCGGTGTCGGCGTCAGGGTCGGCGTAGGCGTGGCCGTAGAAGTGCCCGATGGCGTCTGGGTAGGGGTACTCGTCGGTGTGTTTGTGCTCGTAGGGGTAGAGGTATCCGTCGGGTTCCCATCCGCCAGATTGTGGGAGACATGGTAGCCAACCGGAGCGATGCTGCCCGATCCGTCCAGGGATGGTCCTTGCGCGACCTGGCCTGCTCCTTGAATCGGCAGGAGACCGACTATTGAACTGCTGCTGACTTGCAGGATATCCCCGAGCTTGTCGTAGGTGAAATTCTGCTGGTACAGCGTGGTGCTGCCCTGCACATCCTGGGCGGACTTCAGCCGGTTGAGGCTATCGTAAGCATAAGTGGCAGTTTCCTTGAGTTGGTTGTCATTCAACTGGGTGATATTCCCGTTGTTGTCATAAGTGTAAGAAAAATTCATCAGCTGATTATTGCTGGCGTCCACAGCCTGGCGACTCGCCAGGCGCAGTGTCGTGGAGTCATAGGTATTGGTAACTGTTACACTATTGCCCAGGCTCACCGTGGTGACCTGGCCCATGGCATTGTAAGCCAGGTCGGCCAGGGTGAGGTTAGCATAAGCGCTGCTGCTGAAATTCTTCGGCTGGCCCAGCGCATCGTAGGTATAGCTCACCGTTTCATCCGGGTTGGTTGAGATCAGGGTCCGTCCCAGCCAGTCGGAGGTGGTCGTGAACTGTTTCTGGAGGCTTCCAATCGTCTGCACCTGGGTCACACTCTGGCCGAAATTGGTATAGCTCCAGGTCGTTGACCCGCTGGCATCCGTCATGCTTGCGCGTGCCCCGATCTGGCCGGAATTATCATAGGTATAAGTTCCCAAATTATCATTCGACGGGTCTGTTTTTTGGAGCAGGCGGTTCAAATCGTCATAGGTGAAAGTAAGCACCTGTGAGCGCGCATCCGTCTGCTGGACCAGGTTCCCGAGCGGGTCATACTGGTAGGACCAGATTCCCAGGTCCGGGTCCTGCATGCTTGTCTTCTGCCCCAGCCAGTTGTACTGCATGCTGGTGACATTGGACTGGGCGTCGATCACCTGGACCTGCCGGTCGGCGACGTCGTACAGATACTGCGTCGTGGCATACAGGGTGGTACCCGTATACTCGCCGACCTGGACCAGCCGTCCCAGCCCGTCGGAGATGTTCGTCTTCAAATTCTCATTCGGGTCGGTGGTGGTTACCGTCAGCCCGTCGTAAGCGGTCTGGGTGGTCACATTCCCCGGTGCGGTAACCTGCGTGGTGCGTCCCAGCGCATCATATGCGGTGGCGGTGGTGGCCAGCCCGGGCCAGTTCGGGGCGAGGTACACTCCTCCCACCCCGTTCGCATAGTGGGGAGTGCTCTGGCTGCTGGCCTTGCCCTGGGCGTTGAACGAGGTGTCGGTCAGCAGCAGCTGGTTATTGTCTGCATCCCAGACCTGGCTCTGCAGTATCCGTCCCAGGCCGTCGTAAATGCCCCAGATGGAGCGGTAGACGCCCGCCGGTTCATCCAGGATCTGCATCTCGATGGAATACGGCGCGGCCACCCGGTTGGTTGAATCGGGGGTTGGATAGGAATACAGCACGCCTGCCTGGCTGAGCCCTGGAGCGGTGACAGACAGAGTCCGTCCCAGGCCATCGAAAGTAGTGGTTGTCGTCCAGCCGTTCGGGTCGGTCACCTGATACGGCTGCCCCAGGCTGAACAGGTAGCTGGTCTGTGTAGACTGCCCGAGGGCATTCGTCTTCGTCACCGGGTACGTATTGCTTGTCGAATCATAAACTGTGCTGGACCCCACATAATCTCCCGAGGGTTGGACGCCGAGTGTGCCGAAGGCTTTGTAAGCGCGCGAGGAGATCGGGTTGCCGTAGGCATCCAGGGTCGTCATCCCGTCCACGGTCTGGTTACCACTGCCGGTGAGGGTCTGGCTCAGGATCCAGTCGTTCGCCAGCCAGCGATCATACTGGGTGCGCACATCCGAGAAGATCTGGTTATTGGCATCCACCTTGACGACCCGGGTGGTGCGATTGAGCATGTATACGGAAGGATCCTGGTCGATGGAGTATTCATAATACGTCGTCCGGTAGAGGGCTGTGCCCAGATACTCCCCTTGCGAGACCAGGTTGCCCGTCCCGGGATCCCGCGTATAGACGACCTGGGAGGTCATGGTCAGGTTGTGTTGGCTTAATACATAATTCTGCACCTCGGCCAGGTAATGGAAGTTCCACCCGACGAAGGGAGCCTGCGTGTCGTCTATTCCATAGGTGTTCACCGTCTTGGTTAAAACGGTGCCGCTGGGGTCGACCATCTGGTTCCATAATTCATACCCGGTATCCAGGCCGGTCGTGCCAAAGTGGTGCTGGGCGTCGACGATTCTGGTGAACCCATCCAGCTGGTCGGTGGTGTCGGTCACATTGGTATAACCGATCAACTCCCCCAGCGCTTGCGCGCCATCCGCATAGACCGGCGTCTGGTAGGTGTATGTTTCGCATGCGGCGCTGCCCAGGCCGCTGTTGACCTGGGCGGTTTTGACCCGGTAGTTGTACCAGGAATTCGTTCCGCGACCGTCCGTCTCATAGGTATAGGTCAGCGTGCCGCCGTAGCCGTTATCGATACCGGTCAGGCGCGGGTAGTTGAAGGGATCCATGCCTGTGGTGATGGCGCGGTTGGGCATATTCTGGTAGCTGAAGCGCACCTTTGCTGCGCTTGTTCCGGGGATCAAGATGCCATTCTCGCTGTATCCGCCCCCACTGATTTGAAGGCTTTTGAGGAGCAGGGTCCCGTTGGCGTTCGGAGCGGCTGCCAGGGAGTAGTTGAATTGGTAGGTGCGGACGATTATGGGATTGGGATCATTGCAGGAGTGATAGCAGATCTCAATGCTGTCGAGCAGGTTGCTGTCAACAAAGTCCCATACATAAAAATTATTCGGCACATCCCCGACTGACGAACGATCACTGGAAACGAATTTGATCTGGTACATCGGGCCAAGGTCATTCTGGGTCTGGCCGTTCGGATCCTGGTAACCGGTGTACGAGATCGTGTCCAGGTAGCTTTCCCGGTCGAAGGCAGGCAGTTGGGTTTTCTGATCCGGCTGTACCTCTTTGTAAGTGTAGTCCATGGTGTTCCCGTAGGTGTCGGTGACCCGATCCACCCTCCAGCGCCGGGCGACAAGATTGGGGGTTATCCCGGCATAGCCCGAGGAGGCATAGGCGCCGTCCGGGGTATTGCACTGCAGCCCTCCAGCGGTGCAGGCGTAACCGTACATCAAGGCCAGCTGTTCGGAATCCTGATTCCAGCCGAGGCGGTAGCGCGTGCCGTCGGTTGTCACCACTTCCCACCACTCCCCCGTAGTGTACTGCGGGGGTTCGTTCCCGGCGGCATCCTTTTGGTTCCCCAGGGCGTAGTTGTGCAGCTCAATGTACAGGAATGCATTTTGGTTGACGTAATAACGGTCAGGGTGGGTATCGTCGCGTATCAGCGGATACATCGTGCCGTTGAGGGTCAGGGCAAAGCTGTTCTCATACCCGTAGCCGTTGGTGTCGGTCTTGATTTTGCGCACGATTTCGGTCCCGTCGATGTTCCAGCCCTCCCCGACCCAGGGAGCCTGTACATCCCCCAGCACCCCGTTTACGGTGTCGCTGGAATAAGACAGGGACACGTTCGGAGCCATTCCGTCGCGACCAGGCGGCGCCCAGATCGGGATGCTGTACTGCGCTGCGCCGGTAAAGAGGGAAGTGTAAGGGGCGGAGAACAGCAGCGCTCCCGTGCCGTTTTGAGGCAGGGAGTTGCCCAACCCGGCTCCCCAGGTGGAAAAATGATTTGTCTGGATCATGACGGTATTGGCAGCTTGATCTTTTTCCAGGATGGGCACTTTCACCCAGACTTTGTATGCCTCGTCATAGGTGGCCACATAAGGTTCCTGACCCGCAGGAACATTTTTCAGGTCCACAACCCCATCCATGCTGACTTTAAGGAATACTTTTTGGCTGGAGGGTTCCATGGTCTGGTTTTGCACGGAAACCGTCTGCTCGGTTAAATTCCCCTGGCTGTCTTTCGCCAGCGGTGAGGTTGGATACATGTTCAGCTCGAACTGCTTCTTGGGACCCGCGCCGTTGCTTTCCAGCGGAGTCTCCACCAGCAGCGCATCCTGCTGGACCGCTCCCCCCTCCAGAAAGACGGAATCCTTCCCCAAAGAATACCAGCCACCCTGCGGGCTCAATGCGGATACAGCGGCAGAGTTGCCCGCCTGGTTCTTCACTACCAAAAACGACGCCCGCGCCGTGAGGTCCAGGGTCTCGTTCCTCTGCCTGAGCTCAGCCGTGTGGATCCATAGACTGTTTTCCGCGGCAGGGGCCTCATCCTGGGAGAGTTTCAGTGCATATTGCAGGGATACTTCTTCCCCTACAGCAATCCTCAAAATATCCTGGGAGATTTCATTTCGATCCGGGCTGTAGATCACCGCGCTTGAACTGTCCGCGACATACTCCAGCCCTTTTTCAAGGGCATCCACATAGGTCAGGTCGGTCAATTCCAACCCGGAATTGTTTTTAATGCTGACGGTGACGGCAAACTGCTCACCGGCCTGCACCACGCCTGGAGCAATGCCCAGGGAAAAAGCGACAGATGGACTGCTGCCCTCTGGTGGGATCTGGGGCGTGACCGTAGCCGCCTGCGCGGAGGACTGCAGCGCATGGCTGACCTGGGGCGGCTGGTAGTACTGAGGGATCAAGGCAGACTGTTTTTGACTGGAGGAATCGCTCGAGGCTTCTGGCTTTGTTCCCGCTGCAGTTGGTGCTGGCGGTTGAGACTTCGCCACCCCGGTGCAGCCGTTCAATAGAAAAATACCAACCAGGAGAATCCGGACACCAACTTCAATCTGTCGTTTTGATGTTGACATGCTTACCTCCCAGGGATATCTACTCATTCCACGGCTTTACCTCAAGATTTCAGAAGTTAAATTAGAGCAGTTCCATTGCCAGGTGTGTAAAATGCAGCTTTGTGATCCTTTATACTCAGGATCAGCAATGGATTATTTGCCGAGGGAAATTGTTTTCCTTTTCCCCTCTTAAAATCGGACGTGACGATTAAAGCCCCAGACCTTTCTAGGTAGATCGAATTTAGACATAGTGCCTCCCCAAGGCGATAGACTGTTCTGCGAACCGTTATTCACCGGAAATAATTCTCTATAATCCCACCAATAAAAATGCCCCATTTCTACTTGTTATTTGTATCTACCTCGACAATGTTACATTTTCGTATAGGTTATTTATGTGCAACTTTTTATAGCGGTTTTTAGCAATTCAACAGTTTGCTACAAGTATATTCGGACCAGAGAACCCGAAGAAAACAGAACACTTGTCCTAATCTAACATTGTCGAGCTACTCACGGCTTTTATGTATGGTCGGAATATGTGGCTAAAATCAGCATATTTTGGGCTTCATTGATATACCTGGTTGCCCTATATCTGACGATTTCCAGGCATTTTGCAGCTGTTTCGCTGCATATTTGGGTACATCGACTGCCCCGTGAGTCGATACTGTTATTTACCGACTTTTTTCAAACACTGAACCAATTATTAATATCAACAATCAATCAAATTCGCTGTTTATAATTGTACAGACATTTTAAGTAAAAAACAATATGTTTGTAAAAATTTAAGATGGCTGTTCCTTCTCGCACTGCTCCATTTCCTCCTTTTTCATCTTTTCATACGCTTCCCTGGTAGCCTAACTTCAACACTGGCTGACCGACTTGCTCACTCTAATCCCCCGCATGTCTTCCATCAGTTCTACTGCAGGCGCTAAAGGCACCAGCTCGACAACCGCACCAGGTGCTCATGCCCTCGGGGCGTCAGGCTCCCTAGCAAAAGTTCCAGTTCCTCATTCGGGTGGAAAAACTGCCCGCCTACACTCCGGACATTTTCCGTATTCCCGTTCGATCTCACACCTTGTTTCCCCCGCACACTTCCAGCCGCTTCTTATTCCCTTTCCTCTCCAGGCTGGCTCCACGGTGAGGACACCACGGCCCATCCGACCCCTCGATCCATTCCGCACTCGCACTCACATTCGCCGTGTCCGACAGCATCTGCGCTCGAAGCTCATCCTGCCGCCGATCCACTTCTGTCTCGATCTCTCGAAAGGTCGCCCGCGGATGATGCTGCCACCATTCCGCCGTCCCTTCGCTCTACTTTTGCCAACTCTTTTTCTATATATACTTCATGGGGCCTCACTCCTTGCATTTTCCCCATCCTACCCTTTTTCCGAAAAAATGATACATACCCAAAAACGGTCAAGAAGTAGTTGCTTTAAAAGCAGGTTTTCTCTATAATAGGGTGAATTGTCTGAACTTATTTTAATCCTCGGAGGAGTAATATGGCTAAAAAGAAACCAGGTGTCATCGGGATTCTAACCGGCGGCGGCGACGTACCGGGACTGAATCCAGCTATTCGCGCCGTGACTGTACGCGCCCTGCGTGAAGGTTACCAGGTGATCGGCCTGAGGCGCGGCTGGGGCGGGTTGGTGGACATCGTCCGCGAAAAGGATGCCGATAACAGCGACAACTTTCAGATCCTGACTGAGGAAGTGGTTAATAAGACTGGACGTACCGGCGGCACCTTCCTGCACACCTCCCGCACCAATGCGACCAGGGTCAAAGCAGAAAATGTCCCACCTCACCTGAAGGATAAATACAAGGAAGAGCGCAACGATTTAACCGAGGAGATCCTCAAGAATCTGGATTTCCTCGGCATTGACTATCTTATCCCAATCGGGGGTGACGATACATTGAGCTACGGTGTCCGGCTGTTTAAAGAAGGGTTCAAGGTCATTGCCATCCCCAAGACGATGGACAATGACGTCCCCGGAACCGACTATTGCATCGGCTTCAGTACCTGCGTCACCCGCACCATCTCCTTGATCAACAATCTTCGCACCATTGCCGGTTCGCATGAGCGCTTGATGGTCCTGGAGGTGTTCGGGCGCTATGCCGGTTTTACTGCCATGCTGCCCACCATGGCTGGCGCAGCTCATCGCTGTGTTATCCCGGAGTGGAAGTTCAACATTGATCGCCTGACCGAGCTGCTGGTCGCGGATCGCAACCACAATCCGAGCAAATATGCCATCGTGCTGGTCTCGGAGGGGGCGAAATTCGAAGGTGGTGAAATGATCTTCAAGGATGGAGCGACCGACGCCTTTGGGCATGCCAAACTGGGCGGCATCGGTGATGCAGTTGCCGGTGAGGTCCTGAAACGCAGCGCCACGTACAACAATGGAGTGACGATCAATATCATCAATCAAAACCTGGGCTATATGGTGCGCGGCGGCGACCCGGATGCAATCGATTCGATTGTCCCAATGGCCTTTGGAAACCTTGCCCTCGATCTGGTGCTGCGAGGAATCCATGGACGGCTGGTGGTCCTGAAGAACGGTCGCTATGATAACGTCCCGCTGGATGTGGTGACCGGCTCCAAGAAGGTGGTCAACGTGGACCAATTTTACAACACGGACCGCTACCGGCCAAAGTACGAAAGCTTTGAAATGAAGCCTCTGTTCATCATGACCAGCGAAATATAGGATGAATCAGCTTAACCCAAGGCGCCCTGAATAATTTCAGGGCGCCTTTTGGATTCACCGGATTTTTTGGCTGTTAATGCACGTGATAGATCGCGGCAATGATCACTCCAGATAAACCGGCGATACAGACCAGCATGACCAGAGCGGTGGCGATAATGGCTGTGATGGCTACGACGTGGTCGCGCTTCTGAGGTGCGGGGGAAATGGGAGCTTCGTTCATGATCGGCCTCCTGAGCAGATGAATGGAGCGGCTTCTATTAATTATACGTTCGATGGGAAGCTTGGTTGCAGGATAAAAAGAAACCGGGTTACAGGGGAACCCGATTTCTGGAAGAATAATATTGTTTTTAATGAAGTCAATCAGGCACGGGCAGCTGCCAGCTCAACCTGGGTGTATTTCAGGCGTTCGAGCACGGCCGAGGCCACTTTGTTCATCATCAGGTATCCCAGCTTTTGATCGAGGGAAAACATGGCTCGCAGGGCCGCAGCATCCATCTCAATGGTTTTTACCGGCATTGCGTTCCTGGCAGAACAAATGTAGGTATAAGGCGCGATGAGCGACGAAACGCCAAGAATTTCACCCGGTGCGATCGAGCCAACCAGGGCATTGACGATCGCTCCTTCGCCTCCTCCGCTGAAGATCAGGTCCACATCCCCTTCCAGCAGGAGCATCAGCTTGGTGGCGGGTGTGTTCTCCTTGACCATGATGGCTCCTTTCGGATAGGTTTTTTCGTCCGCGATCATCGCGATGGCTTTGAGTTGATCATCGTTCAGGTCTCCGAAAAACGGATAACGGCGTAAAAGTTCGGGGGAAATCATCATGCTCTCCTTATTTTTTCTGACCTTCAAGCAGATCCAGGATCGTCCTTACCGCTTGAGGAACCGCCCTGGCCACGTCTGCGGATAAATTCTCCGAGAAATCATACACGTTTTCCGCTTCGATGGCAACCACGATCACGTTTTCGTCGTTGGGCAGGGGGATGTCCATACTGCGGCCTACGCCGAGCGCGTTGCGCAGGGAGGTATCGTGGGCCGAAGCGGAGTGACCGGCATTGACGTCCGAAAGCTCGTTAAGGCTGAACTGGCTCACGGAACCTACCGGTTTTTGTCCGGTGAAGATGGCATCCACCAGGATGACGTACTCGGAACCGGTCAGGCGTTCCATCAAACTCAAACCGCCGAGCGAGGCATGGTCCACCTCAACTTCAGGGCAGTTTGCCGTCCTTTTCGCGATCTCATCCGCTACCCGCCAGCCGACCCCGTCGTCGCCGAGGATTGGGTTGCCGAGACCGATGACGAGTGTTTTTGGCATAAGGAAAAAAAGACGGCAGCCGGTTTTTTCTTCCGTCCACCGTCCAATCGGTGATTTTACTCGCAGAATTGTTTCAACACCTTGACGGGCTCGCCACCGGCACTGCGCACGGTCACTTCCAATGGCATTTGGCCCGGCAAGGAATGCGTGGCACAGCCGAAGCAGGGGTCGTAGGCGCGGAAGGCCATCTCGACCATGTTGAGCAGGCCCTCGTTGACATTGCCTTTCTTGATCAGGTTTTCAGCAGCTTTTTTGATCGACAGCGTGATCGGGGCGTAGTTGTTGGTGGTACCCACGATCAGGTTGACTTTGGTCACCACGCCGCGCTCATCAGTCCAGTAGTGATGCGTCAGGGTGCCGCGTGGTGCCTCCACGATGCCCACACCCTCGGTTGGCTTCTCGGTTGGAATGGTGTGGAAATTCGGCGAGGTGATCTCGGGATCGGTCGCCAGCTCAACCCAGCGCTCGGCCGCGTACAGGAGTTCGATGAGACGTGCCCAGTGGATGGCCAGACGCTGATGGACCGGCTTACCCTTAAGCGTGGCATAGAACTTCTCGTACTCGCTCTGCGCAAGAGGGGTGGCCATGCCGTCGGCAGCGTTGAGACGCGAGAGCGGGGTAGCCATGTAGATGCCGGAGTCCTTGCCGTCCACGAAACCTTTCCAGCCAACTTTCTTCAGGTAGGGGAACTTCAGATAGGTCCAGGGTTCGACGTGTTCGGCGATGTTATCGGCATAGTCCTTCGGCTCATACTTAACGAACTCTTTTCCATCCGGGTCGACCACGCGCACCTTGCCGTTGTAAAAATTGACTTTATTGTTCTCGTCGACCAGGCCCATGTAATAGGTGTGATGGGTGTAGATATCGCCGAGGATCAGGTCGACGTACTGTTTGTTCGCCAGGACGATATCGTTGAAGACCTTCAGGCTGAACTGGGCAAACTCGACCGCCCAGCGGCCCATCTTCTCGATTTCCGTGCGCTGTTCCTCGGTGATGCCCTTGGTCAGGCCGCCGGGAATGGAGGTGCAGGGATGGACCTTGCGCCCGCCAATGATCTCGACCACGCTGTGGCCGTATTTGCTCATCTGGATGACCTTGCCGCCGACCTCCAGACCGACCTTATGGATCACGCCCAGAATGTTGCGCTCAGCCACTGGGGAATCCGGGCCCATGATGAAATCAGGCCCGCCCAGGGCGTAGAAGTGGGTGGTGTGGTCCGTGCAGTAGAAGGCGGAGTAGAGCAGCTCGCGCAGCTTCTTGCCGGTGGGGGGCGGGTCGACATGGTAGACTGCATCCACAGCTTTGGCTGCGGCCATATGATGCGCTTCAGGGCACACGCCGCAGATGCGGTTGGTGAGCAGGGGCATTTCCTCTACAGGGCGGCCGACGCAAAAGCGCTCGAAGCCGCGCAGCTCGGGGATCTGGAAATAGGTGTTGGCGACGTTGCCCTGGTCGTTCAGAAATATTTCGATCTTCCCATGGCCTTCCAGCCGGGTGATGGGATCGATGGTAATCCGTTGCATGTTGCTCATCCTTTCTGGGCGGCTTTGCTAGCGCGCAGGAGTGAACCGGCCAGGTTGAACCGGTAAAACTGTCCAGCCGGATCCACCAGACCGTCCAGGATCCTGTCGATCTCCTCCGGCTGGTCGCTGTCGATGACCGAGGCGAAAGCCGCGATCAAGCGGGCGCCATAATCCACCACGCCCTCGGCGGGTCCGTAGCAGCCGATGCACTGCGCACCGGCGGACGGGCAGCGGGCGTTGCATCCGCTGCGCGTGGCCGGCCCATTGCAGGGAATGCCCTGCTCGAGCAGGCACAACTCGGGGTCTAAGTTCATCAGTTGGATGCGGTTGAATTCCTTGATCGCCTTGACGTTGCGTTTGCGCGGGCATTCGTCACAGACGGTTGAATTGCCGGCACCGATCGTGGCGCCCTTGGGGGGCAGCTCTGCCTTGCCGTTCAGGGCGGCGATAACCAGGTCCACCACTGCCGCGATCTGATGGGACTCGGGCGGGCAGCCGGGCATGTAGTAATCCACGTCCACCACCTGGTCGAGGGTTTTCAGGACCGGGTTGAGGGTCGGGATGGTAATCTCTCCCTCGGGCACCTGGAAGTGCGTCTGCGGCCGGAGGTTATCCGGGTTGTCGGTGGTGAGGGTGGAGAAAGCCGTGTCCACCATGTCTTTGATCGAGCTGAAATTGGCCAGCCCCGGAATGCAGCCTTCACAGGCGCATGAGCCGAAGGAGACCATGATCTTGGATTTTTTGCGCAGCAGCCTGGCGATGCGTTCGTTCTCATCGTTGCGCATGCCGCCGTTGAACAGGCACAGCGTGATCTCGCCGTCCTGCATGGCTTCAACATCCTTGTACTTGGCGTCCATGGCGACCGGCCAGAAGACCACGTCAAAGGCGGCATCCACATCCAGGATTTTTTCGTGGATGTTCAGGACAGCGATCTCGCAGCCACCGCAGGAGGCGGCCCAGTACATGGCAAATTTAGGCTTGCTCATGCGGCCACCTCCTCCTTGACGGGTTCGGTTTCGGGGAGAACCGCGCCGTTGTCTTTGTTCCAGTTCAACGGTCCGAGGGCGCGCACCTGTTCGACGAAGGCATTGATTTCCCGTGCAAACATGGCACCTTCCGCAGCGCTGGCCCACAGCAGCTTGAGCCTGCCGGGCTCGATGCCCAGCTGGGTCAAGCACGCGCTGCATCAAGTGGAAGCGGCGCATGGCCTTGTAATTCTGAGTGGCGTAGTGACAATCCCCCGGATGGCAGCCGGAGACGAGCACGGCATCCGCACCGCCGGCGAAAGCCTTGAACACGAAGGTCGGGTCCAGGCGGCCGGAGCACATCAGGCGGATCAGGCGCACGTTGGGGGCATATTTCATGCGGGCAGTCCCAGCCATATCGGCTGCACGATAGGAGCACCAGTTGCAGGTAAAGCCGATAATGACAGGTTCGAAGGGTTTGGTTTCGGGCGTATCGGTCATGATGTCAATCCTGGCGAATATCGAAAATCGTAAATCGCTTTACGGTCTCCGTTTACGCCAAGGCCTCCTTCTTGGGTACATTCAAGAGCAGCAGGCCGTCGATTTGTGACAGGATTTGTTCGTTGGAGAAGCCGGTGCCGCTGATGGCACCTGCCGGGCAGGCCGCCACGCAGGTACCGCAGCCCTGGCACAGCGCCGGGTTGATCTCGGAGACCATCTTGTCCTCATGGAACAGGATGGCGCTGAACGGGCACAGGCTGTTGCAGATGCGGCAGCCGGAGCATCTGCTCCTCGATCGATGCTGGCGCGCATGGGCTCCAGGGCGATTTCCTTCTGCTGGATCTTGCCCAGGATGCGGGCTGCGGCAGCGGCTCCCTGTGCCACGCTGGCAGGGATGTCCTTGGGGCCCTGGACGCAGCCGGCGATGTAGACGCCTTCGGTCATGGTGGCCACCGGGTCCAGCTTGGGATGGCGCTCGATGAACCAGCCGTCCGCGCGAGCAGGAGATGCCGAAAGTCTTGGCCAGCTCCTTGGCATCCGAGCGCGGCTCCAGACCGGCGGACAGGATGACCATATCCACCGGGATGCGGCGCTGTTTGCCGACCAGCGTATCCTCCACCTGGACGATCAGCTTGCCCTCCTCGCCCGGGTTGCGTGCCGCGTCGGTGACTTCGGCCACCTTGCCGCGCACGAACAGGGTGCCTTCATCGATCAGGCGCTGGTAGAACTCGTCGTAGCCCTTGCCGGGTGTGCGGATGTCGATATAGAAGTTGTACACCGTCGCCCCGGTTTTTTCGTGCACCAGGTGGGCGAACTTCAGACTTTGCATGCAGCAGATGGAGGAGCAGTAGTTGTTGTAGTTCTTGTCGCGTGAGCCGACGCAGTGGATGATCCCGACCGACTTGGGGGTGGTCTTGCCATCCCGCAGGACGATTTTGCCTCCGGTCGGGCCGGATGCGTTGCTCAGGCGCTCGAACTCCATGTTGGTGAAGACATTCGCCAGCCGGCCGTAGCCGTAATTGGGGATGCGGCGGGCATCGAACAGGTCGCCAGCCGGTGGCCAGGATGATGTTGCCGACCTCGACGGTCAGGATCTCGTCCTTCTGATTGAAGTCGATGGCGTTGGTCGGGCAGAATTTCTCGCAGGCCTTGCAGGTGCCCTTGATGTAATAGGTGCAGTTGACATCGTCGATGACCGGGTACTTGGGCACGGCTTGCGGGAAGGGAGTATAGACCGCCTTGCGGTATCCCAGGCCGGCCTCGAAGACATCGTCGATGACTTTCTTCGGGCATTTCTCCCAGCAGATGCCGCAGCCGGTGCAGTCCTCGGTCTTGATATAGCGGGCGCGCTTCTTGATGGTGACGGCGAAATTGCCGACATACCCATCCACTTTCTGGACCTCGGAATAGGTCAGCAAGGTGATGTTGGGGTGGTTGCCAACCTGAACCATCTTGGGTGTCAGGATGCAGGCCGAGCAGTCGAGGGTGGGGAAGGTCTTGTCAAACTGGGCCATATGCCCGCCGATGGACGGTTCGCGCTCCACCAGGTAGACCGGGAATCCCGCGTCCGCGATTTCCAGGGCAGCCTGGATGCCGGCGATCCCGCCACCCACGATCAACGTGGCCGGGTGGATGGGCACGCTGCAGCGGTTCAAGCGCTCACCTGATGGACCACGCGGGCAACGCCGCCGGAGATGATGGCCTTGGCTTTTTCGGTCGCGGCGACCTTGTCGGTGTGTACCCACGAGTCCTGCTCGCGGATGGAAACCAGCTCGCACAGGTACGGGTTCAGCCCGGCGCCCTTGCAGGCGTTGCGGAAGGTCGGCTCGTGCAGGTGCGGGGAGCAGGCGGCCACTACCACCCGGGTCAGCTTTTGCTCCTTGATATCCTTCTGGATCAGCTCCTGGCCCAGGCTGGAGCACATGAACTTGTAGTCACGCGAGACGACGACGCCCTCGTCCAGCCAGGTTTTCCCCTGCCCACTTGCTGACCTCGGCCACGTCTACAACTCCAGCAATGTTGCTGCCGCAGTGGCAGACATAAACGCCAATGCGTTCCTTGGGTTTCTTCTCTTCAGTGCTCATTCAGTCGCCTCTTCTGTAGCAGGAGTAGTTGTCTTTTGACCGGCGCGCGCACGCGGGGGCGGCATCGGCAGTCCGGACGGTTTCCTCGGGGCGGGTTTGGCTGGCTGGGGGACTGGGGTCTGGACACCGATCTTTTTCATCGCCTCGTGGGCGCTGACCAACTCCGCGCCGAAGCCCAGCTTCTCAGCCCTCTCACCAAAGGCCAGCCCCATCAACTGGGTGAAGAAAAGGATCGGCATGTGATAGCTGGTGTGGAAATATCCGTTCATCTGACCCTGGAAGGCATCCAGGTTCATCTGGCACATCGGGCACAGGGCGACCATCACATCCGCCTTGTACTGGTCGGCGGAGGCAATGAGCCTGCGGATCAGCTCGAAGGCGGTCTCGGGTCCGATCTGGGTCATATGGCCGCCGCAGCAGGCCGTCTTGAGCGGGAAGTCGATCACTTCGGCGCCAAGAGCCTTCAACAGGTCGTCCAGTTCGTACGGTTGTTCCGTATCCGAGATATGGTGGTTGTAATCCGGGCGCGGGAGCATGCAGCCAATGTAGGAGGCCACGCGCAGTCCTGTAAGCGGTTTGACCACTTTCTCTTTGATTTTATCCAGCCCGATGTCGTTAACCATGACATCCAGCAGGTGGCGGACGAGCAGCTGCCCGGGATCGTAATGCAGCCCACCGGCGGACAGGGCTTCGTTGATCTTCCTGCCGAAGGCCTTGTCATCGTGCATGTAATGGTCTGCCTTGGACAGGTTCAGGTAGCATGCACTGCAGGCAGCCATCAAAGTGTTCGTCCCATTCGCCTGCTGCTCGGCCAGGGCCAGGTTGCGGGCGATGAGCGAGTAAGCCGGGACCAGGTCCAGGGAGAGGTACTCTGTTGCGCCGCAGCAGTTCCAATCTTCGATCTCTTTCAAGTGGATGCCCAGCGGTTTGCAGACTGCTTCCAGTGAAGCTTGATAGGCTTTGGCGCTGGATTCCATCGAGCAGCCGGGGTAGAAAAGGTAATCACTCATTCTGCCTCCAGTTCCTTGGCGCGCTTCAGAATTTTCTTGAGCTGATCCATGCCTTTGATCCTCCTGGGCGGCATCGGAGACATTCCTTTTTTAGTGATCATGCCGATGGCCATCGGGGTCATGCTGGGCAGGCGCATGATGAAGTGCCTTACGTTTTGCAAACCAGCCAGCCCAATCTCAAAACTGCGTCCATAGGTCTCCACCAGACGGATGAAGGTCCTTGAGAAATCCGGCGCCGTCGAGTTTCGGTACAGCTTGGCCTCGAGCGACATGTTCTTCAATGTGTACATTACGTCGGTGATATGAATGTCCTGGGGGCAGCGGACGGTGCAGTAATAACACGCGACACACATCCAGGGGGTATTGCTCTTCATCACATCGTCGCGCATGCCGGCGCGCAACATGGCAAAAATGGCACGCGGCGTGTGATCCATGGCGGAAGCGGAGGGACACGAGCCCCCGCAGGTACCGCATTGAATGCACATCTCCAGGTGCGAGTCGCCGGGAGTCCGCAGAGAAACTTCGTGCAGCAGCGATAGGTCTTCGTGCTTGACAGGGCCTGCGGACGGCCTTTCAACGATTGCGACATTTTCAGTCATAAATTCGTTCACCTCATGAGCAGGATCTCAGCCGCGAAAAAGCGGCCTCGGTAGGCTACAATCTTCCACTAGTATGTTTTCTTTGAAGGTAACTCGCCAGTGGGATTTATCACCCCTTTTTGTGACGATACTCACGATAGAGATTATCAAATTCGTCCGGGAAGATTTCGGGTATAATCAGCCGATATTTCGACAAGGAGAATGCCAAAAATGAATATCGGTATGTGGAAAAAAGCCGTGACCGTAATCCCTGAAGTGTCCAAAGAAGAATGGGACCAGCTGGATCTCGTTTCGAAATGGTTGATCTCGACGCGTGCGGCTGTCCTGGTAATGACTCTCCTATCAGCGGTGCTGGCGGGACTTTTTGTTTGGCATGATCATCAGAAGGTAAATCTGATCTCGTGGTTGATCCTGGCATTTGGGCTGGTCCTGGCTCACGGCGCCAACAACATTTTCAACGATTTCACCGACTTTGTGCGCGGCGTTGACAAGGATAATTACTACCGGACCATGTATGGTCCGCAGCCGATCGCCGATGGCCTCCTGACGAGGAACCAGCACCTGCTTTATTTCGCCGTGACCGGCCTGGTCGCCTTGACCTGCGGCATCTATCTTGTCGTCACAAACAACGGCAGTGCCTTGATCTGGCTGTTGATCGGGCTGGGGGCGTTCTTTGTCTTATTTTATACCTGGCCATTAAAATACATCGCCCTGGGCGAAATAGCCGTACTGATCGTCTGGGGACCGCTGATGATCGGCGGTGGATATTATGTCCTGACCCACTCCTGGTCCTGGAATGTCGTCCTGGCGAGCCTGCCGTATGTTCTGGGCGTGACCACGGTCATTTTTGGAAAACATATTGATAAGGTTTTGATAGACAGGTCAAAGAAAATTTATACCCTGCCGGTGCTCATCGGCGAGAAGGCCGCCCGTTATGCCGTATTAGCGATGATGTTCCTGCCTTATGCGCTGGTATTGGTGTTAATTGGGATGCGCTACTTCACGCCGGTCATGCTGTTGGTTTTTGTCGCCCTGCCGACCATCTTGAAAATATATCCTTCCTTTTTAAAACCCAAGCCGGAGCAAAGGCCAGCTAATTTCCCGGATGGACAAGGGGGCTGGCCGCTTTTCTTTGCTCCCCAGGCATTTCTCAATACACGCACTTTTGGCACCTGGTTTATGCTTGGCTTAATTATGGAAATAATCGTCAGGCTGGTCTTTCCGCATTTCTGGGTAGGGTAATTTTGAAAACGCGGGGCTGTCCCTTTTGGGACAGCCCCTTTTTTTCTCCGCCCATTGCCGGACGTTCAATCCATTTTTTGATCTCTCCCCCTTTTTTAGTGAGCCTCTAAAATCCTTGGTGCGGACAGTCTTCACTGCCGAGGCATTGTCACGTCCTACGGCAGAGCCGGGTAAGCGTTGGAGACAAGCTGATCGAACTGAGCTTCGAACCAGGCGCCGGAGACCGGAGCGTTGGGGAGGGCGTTGGTCGGCGAGTTCTGGTTAAGCGAGTTGCCGGCATAGTTCGGGTCGCACATCTGGTCGAAGCCCTTGCCGTTGGGGTTGTTGGGGCCGGTCGGGATGAGCGAGCTGGAGCCGTCGGATTCACCCGGGGGTTTGATCCAGACGTAGGCTTCATAGGTGAAGCCGCTGCTGGTCGGGCTGGCTACCGGCCTGGCGCCGATGCCGGCGCCGTTCTGGTTGCACCAGTCGCCGCGTGCGGGCCGCCGGTCGATGCGGCTCTGGGTAACGAAGGTGCTCACGCTGGTGGACGTGCTGGCGGCGGTTGGACGGCAGTTCTGGGAGACATTGGGTCCGCCGCCGCAGCCACCCCACCCATCGCGGGAGGTATCGACGAGCATATTGGTGCTGGAGGCGGGCAGGCCGCCGGAACTCTGCATGGCGGAGGCCCAGGCGGCGTCATAGGTATCTTCTTCGATATAGGGGTCGTAGGAGTAGAAGGTGACGGAATCGACCGGGCTGCCGCCGATGGACTCGGTGGCGGTCATGTAGGGTTCGAGAACGGGGACGGTGTTGGCGGTGTCGCTGATGAAGCCGTCGACGCTCTTGACCCCGGCGGTGGTGGCCTTGACCACGTTGGAGATGAGGGTGATGGCGGGCGAGAAGTTGGAGGACCAGCCGAGCCAGCCGCTGTGGCCGATGTCGAGGTAGTTGTAGGTATTGGCGATCGGGTGCAGCTTGTTCAGGGCGTACTCGATGCCGGTGGAGTACAGGCCGAGGGAGTTGGCATTGGCGCAGGCCGAGATGCCCAGGTTGGTGACCAGGTTCGGGAGGGAGTCGGGCTCGACGATGTTGATGATGCGCAGGTTGGAGTACTTGGCGGTGCCCTCGGCTGCGGCAATCGGGTCGATGTAGGAGGTCTCGTAGGTGGTCAGGCCGGCAGCGGTGCCGGGGATCTCGCCGTTGGAGGCGAGGGCGGCGCAGTCACGCTGGGGCAGGTCGTAGACGACGAGGATGATCAGGTTGGCGCCCTGCGATTCGGCCTGGTCGAGCCAGCCGGTGATGGAGTAGGGGTAGCCGTTGGTGCCGTTGACGGCGGCCATGCTGTCGAGCCAGACGGCGGTGTCCTGGGAGGCGACATCCGATTTAAAGTTGGCAGCGACAGTGGAGGCGTTGACTTCAGCGGCCCAGGCGGGGTTGACGAACCACTTGGCCCCGGAGAATGGGTTCGCCAGATGCGTACCTCCGCCGCTCGTGGTGGGTGTGCGCGTCGGGGTCCGGGTGGGGGTGGCGCTTGGGCCGTTGGTAGCGGTGTTGGTGCGCGTCGGGGTCCGGGTGGGGGTGGCGCTTGGGCCGTTGGTAGCGGTGTTGGTGCGCGTCGGGGTCCGGGAGGGCGTGCTGGTTGGGCCGGTAGGCGTATTGGTTGCACCGCTGCCGCCGCCGCACGCCGCACCGTTCACCGTGAAGGCGGTCGGCGTTGCATTCGTGCCGCTGTAAGCGATGTTGAATCCAAAGCTGGTGGAGCCGCCGTTCGCGGCAATGGTGCCGTTGTAGCTCATGTTCGTGACCGAGACGGAGGCGCCGGACTGGGTGTAAGTACCGTTCCACAGGTTGTTGATGGTCTGGTTGCCGGGGAAGGTCCAGGCGATCGTCCAGCTGCTGTAGGCGGTCGTGCCGGTGTCGGTGATGGTCACATTGATCGTGGCACCGGCACCCCAGTCATTCTGGTTGGTGTAGGTGATCGAGCAGGCTGCCGCCGCGGCTGCCTGCTGGACAGGCAGCAGGGCAACCGTCACAAGAATGAGGATGGCAGCTAAAGTTAGGAAACGCCAGTGCTTCATGATTTGTTCTCCTTTTGGGTTTTTTCAATGCGTACTTTTAAGCAAATCCTTTTTGAATAAATACGGAAGTATTTGGCCAGCACCACCTCCTTTCTTCGTTGGGGGAGGTAACCTTTTTTTTTCATTGGTTATGTCTTGCTCGAAAATATCGAGACCTGTTTCGTTTTATCAGGGATGGGCATGTTTTTGGACACACCCATCCCTGAATGGTTCGGCAGCGGGATATCCATTAATTTCAGGCCGTGCCATTGGGCGCGATGTTGGTGAGTTTGGCATTCGTCCCGCTGTAGCTGGCGTTGTAGCCAAATTTTTCCGAACCGTCATTAAAGCTGATCGTGTTACCGTGTCTCGGGTCCGTGACCGACACCGAAGTGCCCAAATGATTTGCGATCTATTTCATTATTTGGTAGGGCAGCAGTTGAACCGCTGCCCTACCAAATAATGGCAGATTATTTAGCCTCGAAGTGACTCCAGGCGTAATTCCCTACATAGGAAACGTACCAATAGCCATTTATCTTTGCAGGTAAAGCACTGGTGAAGGCATATTTATTGGTGAAATCAACTCCGTTTACCGTCAACTTGGCCAGGTTCCAGGAGTTGATGTACGAGCCGAGGTTGCTGGATTGCCAGCAGAATGTACCAGCTCCGTCCTGGGTGAATGGGGCGGTGATGGTGGCATTCACCGGGCTGCAGGTGGAGCCGCCGCTGCTGGCTGTCGGGGTGCGCGTAGGCGTTGGGCCGCCGGGGGTGTTGGTGCGAGTCGGCGTGGCTGTCGGACCTGTGCCCGAGGTGGGCGTGAATGTCGGGCCGCCGCCACCGCTCCCCGAAACGCTCACCGAGTAGCTGTTAATTGCCTTCCCCTGCCCGCTGGTCCAGATTTCGAAACCCATCTCTACATCCATCAGGTAATATGAACTCGACAGGTATCCCCGTGAAATGGCATCATTGAAGAATGCCCGAAGGTCAAGATTGCTGGCGGAGGACGTGCCGGACTGCCGGCGATAAGAAATCGTCTTCCACGCCTGGTTACCGGCCCACACGTCCCAACCGGTGCCAGCGATCGTGGCCGTGGCAATCTGCGAGCCGAAGGGCTGTGGGAAGCCTCCATGATTCAGCCAGATCATCAATTCGGTACCGCCGTTCGGGTTTCCCTGGGTTGAGCCGTTTGTGGTGAACCAGATATCGTATGCGTAATCAAAGTCTCCGGAGCCCACTGTCGCACTGACACTGGTTGTTGCAGCGGTGATATTGCTCACCAGGATTGGCATGTTGCTGTTCGTTGTGCAAACCCCTTGGTTTGGAGTCACACCGCCGAACGGGTGGCATCCTTTGTAGAGGGAGGGATACGTTGCGGGAGAGCCATTGGGCATGTTGAAATTTGCCGTCGTGAGAGTAAACTGCGCGTTCGGACCTGCCGTGGCACACTGCGTGAGTGTGGAGTTCCACTCATTTTGCTGGTAAATGTATGAGTTATTGACGAGTGAGACGAGATCCCACTGCCCGCAGGTCGATGTCTGGGCAGCAGCCGGAGCTACCGTCAGCAGCAGAGTGAAACTGACTACAGCCGCGATAATCAGGTATAGGACCTTGTTCGATTTCATGTATTTCTCTCCTATAAAAATTCGATCGACAGCCCGGGTGGCATCCATATTCAGGCTGCCACCCAGGCTGAGGCTGATTCAGGTGTTCGCCATACCGGTTGCTGGCTCTGATTGGAGTGTCGGCCTCTGTCTGGAACCACTGGCCGGCTTTGGGGGCACTGGGTGGTACGCCGTTAGTTCAGTCTCACATCCTTATTTAGCTTCGAAGTGACTCCAGGCGTAATTCCCTACATAGGAAACGTACCAGTAGCCATTGATCTTTGCAGGTAAAGCGCTGGTGAAGGCGTATTTATTGGTGAAATCGACTCCGTTGACGGTCAATTTGGACAGATTCCAGGAGTTTATGTAGCTGCCGAGGTTGCTGGTTTGCCAGCAGAATGTGCCTGCTCCGTCATGGGTGAATGGAGCGGTGATGGTGGCACTCACCGGGCTGCATGTGGAGCCGCCGCTTCCAGCTGTGGGGGTGCGCGTGGGGGTCGGTCCGCCGGGGGTGTTGGTACGGACTGGCGTATTCGTTGGCCCGCCGCCGCCACCACCACCGCTGACAGAAGCAGAGAAGTTGCTGACCGCGAGGCCGACGCCGCTGATCCAGGGCTCGAAGCCGTCCTGGATGCTGGTCAGGTACCAAGCGGTGGTGCCGTACTGGGAGCCCTGGCTCAGCGCGTTGTTGATGAAGTCCTTCACGCTGAAGCTCAGGCTCGTGATGCCAGCCGGGTTGGCAACATAAGAGACCACGTTGTTCTGGCCGTTGTTGCCGGTCCAGACATTCCAGCTCTTGCCAGCGATCGAGGCAGTGCCAGTCTGGGAACCTACCGGCTGGATCGTGCCGGTGTGGTTCAGCCAGATCATGATCTCAGTCTTCTCGACCCCGCTTACATTAGTGGTGTCGTTGAGCCAGATGTCGTACGCCGCGTCCCACGTACCCGAACTTGGATACGTCTCGGTGGTGCTGCTCGTTGCGCTACTGATCGCGCTGATTTGCATCGGCAGCGGCGAGTTCGGGCTGCAGTTGCTGTAGTGGCAGCCGAGGTAGATCGCAGGGTAGGATACCGGGGCGCCGCTGAGGTTGCCGGTGCCGTCCTGCTGGACGATCTGGAAGCCTGAAGTCGTGACGTTGATGCACTGGGTCGCACTGGTACCCCAACGATTGTTCATCACAATGTAGTTGCCTTGCGTGGTGGTGCCGTACTGATCGCAGATTTGCCCCGTAGCAGCCGCGGCAGGCCGGATCGCAACCAGGACGCTTGTCAGCGCCAACGCAACGATCACGATAGTAATGACTGAAGTGTATAGGTAACGCGTGTGTTTCATAATATTCTCTCCTTTGGTTTACTTCTATTTCTATATTTTTCTCCAGGTTAATAAGCTGGAGGATCAATTGGAATTGCGGAAGGAGCACCTCCTTTCTCATTGCCCAGCTTTTCTCCCACCTTGTGTCTCGTCTACAATAAAAAGCTGCGCCGCGCCGGTGCAACAATCACTTGGCTGGAACTGGTCTAATTTCATCCGGGGATGAGGATGGTAGTTTCTCCATCCTCATCCCCAAAGTTCAGAGTGTTATCGATTTATTAGTTGTCCGAAGGTCCGCCGCGCAACAGGAATGACGGAATCGATCGCTTCCTTACCGGAGCGCAGGGAAGACGTTCTGGACGAGTTGGATGAACCGCGCCTCGAACCAGTGGCCGGAGACCGGCGCATCGGGCAGGGCGTTGGTGCTCTTGTTATTGTTCAGCGATTTGCCCATATGGTTGGCAAATCTATTAACTCCGCTGGGGCAGCAGGGGACCTGCTGCCCCAGCTAACTTCAGCGAATTACTTCGTCTCGAAATGACTCCAGGCGTAATTGCCCACGTAGTAAACGTACCAGTAGCCGTTTATCATGGCGGGTAGAGAGCTGGAAGAGGCGTACTTATTGGTGAAATCGACCCCATTGACCGTCAGGGTGGCCAGGTTCCAGGAGTTGATGTAGGTGCCCAGGTTGCTCGACTGCCAGCAGAAGGTGCCGGCTCCATCCTGGGTGAAGGGAGCTGTAATCGTGGCAGTGACCGGGCTGCAGGCTGAACCGCCGCCGGTGGGTGAGGCGCTGGGCGTGTTGGTCCGGGTTGGAGTGCGGGTAAACGTGGCGGTCGCCCCGGTCTGGGTGAACGTCCGCGTGGGTGTGCGGGTAAAGGTGGCGGTTACGCCGGTCGGTGTATTGGTTGGAGTGTACGTGCGGGTGGGAGTGCGGGTTGGGGTGGAGGAAGGACCGGAGGTGGCGGTTGGGCCGGTGCTGTCCAGGGCGAACTCAATCGGGGTGAGGTAGGCCTGCTTGTTGGTGTTGACCGTCAGCCAGTCATTTTGCAGGATGCCGCCGGTGTCGCCGGAGTCCGGGTTCCAGCTCCAATAGGTCCAGCTGATGCCGTTGACGCCGGTGCCCAGGTAGTTGGTGATGGTGCTGAACCACTGCTGGTCAGAAGTGTCCGCGAGCAGGGTACCAAATTCGCCCAACCACACCGGGGCAACGTTGTTCTTCTGCAGATAGCCCCACCACTTATCCCAGAGGGCGGGCATGTTGTTGGGATAGGTCGGGTCGCTGAACCAGGTCTGGGTGGCCACGTCGTGGGGGTAGTCGTGGGCGGAGTAGACCAGCCGGTTGGCGACATTGAGCTGGACCGGATAAGCCTGGGCGCCTTCCAGGTTGCCGCCCCACCAGGTGCAGTCAGCGCCCTGGGTGGGTTCGGTGACCCCGCCGGGGCCGTAGCAGTCCGTGCCTTCGACGATGATCAGCCAGTTGGGGTTGACGGCCAGGATGGCGTTGCCCGCCCGCTCGGCAGCCAGGCGCCAGTCGACGCTCGTTGTACCGCAGCCCCAGCAGGCGCCGGTCGTGGGGCTGCCCTGGACGTGATGCGGCTCATTGTGCAGGTCGGCGCCGACCACCGCGGTATTGCCGGCATAGTGCTGGGCGAGCATGACCCAGTCGCTGATCCAGCGCGATTCAGGATAGGCGGAGGTATACCAGAGCGGGGATTGGTCTCCGGAGTCGGGCCGGTGCTGGTCCAGGATAAAGCGCAGGCCGATCGAACCGCCGTAGGCGATGATCTTATCCATGATCTGCAAGCCCGTGGTCAGGCCTTGGAGATCCGTGTTGCATGTGGTGCCCGAGCCCTGGTACCACTCCGAACAATAGAAGCTGATACTATTTGGGGTGCTGCCGGCGTCGAAGAGCTGGTTCGAGTAGGGCAGGCGGATGGTGTTGTAGCCCAGGCTCTTGATCTGGTTGAGCATGTCCTTGTAATCGCGGCTCCACAGGCCGTGCGCAACATAGTTGGCGGTCTCGAAACCGAACCAGTTGATGCCGGTGATGCGGACCTGCTGGTTATTGGCATCCAGAATCTTGCTGCCGCTGGTGTGCCAGTAGCCGGTTCCGGAGGCATTGGCCGGAGCAGGCTGCATGACAAGAGCTTGAACGGCGATTAAAATCAGCAAGGTGATTAAGAATAGGTTGAGAAGATGAAACAGATGTTTACTATGACGATTTTCCATACTTGGCCTCCTGACCGATGTTTGGATCGAGTGGTAATGAGTTTTGGGGAGGATGACATGTTTCCTCAATCCTCCTGGGCGTGAAATTATTCCACTCGGATTTTCTAATTATCCCGCCTGACCGAGAGCATATCCAGTTCAATGAACAGCATTAAAAAGAAACTGCTCAAGATTCAACATCCGATATTCTATTTAAGATTACACGTTTTATAGAGGGAGAGTCTTGCATAATATTAATCAACGGGAACAGAATATTGACCAGTTATTGAGATAAAAAAAGGGCGGCAAGCTGCCGCCCTTCTGGAATCTGAACGCTGAAGTTCAAGAGACATGCATATATTGGATTACTCTATCCAGCTTGCTCAAGTCATTCGGCCGGGTTGCAGACTGTCTGTATTCGCTTGGGGACATTCCCACTTCCTGCCTGAAGACCCGGCTGAAATAGGCGCTGCCTGAAAAGCCGGTTTCCAGGGCGATTTCTGTTAAACTCAGCCTGCCCTCCTCTAAAAGTACTTTTGCCTGATTAACCCGGTAGCGATTTAGGTAAGTGACCAGTGTTATCCCCATTTCCTGGTGAAAACAGCGTGCCAGGTATTCTTTGCTCATGCTCACATACCTTGCTGCATCCTCTAGAGAGATTGAATCCATGTAATGCTCATGGAGGTAAATCATTGTCTGACGAACGATCCGCTGTGCTTCACTCCCTAGGTTTTTAGTGCGAGCCAGGGCTGCTTCAATATGGGAAAATGTCTCTTCTGCGCTGAACAGGCCCTTCTCGAGTACGCTGGTAACGCCCCGGTTCAATTTTGCGATGTCTTCCGATGTTAATGTCTGGCCGGTGAGCACAATGATAGGAATATCTCGGCTGTGTGGCTCGTTACGCACTGCTTCCAGGACGCCAAACCCATCCAATTCGGGCATCATCAAATCCAGCAACACCAGGTCTGGATGTGCCTCATGGATGATCTCCAGGGCTTCTCTCCCATTTCTCGCCTTCAAAATGTGGCATTCCGGCGACCATATGCCGACCATGCGAGCATGCATTTCCAGGGATCCGGGTTCATCATCCACAATCAATATTGTCTTTGTTTTCTCAGGTTGGCCCGAATCATTCTTGAGCCCGCGATTATCCAGGGCTTGAATGAGCTCTGTTTTATTAAGGGGTTTGCTAAGGTAATTCAATTCGAGGAATGAACCTGTATCCTGTTCCCGATCGAGGGAATAGAACAACACGGGAACATCACGTGCAAGGAAGTTTTCTCTTAATACTTTCATGAGTTCCCAGCCCTGCTCCGTGGCCGTTCCCTGTTCCAGGATTACCGCACCCGGTTGGGACTTAAGTGAGTGAGGTGACCAGCCGCTCAGGCTGTCAATCCACACAATCTCCACATCAAAGCCTTGCCGGGTCAGATATTCATGCAGACGCTCCCCGCTACCAGATCGTTCAGCGATGAGGAGCACGGTCTGCTCACGGGCTATTGTCTCCTGGGCGTTGGACAGTGTATCGCTTTTCATCGTCGGAAGGCTGAAGTAAAAGGTTGAGCCGGCACCCTCCTCCCCGGATGAATGGACCCCGATGCTTCCGCCGTGAAGCTCCACCAGCCGCTTGCAAATCGCCAGGCCCAATCCCAGTCCGCCGTATCCACGCGCGGTCGTTCGTTCCGACTGGCGAAACTCGTCGAAAATGACGCCTTGTTCCTCCGGCAGGATTCCCAGGCCGGTATCGCTGACCGCGACTGTGATCATTTCGCCGCTGGCGCTAACCCGCAATGTCACATTGCCTCGGGCGGTAAATTTCACCGCGTTGTTGATCAAATTGAGTACGACCTGGCGTAGTCGGGTTTGGTCTCCCCACACCTTGGGCAGATTTTCAGGGATGATGATCTTCCACTCCAGGCCCTTGTCCTGCACCAATTGTTCTCCCACCGCCGCGACCACCTTGAGCATATCCGCCATATCCAGTGGGGCGCGAGCCAACTTGAGTGCTCCCATATCATTCTGTGCCAGGTCCAGTACATCCTGGATGAGACCGTCCAGGTGACGTGCACTGGCATGGATTCGTTTGAGATCCTGCCCGTAATCCAGGGATTCACTTTCTTTCTCTTGCAGCAGCATATCGCTTAATCCAACAATCAGATTAAGGGGGGTGCGAAGCTCATGGCTCACTGTCGAGAGGAACCGGCTTTTGAGTCGATTGGCCTCCTCGGCTAATCGGCGTCCTTCTGTGGCTTCCCGATATAAACGTACGACTTTAAGAAACGTGACCAATTGCCAAACGATGTTAGCGCATATTTCCAGATTAGCTGCATCGAAAGCCACAAATCCGGACATCTCTTCCCTGCTGGCCATGGGAAGCAGGACCAGGCGATAAGGTTCATCGTAAACACCTGCGGGGGGGAATTGGCGGCTGGGGAAGCGAAGCTCAATTCTTCCATGTTCCGACACCTTGTGCAGCGTACTCCAGGCAATTGGATCGTTATCTTCTGCCTCGAAGAAAGTCACGCCAACATGCTGGATGCCTACATGCGGCAGGTAACTCGCCAGTATCTCATAAACCTGCGCTTCATCCATCGCGGCGAGCAAGCGCGCATTTAATTGGCCGGTTTGATCTGTGATCCATTTTTGATGAATGATCAAACGCCGGTACTGGCGTTGCAGGTGCTGAATGATGGTGGCTTGTGCCTCTTTTACCATTTCCTCAGGTTGTTGATCTGCCGCTGGCCAATCCAGCATTCCCCGGATCAATCCCAGGCCTCTTTCGAGGGCAGTCAGGGTGGCGTTCCACACGTAGGTGTCATCTTCGAGATCTTCGACACGGGTCAGTATCTCCTCGAGGGCCAAATGGAACCGGGCAGGATCTTTTATGCGCAAACTCTCGATAAAAGTAGCCAACAAGTGCTTACAGTGTTGGCGCACTTCATCCGGACTTAGTCCCCTTGTTCCAGCCAACGCGATTTCAGTCATCGTTTTTGCCAGCTGGGAGGTGATTACATGTTCGTCGCTGCGAGAAGCCGGATCTTTTAAATCGTCAATAACAAGCTGTGCCATAGCACTCGGTTGGCAGCCGCATGACTGGCGGACCACAAATTGCATTGGAACGATGATGTCATCGAGTTTTTTTCTCCGACCCTCGATGTAATCGAGCAGTAATTCCAGTGCCTGGTACCCCATGCGAAATGGCGAACTATGAAAGGTTGTGAGCGGCGGCACTTGAGTTATCGCTTCGAATGTATCATCAATGCCGATGATAGCCACATCTTGAGGAATTTGAAGTCCAGCGGCCTTGAGCGCACTCATCGCCCCGATAGCGGATTCGTCATTGCTGGCTAGTACTCCGGTGAATTGAATGCCCGAGTTTAATATTTCTTGCATTGCCTGTTGACCCCCATTGATCCCGTGTCTCCCGTATGCGATCAGCTTTTGGTCGAAAGGAAGGCCGTATTCCTGGACGGCCTCCTGGAAAGCTCTTAACCGAATGCCGCTGTCGCCTGCGCTGTCATCGGGAACGCCGGCGATAAATGCGATATGGCGGTGACCATGGGCCATGAGGTGCAGGAGTGCCCGGCGGACTGCCCCCACATTGTCGATGGCGATGGTAGGGCCAGCCTCGCCGGTAGCGGCGAAAACGACCGGATGTCCGGCGGCGATCAATTCTTGGATGTAGAGGGACCTGGCCTCCGATAACAATGGGGTGATCACGATAAGGCCCTCCGTATTCAAGGGGCCAACTGGGATATAGTCGACCTCCGGCGAGGGGACCGGCCAGGCTGGACGGGCTGAATTATAAGAAGCATCCATGCCACAGGCTAGAAGCAAATTGCACTGCCGATCTTCTGCGGCGGAACATACCCCATGCAATAACGGGCTGTGGAAATTGCCTAAAAGTGTTCCATAATAGACTTGAGTACCTGCCAGCACCCCTATTGTCGGTCTCTTTTGCACGCTCTTTACCATAATGCACCATCCTCTAAACTATTAAACATTAAACGACCGTCCGGTTCCTTTTAAAATCTTGGCAGCCGTCAGGAATAGGTTGAAAGTAGAAAGGGGAGCGAATAAATCCTGTCTTTTACTCAGAGGGAGCAACAGGCCAAAAAAATACATCCTCCCTGGTAAAAACGGGAATGTAATCCATATGATGCTGACCGGCTCTCCAAAAGGGAGCGCCACAGGGCGAACCATTACACAACCTGGATTGTGAACTGGCAGCTCAGGTGGTGCAGTGGCATCCAGGAAAAAGCCGAGAGGATCCCAGGCGCTCCCGCGATTGGTTTATAATCGTTTCTAATCTCAACATCGATTTTGGAGAAATCAAATGCGGCCCGACTGGGATTCCTATTTTATGAAAATTGCGTATGCCGTGTCTGAGCGCAGCACTTGTGACCGGGCTTTCGTGGGCTGTGTTCTTGTACTCGATAAACGCATCCTCACCACCGGTTTTAATGGGTCGCCGACCGGGCAGCCCCACTGCGACGAGGAAGGCCACCTGATGGTGGATGGCCATTGTGTTCGCACCATCCATGCCGAGACGAATGCGATTATCCAGGCTGCGTTGCATGGGGTTTCAACCAAGGGCGCCACCTGCTATGTCACCCATCTGCCATGTCTCAACTGCACAAAAGTCCTGATCAATGCTGGCATAGTGCGCCTGGTATACAGCGTGGCTTACCGGATGGATGAGAATGCAGTGAATTTTTTGAAAACAGCGAATATTGATGTCTGTCAGCAAGAATATTCGCCAAATACAACCGTGAACGGATGAAAGCTTTCACAAGATCCTGATTTGGGAACCATCTTGGGGGGTTTGGGGAAGGAATGTGACGATTTATCATGGGGATATATGTGAGTTTCGTCACAATGGATACATATCAAACAGTCACTAACCGAAAAACAGGTTGAGGGATATATTCAGAGAGCGCGTATCCCCAAAAATTGCGCCGCTAGTCAAGTATTTGACTGGCGGCGTTGGCTGGAAATGTATACCATCGTGAGGAGACCGAACATGGATCAGAAGGCACTGGATAAACTACTCAAGCCAAAATCCGTCGCTGTGGTGGGGGCCTCTACGCAACCCGGCAAGATAGGATACACGGTGATAGAGAATTTGATCAAAGGCGGCTATAAGGGAAAGATCTACCCGATCAATCCAACTGCGCCGGAGATCCTCGGCCTCCCGGTTTTTCCATCGGTAGGTGCCGTCCCAGGCAGTGTGGATCTGGCTGTGATTACTGTGCCGGTAAAGGTGGTCAACCAGGTTGCAGAAGAATGCGGAAAGAAAGGGATCAAGGCGCTGAGCGTAATCACCTCAGGATTTAGCGAAGTAGGGCGGAGGGATCTGGAGGACGAGCTGATTGAAATCGGCCACCGCTATGACATGTGCATCCTGGGGCCGAATATTGTTGGCACGCTTTCCAATTCCGATGAATTAAACGCTTCCTTTGCTCCGTTCCTGCCCTTCCGCGGCAGCGCCACCCTGATCACCCAGAGCGGTGCCTTGTTGATCGCCATGGATGCCATCACCTATACTCGGAAGGTAGGTTTCGATAAGATGATTTCCATCGGCAACATGGCCGATGTGGATTTTGCCGACCTGATTGCCTGGCTGGATAAGGACAAAAATACCTCCTGCATGTGTTTGTATATTGAAGGTTTTAAGGATGGTCGCAAGTTCATCGAAGCCAGCCAAAAGACCCAGAAACCGATCATTGCCCTGAAAGCGGGAGTCTCGGCCCACGGTGCGGCAGCTGCCGCATCGCACACCGGTTCCTTGGCTGGAGCGGTTAAGGTCTATGGAGCGGCTTTCCAGCAGGCGGGTGTGGTCCAGGCTACCGATTTGAATAATCTGTTCGACCGGACCCTGGTGCTCTCACTTCAACCTCCACTGCAGGGAGAACATTTGTTGGTCATTACCAACGGCGGAGGTGTAGGGGTGCTGGCTACCGATGCCGCAGAGCGCTATGGTGTTCCACTGCATTTCGCTCCTGAGGACGTACAGGTGGAGCTTAAGAAGCACATGCCCGAGTACGGCAGCGCCAAGAATCCGGTCGATTTGACCGGCATGGCCGGCAATGACTGGTATTACGAGTCGGTCAAGTTTGCCTATGCCCATCCATGGACGGATGCCCTGATTGCCCTTTATTGTGAAACAGCCATTACCAATCCGATCGAAATTGCAAAGGCAATTAAAAAGGCCCTTGACGATAGTGGGACGAAAGGCCGGCCGGTTGCGGTGTCCTTTGTCGGTGGAACCCGCTGTGACCAGGCCATGCAGTGGCTGGTTGAAAACGGCATCCCTGCGTACGGCGCCCCCGACCAGGCGATGAATGCCATGGCGGCACTTCATGAATATTACAACATCCGCAAGATGATCTCTGATGGAGATGCAGGCTGTGATCCAAAGGGTTTGAAGATTGCCCAACAGGTCATTAAGAAGGTCCGGGCTGACGGGCGCATTGCGTTGACCGAGATTGAGGCTAAGCAGATATTCGCCGCCTACGGGATGCCGGTCGCCGAGACGAACCTGGCGACGAGTGAAGAAGAAGCGATTCAGCTGGCTAAAAAGACGGGTTTCCCGGTGGTCATGAAGGTGGTATCTCCGGATATCATCCACAAATCCGACGCGGGGGGAGTTAAGGTAAACATCAAGAACGAGGCAGCGGTAGCCGAGGCGTACCAGACCATCCTGGCGAACTGTAAAAAATATAAGGCGGACGCCGCTATCCACGGCATTGCCGTCCAGCAGATGGCGCCATACGGCACGGAGGTGATCGTCGGTTCCGTGAATGACCCGACCTTTGGACCGACAGTGATGTTTGGTATGGGCGGCGTATTCGTGGAGGTGCTCAAGGATGTCACATTTCGTGTTGCACCGGTCAACAATGAGCAGGTCGAACGCATGCTGGGCGAGATTCGCGGCGCGCCGATCCTTTCGGGAGTGCGCGGTGAAGGCCCTCGCGATCGAGCTGCATTGGTGGATTTATTGTGCCGCTACTCGCATATGGTCTATGAACTCCGCGATGAAATCGCCGAAACCGATGCCAACCCGATCTTGATATATAAGGAAGGCGAAGGCTTGAAAGTAGTGGATGCCCGGGTGATCTTGAACCAGAAGATCATAAAATAGCAGATTAAAAAAGGGGAATCGATTATTAATGGCGAGAGGCCTTCAAAGTTTGGGCGAACTTTGGAGGCCTGTTTGGTGTTCCCTCTCGCTTCCTAGTCTAATTTGGTTATAATAGGCTTCCATGTTCCAGGTATGGTTTCCATATGGAACGAGACGATACTTTTCAAAGGGAATGGAGTTTTAAATCTTATGACCTCAAAAAAATTACCATATCTAGGTAAAGTCGCCTTGGTCACCGGAGGTTCCAGCGGGATTGGCCTGGCGACTGCGCTTCTGCTCGCAGAACAGGGAGCCAATGTTTGGCTGCTGGCAAGAAATGTCGATAAGCTGGATAAAGCTTTGAACTCTGTCAAGGCGGCCTGCGCTGATTCTGGGCAACACTGCGGCCAGGTGGTTGCCGATGTCTCCGATGAAGGACAGGTCGACACGGCAATTAAACAAATCGTGCAGTCCGTAGGTGTTCCGGACTTGGTGCTAAATTCTGCAGGAATTGCCCATCCGGGGTACGCCCAGGAGCTCGGCCTGGATATTTTTCACCAAATGATGGTGGTCAACTATTTCGGTACGGTTCATGTAAACCATGCCCTGCTCCCGGGCATGATTGCCCGGCACTCAGGTACTATCGTAAATATTTCCTCGGTGGCCGGTTTCATGGGTGTGTTTGGTTATACGGCTTATGGTGCTTCAAAATATGCCGTCCGGGGTTATTCTGAGGCGTTGCGCGCCGAGATGAAACCCCTGGGAATCAGCGTCTCGGTCGTGTTTCCGCCTGACACGGATACGCCAGAACTGGTTTATGAAAACCAGTTCAAACCATTCGAAACCAAAGAACTCGCCGGGAACGCCGGCCTTCTTTCTCCGGAAACCGTGGCGGCTTCAATTTTGAAGGGTGTGGCCAAGAAGCGCTTTCTGATCCTGCCGGGGTTTGAAAGCAAGCTTTATTATCGCTTATCAGGCTGGTTGGGGGGAGGATTATACCCGATCATGGATTCGATGATCACCCAGGCAAAGCGTAAAAAGGAAAAACTGATGGAAGCCTCTGCAGCTTCCAAATAAGATTAATGTGGAATAACTATAAAAATCCTTCGAGGGAGGTAGTCCGTGGACATTTTTGAGAAATGCGCCAAGTATACAATCGCGAAAGAAGCCATTGCGGCTGGTATCTATCCTTATTTCATCCCATTGACCGAGAACGAAGGCACCGAAGCGGTCCTGCGCGGCCATCGCCTGATCATGTGCGGGTCGAATAATTACCTGGGGCTGACCACACATCCCAAGGTGCGCCAGGCCGCCGTAGATGCGATCCATCGGTTTGGGACGAGTTGTACCGGCTCACGTTTTTTGAACGGAACGCTCGAAATGCATGAGCAGCTTGAAAAAGAGCTTGCCGAGTGGGTGGGCAAGGAAGCAGCCCTGGTGTTTTCCACAGGGATGCAGGTCAACCTGGGTACGATCAGCTCCCTGGTTGGCCGGGGGGACGTGGTGATCCTCGACAAGGATGACCACGCCAGTATCGTGGATGGGGCTCGGCTTTCATGGGGCGAAATCAAACGCTACCGCCACAACGACATGGAAAACCTTGAAAATACCCTGTCTTCGATTCCAGAAAAGCCCGGCAAGCTGGTAGTGATCGATGGCTTGTTCAGCATGGGTGGCGATATTGCCCCCTTGCCTAAAATCGTCCCGATCTGTAAGAAATACGGTGCCCGTTTGATGGTCGACGATGCCCACGCGGTGGGTGTCCTGGGCGGTGGACGCGGCACGGCTGCTCAATTTGGGCTGACCAAAGAAGTCGATCTGATCATGTCGACATTCAGCAAATCCTTCGCCTCTCTGGGGGGATTCATCGCGGGTGATGAGGTGGTCATCCACTATATCAAGCATAATGCCCGCTCCCTGATCTTCAGCGCCAGTATGTCGCCTGCCAATGCTGCTGCGGCGCTGGCTGCCCTGCATGTAATGCGTGATGAACCTGAACGCATCGCCCGATTGGAGTCCATCGGCCAGAAGATGCGCGCGGCGTACCGCCAGCTCGGTTTCAATATTGGCAACAGCGAGACCGTTGTCATTCCCATCCTTGTCGGCGATGATGAAAAAACCCTGCTCTTCTGGCGGACATTGATCGAGAATGGCGTGTTTGTTAACCCGGTCCTCAGTCCGGCTGTCCCGGCAGGACAGCAGCTGTTGCGGACCAGCTACATGGCCACCCACACTGATGCACAATTGGATCATGTTCTGGATGTGTTTGCCAAAGTGGGGAAACAACTGGGAGTGATTTAATTATTGGCCGACAACAATTCAGTAGATAAAATATCCGGAGCGGAAACGCATTCGGATATTTTGTTAATAAGAGCAGATCAAATGATTTTTACCCTGGTTCCGGTTATGGGCCACCCACCGCGGCCAATTCTGGGATGCTGATGGCAACCAGTTTTCCAATGGTGGGCGATCCGCAGGTCGTGATACTGCATGCCATATAGGTCAGGCTGACCCTGTCATCCACCCAGCCGTTCGCCCCTGCAGGCAGGGTTACGGGGAGGAAAAGTGTAACCGGCCCTTCCGGATAGACTGGCGGCCCATATGGATCATGCCCGTATCTCTCGTACGGTGCGCTTGCGGAGAGGGCACCCGCTGCATGCATTTTCGAGCTGGTGAGAAGATCCAGACGTGTTGGATGTCCCTGGTTGATAAATCCCATCTGCACGATGTCTTTGCTGTACAGGTGGTACCCTTTGGGTGCGACAAACGTCGCAGAAAGCAGGAAGCTTCCATCCAGCAGGTGGCTTAACTGGATCGAAACATGAATGCTGTTGGCTGGATCGGTGAACGCCGCCAATTGAAGGCTGGACCCCCGGTTCAGCTCCGGTTGTCGGTAGAGCGAGGCGGTTAAACTGCACAAGAGTAGGAAGACCAACGGAATTGATTTCCGATAAAAGCAATTCATTTTTTCTCGGAGCGGGGTTGCCATTGCGGCCAGAAAACGATCTATTTTTAGATTTGACCTTATTATAACCTGCAATTAGGACAATTTATATCTAATTAAAAACTCATTGCGACAGAAGGAAATTTTCACTTTTTAGCAGAGTCTAACCCGTTGATTCGGATAGATTCAAGCTCCAACCAGGCTTCCGGGTTCTCCAAGGTACCATACCCAAACCGTCCCTCGGGATTCCAGGAGGCAAACTGGTTGTCAATCCAAAGCACCAAACCGAGCGGGGTGCGGGGAGAGATGGGGGTCTCAAGTATCCTGTGTCCATCAACAGCAAAATCCACCCTCTCGCATTCCCACTTTAGGGAATAGCCATGCCATGCGGTCGCATCGATTTTAATAGCAGTCCCAGCCTGATGAACAAAGCGACCTGCCAATTTCCGAAATAATCTTGAAATGGGACGTAATGCCAGGAAAGGTAGAGCGAGCAAGAAAGGAGTAAGCAGGAGCGAACTCATTCGAGCCGAGTGGAAAGTCCCGGCGAAGAATCCCTGGGCGGGCAGATCATTTCGCAAGGAAAGGTAGTTGGGAGCTGAACCGTGGAAGAACCAGGCTGCCTCCGGGAATGTTGGTAACCGGGCTGCGTTCCCACCAAAGCCGAGAGAGAGGCCAAACGGGTCGTTCCATAAACCGAAGCCCCAGGTTCCTGGCAGATGCGGAGCACTGATGCGGGCACGCAGCTCCAGGGTTAAGGAGGTTTCCAATGAAAGTCCTGACGCGGCAGGGATAAGTAATCGTCCATTTGGGCAAGCCGGTAGCTCCCGCGTGTTCCTGCCGGAATAATGAAGCGCCAGCCGTTTGTGATCGGGGTCAGACTGCCTCCCCCGGCCTGCCGTGGGGACAGGGATACTTCCTCAGGCAATTTTTTTCCTCGCTTCCGGCCTGTTCACCAGCCACACTCCTGAGAGGATAATCGCGCCGCCAATTAGGGAGGCCAGGGTGATCTTTTCGCCCAGGATGAGTGCAGCCACAAACATGGTAACCAGGGGTTCAATGTATAGAAATACACCCAGCTGGGAAGCCGGCAGGGCCTGTAGAGCATCATACCAGGCGATGTAAGCCAGCCCGGAGCCGAAGATACCCAGCATGGCAATCGCTCCCCAACCGGACAGGCTGAGACGGGGAATTTCTCTCAATCCTGGTCCACTAAAAAACAATATTGATGTAAATAACCAGCCGATCACCATGACAAAAAACATCATTCGTGCTGCCGGGTTGGTTTTGAGGCCTCGCCGTGACAGGATGGTGAAAACAGCCCAGTTGATCGCACTGATCAGGATGAGGTAATCCCCGGGCGCACCGAAGCCGCTTGTGGTGAGTGCGGCCAAATTTCCCCGAGCGACAACCAGGAGCATGCCCAGGGTCGCCAGGAGGATGCCTCCGATCCGGACCCACCCGAGGCGCTCCTTTAATAACAGCCCGCCGAGCAGGGCCATGAAAATAAGTGTGGTGGAGACGATCCAGGCCGTGGTGGTTGCCTGGGAGGTTTTCAGCCCGTTGGACTGCAGCCATTGGTGGAAAGTGATTCCCAAAAATCCGAGCAGTGCAAAATATCCCCACTCGCTCCGGTCCGGAAGTGCAAATTGCTTTCGGGAAGCCACTGCAGCCCCCAGGATAACCACGCCGATTGCAAAGCGCATCCAGACCACAGTGACGGGGGATATGTCCCGCAGAGCAATTTTCGTAGCGATGAATGTACAGCCCCAAATGACGACTGCAAAAAGTGCCTCGAGAAAAATAATGATTTTGTTCCTCAATGGGAGCCTCTCTTGGCGTGATTCGATTAGATCCAATTATATTCGCCTCTCCTTCTTGTTGCGGGTATAATTGGCACCGAGGAGAAACGAATGGAAATCAGCTGGTATGGGCATTCCTGCTTCCGCCTGACCGAGCGCGCAATGGCGACCGTCGTCACGGACCCCTTTGACTCCGAGGTGGTCGGTTATGAGCCGCTCAGGCTTAAAGCGGATATCGTCACGGTCAGTCATGACGCACCAGGACACAACAAGGTAGATGCGGTAAAGGCTTGTTCCCATATCATCACCGGACCAGGAGAGTTTGAGATCGGCGGTGTCTTCATAACCGGTGTGCAGACGGATATGTCCAGTAAAAAGTCGGCAGATAAGCCGCGCAACACTTTGTATGTTTTTGATTACATGGGCATCACGGTGGCCCACCTGGGCGACCTGCGCACGGTACCTACCCAGGCGGAGATCGAGGCGCTGGGAACAGTTCATATTGTGCTGGTCCCGGTCGGCGGCGGTAATGGGATGAATGCCGCCAAGGCAGCGGAGGTGGTCAGTCTGCTCGAGCCGAACATCGTTGTTCCGATGCATTTTCAGACCCCGGCAGTTAAAGTGCCTTTGGAAAAGCTGGACAAGTTCATGAAAGAAATGGGCCTCCACGAAGCAGAGACAATGCCTACCCTCAAGGTTACGAAGTCATCTTTACCCGATGAGACCCAGGTTGTTGTGCTGGATTACCAGCACGAGTAGTCGGAACGTCATCTGTTTATTGACCTCTACCAATGGATAATCAGGATAAAATGCCGGTAAAATTAGTTATGACGTGGGATATAGCACCTGACCACGAACAGGATTATTTCGAGTTTGTCATTGGGGAATTCATTCCCGGTGTCCAGCGGCTGGGCTTCCAGCCGGTTGAAGCCTGGGCGACGATGTATGGCGAATATCCCCAGATCCAGGTCGGGATTCTCGCGGATGACCTTCCCGGCGCGCAGCGCATCCTGCACTCGGAAGGGTGGGGCCAGCTTCAGGACAAGCTCTTCACATTGGTGACCAACTTCTCGTATAAAATCGTTCCCGCACGCAACGGGTTCCAATTCTGATCCCCGTATGCTTCGGTCTCAGTGAAGAGCGCAAATAAATGCGTTCTTCTTTTTTTATTGAATGACAGAATTTTCCCGACGAATACTTTCCTGGTTCAAACATCATGGACGGGTGCTGCCCTGGCGCGGCATCCGGGACCCGTATGCGACCCTGGTCGCGGAAGTGATGCTGCAGCAGACACGCGTCGAGACGGTTATCCCCTTTTTTAATCGGTGGATGGTGCGATACCCGAGCATCGCAGACCTGGCCGCCGCTTCCGAACAAGACCTGCTTGGTCTATGGGAAGGATTGGGTTACTACAACCGCGTGCGAAATTTGCACCGTGCGGTAAAAATCATCGTGGATCAATACGAGGGCGAGCTGCCTCGGGATCTTTCAGCATTGCGCAGCCTGCCTGGCATTGGACGGTATACTGCCGGAGCGATCGCCTCGATCGCCTTTGGCATGGACGTTGCCGCGCTGGACGGGAACATCCGGCGTGTCCTTGCACGTGCCTTCGATGTCCGCCAGAGAGCGGACAGCCCGAAGGGTGAAAAGGTCCTGTGGGCTCTGGCAGAAGAAAATCTACCTCGCGGCCGCAGCGGAGACTATAACCAGGCTTTAATGGATCTGGGCGCGATGATTTGCCTGCCTCGCGATCCGGATTGTGGGAATTGCCCACTTGGCAAGCTGTGTCGTGCCAGAGCGCTGGGTGTTCAGAGACAGCGTCCGGTGATGAAGCCCAGGCTCGCAGGCCTCCATTACATGGTCACCGCGGCAATAATCAGGCGGCGGGGAAAAGTTCTTCTGGCGAAGCGGCCCTCACCAGGGCTCCTGGGTGGCTTGTGGGAGTTTCCCGGGGGCAAGGTCGAAGAAGGCGAAACACTTGAAATGTCGCTGCGGCGAGAGATTCTCGAAGAACTTGGCGCGGAAATATCCGTGGGCGAGCCATTTGGCGTCTACCGCCATGCATATACTCACTTTCGCATCACCCTGCATGCGTTCCTGTGCGATTTGACCGCGGGCGAGCCTGAGTCCATCCAGGCGGCTGCATTAGCATGGGTATTTCCGGTTGATCTTGGGGATTACCCGATGGGAAAAGTCGACCGGCAGATCGCGAGGAAATTAACCAACGCCGGGCCCGGATGATGTATCATGTAGGTACATCGCCCTGCGTGGTGAACAATGGTTGAAAAAGATTATCTGGCTGAGCGCAAGCGCATGGTCAGGGAACAAATTTTGTCCCGCGGAGTGCAGGATCCCCGTGTGTTGACTGTGATGGAATGCGTTCCGCGCCACCACTTCATACTGACCGCCGACCAGGCATGGGCTTATTCCGATGGCCCGCTTCCTATCGGCCACGGGCAGACCATTTCGCAGCCTTACATTGTCGCCCTGATGTCGGAGTTGTTGGAGTTGAACGGAAGCGAACGCGTCCTGGAGGTTGGGACGGGCTGCGGATACCAAGCTGCAGTTCTGGGAAATCTGGCAGCGGAAGTCCATACGATCGAACTGATCCCCGAACTCGCCGAATTTGCCAGACAGCGGCTCGCGGAACTGGGTTGCCGCAATGTATACGTTCATGCCGGGGACGGTTCTCTGGGCTGGAGGCACGCGGCCCCTTACGGGGGCATCCTTGTCGCCGCGGCTGCCCCTTACGCCCCTCAACCGCTCCTCGACCAATTGGCTGAGGGCGGAAGGCTTGTCATCCCGGTTGGGAGCCATGGATTCCAAAAACTCGAGATCTGGCTGAAAAAGGGGAATGATTTCGAACACAAGGAACATATCTCCGTAGCCTTTGTACCGCTGCGGGGTGAACACGGCTGGAAAAAATAAATTTTCATTTGGAATGAAAAACCAAAGGATGGAGATAACGGGATGGATATTCTGGTCAAATTATTGCTGGGGATCGGGCTGGCGGGGGCCGTGGGTGGTCCGTACATATTACTGCTGGCGTATTTTAAACCAGCGACATTTCCAAAACCGGGTCTTGCCAAGAAGCAGGGGCTGGCAGCCTTCCTGATCGGTATTGCTATTTTGTTGATCTATTTTCATCCATGGAAATGAGCAACCGCAAGGCCTTTGCCTATATTACCTGTGGAATGCGTTTGCTGGTTTTCCGGCATGTCGATTTTCCTGAAGCGGGCATCCAAGTTCCGGGGGGGACTGTGGGAGCTGGCGAGAGTTTCAAGGCAGCCGCATTGCGGGAGGCGTGGGAGGAAACGGGATTAACCGGGCTGCAAATGGTGGGGCTGATCGGCAAGCTGGTAAAGGACATGTCGGAGTATGGGATCCATCAGATCCAGGTTCAACGCTTTTTCCATTTGCTTTGCACCGAAAATCCGCCAGAAACCTGGAGGCACAGTGAAGAAGATGCAAGTGACGGCTCTGGATCAATCCGCTTCGAATTTTTCTGGGTGGCATTACCGGATGGTGTGCCGATCCTGGCTGGTACCCAGGGATATTTCATACCCCAACTGATCGAAAATATTTAAGGGCATGCTTGCATGCCCTTAAATCACCTGCATTAAGCCTTCGTCACCGCCACGAAGACCATCGGGCGGCGTTTGGTCCGGTGGTGCAGAAGCGTCCGGACGGCATCCGCGATCAGTTTCTCGTCTTCCAGGCCACCCCCGTCAACGAGGTCCTTGACTTTCTGGCGGACAGCAGGAATCAGCGCATCCGCATCCTCGGGGGAGATAAACCCGCGCGTGATGATCTCGGGGTCTTTGAGCAGGCGCCCGGAATATTTGTCCAGCGGGACCGTGATCAAGAAAATGCCCGAGCGGGCAAGCTGTTCCCGTTCCTGCATCACATCCAGGTCGATTTCGCCCACGCTTTCCCCTTCTACAAAGACGTATCCGCCGGGCATGCGTTCGCCCAGGGAGATCTTATTATTCACCAGTTCCACCACCTGTCCATTCTCAACGACGACGATATTTTCCCTGGGGATGCCCACCAGCTCGCCCAGTGTAGCGTGCCGCTTGAGCTGGTGTAATTCGCCGTGGATGGGCATGAAGTATTTTGGCTGTACCAGGTTGAGCAGGAGTTTTTGCTCCTCCGAGCTGGCGTGCCCGGAAACATGGACGGGAGCAATCGCTTCGTAGACAACCTCCGCACCACGCCTGAACAGGCGGTTGATCGTCTTACTGATCGCTTCTTCATTGCCTGGGATCGGGTGCGAGGAAAGGACGATCGTGTCGCCAATTTCGACATCAAACGAACGGTTGGTGCCCGTGGACAACCGTCCGATGATCGAGGACGGCTCACCCTGCGATCCGGTGCACATCAGGACCACATCCTTGGCCGGCAGATGGAGCGCTTCGTCCAGGCTGACCAGGGTAGCTTCGGGGATATCGAGATACCCCATTTTCTGGGCAATCTTGACATTATCCACCATACTCATCCCCACGAAAGCCATTTTCCGTCCGTGACGAACTGCTGCATCGGCAACTTGCTGCATGCGCGCAATCAAGGAGGCGAAAGTGGCAATGATGATTCGCCCGGGAGCAATGCGGAAAACATCATCGAGAGCCGGGGCGATGACCCGCTCTGAAGGTGTCCAACCAGGGCGTTCCGAGTTGGTCGAATCGGCGAGCAGGATGGTCACACCCCGGTGGGAGAATTCGGCCAATTTGGCAAAATCGGTCGGCCAGTTATCCACCGGGGTCTGGTCGAACTTGTAATCGCCGGTATGAACGATCAGCCCGACTGGTGTGGTAATGCCCAGCCCGATTGCGTCGGGGATGGAGTGGCAGACATGGAAGGTTTCCACCTGGAACGGGCCGATTTGGACCAATTCCCCTGCCTGGACTGTGTGAAGCTCGGCTTTGCTTGCCAGGCCGTTGCGCGCCAGCTTGACCTCGATCAACCCCCGGGTCAAGGGCGTTGCGTATACCGGTGCAGAAACTTCTGCCAACAAATGTTGGATCGCGCCGATGTGGTCTTCGTGCCCATGAGTGATAAAGATGCCGCGGACATGTGCAGCATGATCTTTCAGGTATTGAAAGTCGGGGATGATGTAATCGACCCCCAGCATATCATTCTCAGGAAACATCAGACCGGCGTCAACGACTAAAATATGATCGCCATATTCATACACCATCATGTTCTTCCCGACTTCTCCGAGTCCCCCGATCGGGATGATTCTCAATTTATTTTCATTTTTCATTAAATACTTTCCTACAAAAGAAAAAATCCCCTTGCTGTATTCCGGCTGGGGTTGGATCAATCCTTGCCATTTGTTTCAAATCTGCCTAAGAGCAGCAGTATAAGTCAGCATTCGCTCCGACAGTATAGCAGGTGCGGGTGGTTTTGTCAAAGTTTAGTCCCCCTTGTATTATATAGCTCTAACAATTGCTACTTCATCCCATGAGCGGTTTTGCTTAGATAGTTCATTACAATTTTGATATTTAGGGACCGAGGAAATGATAATTAACTTTGGTTTTACAAATGAAAGTTATTCGCATTAATATTTTTTTTTCGAGTTCTTAGACCTAGCTCTCATTGCATCAAGTTCTGGGCTAATTATTTGATCTATTTCACTCGACAATGTTATTGTCGAGCAGAGTACTGGCAGTAAATTGAATTATTTGTGAATCACGGTTTGACAGAACAAATACGTCAAATTATTTTTTGTTGGAGGCTGAGTTGTAATAACGAAAAGTGCCTATTCAATTAGGCACTTTTCGTATTGGTGTACTTACAAGATTTTCTTTTGTTCGCGCTTACTTGCGTGGTTTTTTTACGGGTTTTTTTATAGGCTTATTGATTTCCTTTATTATTGGATGAGGAGGAATTATATGTAGGTTGTTGAAATGTAATTTCTGTAATATTGCCGGTTGGATAAGTTGAGCCGGTATACTTTTTTGGACAAGCTTGATATGTGAAATATCTGTAATTGCAAGTTTTTTTTGAAGGAGAAGGATAAGGCGCCCCTGCTGAGGCAACGGATATGGTATCTGAACACCGTATGCAGCCATCAACAGCTGTCGGATTTGATCTGCTATTTGGTCTGCATTTAAGATGCCATCAAAAACACAAACCCAAGCACTCTTCACGAATTTGTTTTCATAGTTTACCGCCACGCCGTTTTCAGTAGCGGCCGTTCCATCAAGATATGTCTGGTAATAAACTACCGCAACCGTAATTGATTTTCCGGCAGCTACTGGGTAATTGATATGCACAGTACTCGTAAGTGTCTCTACCGTAGTTGTCCCAAGCATACTCGAAATAGTGCTCGTCATTGTGGCGCTAAAGCTTGCGTTCGCGACAAAAAAATTCACTCCGAGTTGTACGTTCGTGCTTACAGTGTGGGACGTAGAAACGTCGATTTGTACACCTGATTCAAAACTATAGGAAATATCTTGCACATCGTTAGTATCGTTTTGGCCCGAATTTGTAAATGGGTATGCGACGATTCCTTCATAGACTTCTTTAATAACCCCTTGATCCAGGGCCACATTACCGATCGGTACATCTACAGTAACGTCTATACTATGGTCAGCCTCATCCTTTGCTAGCCAACGGTTTAAATCTACTCTCCAAGTGAGCCCTACTGATTGATTCGTTACTGTTATATAATCCACAAACCATCCCGGTCCCGAACCACTGTTGTCGTGGAACACTCGAATCTTGTCTATCCAGCCAACATCCTCTGCAGTAACATAGAACGTATCCAATTTACCATTTTCGAAATTGTTATCGGAATTGTCGAGAAAGATCTCGGAGCTTGTACCTTTTTCACCAAATAGCTGAATGTAGACATTTGCATCGGTTCCGGCACCGTCCGGATGACCGGTCTGCACTACTACTTTATAGTTCGTACTCATCTTTACTTCCTCCTTTTATTAAATTTATTAAATGCCAATCGATTTTGATTTGCCACACGCCCAGGTAATATCCGCCTTACCCTCAGGTAGACCTAGCTTGCCGATCCTGAGAGCGTGGTCATTGTTCTTCCAGCCTCTCGTCGCGGTCCGAGACTGTGCAATGATATTGTTTGTATAAGATTTGCTTGGTTAATTTTTCGCCCCTCCTTTCCTCAGATAGACCTCATTCTCGGAAGCCTTATCCTATTAAGATTTTTTGGTATTAATAAATTCGTCACTGGCCTTGGTGAATCTTTTATCGTCAATCCGGCTTATTAATGATGCATTTCTTTTTAATCACGACCTATTCTAATAACCTTACTTTATAAAAAGATAAGCGAAATCCACAATAATGTAGGTTTCGCCTTTGGCTCCCCAAGACTATGATGTATCAAATCCAGAAATGCTAAATCTTGGCCCTAAATATTGATTGCCTTGTTACATATTAGCACGGGATATTGTGAAATACAATACCGTCTCATAGGGCGGGTGTGTATCATTTTTTCGGGGAATCATCTCTTTGATAGAGGCCACGTCCATATTTGAACTTACGCCAGGGATTGTCCTTGGGGTCTCTCGGTTGGGCGGGAATCAAGAGAGAGATCTTTTTGGCGGCCAGGAATGCATCTCGGCGAGAGATTGATTTGCGGGCTGGAGCTGGTTTTTCCCGGGACTGATGCAGTTTCTGTCTTTGTTGGGCAGCTTGTTTGCGTAAGCGCATTTCTATCCTGGGCCAATCTTCCTTCCAGCGGCCGCTGCACAGGATGTTACGCAGGGCCAGCATCGGATTGACATGTCGCTCCGCCCAGTGCATCCCGGCGCCTTTCAAGCGGGCTTCCACGACCAGCTTATTACCGCTTTCCACAATGCCGCTGGCGATTGGCCAGCCTTCCTCCTGAAAGCGTGGATATTGAAGTTGCTGCTCCCGTTTTTGGAGGTAGGCCAGATTGGCAGATATTTCCACTGCTTCAGGATGTTTGGTCCGCAAACGCCGTAGTTCAGTCAACAAGCGTTTAGGCCCTTCATGCTTGAGCCGATGGAGCCGTTCCTGGAGCCACTCCTGGGCCCTGGGAGTGCCTTCTCCGTATAGGAATTCTCCCACCTCACTGAGGTGTTCTCCGGCATGCGGAAAATCCAGGATGCGCACGGCATCCGGCCGGTGATAATCCGTGAATCCCTGCAACCAGTCCGACCCATCCATAATGGCGGCCACCTGCAGGGCATTTTCCACTCCCCGTCGTTGGATCTCCACCAGAGCCTGCCGGGCGAACTCCTCTGCACTGATTTTGCGGGAAAAATACGACAAATGACGGGTATGCACCACCCATTCCCCCCTTTCCAGCACGGCTGGTTGCACTTCCCCAATCACCAATGTGCGCACTTCTGCCCACTGCCCATGCAACAGCGGGACCATCGCGCCATCCGCACTGATTTGCATTTTCTCCGCTCCTGCCGGCGCCGCAGGCTGTTCTTTCTCTAATCGCTCCATTTCCTCCTTTTGCATCTCTGCATACGCCGCCCCGGCGGCCTCACTGTAACGCTGGCTGACCGACTTGCTCACTCCAATCCCTTGCATGTCTGCCATCATTTCTACCGCACGCACAAATGGCATCCAACTCGACAGCCGCACCAATTGCTCGTGGGCGCGCGGGGTCAGGCTACCTGGCAAAAGTTCAAGTTCCTCATCCAGGGGGAAAAACTGCCCGCCCACATTCCGGACACTTGCCATATTCCCGTTGGAGCTCCACCTCGTTCCCCCCGCGCACTTCCAGCCGCCGCTTCTTCTTCCCTTTCCTCGACAGGCTGGCTCCACAGTGCGGACACTGCGGCCCATCCGGCCCCTCGATCCATTCCGCACTCGCACTCGCATTCGCCGTGTCCGACAGCATCTGCGCTCGAAACTCATCCAACCGCCGGTCCACCTCTGCCTCGATCTCTCGAAAGGTCGCCCGCGGATGCTGCCGCCGCCATTCCGCCATCCCTTCGTTAATTTCTTCGCTCTTCTCTTGCCAGCCTTTCTTCATCTGCTCGCTGTTCATACGGCCTCCTCGCTCGCTTTTCCCCCATCTTACTCCTTTCCCGAAAAAAAGATACACACCCTCATAGGGCTTTCTTAAAGATACTGTTGGCAAACCAGTTATACTAAAGAGGGAGGCGAAAATGTGTTTGAAGGTGCAAGAACCCTGGCCGATGCCGGAAGAGACGGCGATGGTGGGGAAGGTGATCCTGAAAGAAGACAGCCCATACCGACTGATCGGGGAGAAAATCTTCGAGAAGTTTCATGAGGGAGATTTTGCGGATCTATATTCACCGGAAGGGAAACCGGGCATCTCGCCGGTGATACTGGCTTTCGTGACGGTATTCCAGTTTATGGAGAAGTTGCCGGATCGGCAAGCAGCCGAGTCGCTGCGGATGCGTATGGACTGGAAGTATGCTTTGCATTTGCCCTTGATCTATGAGGGCTTTGATTACAGTGTTTTGAGTGAATTTCGGGATCGGCTGCTTGGACACGATGCAGAGGGGCGGGTGTTCGAACAATTAGTGGAAGAATTTCAGGAGATGGGACTGATCAAGGAGCGCGGACGGCAACGGACAGACAGCATTGCCATGCTCATGAAGGTGCGGCATTTGAGTCGGCTGGAGTTGGTGGTAGAGACATTGCGTTTAGTAGTAAGAGCCGCATTGAAAGCCGACCGAGCATGGATAGAAGCGGTCATTCCGCCCTCCTGGGAAGAACGGTATGGGGAACGGTTTGTCATGCAGCGCTACTCCAAGGAAGAATGGGCGGAGTATGACCGGCAGGTGGGTGTGGACGGGCAATGGCTGATAGTGCGGCTGGAAGGAGAAGGCGCACCAGCGGAGATCAGGAACTTGCCGGAAGTGCAAGTCCTGAAAACCGTATGGGCCCAGCAGTTTCGAGAAGAGGCAGGGAAGGTTGTCCATCAAGAGGGAACGAGCTACGATGGGCACACGCAAATCCAGACGCCTCACGACCCCGAAGCCAGGTACAGCCGGAAGCGAGTGCAAGAATGGGTAGGGGGCAAAGTCCAGGTTACAGAGACAGACGACGAAGAATACCCACATCTCATCACGGATATTGCGGGGACCTGCAGTAGCAAAACGGACTATGAATCTCTGGCGGAAATCCAGCAGCGGCTCAAAGAACGCCGCTGTTTGCCTGAAAAACAGTATGTGGACAGTGGTTATATGAGTGGACCTAACCTGGCCACCAGCAGAGAATATGAGATTGACTTGATTGGCCCTCCTTGTCCGGTAGTCTCCAAGCAATCCAAACTTCCCAATGGGATTACCACGGACCAGTTTGTGATCGATATAGAAAAACAACAGGCGATCTGTCCGGCGGATATCTGTGTAAAATCTGATCGTGGCTCGCAGGGGAAGATCCACTTCCACTTTCCAGATGCTGTTTGTGCGGCCTGCGCACTGCGAGAACGATGCTGCACTGGAAAAAGAGGACGCACTCTCTGCGTGGGCACTACTTACCCTTTACTGCAGGCGGCCCGCAAACGGCAGAAGACTAAAGCCTTCAAGGAAGATTATCACAAGCATCGCAGTGGAGTAGAAGGGTGTCTCTCGGCTCTGGCTCGCGGGAACGGAATGCGAGTGTCTCGTTATGTCGGCAACCGAAAACGGCACTTACAAGCTATATTCTGTGGATCAGCTGCCAACCTTAAAAGAGTTGCCTGGTGGTTGGCAGGTGATCGACCTAAAAGGTATCAGTACTCTTGGAATCTGAAACCCCAAGTCGCAATAACTTGAAAGCCATGGAGTAACCCACATTATTGCCTTGTGCAGCCACTGAAATTCCCCTTGATGATTTTGGGTTTGCCAACAGTATCTTTAAGAAAGCCCTAACCGTCTCACACGGTGTTCTTAAAGTCGAACGAACAGGTCCAGCGCCTCGGCCGGATGGGCGCTGAAGTAACGTCTGGCAGTAGGAATGGTGCGGTACTTGTTTTTCGAGAGAAGGATTCCCAAGATCAGGTTGTTGAGGCAAGCCATCGCCTGACCTGTCTTACCTTTGGTCATGCGCGTGTAGTCTTCTCTCAAGGTGACATCTCGGCGGTAGTGCAAGCCATTCTCGATGCCCCAGTAGGAGCGGGTCTATATCGAGCAGTTGGGGGGGAGTAATTTCATCCCGTCTCAAGCTGGTAAAACCAAATACGATCTGTTCCTGGATTTCGCCGGTCTTGAGCGAAACGAAGCGGCGTTCCAGTTTGAAGACCTGCTCAAGGTAAGGCCAGTCCAGGAAATCCTTGAGCTGGCTGCTCACGGTGAGGGTTCGTGTTTCCAGTCGCCCGTGTCCCTTGTTGGTTTCCTGGGCAGTCTCAAAATCTTTGGGTGGAAAACTCATCCCCGGAATGGGTTGAACATCTGGCTCAAACCATAGGCGGATGTTCTCTTCCATCTGGGGTTGATTGCCTTTCGCAAACCAGAGGTACTCGCCTCCAGACTCCACAATTTGAATGGAAACCGGCCTTTGGGTGTGTAAAGCGTCTCCCATGACCACTTTCCCCCGTAAATCGATGCTTTTCAGCACTTGCGGAGCGGCTGGAACCTCACTGCCTTTGCCTTCAATGGCGACTTCCATCAGCACGATCCCTTCGCTGGGCAGATAGGCTGCCAACAGGTAGGTCCCATTTTGGTGGTCATCCAGTGTCCCGCGCAGCACTTTGCCATCGATCGCCACCAGGACTTGCTTGCCAAAGAATTTCTTCCCGCTCAAGTATGCGCTGCTCATTTGCTCAAGTTCTTCCACATTCACAACCTCTGCCAGGATCCGGCGATAGGTACTGTGGTGAGGCATCTTCTTTCGCTCGAGCTTCAGCAGATCCACCAACATCCCGGTCCGATGTTTGGCCCATTCCGCAATCCCGCTCGGATGGCTTTCGCCACATGTTTTAGCCAGCATGATCAGCAGCAGGATCAATGCCAGTGAATATCTCAGGCCTCTCCGTTTGCGTTTGTCGCTTAAAGCTTGAAAGTGAGCGTATAAACTCCCAACATCAAATAGAATTCCTGCTTGTGTGTTACAGATGTAATGGACTGTCAAGAGATAAGGAAAGAAATAAGCGGGTGTGAATGGGAACGATTTATTCTTTTGGGGTATATTTATTGGATCCACTCGATGTTTCCTAATATAAAAGACGAACCAAGCTGGGGGGAACCAGCTCGGCTCGCCTTCAAAGGGGGGTGTTTTGATTATATCCCAGCAGAAAGTTGATTGTTCACAGGCGCTTTACCCGAATCATAGAACTACCTCCTTCGCCGGTAGGCGAATAGGCTCTTGACAGAGGTGCTATACTGGAATTGAGCGGTGTGCCCGCAAAACCCTACCCAGGGTCTCCTACTCGGAGTTCACAGAATATTTCTGTTTGGGACGCCGCTCATTCTTTTTGAGCGAGCAGCTCCGAAGGCGGCAAGCGAAGCGGCGGCTTCTTCTTGCCTTGAGGGATTTCAGTGAGCTCCACACCCAGGCCCAGGGCATCCAGTTGGAGGCGGACAAATTGTCCTGCCGTTTGACCGGCGGGCCGGTTGGCTTTGCCCAGCAGGTAGGCATAGCTCATGAGTTTGCTGGCCACACGCTCGGCTTCGGCATAGCGGTCGGCGATATCCCGGGTGAGCACAAACCAGACAGTGATGAGCAGTTTACGGGCTATGGCAGTGACGGCTTTATTGCGACCCAGGTGAGGCTCCAAACGGGCCAGCTCAGCCTTCCAATGCGGGTGGGTATTAGACGCAGTCTGAGCAGCTTCCACCAGGGCGGCGCGCAAATCCCGTCTCCCGGACTTGGTAATAGCACCTTTGCGGCTGGTCATACCGCTCTCGTGGATGCGCCCTCCCAGGCCAGAGTACCCCACCAGCTTCTTGGGGGCAGGAAAGCGATCGATCGTGCCGATCGCAGCCAGGATCGTCAGAGCGTTGATCAGGCTGATCCCGGGCAGCTGAACCAGGCGGATGACACGCTCGTCCTGGGCGGCCAGGCCTTTGAGCGTGGTTTCGATCTTTACGATCTGCTGGTCGGCAAATGCCAGGGTGTCGAGATTGCACTGCAGATTGGTTTTTTCGGCCGGAACGAGTTCCAGCCCCAGCCACCAGTCACGCTGTTTGGTGTGGAAGAGATCCCCGGCGGGCGGCAGGATGTGATGGCGGTGCAGAATAGCATGCAGGCGGTTCTTGGACTGGGTCGCCAGGCGGGTCATCTTGCTGCGCTGGGCGATCAAGGCGCGCAGATCGCGCACCTCTTGCGGCGGCACCCAGATCCCCACCAGCAAACCCTTGGCATGCAGTCGGGCCAGCGTCAAAGCTGCGATCTTGTCATTCATCACCTGGGATCGGGTGATCAGGGCAACATGCGGTGGATGGACGACCGTTACCGATTGGACATGCGGCAGCAAGTCATCGTACATTTGCCAGGTGTTGGTCGTCATTTCGATGACGACCGCATCGTCTGGACACAAAGATTTGGACATCCAGTGATCCAGATTGACCAGTTCAACCCGTTGTGGACCAAGCGCCGGGTTGAGACCGGCATCCACTCCGCAGGCGACCAGATAATGCTTGTGGATATCCAAGCCAATGAAGCGTTTAGGAACTGGACTCTGGGGAGACATGGTTGTATACTCCTTCTCCGAAAAGCCGGCAAACCTTGCCAGCAAAGGCCGGGCGCGTTTCTTTTTTGGGCCGCTACCTCACACACAGATACGGGCTGCCCTAAAAGGGTTCCCAGTTAAGTGGAGTCGAACGGGCTGGCCAAACAGACTCACGGGCTTATTCAACGATCCCATATCACAGATCGGCTGGCCCTGATGCAGTGTGCCCGGGGTTCCGCATCCCCGTTCTCCTAACAAACGGAGCGTACCCCAAAACGCGCCCGGCTGCAACCTGCCCTCCGTGGAGGGCATTAACATACTAACAAACTCCATTTCGACCTCCTTCGGTTTTGTTTGTGCCGGTACACAAAGCTTAACCGAAGAAGGTCTTTCTTTACAACTCAAATATCGACTTTAAGAACACCGTGAGCTGGAACAGAATAGCTAATCCTCCACCACGGGTTCAACTAATCGATCCTGTTCTAACCGCACCGGATCTGGGATGAAGTGGAAATTTATAGGAGCATATAATACAAGGGGGTCAAAGTTAAGTCCCCCTTGATAAAATGCTTGACATTCCTGAAAAAGGATCTATACTCTTTTTTGATAAGGAGGAGATTATGAGAGTATGTGCTTCCCAAAATGGTTTGACAGTCCGTGTGATCGCTGGCACCTTCAGCGTCCTGATAGGCATCGACCTCCAGGAAGCCAGGCGCGCTGGCTGCCTGGGATTTTCCATACAGCGCATTGATCTGGGACTAATCGGGGCGCCTGTCCCGCCAGGCCAGCAGACGAGCCGCTGGATTCCCAACATGCTGCGCTTCCCGAAAGATACTGCAGATGCCGATGAAACTCCCAGCACCAGCGACAAATCCCCGATCCAGAAATTCCATTGGGGCGACTGGACGGGCCACCCGGGGATGAGCTACCGTTACACGGTCACGGCTCAATATGGTCAATGGGACAACCTGATCCCGGGACCGAGCGTTTCGGTGGATGGGTCGACTGAGGATCCATCCAACCCGACCACCGCTGTCTTTTTCAACCGCGGTGCGGCTGCCAGCAATGCCTACAATGTCAAATTTGGCAATACCGATCCCAGCCAACTCGCCCCGGACAAGCAGCAAGAGGCATATGCCTGGCTGTCACGCGGCCTGGAGGAAGGCCTTCTGGCTTTCCTGGCCCAGGCGAAGGACAGCACGTACGGCCTGCATGCGGCTATTTATGAATTCCAGAAACCAAACTTGCTCCAAGGACTTAAAGATGCGCTGGGCCGCAACGTGGATGTCAAGGTGGTCTATCACTACCGCCACACTACCCCCCAGGACGACACATGGACTAAAAATGCCGCAGCCGCCCAGGCAGCGGGTCTGGTACCAGTGTGTGTCCAGCGGCAAGCCAACCCCCAAAATGCCATCAGCCATAATAAATTTGTCGTCCTGCTGAAGGACGGTTCCCCGCAGGCGGTCTGGACCGGCTCGACCAACTGGACTGAAGGCGCCATTTATGGGCAGTTGAATGTGGGTCAAGCCTTCCAGGATGCAGCCGTGGCTCAGGCCTACGAAAACTATTTTCAATTGCTCCATGGGGATCCAGAAGCCCCGCCTCTCAAAAATGCTTTGGAAAACCTGACCCCGGTCCCGGCCGCCGTCCCCCCCGGGCCTTGCCTGCTCCCGATCCTGTCCCCACAGTCTGATAAAAAGATGCTGGACCTGTATGCGTCGATTTGCAACCAGGCTCAAACCTTGATGGTCTGTGCTCCCTTCGAACTGGCTCCCGAGATACTCGCCATCCTGCAGAAAACAACCCCTGGCACGCTGCGCTTTCTTTTGGTGGACAAAACCGGTGCTCTCGGATCCGCCCAGGAGGTTCAGGTTATCACGGATGATGCCAGCAATAACGAGGTGAGTGTGGCCACTACCTTGAGCAGCCCGCTGCATGATTTTCAAAACAAACTGTTGGAGGGGCAGGAATCCTATCACCATGCTGGAGTGCACATCCATGCCAAGATCATCATGGCCGACGCCTTCGGTTCGGACCCGATCATTGTGATGGGTTCCGCCAACTTTTCCAACAATTCCACCCTCAATAATGACTCGAACAGCCTGATTGTGCGCGGCAACACGGCGATCGCGGATATTTATGGGACCGAGTTCATGCGCATGTTCGAACATTACCAATTTCGGGGCGCGCAGGCCCTGGCCGGTGCTGCCAATCAACCACTTGCTTTGAAGGAGGATGATAGCTGGATGGCGCCCTTCTACGTCGCAGGAAGTCCGCGTGCCGTTTCACGCCAGCTCTTCGCCGGCACAAACCCGGATGGCAATCTGCTCCCAGGTACCTGCTAAATTGGCAATTCAACCATCAAGCACCTCGCCCAATCCGAAGGAGCGGGGTGCTTGGTTTTTCAATCCAGGGATATTCCCGAGCAGGGAATTTGATTGATTATTCAAGCATGCCTTCGAACAGGAAGATCATGCTGGGGAGAGAACTGAGACTGTCTGCAAAAGATGCGGAGATTCGGCTAGGCTTTTGTGCGCTGGTCTTTTCCAAGAGAGACGAGTTCTCCTATTTTTGTCTGAATTCAATTCTGAATAGAGGGGAAGGCAGTCTCCCTCCTCATTAACTATTAATTGAAGTGGGGGAATTATTTAGAGCCGAAGGTCTGCGCCGTGGTGATAAAATCGTACTCGCATTGGAAACTTCTTTGGAGGTTTGATGAAAGCTACCTTCCTGCGCATCCGCTATCAACGCCTGATGTGGTTTTTTGGCCGGATCACCGCCGATTTCATTTTTTGGGAGTTGATCCTGCCGCGCCTTGGCCTGGGTTTCTTGGCCCGGCGGACTCGCTCCGGCCGACTGCGTTGTACTGCAGCCCAGTTCTCGCGCTTAGCAATCCGCATGGGGGGGGTGATGATCAAAGTGGGCCAGTTTTTATCCTCCCGCCTGGACGTCCTGCCTCCTGAAATAACAGAAGGACTCTCGGGGCTGCAAGACGAAGTCCCGCCGGTTGACTTTGCAGATATCCGCGAGCTCGCGGAAATGGAGCTGGGTGTACCCCTTAAGGAAAAGTTCGAATCCTTTGATGAATCACCCATGGCAGCGGCTTCGCTTGGCCAGGTTCATCGGGCCCGGTTGTGCCGGGAGGAATCGGGAGAACAACAATTCTGCAATGTTGTTGTTAAAGTCCAGCGTCCGCATATCGATCAATTGATCGAAATCGATCTCAAGGCGATCCGTGTAGTAGGCAGCTGGCTCGTGCACTACCGCCCGCTCCGGGAGCGGGTGGATATCGCCGCCCTAATCGAGGAATTTGCTACAACTATCCATGAAGAAGTGGATTACCTTGCCGAAGGTCGGAATGCAGAAATATTTGGTGAACATTTCAAAGATCATCCAAAAGTCCATGTGCCTCGGGTGGTTTGGGACCACACAACACGCCGGGTTTTGACGCTGGAGGATGTATTTGCCATCAAGATCACCGACTACGACGCGATTACGAACGCCGGCATTGATCGGGCAGAAGTTGCTCGTCAATTGCTTGATACCTATCTGAAACAGATATTCGAGGACGGCTTTTTCCACGCGGATCCGCACCCCGGCAATTTATTCGTTACGCCGATTCCCGGCAAGAATGAGGATGGCCAGCAGAAATGGCAGCTCACTTTTGTGGATTTTGGCATGGTGGGACGCGTCCCGGACAGCCTACGGGATGGTTTACGCGAAGTGCTGATCTCGATGGGGACACAGAATGCCTCACGCCTGGTCCGCTCATTCCAGAGCCTTCATGTTCTCCTGCCCACAGCAGATCTACATGAGATCGAACAAATGAGTGCGCAGATTTTCGATATGTTCTGGGGGAAAACAATGGACGAGCTGCGCCAGGTTAGTGTGGAAGAAATGTTCCGTTTTGGGGATCGTTTCCGGGAATTAATGCAGAGCATCCCATTCCAACTGCCCCAAAACTTGTTAATGCTCGGTCGAACAGTGGCTATCCTTTCCGGGATGTGCACCGGATTGAACAAGGATTTTAATTTGTGGGATCAACTCGCGCCGTATGCAACCAAGCTGGTGTCCCAGGAGGCTGGTTCCAACTGGCGCTTCTGGCTGGATGAAATAGGCAACGTACTGAAGGAATTGGTTGCACTCCCGATGAGAGCAGGTCGTGTCCTGACCCAAATGGAACGCGGAGACCTGATGGTCCAGGCTCCACAAATCAGCCATGAAATTTATCGTCTGGAAAAGACAATCAATAGATTAAATGCTGGAATTATATTCGCGTCCCTGCTCTTGGGGGGCGTGATTCTCTATAATGCGGGGAAAATTTTACTTTCGGGTGTGCTGTTGGGAATCTCTGTACTTACGCTGTTCTGGATTTTAATTTTTAATCGGGACAATCACCGAAGAAGATAATGGATAAGATAAAAAAGAATTTCGCCCCGTCAGCGACGGGGCGAAATTGCCTATGCACTCTTTTCGCGTTCTTCAATGTGTTTGAGTGAAGCGTCGATCATGCTGCGCCAGGCCAGCAACATTTCCTTGCGCGCCTTGTGGCGGTGTTCGATGAACCCGGGCGGTACGATCTCTTCGATGCTCTTGCGCATCTCTTCACGTGCGGCTCGAAAATGAACGCGCACATCTTCGGGGATCTTGCTCTCAAAAGGCTTATTGGTATGTGTGGTTTTTTCAGGCATAATATGCTCCTTACCTAAGTCCTCGAACTCATTATAGCTCTAAGTGTGGGCGGAAGCAATGTCTCTCTCGGAGAGCCTTTTTGCGATCGGCTATGGATTTCTACTAAAGCGTTCGTCTGAGCCTCGATTGATTTCGAGTAAAATTGATATCAAGGAGTTCTTATGGAATATCAGGATTATCGTAATTTTGTCCAGAAGGCTGAACAATTGGTAAATGAAGGCCACTTTAAAGAATTTGTGGATGCGTATTACAAGTTAATCCTCAGTGATATTTCCGATATCGACAAGGCTGCGCTCAGCACCAGTCTGGCGATGGTTTATGACAAACTGGGAAATACCGACGAAGCGTTGGGCTGGTTTGACAAAGGCATGGCCACTGAACAGACCTACTGTCGCTATGAAACCGCCGAGAAAAAAGCGAAATACCTGTCCCAACTTGGACGGAATACAGACGCGGCGGCGATATTTGAAACACTGGTTAAACAGGCATTTGTAAGTGAAGCGGAAAAAGATCGAATGCGCCTGATAATAAGAAACCTCCTCTCAAAAACCTTGGGCACCTGGAAGTAATCCCATGGATTGGCTTTTTCGGTCTTATTGTAATCTTCTTAAATTATTATGAAATATCGCACGCTTGGACTCACCAATTTGAAGGTTTCAGCGCTGTGTCTGGGTTCAATGCAATTTGGTTGGACCGCAGACGAAACCGCCTCTAATTTGGTTCTTTCCTCTGCATTCGAAGCAGGCATCAATTTCATTGACACTGCGGACGTTTATTCGCGCTGGGCCGAAGGGAATCCAGGAGGTGTAGCCGAGACGATCATTGGGAGCTGGATGACGAAGAATAACATTCCCCGTGATAAGGTGATCCTTGCCACTAAAGTGCGCGGAAACATGGGCGGGGGAAAAGGGGACGAAGGGCTGTCCGGTCGACACATCCTGAAATCCGTGGATGATTCTCTACGTAGGTTGAAGACGGATTATATTGACCTCTACCAGGCGCATTGGCCCGATGAAAAAACGCCCATTGAGGAGACTTTGCGCGCATTTGAGGACCTAGTTAAACAGGGAAAGGTTCGCTTTGCGGGTGCGTCGAACTATCGTGCCTGGGAACTCATGCAGGCGCTGTGGATAGCAGACAAATACATGTTGTGCCGTTTTGACAGCCTCCAGCCCCATTACAATCTCGTTCATCGAGATGAATTCGAGCGAGAGCTGGTATTCGTTTGCCGGACTTATTCATTGGGCGTCATCCCTTACAGCCCGTTGGCTGGCGGGTTTCTAACCGGCAAGTATCGGCGGGATGTGGTGCCTAAAAGTGCCCGGGCAGACAGAGCTAAACGTTACTTTTCTGATAAGAATTGGAATTTGATCGCGAACCTGGAGGTGATGGGAAAACAAAAAGGGGCATCTGTCTCCCAGATAGCTCTTGCCTGGCTGTTGGCAGATCCGCTGATTACCTGCCCAATCATCGGACCGAACTCCCCCGAACAGCTGAAGGATAACCTGACAGCGGTGGAGATTGGCCTGACCGATGCTGAAAAAACTCTCCTGGACAGAGCGTCTGCCTGGAAACCGGAGGTGGATTAATGGCTGGATCTTTATAATATCCATTAATCAAATCATGCGCATCAAAGCCGACCTTCTCTTGCTTCTCGTCACCGTGTTATGGGGTACCGCATTCGTAGCCATGCGCATTGCGGCCGGTCATGGCACCGTCTTTTATTTGAATGGATTTCGTTTTTTGTTGGGGGGTATTCTGCTGCTGCCTTTTGTAAAGTTTAAAGGTGCTTTTCGGCGAACGAATTTTGCCTATGTAGGTTTTGCCGGATTGGCCTTATTCATCGGGGTGGCATTTCAGCAAGCCGGACTGGCGACAACGACTGCCGGCAATGGTGGCTTTATCACCAGCTTGTATGTTGTGATCGTCCCGATCCTAATGTGGGCGCTATGGCGCGAACGACCGTCCCCGTTGCTGGTGCTGGGACTCCTGTTGGCTATTGCGGGGGGGTTCTTACTCAGCACTGATGGTTCGTTCAAAATCAATCCAGGTGATTTGTTTGTCTTCATCGGTTCATTCTTTTGGGCAGCCCATGTGGTTGTTGTCGGCCGTGGTCAAGGCCATATTGAACCGCTGCCGTTCGCCTTCGGTCAGTTCCTGGTCTGCGGCATCCTCAATCTCCTCTCGGGTGCTATTCTGGAGCATCCTACCCAGGAGGAAATGCTTTATGTCCTGCCGGCAATTCTTTACACCGCTGTTTTTTCCATTGCCATCGGATTTACTTTCCAGGTTATCGCTCAGAAGCATACTCCACCAACGGATGCAGCCCTCATCTTGAGCCTCGAAGCTGTTTTCGCGGCAATTTTTGGGTGGATGATCCTGCATGAATCGTTGCTGCCGCTCCAGATCGCTGGTTGTGGAATGATCCTATTGGCAGTGATTCTGGTCCAGTTCAGAAATGATAAAATACTCCAGTTGTAGCATTCAACCTGCGAGGAATACTCATGAAAGCCAAAGTGATTCTCAACCCATATTCCAACCGTTGGAACGCAAGGAAACGATGGCCGGAGGCGGAGTCAGCGCTCAAATCTGCTGGTGTGGACTTTGACCTGGAGGTTTCCGAACACCCACGCCACATCGTCGAACTGGCAGAAAGAGCTGCTCGGGATGGCTTTTCGCCGATTATCGCTGCTGGCGGTGATGGGACAATTGGGGAGGTAGTCAATGGCCTTGCCCGGGCGGCAAAATCTGATAAAGACTTGCTTGGCCCGTTCGGCATCCTGCCCCTGGGTTCCGCCAATGATTTAGTCGATAACCTCGGATTGCCCAAAAGCCTGAAGGAGGCAGCGCTGGTTATCGCCGCCGGAAAAACCCGTCGCATGGATATCGGGTCTGTCAACGGTTTTTATTTTGCTAATAATTCTGCAATCGGCTTGGAACCTTACATAACATTGGTTCAGCAGCGCATTACCTGGATCAAGGGCATGCTCCGCTATCTTGTTGCGGCTGTCCGCGGGATATGGGATAACCCTCAATGGACCGCCCGGATCGAGTGGGATGGCGGGAAGTATGAGGGTCCGGCTCTGCTTGTCACGGTCGGGAACGGCCCCCGCACAGGAGGAGTGTTCTACATGGCTCCTCACGCTGATCCCTTCGACGGGAAATTAACATTTGTATATGGGTATCGGAGGACGCGCGGGCAAATATTCCGATTGCTGCCACAAACCATGAAGCCCGGAAAAGGGAGTTTTGTGGAGATGGTGGATATCCACGAACAACAGGCGACATGGGTAAAGGTTCATATCAATGGACCGGCTCCGGCACATATTGATGGGGAAATATTCACTGAGGCCATCCAGGATTTGGAATATCGTATTTTTCCGGCAAGACTGCAAATCCTCATGCCGTAAGATGTTGCACCTGCTAAATATCGTGGATGAGTTGAATGGCAGGGCGGGAGCTGATTGTATATTTTCTAGGCCGTAGCCAAATACGAAGATTCCCGACCCTAAGGGGATCCCATGCAGGAGGTAACATTTCGCTTGCACCCCTTTTACCTCAAGGCGATAACATCCACTTTCGGGGGCATCCATGAGAAAGACCACCGGAGGGAGGTGGTCTTTGGTGTGGGCGCGGAGGGGCTCGAACCCCCGACCTCATCAATGTGAGTGATGCGCTCTAACCGGCTGAGCTACGCGCCCGGAGTGACGCGCATTATAGTCGAGGTTATTCCCTTTAGCAAGGTGTCATTCGTGCGGGCGGTATTCTCAGTAGGCTGGCGGGATATTATAGACCGAATGCGGGTTCACATGTGCGCCTTTGTAGCTGAGTTCAAAGTGGAGATGTGGACCCGTAGCATGCCCGGTGGCACCGACCAGGCCGATCATTTGCCCCTGACCAACACTCTGTCCGCATGTGACCAGGATTCTGTCCTGGTGGGCATAAAGGGATTGCCAGCCATTGCCATGATCGATGATGACGAGGTTGCCGTAGCCCCAGTCGTTCCAGCCAGCATAAACCACAACACCGGCATCGACAGCAAAGATGCCATTGTCCAGTGCACCGGCAAAATCAACCCCATAGTGGTTAAGATCAGGACGGTAGTCTGTTCCGGACAGCCAGTGTTCGGTAGTGGGCCAGACAAAAGTCCCAAAGCCGACCGCGCCCCCAGAAACGGGTCCGCATGCACCCGGGCCCAGCACCCGGGCTACCGCCGGGGAGGTGCGCGTAATGCCCATCGGGGCTGTCCATGCGGTAAATTCGCGAGAGCCGCCTGGGATGATCAGCCAAGTTCCCGCCGCAATGTTGGGGTGGGAGAGGTCGCCGATCGTCCCCGGGTCAATATGGTTGCCGGGGTAATTGATAATGGTATCCGTATCGACCCCGAAATATTTAGCCACCTCAATCAATGACTCCGTACCCAGCCATTTATAGTAAGTCCCGTCAACCGGTAGAATATTCAGAGATTGGCCGGGCTTCAACAATTCGACATCATCTTTGAGGGTATCGTAATTGCCCCATAAAAGTGTTTTTGGATCAAGGTTGAACTTCGCTGCGATACTGAAGATTGAATCCCCGGTCTGGACGGTGTATTTGGTCACATCGACACGCGGCCGGTCAGGGATGATCGTATGCAGTACGGCCTGGCGGGGAATACCGTCCAACGCGACGGAGGATATCTGCGGGAGGGATACAGCTGAAAGGGAGGCAGGCGTTGGGCTCGAAGCGGCCACTTCACCCCGAGCGAGACCCCCCAGCGGGTAAACCGACCGCATGAGCCCGACGACGGCAACGAAAAGCAGGAGAGCCAGGGCATTTGTCCCCAGACGCATAGAAAGCTCACCCAGGCCAAGATGGGCCAGGGCATCCATCCATTTTGCGAAGAGATTGGTCGTCAATTTTGGTTTTCCCCCTGAGGCCTGCTCATCTTGCAGCGGGGACTCATGAAGTGGATCATTTTTCATAAAAGTATCATAACATGTGCTAAACTCGCAGTCAAGCAGAGGATTAAAAACAAATTAGTGTTTTGGCGGAAAATGGATTCAAGCTGGAACGACGACCTCCGGGCGATCGTTTTCCGGGCGGTTGACCAGTGTCGAGACGGGATAAGCAGTCATCTCTTCTGCCGGGTAGGGAGTCAAATATTTTTGCAAGTCAACCACCTGGCCTGGAGCAGGATCGAGCCATTGCGCATAGGCATCATTTGGGAGGATGACGGGCATCCGGTCGTGCAGCCCGGCCATTAATTCATTCGGCGCAGTAGTGATGATCGTTGCCGACTTAATCTCCGTCCCGTCCGGGGACTGCCAGTGTTCCCATAATCCGGCAAAGGCGAAAGGTTTTCCTGACTTCAAACGGATAAAGTGAGGAATTTTTAATTTGCTTCCTGTCTGGGATTTCCATTCGAAAAATCCGTCTGTGAAAATCAGGCAACGGCGGTACCGGTAGGCAGAGCGGAAGGCTGGCTTTTCGGTTAGAGTCTCCGCACGGGCATTGATCAGGCGGTTGCCGATCGCGGTATCCTTGGACCAGGAAGGAATCAGGCCCCAGACGAAGAAATCGACCTTGTTCGATCCGTCATTGGGCAGAGCGAGGACCGGTTGGGTGGGGGCGATATTGAAACGCGGGGCATACTGGGTTGGGAAGGTATATCCTGGAAATTCTTCTTTGAGGTCGGAAGGGTCTACGGTTAAGGTAAAACGTCCGCACATATCTCATTCCTTTGCTTATTATGTTTTGAGTACTCGAACATCGCCCTGGCGCAAGGTCACTCCGACTGCATCCAGGTTTTCGAGCAGCGCCTGAGCGAAACGTCGGCTGGTGTTGAAAAGCGTGCGTACTTCGGCCAAAGTGACCTTACCTTTTCTCTGGATCAGCCGTTTGATTTCGTCCACCATGAGGTCATAATCCTTTTTTCGGAAGACAATTTCTGTAGAAACCGGGGTAAATTCACCTAGTTCCACCAGTGCATTGTAAACCTCAGCGCCCATTTTCTCTTGGCATTCTTTGATTGGCGGTGGCGTATAAGGGGAGGCGGCAAACATTGTCATTACAAGGTCTATGCGGGTTTGCTGCTGGGTGCTAAACCTGATCGTGTGGTTGGGAAGAGCCACCTGGTGGCCATGCCTGGCCAGGATCCCGGCACGAATCATTTGTTCGAGAAGAGCATTGGCCACGCGCGGAGCAAATTTCAGCCGGCTTTTCAACTCCTCGAGAGGAATTCCAATCCGCAGGGGATAATTCTGATGGAAGGTTTCCACGGTTTTTAACGCCCGGTCCTGAAAAGTCAGCCACACACTGGGGACAGAAACTAAGATATCGGCGGATGGGGTCAGGGTCCCGGATTCTAACTGCACCAACCTCTTCGAAAGAACCAAATCTTCCAGAACAGAGGCTAGATCCTCTGCCCGCAAACGGGCATGCTGGATGATTACATCGATCGGCGAGGGCCCCAGCAGCATAAGGGTTTGAATGAAGACTTCCACAGGTGAGTCCAATGAAAATGATTCGAGTTGAGCGAGGACCTTCTTATCAAAACGCTTGTGCCTCGATACTGGATTCGAGTCGACCACAATTCCCCCCCCGAGGGTTTCCGCGGGAGAGGGGCGGCGGAGGATATAACGGTCGCCTCGCGTGGCCACGACCGGGAGGCGCAAATCGAGCTGCAGCCAGCATTCCTGGCCGGGAGCCAGTATTTCTTTCCCCAGCAGGCGCACATCAGCGATGGTCTCGGAGGTTCCCAGAAAAAGCTTCACCTGGCTGGAGTGTTTCAATGGTCCTGAGGCATCCTCCAGAAGTTTAAAATGAACATCAATGCGCTGGGTAGTGCGGTATTGATCCGGAAACACGAGCACGTCGCCGCGGGCAACCTCTTTAACTTTGACCCCCGACAGGTTAACCGCCGTACGAGTGCCTGGGGTTGAAGTACTTTCGTTTTTTTTGTGGGTTTGGAGACCCCGGATGCGGCCTCTCAGGCCAGCTGGCAGTATCTCGACCTCGTCTCCTGCAGTAAAGCACCCATCTTGCAGTGTACCCGTGACGACTGTGCCGAAACCGGCCATGGTGAACGCCCGATCCACCGGTAGCCTCGGCCTCCCCAGGTCAGGACGTGGGAGTTGATTTTTTAAAAGCATGCCCAGGTTTTGCAGAAGTTCATCGAAGCCTGCCTTGGTCCTGGCGGATACTCGCAGGATGGGAGCCGCTTGTAAAACGGTTGTAGAAAGCAAGTGGCGCACATCCGCCTCCACAAGTTCCAGCCAATTGGGATCATCAATCAGGTCGACCTTATTCAGGACGACGATTCCTGATCTGATATTGAGGAGATCGATGATCGCCAAGTGTTCCCGTGTTTGCGGCATAATTCCCTCATCCGCAGCGATGACCAGGAGAACGGCTTCAATTCCACCGACGCCTGCCAGCATATTCTCGATAAAATCACGATGTCCCGGAACGTCAACAATGCCCACCTCCTCGCCATCCGGCAGGGTAAGCCAGGCGAAGCCCAGGTCGATGGTCATTTCGCGGTCCTGTTCTTCTTTCAGGCGATCCGGGTTAATGCCAGTAAGCGCTTTGACCAGAGTAGACTTGCCGTGATCGACGTGTCCGGCGGTTCCGATGACGTGCATACTCCCTCATGAAACCATTCCGATCGCAGCATCCTGTGCCCGGAATGGTTATCTCGCAGTTCCCATAATCCGCTCGTACGCAGAAAGCAATTCGTGGATTTGGGCCAACATCCCCTGAAACAGCTGCTCATTGGCCTCCTTGGTCTGTTGGAGGACATCCTGCTGCATTTGAGCCAGGTCTTCGACAGCAGTGAGACGGTTCACTATTTTATCGAGGTTCGTACGTGTATCCTTATGGATCTCTTCCTGGGAAAGAGTATTCACGGTCCAGCGTTTTTGATCATCCGCCTTGAAAGTTACCCATTCCTGGCGGAAGCGGTCCTCAGACAGCCGCTGCATTTCGGTGATCTCATTAATCCTTCGGTCGAACTTTTGGGCGATTTCCTCATAGGTTTCCTGGGCACGTTTTACAGCCCGTTGAATGGTATCCCACTGGGCGATCTGGCTGTCCATGCTTTCCGTCTGTTGGCGAAGGATTTCAAAGCGTTCTTCCCATTGTTTCCAAACCTGGTCCCGCTCGACCTGCTGACGGGCCTGGGTTTCAAAAAAGTCTGTTTGTGAATTTCTGCGTTCAGATTCGCTGGCCGCGAGCTCAATTAACCGAATTTCGAGATGATGGATACCGTCTGCATAAATGTCATTCTTTTCACGAAACTCGTCGAGGCGTTTTCGTAACGCGCTGACCTCTCCTTGCAGGTCTGTCAGCCTTTTGCTGTCCTGGCGATGGCTCTCGTCAGCGAGGAGCCTGGCGCGCTGTTCTTGTTGGTTCACATCGATCATGGACTGCATTTTTGTTTCCCATTCGGTCATGGTCTTCCTGCGTCGGGTATCTTCTTCGTTGCGTGCTTTCATCTCCCGTTTAATATCGGCGATAATATCTTTTGTTTTTTGTAATTCGCCAATCGCTTTGTTGGTGCTGTCAATTTGAATTTGGTGCCGTTTTTCTAATTCCAGCTGATTTTTTGCCTGTCGTTTTTCGAGGCCCTCGATCAGTTTGGTGATATCGGTTCGCTGTGCCTCCAGCGCGCTGTCAAAATTATCTATACGTGCAGCCGTAAGAGAGAGCTTGGAAGTCTCTGCTGAAATCTGCTTTAATTTCTTGTTGATCGCCTTGATCTCCCCTTCCAGGCTGCTCATACGATCTCCAAGTGTCGTCATGGCATTTTTATCTTTGCGGTGCTCCTCGTCCAGCCAATCGAGACGTTTTATGATCTGTTCAAATTCCATAGTTACACTTCCTCCGGTGAGATTGACCGCAGACCAGGAAGGTCAATTCCTTTTTGGGCTTGTTGGATTATAGCATGGGAGACTTTGAGTTTATTGGCCCAGGTGAGTGAACATGGACGGTAATTTTGTCCATAAAAATAGTGCCCATTGGGGATACAGCCCCAAACCGAGCAATCCTGCCCACCCTGCCCCAATGATGATTCTTTGAGCTAATGTTTCTCGGGATTCCCAGGTAGTACCTTCTTTGGCCATGGAAAAATTGGATAAGGAACGGATCGCTCCCACGACAAGCCCCAGGCATCCAAGCAAAACCCAAAAAGACAATGTTACAGATTGCTGGGCCAGTTTTTCCCATAATGCTTGCTGGATGGGGAAACTGGCCAATAAAGGTGCCCCCGCCAAAGATAGATTGGCTAAAACCAGGCCGATTGCCGCATATGGGGAGATTCTTCCCACACCTTTTACTTCATCAAATTCCAGTTTCGGTTTTTTATCTTTCAGGATGGTCAAGGTGAAAGACCAGATTAACAATCCAAGAGCCCGGGGGATAAAAAGCGCAAAGAGAATATTCATACCGGATCCGCCTCCGATGGCAAGTGCAAGGAGGGAGAAACCGGTCTGTACGATGGCTGCGTATCCCATGATTCGTCCGAGATGATGCTGGAGCGCTGCAAGGATACCCCCGCTAACAACCATCAACAACCCGGCGGTTCTCAATATCGATGGAAGATCTAAATAGGTTCGCAACCAGGAGTACTGATCGATAAACCCCAAGCCAAAGAATATCGCAGTAGTGGGAAACATCCAAAGGATGAATCCCACAGAATACGGTGAGGCCTCCTCCGCAAGCAGAGGAATCCAAGTGTAAAAAGGAAATATGGCAAGCAAAAAAGAAAAGCCCATGCCGAGCAAAATGGCAGTTTGAAGAATCAAAGTCGGGTTTCCGGGATTAGCTTCGATACCCGAGAGCAGCCATCCGGAGAAAAGAATAAATGGCATGGCCAGGGTCTGGAAGATCAAAAACCGCACCAAACCCTTCCCTGGTTTGTGCCCAAGTGGCGCCAGAAATGGGACAGAGACAAGAACAGCCATTTCAATCAGTAGGGCGGCATATAGAAACGGCACGACAGAAATCGACGCCACAAGAAGGGCAGTGATTGCTAATCCTAGAGGGATGAAATGCCGGTTTGATTTCACCGGGAAGGAAGCAACGAACCAAAGAAAAGCTGAACCATAAATAAGCGCAAGGAATGAACGATCGGCAGAGTTGATGATCAGCTGTCTCCCAAGAATATTGACCGATTCTCCAACCTTGATCGGTACCGAGCCGAGATTGAAAACCGTCTCAATGGGAAGCAGCCAGGCGGAAAAAACGAGGAATAAGACATAGGTGCATGCAATCAATAAAACTGATCGCTGGTTTGGAAGAAGCATTAAAAAACCTGCCAGGACGAGTGGTATGATGATCCATAACAAGGGGGCATTCACTGCGGTTCCTCCACTGCATTTGCGATCAAAAGGTAGGCGCCGGTCAAAGCCAGCCCAAGATTGAATACAGCCAGCAGTGCAGCAACCAATAAGGATCCCTCTACAGCGGCATAAAGCGTCTCAAAACCTGAGATAAATGTCAAAATCCCTAGGATGACCCGGAAAGGTTGGGCAGTAATCCCCAGGTGAAGCAGTCCCATTCCGATCAATATCAAGCCACCCCACGCGACGGGCAGGTCGACTCCCAACCAAGGCGCAGCATGGATGGCCAAAACGAAGGAGACGATCAAGGCGAACGAAGCCGCAAATATTCTAAAAAGACTCCCCTGTGGCCAGGACATCTCGGGATCACTCGAAGAAGGGGCGCTGATCTGGGTGATGCCCAGGATTGCACAGGCCATCCACCCGGTGACGAGTTTGGCGGCGGCCATGGAAATCGGCCAGTGGGACTGGACAAGCCAGAAGACGCTCAAGTATTGAACAGCAAGATGACCCAGACTCCACCGCCAGTCACGGCTGAGCAACAATCCGATTGTAGTGGCTACGGCCAACAGCGCCGCAAACCAGTTTAATAGAGCGATCATGGTTTTACCGGGCCCCATGTAAAGAGAATTGAAAGGATTAATACGAGCAGTACTAACGACCAAAGGATCCCTCCTTCTCCTTCGAGGGTCGAGGTGATTAAGCCGGCGGTTTGTACGAGGAAAACGTATAAACCTCGGATAATCCTGTACAACCAGTTAAAACGAAAAAATTCCAGCCATCGGCCGGTACCGGAAGCGGGGTTGCCTTTTACCAGGATGTTCGTGGAGAGAACAGTGAGACCCCCGGCCAGGAGGATAGCGACCAGCGCAACCAGCCAGATCCCTATCATGCGCGATCCGTTCCATCCCCACACCCCGAGCAGGATTTGTAGCCCGGCTGGCAGCAGCAAGCCGGTCGGATAAATGATTTTTGTCCAGCGGGCCTGGGATTCAAAGCTTGTCTCACCGCGGTGAAGGGCATGCCGGACAAATCCTGCCAGCATGAATGCCTGGACAGGCATCAATAGGAGATTGTAGATCCATGAGCTGTGGTTGCCGGTCTGCCAGCCAGTGGCAGTAGGTGTAAACGGCAAGGCGGTCAGGCCCCAGGCGGCCACGAAGGGCAGCCACACCAGGCTTCGCTGCCGGGCAGAGAATAAAAACAGGAGACAACCGCTAAGGATAAGGGTGAAACCCCAGGCGATGCTTCCGAATGGATCAGCCCGCAGGCTAGCACCTACTGCTAATGAAGCCATACCCAAGATCCAAAACGGGCGTCCAACCAGTTCGTCGGAGGCGCGCAGCCACATCCATCCAGCATACAAACCCGCCAAGGCAGCCAGGATGAGCAGGACCGGGAGCAATGGGCTGCCCAGTCCATTGGGAGGAATGTGGGCGAGCAGGGCAAGGCTGGAGGCAGCCGAGACCAGGCGCAGCGTCGTCCCAAGACCGCGGCGCAAGACATTTTCCTGGCGGTAGGGCAGATGCAGCGGCAGGACGCCGAGTCGCAATCCTGCAGCGAGCAGGAGGTAGATTCCCGACCGCGCCGGGGTTGCTCGGAAGTCCAGGGGCGTACCGCTGGATATGCTGAGGGTGCTCGCCCATAAGACCAGCGCCGTGCTCAACAAGCGAATTGCAAAGGCGATGACGACGCTCTGGCTCTGTTCTTCTCCTTCGGTGGAACGTAGCATGATGACGAGTTCAGCCAGATCCAAGGCGGTCCACGCCAAAACGAGAGTCAGGGGATTTCCGGCTGCGACAGCCAGGATACCGAGAGCACATAACAGGAGATCTCCCGCCCAGGTCACCGGATGGGATTCGGCGCGCACGACCGAGGTGCTGATGACTGCCAATGCGAGCGCAGCCAGGGATAGGCTATATATCCACGAGGCGTTATCCGAGATCCAGGCGGGGTAATAGGTCGAAATGGTCTGCAGTTGCCAACTGGGCAAAGCAAAGGAATCCGGCATGTGGAACTGCCAGGCGAAGACTGCTATCAGCGCCAGAACCGCTCCACCTGTGGCAACCATCCATGGGTATTTAAATTCAGGCTGAAAGTAATGCAAGACCAGCAGAACAGATGCGACCAAAAGCATTATAAGGATAGGGGCAAGAATGAGCATAATTCGCGGTTATTTTATCAGAAACGTTGTCCTTTTCAGGGGGTTCTCGATTAAAATACATACTTATCCCATTGCGAGGAGATTGTAGTTATGCCCCAGTACTACCTCATTGTCAACCCGATTTCAGGCCGTGGATTTGCAGGCCGTTCGCTGCCTGCGATTGAAGCTGAGTTAAAGAAAAACCATATTGACTACACCCTTGCGCTTACGGAACGCCCCTGGCATGCGGCTGACCTTGCCGAGCAGGCGGCGCGGGATGGGTTTGAGGTGGTGGTGGTTGCTAGCGGCGACGGGACGGCGAATGAAGTCCTCAATGGGTTAATGCGCGCTAAATTGAAGGGCTTCGATAAGACCGCCATGGGACAGATTGCGGTAGGTACAGGAAATGATTTCGCTTACGGTATGGGAATCCCCGGCGGGATCGAGGTGGGCTGCAAAATTCTAGCAGAGAATTATCGCCGAAAAATGGACGTGGGTATTGTCAGAGGCGGCGATTATCCAGACGGCCGTTATTTTGGAAATGGGGTCGGGATCGGCTTTGACGCTGCAACCAATTACGCAGCTGCCAAGATCCGCTGGACCCGGGGCTTGCTTTTATACCTGATTGCAGCGATCGAGACGATTTTTATCTATTTCAAGGCACCCACGGTGCATCTTGTCTTCGACGATCAGGAACTTACCCAAGAATCGCTGATGATTTCAATCATGAATGGAAGGCGGATGGGGGGTGGTTTTTTCTTTGCACCCAACGGCGACCCGGGCGATCAGTGGTTCGACCTTTGCATTGCCACGTCAGCCAGCCGCCTACGCATTTTTGGGCTGATCCCGTACTTCATGAAGGGCACGCAGGCTACACAAAAGGAAGTAAGGATGGCCCGGGCACGCAAGGTTTCTGCAACCGCCGTCTCTGGGACCTTGCCTGTACATTGTGACGGTGAGGCTGTCTGTATTGATGGCAAGGAATTGTCCATCGACTTACTTCCTGCACAGATAGAAGTGATCACCCAGGCACTCCGGTCATAAACCTGGTTCAGGAGAAATGATTTAAAACAGTCTCTAACAAGTGAATCGGATGGAATCCCATGTCTGCGGGAAGCTGTGTTTTCTAAGACACACTGACACTTGGCAAACCTGTACCATCCGCCTAGGGATGATCGACGAGGGCGGAGCACTGGGGGAAACCGGGAAGTGCCTCATCTTCCAATGTACTATAAATTTGCCTGAACCGCTCTCGTCAACAGATGTGATAGAATCATGCTCCTAAAGGTGACAGAAATGGTCAAGATTATCCTGCGCAGCAATGAATATGAAGTGCGTCCCGGGATGACCTTACTTTCAGCGCTCCAAAAGTGCGGCATCCTGCCCGAGTCAGTGATCGCAACGCGTGCGGGGGAGTTGATCGAGGAGGATGAGATCCTGAAAGACGGCGAAGTGATCAAGCTCATCGCAGCGATATCGGGAGGCTGCTGAATGAAATGCCGGAGCTGCGGCCAAAAGGCCGCGGTCAATATGCGGGAACACAAGCTGGCGTTGTGCAAAGAGCATTTTCTTGAATGGATTCCCGCTCAGGCTGAGCGCTTCATCGAAAAGTATGCGATGTTCGACCACAGCGAGAAAGTCCTTGTGGCGGTTTCGGGGGGGAAGGATTCACTTTCGTTGTGGGACATCCTCACCCGCTTGGGTTATCACGCGGACGGGTTGTACATTTGCCTGGGGATTGACGAGGGGATCGATTACTCGACCAAATCCCGCCTTTTGGCCGAGAAATTCGCTGCAGAGCGCAGCCTGAAACTCCATATTGTGGATATTGAAAAGGCATATGGCCAAACCGTCCCTGGGTTTTCCCGCCAATCCCACCGCGGGCAGATGAAACCCTGCTCAGTCTGCGGATTGATCAAGAGGCATGAGATGAACCGGACGGCCCGTGACCTGGGTTATGATGTCCTGGCTACCGGTCACAACCTTGATGACGAAGCAGCTGTCCTTTTTGGGAATACCATCAACTGGTCTGGTGAGTACCTGCTTCGCCAGGGCCCGGTGCTCCCGGGGAGTTCCGGACTGGCACGCAAAGTCAAGCCTCTCTGCCGGTTGTACGAACGCGAAATGCTGGCATATGCTCTGCTGCGCGGAATCGATTATATCTATGAGGAATGCCCGTTTGCTGAGAATGCCACTTCGATTTATTACAAGGAATTGCTGAACAAGCTGGAGAATGACCGTCCGGGCGCAAAGTTGAATTTTTATTTATCCTTTCTTGGTGCGCGTAAGTCCGGCCTGTTTGCAAAGCAAGAGGAGGTTCGCTCGGAACTTCACCCCTGTCCCAACTGCGGCCAACCGACCTCATCTCCGGGGTTGTGCTCCTTCTGCCGGATGCTGGAAAAAGCCAGGGTGTCCTGATTTATCCCCGTGGAGGTAAAAACAACCATATAACCGGTGGCAGCCACCCGGTCGAAAAAAACTGCAGCGGTCGAAGTTCCCGCTATACGAAAACATAAGGAGTGAATTGAAATGGCTACCAAGAAATCTGATCTGGAAGGATTGACCATGCTCGGCCGCAAGGCGGAGCCCGGCAAGACGCTTGAAGCATTCCCCAATCACAATCCGGGTCGGTTCTACCGGGTTATTCTGGAAACTGATGAATTTACCTGTGTCTGTCCGATGACCGGTCAGCCGGATTTTGCCTCCATTCGTGTGGATTATGTGCCTGATAAAAAGGTGGTCGAATCGAAATCATTCAAGCTCTATCTGTGGTCCTACCGGAATGAAGGTGCCTTCCACGAGCACGTAGTCAACACCATTTTGGATGACCTGGTCAAAGCGCTAGACCCACATTGGTGCAAAGTGACCGGGGTATTCAACATCCGTGGCGGGATCGGCATCACGGTTGAAGCCGAACATGTAAAAACCCCCGCGGCAAAAGAGGCAGTCCGATGAATACCAGGGTCCGGACCTATCGTTGGTTCTCATTCATCACTGCTTTGTTTGTCGTCACCTTGGTGACCTCAAACATCATTGCTGTCAAAATCGTTCATATCCTGGGATTGTCCCTCCCGGCAGCTGTCATTCTTTTTCCACTGGCATACATTTTCGGAGACGTGCTCACCGAAGTATATGGCTACGCCCGTGCCCGACAGGTGATCTGGACGGGTTTTTTCTGCAATTTTGTTGCCGTTGGAGCTATTTGGCTCGGGGGATTGCTGCCTGTGGCACCCTTCTGGACTGCAGGAACGTTCAAATCCCCTCAGGCGGCTGAGCTCGCCTACCAGGCCATCCTCGGGTTTACCCCGCGGCTTCTCCTGGCTTCATTTTCAGCCTACCTGGTTGGGGAGTTTTTAAATTCCTATGTCCTGGCCCGGCTCAAGCTCAAGACCGGTGGGCGGTTCCTTTGGATCCGGACAATCTCATCCACGATCGTCGGCGAAGGAGCTGATTCCGCCATTTTCATCACGACAGCATTTTGGGGCATATTTTCCCCGGGAAATATCGGAATATCCATCCTATCGCAGTGGTGCTTCAAGGTTGTATACGAGACCCTGGCCACTCCATTGACCTATTTGGTAGTCAATGCCCTGAAGAAAGTTGAGCAGGAAGATTATTTTGATCGGGAGACGGATTTCAATCCGCTGAAGGTATAAGTCGTTCGTTATCTTTATTTTAACCAAATCAGTCTGACACCAATTCATGGGGTCAGGCTGGTAGGATGCCCGAAAAAAAATTACCCCGCTCGTGCCGTGTGCTGCGAAGTTCTGAACCTGCAATTGCAGGTCGGGTTCCTGTCCGGCAACTTCGCCTTGGCTCAAGCCTATCGCGTCATTACCGTAAGGACGGAACCCAGTTGATGGGTGTTGGCTCAGAACGGTGGGCACAGCATCACGCGCACAGCAGGGCAATTAGCTTATACCACAAACTGAAAGAGGCGGGTAGGGAAACATTAAACTTGGAAGGGCCGAGTTAATAAAACCGTTAATCGAACACCTAAGGATAGACCCGTTTGATCGTGCGCGGGAAGGGGATTGTCTCGCGGATATGTTCGATGCCGCACAACCAGGCAACCGTTCGTTCGAGGCCCATGCCAAATCCGGAGTGCTGTACCGAACCGTAGCGTCTCAGCTCGAGGTACCATTTAAATGCTTCTTCGGGCAGGTGATGCTGCTTCAGCCTTTCGAGCAGCAACGCCGGGTCCGAGATACGTTCGGAACCGCCAATAATTTCCCCGTATCCTTCCGGAGCGAGCAGGTCGACACTCTTGCACACCTCCGGCCGGTCTGGCCAGGGCTCCATGTAGAACGCCTTGACGGCTGTAGGATACCCGTATACGAAGACCGGTTTATCATAACGGGCGGTCAGTTCAGTCTCGTGAGGGGAGCCAAAGTCCATCCCCCATTCGATTTTCAGGAGCTCCTTCTGTTCCGGGTCCTCGGCTGCAGACTGGAGTTCCTGGATTCTTTTGACTGCGTCATCGTACGAAATGCGTGGAAAGGGAGGCTCAATCTTTTCCAGCTTTGACAGGTCTCGACCTAACGATTTGAGCTCAGGCTGGCGCTCGTTCAGCACGCGTTTGACAATGTGTGTGACGAATTGTTCCTCGATTTCCATCAATCCGTCCAGGTCACAGAAGGCGATCTCCGGCTCGACCATCCAGAATTCGGTCAAATGCCTGCGAGTCTTGGACTTCTCGGCGCGAAATGTTGGACCGAAACAGTAGACTTTGCCGAAGGCGAACAGATTGGCTTCGTTATAAAGCTGGCCCGACTGTGACAAATACGCTTTGCCTTCATCAAAGTATTCGGTCTCGAACAGCGTTGTTGTTCCCTCGACCGCCGCCGGAGTCAGGATGGGTGTGTCCATATTGATGAAACCGTTCAGCTCGAACCACTCGCGCATGGAAGCGATGACCGTAGCACGCACACGCAAAATAGCCCACTGGGACGGCATGCGCATCCAAAAATGACGGTTGTCGAGGGCAAAATCTGGCCCGTGTTCCTTGAGCGCCATCGGATAGTCCTCGGCAGCAGCCTGGATGATTTGGATGTCCTGGACGCCGATCTCGTATCCACCTGGTATGCCTGGGGCGCGCTTGTCCTCCCGAACCGGTCCGGTGATAATGACCGAAGATTCCTGGGGGAGGCGCACAACCTGGTTAAAAAGCGTTTCAGGTAAATCCCCCTTGAAGGCCACGCATTGCACGAAGCCGGTTCCGTCCCGGACTTGCAGAAAGACCAACTTGCCTTTATCCGTGCGGTTATAAACCCAGCCGCGGATAGTGACATGCTGGCCGACGTAGCTGCTAATATTTTCGACGCGTATGACGGATGCCATAGGAACTCCTTCTGCCCTTTCCCGGGTATGGCAATTATATGCGAGGAGGGTCCTGTTTATGTTTGTGTTTTTGCTTCTGAGAGTGCCTGGGTCAGCAACTGGCGGGCAATCTGCGGATCGGCCTTGCCTTTCGTCTCTCGGGCAACCTGACCCATCAGCCACTGGAAGACGGTTTCCTTACCGGCCAGGTATTTAGATACCTCTGTTGGGTTATCCCGGAGGATCCGGTCGACGACCTGCTTTAGGGAAGTGATGTCCGAAATCTGCCCCAGATTTTTTTCCTGAACGATCTCCGCAGGCGCCTTTCCAGTTTTGAACATCTCACCCAGGACCTCGCGGGCGGTATTGGCATTAATCACATTGTCCGAAACCAGGTCGACGAGCGCGGCCAGGCGTTCCGGTGGCAGCGGCAGGTTGTCGAGTTCCAGCCCCAGGTCGTTGATATACCTGAGATATTCACCTGCAACCCAATTATTGACCATTTTAACCGGGCTGTGGGCCTGGGAAACCGCCGCCTCAAAGAAATCAGCCAGGGCTTTCTCGGAGGTCAGCAGGAGGGCCTCCTTCGAGGTTAATCCGTACTGGTGAATGAATCGCTGACCTTTTTCGACGGGCAGTTCCGGGAGTTTCGCCCGGATTGCCTCGACCTGGTGCTGGTCGACCTGCAGCGGGGCCAGATCCGGCTCCGGGAAGTAGCGGTAATCGTGGGCTTGCTCCTTGCTTCGCTGGGGAATGGTGACTTCATGGAGGTCGTCCCAGCCCATTGTTTCCTGGATGACCGTCCCGCCTTTTTCCACCCGCTCGATCTGGCGCTGAATCTCGTATGCTGAGGCACGCACCAGGGCGCGGAAGCTGTTCAGGTTCTTGATTTCAGTGCGGGTGTTAAGTTCATCGCTACCTGAGGGCCTTACCGAGATGTTTGCCTCGAAGCGCAGGACGCCCTTTTCCATATCGCCTGAGTTGACACCCAGGTAGCGCAGGATCGCCCGGATTTTAGTGGCGTACGCCAGAGCGGCTTCCACGGTGTGCATGTCCGGCTCGGAGACGATTTCAAGCAGGGGCACTCCGGCCCGGTTGAAATCCACAAGGGCGTGGTCTCCTTCGTGGAATAATTTCGCTGTATCCTCTTCCAGGTGGGCGCGCCGGACGCGAACGCGCTGTCGTGCACTTTCGTCATCCTCCAGGATTTCCAGCCAGCCGTTCGAGGCGACTGGAAGTTCATACTGTGAAATTTGATAGCCTTTGGGCAAATCCGGGTAGAAATAGTTTTTGCGAGCGAATGTGTTTAATTCATTGATTTTACAATTTAATGCCAGCCCCACCAGGATTGCCTGATCGACTGCCTTTTGATTGACGACCGGCATCGCACCCGGCTGGCCGGTGCATACCGGGCAAATCAGGGTATTCGGCTCGGGAGCGGTCGAATATGCAGCTGAACAACCACAGAACATTTTCGAAGCGGTGAGCAGTTCAGCGTGGATTTCCAATCCAATGACAGGTTCATATTTTTGGTCGGTCATCTTAGCACCATGGAGGTGAAATAGGATCCAGGCAGGGCATCAGGGGATGAGGCGATTTGGGCTCCGATGGAGAAATTCCACATCCCTGATGTTCTTTCGATTGAGCATTACGGTCAGCAATCTGGCAAGTCCAAACCCAAAACCGCCGTGCGGCGGGCACCCGTATTTGAAAAAGTCAAGATACCATTGGATGGTCTCGGGCTGGACACCCATTTCGACTGCCTGACGGACGAGGATATCGCGGCGATGTTCGCGCTGAGCTCCGGTTGTGATTTCCATCCATTTCCAAAGCAGGTCGAAACTTTTGGTCAAACCTGGCTTCGTTTCGTGCCGCATATGATAGAAAGGTCGAATCTCAATGGGGTAATCTGTGATGAAGGCGAACTCATGGCCGAATTCTCGAAGGCTATATTCACACAGCAACCTTTCGCCCTGAGGGTCCAAATCCCCCTTTTTCGTATTGGGCGGGGGTTCGTGACCAATTCGTTTGAGAATCTCCTGCGCTTCTGCCATGGGAATCCGGGGGAAGGGGATCTCTGGAACGATAATATCTGCTCCAAAAATATCTTTTATTTCCTCCCCGTGCTTTTCTTTGACAGATTCCAGAACGTGGCGCAACCAGGCTTCCTCGAAGGCCATCACCTCTTCGTGGGTTTCTATCCAGGACATCTCGACGTCCACGCTGGTAAATTCTGTAGCATGCCGGGGCGTAAAAGATGGTTCGGCCCGGAACGCCGGTCCGATTTCGAAGACGCGGTCCATCCCGGCAGCCATAGCCATCTGTTTGAAGAATTGCGGCGATTGGGCGAGCGAGGCGGTTTGTCCGAAATAATCCAATGTAAAGAGTTCAGCTCCTCCCTCGCTGGGTCCCCCCATCAATTTTGGAGAGTGAATTTCAATAAATCCTTCGGCGAGCCAGACTTCACGCATGGCTTGTTCGACAGTCGTCTGGATGCGGAAGATCCGCTGGTTCTCGTAGCTGCGCAGCTCGAGAAAACGCCAATCCTGCCGTTTATCCACATCCGTCTCGGTCTGCCCGCTCACATCGATTGGTAAAACTGGGTCCGCAGCGGATATGATGGTAATTGTTTCCAGCTGGAGCTCGATCTTTCCCAGTTTGACGGCTGGGGCGCTGACGATCAGCCCGGAGACTTCGATGACAGATTCCCGTGTGAGGGAAGAGATTACGGCGTTAATTTCCGCGTTCGCTGCGGAACGCTCCTTTACCAGCTGGATCAGCCCGGTATGATCACGCAGGACGATAAACTGGACGGCTTTTTGATCTCTCACAAGCTGCACGAACCCTTTGAGGTGGAGGGTTTGGCCGATCCTGGTTATTGCGTCGGAAATGAGGGTGTGTATCATCGGGTCCTTCTCTGCCCCTTTTTTCACAGCCTGGGCACCCGCTCATGCCAGTCGGTCTGCAACTGGTAAGCATGACCGATCTGCAGCAGGGTCGCCTCGCTCAAATGCTTTCCGATCAGCTGCATGCCGACCGGCAGCCCTTCTGAAAAGCCGCAGGGCAGGCTGAGCGCGGGGACGCCTGCCGGATTGGTGGCAACCACGTAAATATCGGATAGGTACATATGCAGCGGGTCATCGATCTTCTCACCGATCCTGAAGGCGGTTGTGGGACAGGTGGGGGCGATCAAGGCATCACAATCCTCGAAGGCAGCCTCGAAATCCCTGCGGAGCAGGGTGCGAACTTTTTGTGCTTTGAGATAGTAGGCGTCGTAGTAGCCGGCAGAGAGAACATACGCCCCCAGCATGATCCGTCGCTTTACTTCGACCCCGAAACCCTCCTGGCGGGTCTGCAGATACAGGTCAATCACATTTTTCGCCTTTTCTGCAACCGACAGTCCGAAACGGGTACCATCGAACCGGGCCAGATTGGCGCTGGCTTCAGCAAACAGGATCAGATAGTAGACGGGCAGGCCGTACCTGGTATGTGGCAGTGAAACCTCGCGGATCTGCATGCCCAGCTTCTCGAACTGGTGGATGGCTTCGTGGAGTGAGCTCTCCACGCCAGGATCCATTCCGGCTGAAAAATACTCTTTGGGAATCCCCAGGCGCAGGCCATTAATGGGCTTATCCAGGGCTTCCAGATAATCCGGGACGGGCGCGGGGAGAGAAGTGCTGTCGTGGGGATCTTTGCCTGCGATCACCTGAAGCACCGCAGCACAGTCGAATGCATCCCGGGCCATCGGTCCGATCGAATCGAACGAGGAGACTAGTGCGATCAGGCCATAGCGGGAGACACGCCCGTAGGTCGGCTTCAAGCCGGTCACATTGCAAAAGCCGGCGGGCATGCGGATCGAGCCGCCGGTATCTTCACCAAGGGCAAAAGTCCCCATCCGGGCAGCCACTGCGGCCGCCGAGCCTCCACTCGAGCCACCTGGAACCCGCTCCAGATCCCACGGGTTGTGCGTATCGAAGAAAGCAGAGTTTTCACAGGAGCTGCCCATGCCGAATTCGTCCATGTTGTGTTTGCCAAGGAGCACCGCTCCCGATTCTGCCAGGCGATCGATCACGGTGGCGTTGTACTGGGGAACGTAGTTTTCGAGGATCTTCGAAGAGCAGGTGGTGCGAACCCCGCGGGTCGAGATGCAGTCCTTGACCGCAAAAGGGATGCCGGTTAATAAGGGGACCGGTTCACCTGTCGCGAGTCGCTGATCAGCAGCGAAGGCCTGGTCAAGAGCTGTCTCATCTGCAACGGTTACATAGGCGCGAATCTTCGGGTCGATTGAATGGATGCAATCCAGAACGGACTTGGTTAATTCGACGCTGCTGATCTTTTTCCCGGTGAGCAGCTTGTGAGCCTCCCGGATGGTCAGGCGATGGGGTTCCACAGCTTGCCTCGATTCCATGGTTTATCTTGCATCGGCAGGATCATTCTTCGTCAAAAACGAGTGGGACCCTGACAAAAGCGCCTTCCTTGCGAGGAACATTTTTAAGAAAATCTTCGCGTGGCATGGAAGGGGAAATTACATCCTGGCGGGTCACGTTCAGGGTGTTGGAAATCTCGGTGGCTGGTGGTACCTGGCTTGTGTCGACTTCGTTAAGCAAGTGAAAGTAATCGATGATGGCGGTGAATTGCTGACTGAATGCCCGGGTTTGCTCCTCGGTAATTCCCAGTCTCACCAGGAAGGCGATATGTTTGACCGTGTCGGAATTGATAGTAAATGTCGAATCAGACGTTTTGGGTGTGGCCATAAGCTGCCTTTCCTTATCAATAGAGCTTGATATGCAATTCTTTGAGCTGGCGCGGATCAGCTGGTGAGGGTGCGTCTGCCATCACGTCCCGAGCGGCAGAGTTTTTTGGGAAGGCGATCACCTCACGGATATTGGGTTCATCCGCGAGGAGCATAACCAGCCGGTCGATACCAGGAGCGATCCCACCATGCGGCGGTGCGCCGTATTCGAAGGCTTCCAGCAGGTGGCCGAACTTTTTCTGGGCTTCCTCCTCGCCAATTCCGAGAAGCTGGAACACCTTGCTCTGGATGTCCCGGCGGTGGATTCGGATCGAACCTGAAGCCATCTCGTAGCCGTTGCACACCATGTCATACGCATCCGAGAGAATGGAGGAGGGATCGGAATTAAAACGGTCGATGTGTTCCATGCGCGGCATGGTGAAAGGGTGATGGGCGGCATCCCATTTCTTGTATTCCTCATTCCATTCAAACATGGGGAAGTCGAGAACCCAGGCAAATGCCATCACATTCTGATCGGCCAGTTTGAGTGTGTCGCGGAACCAGAGACGAAGCGCGCCAAGCACTTTGTTGACCGTGGCCGTCTGGTCGGCTACAAAAAGGATCAAGTCGCCGGTTTTAGCTCCGGTGAGTTTACAGAGTTCGGCGATCTCAATTTCGTGGATGAATTTTACAGCCGAGCCTTTTGGGCCTTCAGCGGTCAGCGCCATGGTGACCAGGCCTTTCGCCCCAAGATCTTTGGCAACCGCGGTCAGCTTGTCAAGTTCTTTGCGGCTGTAGTTGGCGCAGCCTGGAACTGCCAGGCATTTAACAAGGCCGCCTTCGGCAAGCGTGTTTTTGAACACCGTAAACTCGCTCTCAGCGAAGATCTTCCCGACATCGTAGAGCTCCAACCCAAAACGCAGGTCAGGTTTGTCTGTGCCATAACGAGCGACCGCCTCCGTATAGGATAATCGTGGCCAGGGGGAGGCAAGCAAATGCTTGTGGGGGGTGACCACTGGGAGCATGGCCGTGAACAGTCCTTCTATCATTTGGAGTACGTCGTCACGTTCGACGAAGGACATTTCCACGTCGAGCTGGGTGAATTCTGGCTGACGGTCGCCGCGCTGATCCTCATCCCGGAAGCATCGTGCGATTTGGAAATAACGTTCGATGCCGGCAACCATCAATAATTGCTTGAGCTGCTGGGGAGATTGAGGCAGTGCGTAGAATTGGCCCGGGTAGAGGCGGGAGGGCACGAGGTAGTCGCGCGCTCCTTCCGGTGTGGTCTTGAACAGGTTGGGTGTCTCGATTTCCAGGAAGCCATGTTGGGATAGATAATCGCGCATGAACTTGACCACGGAGTGGCGCAGCTCCAGGTTGTGGAGCATACGTTCCCTCCGCAGGTCGAGGTAACGGTACTTTAGACGGGTATTCTCGTCGACTTCTTCGTCATCCTTACTGATCTGGAACGGCAGTGCCTTGGCCGGATTGAGTACAACGACGGAGAGCGCGACGACTTCCACATCGCCAGTTTCCATTTTTGGGTTGACCATTCCTTCAGGGCGGAGTTCTACCTTTCCTTTTATTTGCAGCACCCATTCCGAACGGACACTTCCCACCGTTTCGAGCATTTTGCTTGGAAGATCGGGGTTCATCACCACCTGGGCCAGTCCGGAGCGGTCACGCAGATCGATGAAAACGACCCCACCGTGATCCCGGCGGCGATGGACCCAGCCCGCCAGAGTGACGATTTGCCCAGCGTGGGTCGCACGCAGCTCACCACAGTTATGAGTTTTATACATGCACCACCTCCATGAACCAGGGTATTGCGGTGAGGTCTGAGCCGAGCGCTGACTTAGACCGACAAGGGTATCCCATGGTTCGGTAAATATGCGATTTGATTTAAGGTGAAGTTGCTCGCTGCGTCCCATTCCTGGTCCGCTTCGATCCTCGACACCTTAAGCAACAACACACCGTTTATAAAATAAATCGCCCTCCGCAGTTGCGTTGGGCGATTGGTTGATTGAAGGTTTTTGTTAACCCGACAGGCTTCGCCCAACGGCCGGAGGCCGATTATCATTATCGTTATCGTTGTTATTATTCGCGTAGGGGATGTGGGTCATGCTTTCCTCAAAGTGGCACTATTATAGCATAAAACCAGGATCGATCTCCTCAATGGCTTGGCTTGATCCATCCATGAGGTATCCGCGCAATAAATTTGTTATAAAATGTTCCGATAAAGATGTTACAATTTCAAGTGGAGCAAATTATGAGAGCTGCTGAAGTCCCTCCAGAGATGCTGGGTGTTTTTGAAAAAGCCAAGGATTCTGTCAAGGGATATTTTGATTCCCTGCGTACGGTGCCTGGGCGCGGCCGCGTCGAGATCGGCAAAGATCGGTTCATCTTGGCGCGTACCGATTCGCTCTCCCAGGTGCTGCGTGGTGTGCTCGAGGAGATTTACGGCGACCATGGTTCTGACCAGCTCCTATACGCTTTTGGGAAGGCGGTCGGGCGAACAGAAGCAGGTAAATTTTTTGATACCTTTGGCTTGCAGGACCCGATGGAAAAATTCGGTTTTGGCCCGACCTATTTTTCCTTCTCCGGTTGGGCTTTCGTCAACCTGCTTTATCCGACCAACCCAAAGGCGGATGAGACTTTCCTTCTGGTGTTTGCCAATCAACAATCCTTCGAAGCAGAGGGCTACCTTGCAGAGGGCAAATCTACTCAGAAAGCAATCTGCCATATCACTGCAGGTTACCTGACAGGCTGGTGCGAAGAGGCATTTGGTATCCCCCTGGAGACCAGGGAATTATTCTGCTCTGCAAAAGGGGAGGGCCTGGATCTGTTCTTAATGACTTACCGAAAAAAAATCCTCCAGGCGACTGAAAATGCCCTTAGGCTGATTGCAAAGGATCAAGACTTAACGATTGAAGGGGTTCTGGGCGGTTGATTTTTTCTCCGCAGACAGGATGCTCAGTGACAAAATCGATCGAGACGGAAGTCCATTCACCGTCTCGATTTTTTACCTGCTGCTGGTTGACCCTCACCAGGAAAATGGTTAAAATCCTTAGGGCTGATCCGAGGTGTAGACATTGAGTCGTAGCCTGAAAATCATCCCTATCATCGCATCAATTTTGCTCCCAATTGTCGTCCTCGGCGGCTTGGTGTGGGCAAATACTTCCTATGTGCGTTCCCACCCTGGCGGGAAGGATTTTCTCGTCCCATGGATGGATGCACGGACTTTCCTCCAAACTGGGAACAGCCCATACAGCGCGGCTGCCATGCAGAAGGTGGAAGTTCAATATTATGGAAGGCAGGCTGTGAGTGGGGAGGATCCGCTTGAGCTCTCCATTCCTTTCTTGCTGGAAATATTTTATTTTCCTTTTGCGTTCATTGGCAATTACCCCTTGGCGCTTGGTACCTGGTGGACATGTTTGGAAATCGCCCTGGCTGGATTGGGGTATCTTGCCTTGCGTGTGACAGGCTGGAAAGCAGGCAGGTTTTTTCTGCCTGCCATGCTGCTGTTTTCATTCTTTTGGGTTTACGGATTCTTGTCCCTGTTGAGTGGGAGCGCTACGATTTTGATTGCCCTGGCGATCGTCGGAACCGTGCTTTCCATAAAAGAAGAAAAGGACGAATTGGCCGGGGCACTGCTGATCCTGCCTTTTTTTAAATTGGATATCGCCGGTGTTTTTCTGATTTTCATTATCTGGTGGTCGGTTTATCACCACCGCTGGAGGGTACTGGGTGGTTTCCTGATGACGTTTATCTTACTGCTGGTTGTCTCGTTCATCATCTTGCCAGCCTGGTTTGTCCCTTACCTACGCGGGGTTGTTTCCCATTACAGGTATACGCCTACATTAACCCCCGGGCGAATTTTCGCCTCCTGGTGGCCAGCATTCGGGGCTCGGCTGGGATGGGTGTTGACCGCCGGGATGATCATCCTGCTCCCCGTTGAATGGAACGCTGTACGCGGGAAAGGATTCCGGCACTTTTTATGGGTGGTAAGTGTTACCCTGGTGGGTACACCACTCCTGGGGATCCCTATGACACCTCTGGACCTTGTCATTCTCATTTTCCCTTTTACCTGGGTGCTGGTAATTCTATCTGAACGCTGGTCGCGTCATGGTCAATGGGCGATCGTTGGAATACTGCCACTTCTGCTTATAATTGTCCCGTGGATTGTGGCATTCGGTCCCAGGAACGCCAGCGTCTTAAATTCTCTTCTATTAATCGGAATCCCTGGATTGTTATTCCTTTTATTGTATTGGATGCGCTGGTGGGCTGTTCGACCACCCCGTCCTAGGCTGGAACCGATCGTAGGAGACTCCCGGTAACATGACTTGGCGGCAGTATTTGCTTCTTGCCTTGCTCGGCCTTTTCTCTGCGGGTGTTGTGGCTCTTTTTCAACCCACACCCGGTTACATAGACGCAGATTATTATTATAGTGGGGGGCTTGAACTGGCAACCGGACATGGCTTTACCGAGAATTTTATATGGAATTATCTCGACGACCCTGCCGGACTCCCGCATCCTTCGAATGCCTACTGGATGCCGCTCGCATCGCTGCTTGCTGCAGCAGGGGCGGCGCTCTTTGGATCTTCATCGTGGACCGCGGCACGGATCGGTTTCCTGGCGATTGCTGCTTGCATTCCTCCGGTTACGGCTGCCCTGGCCTACTCTTTGACTTCCAAGCAATTCCTGGCAATGATATCAGGTTTACTGGCGGTTTTTTCCGCTTTCTATCTCAAATTTATTCCCACCACAGACACGTTTGGTTTGTACATGCTCCTCGGCGGTTCTTTTTTTCTTCTCCTTGGCCGTCGATATTCAAACTTAACCCCTCTTTTCCTTGGTTTGCTGGCTGGCCTGTTTCATTTGTCGCGTGTGGATGGGTTGCTATGGCTGGGGATCGCCCTGCTGGCAACGATCTTCTTGAGGCCAATTTCAACTCAAAAATTATTCGTTACTTTAATTCGGCCAGTCTTATTCTGTCTGGCGGGCTACCTGCTCATTATGGGGCCGTGGTTGGTTCGCAATTGGCTTGTCTTTGGAACCCCGCTTGCACCTGGCGGATCCTTTTCATTATGGTTGACGGATTACAATCAGCTGTTTTCATATCCCGCCAGCCAGTTATCTTTTTCTAATTGGTGGGCTTCTGGCATCCCCGCAATTTTGACGGCACGCCTATGGGCGTTGTTGTTCAACTTGGCGAATACCCTTGCTGTTCAAGGTGAAATATTCCTGCTGCCGCTGATCTGTTTGGGTTTATGGCTGTACCGCAGAGATCAGCGCATCCAAATTGCAGTCCTATCCTGGGGGTTGACCATTTTCGCCATGACACTCATTTTCCCATTTGCAGGGTCGCGCGGTGGGTTTATTCACTCTGGTGCTGCACTGCAGCCGGTTTGGTGGGCCGTGGCTCCCGCCGGCCTGGATTGGTTGATTTCCGTGGTAGCTAAATGGCGTCGGTGGAAAGGGCGGCAGGCGTACATTGTTTTTCCGATCTTGGTCGTGACAGTTACCGGTTTGCTGACCACTTTTATCATCTTTAGTCAAGTCATTGGAATGTCGACATCTGGATCGGTCTGGAACCAAGAAAATTCCGCCTATCAAAAGATCGGCCAGTATCTCTCGAACGAAGGTGCCCCGGAAACTGCAAGAGTGATCATCGCTAATCCGCCGGGGTTTTATTTGGCAACTGGTCACCCGTCGATCGCATTGCCGGATGGGAATGTGGACACGATTATTGCCGTTGCTGACCGCTACGGGGCAGATTATCTTATTCTTGAGAAAGAAAGCCTTCCAGGTGTATTAATGGCGGTATACAATAATCCAAACCAACAAGCAGGATTGCAATATCTCGGAGAGAAAGCGGAGGCACGCATTTTTGTCATCCATCCCTGAAGTCAACCTGAAACGGGCAGAAATAATAAGTCTGGCCGGAATGGCGGTTCTTTCAGTCGGTGTTTATTTGTTGGTGAGCCATGGCTATTATGCTATCGGCTTCCCCCTGGATGATTCCTGGATCCACCAAACATACGCTCGGAATTTAGCCTTGCTGGGTCAATGGGCATTCCTGCCTGGCCAACCTTCTGCTGGATCCACGGCGCCGCTGTGGTCAATGCTCCTTGCATTGGGATACCTTCTGCATCTTGCACCTTTTGTGTGGACTTATTTCCTTGGAACGGTGGCGCTCTGGGCTACGACTATTGCGGTCGAATCACTCGTGCGCAGACAGGTCCCGACTTATCGCCCGCGCTTCCCTTGGGTGGGGGCGGTAACGGCGCTGGAATGGCACCTGGCCTGGTCTGCAGCTTCGGGGATGGAGACAATGTTATATGTTCTCCTTGTCGCAGTCGCGATGTTATTGTTGGTCAATGGAGTCCATCGACCTTTTGCGCTTGGATTGGTGATCGGCTTGAGCATTTGGGTCCGCCCGGATGGCGTTACCCTCCTGGGACCTGCATGTTTCGCAATACTGCTCATGGAGAAAGATTGGATCCGGCGGGGACGAGGCCTGATGAGTTTGGTTCTCGGCGCCGGAGGCTTATGTGCCTTGTATGTCTTATTTAATTTGTCTTTTGACAGTAAATCTCCCCTGCCCAATACATTCTATGCCAAGCAGGCAGAATATGCGATTTACCAGCAGATTCCATATATTTCCCGTTTGGGAATGGAGCTCCTCCAGCCACTCATCGGAGTAGGGGTAATATTATTGCCTGGCATCATTCTTGCTTTGATCTCTGCCATCCGAAAGCACTCCTGGGGTACCCTGGCTGGTTTAATCTGGTTCTTCGGTTATTTGGGTTTGTATGCCTGGCGTTTACCGGTTACGTATCAACATGCCCGCTACATCATCCCGGCCATGCCAGTTTGGTTTAGCTTCGGCCTGGCAGGCCTGGTTGAATTTGTTAACCAAATTCAGATCCGATACCATTGGGCGTTTACCGCAGTTTGGGAGCTGACTCTGGGCGGGGTTTTGCTGTTTTTCTGGGGAAGGGGAGCGTATGCCTATGCCCAGGATGTCGCAGTGATCCAGAGCGAGATGGTGACGACCGCCAAATGGGTATCGATCAACATCCCTCCCGACGCTTTGGTTGCTGCTCATGATATTGGGGCACTTGGATATTTTGGCCAGCACCGGCTGGTTGATTTGGCAGGATTGGTTTCCCCTGAAGTGATCCCATTTATCCGCAATGAACCCAGGATAGCAGTTTACTTAAATCAGCGCAGTGTGGATTATCTGGTGACATTTCCCTCCTGGTATCCATTCTTAACCCGGGGTTTGATTCCAGTATTTGTGACCGGCGCTCCTTATGCCCCAAAACTGGGCGGGGAAAACATGGCAGTCTATCGATGGAATCACCAATAAGCAAATCGATATTAAATTGTCTGACGGAATGACCTGTGCTATACTCAAGCTAGCCAAACACCTGGCTGGGGAGTTCCCATGAACGAAAAGACTTTGATCGTCGTGGACGACCATCCCATATTCAGACAGGGGGTTGTCAACGCCCTGTCGTTGGAAAAGGAATTTAAGGTGGTAGGCCAGGCCTCCAACGGAACAGTGGCACTGGCTATGATTTGCGAGCTTCATCCGGACGTCGCGGTTGTTGATATTAATTTACCCGGTTTGAACGGTCAGCAGATCACTCATCAGGTTGTCCAGGATAAGGTGGCAACCCGGATCGTCCTCCTGACAGCTTACGATGATAACGAGCAGGTTATTCATGCTGCCTGGGCGGGAGCTGCAGCTTATTGTGCGAAAGATGTGGATCCACGACATCTGATCCAAACCATCAAGAACGTGATCCAGGGTAAATTTGTTATCGGTGACCAGGTTTTTTCCCCGAAGGAATTTGAAGTCTGGCTTGAAGGGGAAATGGAAAAAGCACGTCACTTATACAGCGAACCTGGCAGTCCATTTCACCCCTTATCCGATCGAGAAATGGAAGTGCTCGCGTATGTTGTCAAGGGATTGAGCAATAAAGAAATTGCTGCATCCCTTGGGATCAGCCACCAGACGGTAAAGAACCATGTTACCTCTATATTGCGGAAATTTAGTGTCGAAGATCGTACGCAGGCGGTCGTTTATGCACTAAAACATGGGTGGGTGAATTTATTCGACAAAGATCAGAAGACCAAGGAATAAACCATGACGTTACCTGAAGAAAAAAAGCCGGAAGCCCCCATCGAAGATTTACAACAAATGTACCAGTCAGAGCTGGACGAGACCAATCGGGCTTTGAAGGAAATTACTTTGATGTTGGAGCAAAGCCGCGTGGAGGTTGGAAAATTGACTCAGCGAAACGCGGCGGTGACTGCACATTTACAGCAGGTACAAAGCCAGGGTGACAAAGTACCGATAGATGAAATCCGCACCGCATATGACTCTGCTTTGGATGCACAGCAACGTTTATTTGTCATGCGTGGGCAATTGGAAAAATTACAAAGTGACCAATCCAATTTGAACAGGTATAAAAGCACGCTGGAGCGGATACAAAAAGCGAGCAAAGCCAATGGAGCGAGTGGCGGGGCAAAGGTAGAAAAGGGAAGCCTTACAAGTGTAGAGATGCTTGTCGATGCTCAGGAGGCCGAACGCCAAAGACTTTCGCGTCAGATGCATGATGGCCCCGCTCAGGCCCTCTCTAATTTCATTTTGCAAACCGAGATTGCCATGCGCCTGCTTGAAGTGGACCCTGCTCAAGCCCGCGACGAATTGAGCAATTTGAAGGTGGCCGCGATGACCACCTTCCAAAAAATCCGAAATTTTATTTTTGAATTACGGCCGATGATGCTGGATGATTTGGGCCTTGCCCCAACAATACGCCGTTATGCGGATACGTTTAAAGAACAAGCCGGGGTTGAGATCAGTGTAACCATCACGGGGAATGACCGTAGACTGGAGTCCTATGTGGAGGTGATGGTCTTCCGTGCTATGCAAGAATTATTGAGTTATGCTGTTCACCAAAACCAGGCGACACTGGTAAAAATCCTGGCGGATATGGGGGATGCAGTGATCAAATTATCGATGGATGACAATGGGAAAGGTTTTGATACCGATGTGTTCGAAAAGGGCGCTAACCTGGGATTGAAGTTGATCAAGGAGCGCGCCGAAATGCTCAATGGTGCATTCGAAGTTGATAGTGCCCCAGGAAAGGGGTCGCGCGTTACATTATCTATTCCGGCGCATGCCTGAAATAACATAACTGTAAAGTGTTTGCAACGATATTTTCTTGTTTTTTATTGGAGACAACTATATAATAAAAATTGTCCTGATCGGACCTAGAATGTGTTGGTTTTTGAGGAGGCAAAATATATTGTTTGGTTGCTTCAAAAAATTAAGCCAAGGTCCAGTCGAGTAGGCTCTTATTCTTGTTTTTGTTTTTGTTCTTGCCCTCGTGATGGCGGTTTTGTTGATACTCGGCCCGATCATCGGCAACGTTTTCACGAAGTTGTACTCAAATCTCACCAAGCAGGTGAGATGCGTCGCCGGAACTGAACTGGTGGGACTCTGTATCAATGCCAGAGTCCCATCTTTTTTGGAGATCAAACTGGGGCGAGGACAGCCAATTTTGATAATACTGTATAATTCTATTAGCAAAATTAAGAGCACAAGGAGCAAATTATGCGTCGCGGAAGAATATTCATCTTTTTAGCATTGATCGTCATTATTGGAGTGGGACTATTGTTTTTCCTGATGCGGCGCTCTCCTGCCAGCCATCCCTCGACACAGGCGTCGCCGACCCCGCAAATAGTATATCTGGAAATATTTATTGCAGGTCAAAATATATCCCCTGGTACAGCCATCACGGAGGATATGCTGAGAACAATTAAGATACCCCAGGACGCACAGGCTCAGGGTGAAATCACCGATAAAAGTAATATCGTCGGCAAATATTCCCTTTATACAATAAATCAAGGCGTCCCGATTATGGAAAACATGCTTTCGGCGACCCCCAGTGCTGGTTACCTTCCGGTATCCGGCTGGGCGCCATTCATTCCGATCGGACAAACTGCAGTATCAATCCCCATTTCACGCCTCTCCTCGACCGCATATGGCATCACCGACGGGGATTATGTAGATGTGATTGTTACCATGTTGGTGGTAGATATTGATCCGGCATCTCAGAGCATCCTGCCGAATATCATTGCGAGCCTGGAAGAGAATAATGGGGTGCTCAAAATCACTCAAGGGAATGTCATCCAAGGCCATTTTGAGATGGACGATATTTCAAAGATGCTCTTATATATACAGCCGTCCGAATCTCAGCGACCTCGCATGGTTACACAGATGATCATGCAGAGGGTGCGAGTGCTGCATGTAGGTAATTTCCCGCTTACAGGCGGGGCGATTGGTAGTCTTTCCAGCTCGAATGCGTCGCCTACCCAAACTCCCACGCCTGGGGCCAGTGCGGCACAAGCTGTCCAGGTCACCCCTCCGGACCTTATCACCCTCATGGTTGCTCCGCAGGACGCGGTTACATTAACATACCTTGTCTACAGCGGAGTGCAAATTACCCTGACCCTTTTGAATCCGAACGATACGAATGCATCCACTGCAACCCAGCCGACTGCCGCGAACCTGGAATATCTGCTTACCCAATACAATATCCCGATACCAGCCAAGCTGCCGTATGCACTTCAGCCGCGTGTCAATTCGATACCTCATTTGCCTGGCGATGTTGCTACGCCGCACCCATAATCGTTGTTACGCAGAAAAAGTCTTTTCCTCTGCTAGTAAGATCTAAGCATGGAGATACCGCATGGCCGAAGGTGAAAAAATCCGCGTTCTCATCGTAGATGATGTTGCCGAGACTCGCGAGAATATCCGGAAACTTTTGCAATTCGAGTCAGATCTCGAAGTTGTTTCTGCAGCGCGGACAGGGCGTGAGGCCATTCAACTGGCACAAGAAACCAATCCAGACGTGGTCCTGATGGATATCAATATGCCAGATATGGACGGTATTGCAGCAACGGAGGCGATCCGTTCGAAAATGCCGTTTGTTCAGGTGGTGATTCTTTCCGTCCAGGGTGATCCAAATTATATGCGCAGGGCAATGCTGGTCGGGGCAAGGGATTTCCTGACAAAACCACCCATGCCCGATGAACTCATCACTGCCATCCGCGGCGCAGGTAAATTTGCCCGTGAAGAACGTGCCAAGACCGGCCAGGTAGTTGTAACCCCGGCCGGAGGTGCTGCACAACCACGCGTAAGTGGGCTGACTACGCAGGGCAAGATAATCATGGTTTACAGCCCAAAAGGTGGAACTGGCTGCACCACTCTGGCGGTCAACCTTGCAATTGCCCTTCATAATGATGAAACACGGGCCGCATTGGTCGATGCAAATTTACAATTCGGTGACGTGGCAGTATTCATGAATGAACAGGGTAAGAACTCGATCCTAGATCTCGCCTCACGGACGGAAGAGTTGGATCCTGAAATTGTCGAAGAGGTAATGATTAAACACGCGGCCTCGGGAATCCATATTTTGGCTGCACCCTCCCGCCCGGAAAATGCCGAAAAAGTAAATGCAGAAGAGTTCTCCAAGGTACTGAAGTATTTACGTCAGCTGTTTGCATACGTGGTGGTTGATACAAGTTCATATTTGACGGATATCACACTCTCAGTCCTGGATGTCTCCGACGTGGTTGTCCTCATTTCTACGCAGGATATTCCATCCATTAAAGATGGGCGTTTATTCCTCGACCTTATGCTCACCTTAAATCTGCCCGTTGAGAAAATTGCTTTTATCATGAATCGGTTTGATAAACGCATCGCAATAACACCCGAGAAGGTGGGTGAGAATCTTAAACAGGAAGTGCTAGCGGTAATACCATTGGACGAACGTACAGTGATCCCCGCAGTAAATCGTGGCGTCCCATTCATGTTGGATAATAAAACGCAACCTGCTGCGCGGGGAATTTATATGCTTGCGGAAGCAATTAGAGCCAAACTTCTCAAGAAAGAATCAGAGAACTTGGAACGGGCGCCAAAACGCTAGATCCGACATATGTTTTTTGGAGGTAGTAATGTCATTGTTAAAACGGATTGAACAGGGTCAAGGGAAGCCTGGTGAACAGGCTCCTGGCACACCTTCACCTTCTAGCGGAGATGCTTCCCGATTATCATCCCTTCAGGCTCGAAGAGTAAGCGCTCCCAGTGCTGCTCCTCAGGCGGGAACATATTTTGATCTCAAGACGCGTGTCCAGAATCGCCTCCTGGCTGAGCTGGACCCATCCATGGATATTACAAAAACTGAAGATGTGCGTAAAACCATCCAGGAGCTGTTTGAACAAGTCCTGAGTGAAGAAAATATCGTACTTTCTCGACCCGAACGCGCCCGTCTTTTTGAGCAAATTTCCGCAGAAATTCTCGGCCTTGGCCCTCTGCAGCCCTTGCTTGAAGACGAAACCGTGACCGAAATCATGGTGAATGGAGCAAAGAATATTTATATAGAGCGAAAAGGTAAGATCCATCGCGTACCGGTCACATTCGAAAGCAACGATCATGTGATGCGCATCATCGACCGAATTGTTGCCCCTCTTGGACGTCGTATTGATGAGTCCAGCCCGTACGTGGACGCCCGTCTGGCGGATGGCTCCCGCGTGAATGCAGTCATTCCGCCGATATCGCTGGTCGGCCCAACCCTTACCATCCGAAAATTCTTTAAAACCCCTCTAACCATTGAGCAGCTGGTCCAATTGGGTACGGTAACGGCCGAATCTCTTCAATTTCTGAAAGCTTGCGTGGAATCCCGTTTAAATATAGTGATCTCTGGAGGTACTGGTTCGGGCAAGACCACGTTGCTGAACGTTCTATCCGGTTTTATACCCAGTGATGAAAGAATTCTAACAATCGAGAACGCTGCGGAATTGCAGCTACGCCAGGAACACGTGGTTACTCTCGAGTCGCGCCCCCCAAATATCGAAGGACGAGGGGAAATTACCATTCGCCAGCTGGTGGTTAATGCACTCCGAATGCGCCCGGACAGAATCATCGTAGGCGAGATCCGTGATGATGCTGCCCTGGACATGCTGCAGGCAATGAATACAGGCCATGACGGCTCCATGACCACCCTCCACTCTAACTCACCTCGGGATACCCTTTCCCGTCTCGAAACGATGGTATTGATGGCCGGGATGGAATTGCCCGTGCGGGCAATTCGTGAACAGGTTACGTCTGCTATTGATATGGTGATTCACCAGGAGCGCATGCGGGACGGCTCTCGAAAGGTGGTCAGTGTTACTGAAGTAAGCGGCATGGAAGGGGATGTTATCACGACCACCGATATATTTGTCTTTGAGCAAACAGGATTTGAAAATGGCAAAGTCTTGGGCCGATTGAGGCCAACCGGTTTGCGTCCGAAGTTTATGGATAAAATCGAAGGTTCTGGCATCCACTTGCCACCTTCGATCTTTGGCGTTGGAAATCGGCAGCGATATTGATTTTTCATCTGGTAGGTGAAAATGATCACGCTCATCCTTGTTGGTGGTGGAATTGCCCTGGTCTTGATGATTGTCGGCATTGTTGTCTCAACCTCAGGTGAAGGGGGTCTGGTCGATGATCGTATAAATAGGTATCTTGAAGATGAACAAAAAAAAGAACCTGTTCATTCTACTGAGGCAAAAACCGCATTAACCGATTGGGTCAATAAACAGGTTGAGAAATCCTCATTTGGTGAGAATATCGCCCGCGAATTGGCTCGGGCAGACCTTAAATTCAAACCGGGTGAGTATATCGCCTCGTATGTTATTGCTGTGGTTGGGGGTGGGATTGTTGCGTATTTCCTGGGAGGGAGGGTCATCATTTCGGGTTTGATTGGTGCAGGGATCGGTGCGTTTTTACCGAGATACTATGTAAAAAGACAACAATCCAAGCGGCTGGTCAAATTTAATGATCAGCTGCCCGATATGCTCAATTTAATGGTCAACGGCCTCCGGGCAGGCTATTCTACTTTGCAGGCGATGGAGGCGGTCAGTAAAGAGCTGCCGCCTCCCATATGCGACGAATTTCGTCGGGTGGTTCAGGAAATGCAGCTGGGTATACCAATGGAACGGGCGTTGGAAAACCTTCTGCGCCGAATTCCCAGTGGAGACCTGGATTTTCTTATTACCGCAGTCAATGTTCAGCGGGAAGTTGGTGGCAATCTGGCAGAAATAATGGACGTGATTTCTTATACGATCCGCGAGCGCATCCGCATTAAAGGTGAGATCCGGGTGATGACTTCTCAGGCCATGTATTCGGGTAGAATTTTGGCTTTAATGCCGATTTTTCTGATGTTAATCCTTTGGTTCCTTAATCGTTCCTATATCATGGAATTTTTTACTCCCGAAAATCTCACATGCGGTTTAATCGCCCTGGGCGCGGCCGCGGTTCTAATCACGGTTGGGTACTTTGCGATGACAAAGATTGCAAATATCGAGGTGTGATATGGGATCCGTAATCATTATCCTGATTGTCTTGGTGATCATCGGGGGTGCTGTTGTGCTGGTTGTAACCGGGCTGCGAAAGCTTAAGGCCCAGGAGGATAACCCTCTTGAGGCTCGCTTGGCAGAATTTAGCCAGCGCGGAGAAGTCGTTTCACTGGAACAAATCGAGTTGTCCCAACCCTTCATGGAGCGGATTGTTTATCCGGTGGTACGGCGGCTTGGTGAAATGTCATCGCGATTCACACCTCAACACGTGTTGGAACAGACGCGTAGTCAGCTGGAGTTGGCCGGGAATCCAGGGAGAATAGATGCATCCACCTTCTACGTCCTTCGTTTTGTTGCAGCCGGGCTTTTTGGAGGTTTGATTTTCTTAATTTCGTTATTCTCCTCCACATGGACGGCTCCGGTTAAATTCTTGATCGTCGTAATTTTTACCGTGCTTGGTTATTTTTTCCCGACCCTTTGGATCAGGAGCAAGATAAACAGCCGGCAAAGGGGGATCCGCAAGGCAATGCCAGATGCTCTCGATTTATTGACAATTTGTGTTGAAGCGGGTTTGGGTTTTGATGCCGCCATGGCCAAGGTAAACGAAAAATGGGACAACGAACTGGCTCTTGCGTTCGGTCGGGTGATTAAGGAAATTCAATTAGGTAAGCTGAGACGGGACGCGCTGCGAGATATGTCTGAGCGCATTGGCCTTGCTGAAATGACCAGTTTTGTCGCAGCAGTGATCCAGAGCGAGCAATTAGGTGTGAGTATGGCCAAAGTCCTGCGCATCCAGTCCGACCAAATGCGCATGAAGCGTCGGCAGCGTGCCGAGGAAGAAGCACACAAAGCCCCTATTAAAATGATTATACCGATGGGTATCTTCATCTTCCCATCCTTGATGATTGTACTTTTAACTCCTGCCGGTCTGCGTTTGTGGAGATCCTTGAGGTACTTCGCATAGAGAAATCTCGGCGCCTTGTCCTGGAGATACTCTCTTAATCAATCGACATGGGGTTGTTGGACTGGATATATCCGTCGGTATGTGGGGAGTGAGGAAGGGATTCGGATTGGATTCCGTGGATGCCTTGACTGTCATGAGCAGTCTTTGCCCATTCTGCTGGAGCCTTTTACTGAGGGTGGTCGCATGGTACGGATGTGCTATTGAGCATGCGTGAGCTTTCTCTTATAACATGGAATTGCTCAAAGTCAGACTTGCGAAGTGATTAATCTTACATGGAGGAACCTATGGCGGTCAAAGTCGATATTCTTGCAAGGAATATGGAGGTGACTGATCGCATCAAAGACTATGTCAATAAAAAAGCATCTAAGCTCGACCGCTATTTTAATGATATTGACTCGGTCAAGGTTGAGCTTTCATACATAAAGTCAGCCCGCAGTGCAGGCGACCGTCAAATTGCTCAGATTACGATTCGCGCCCGCCGTGTTTTATTGCGAACCGAGGAGCGAGCAGAGGATATATTTGCAGCCTTTGATGCTGCTCATGATAAAATGCAGCGGCAATTGGAACGCTATAAGGGAAAACATCATCACGGTAGAGGAGATGGGCGCTCAGCAGCAGAGGTTGTTCAACCCCCGCAAAAGCAAGACATCGAAAAAGCTGCCTCTTTGATTGTGCGGCGCAAGTCCTTTAAACTGGTGCCGATGGATGAAGATGAAGCCTTGGAGCAAATGAAGATGCTCGGTCATGAAGCATTCTTTATTTTCTACAATACGGAGACCGATGCAGTGAATGTCCTGTATCAGCGCCGGGATGGTACCTACGGATTAATTGAGCCTGAAATCGGCTGAACTTGAAGCCTGGTTTAGATCGGCCCGGAAAAAACCGGGCCAATCTGTTTATTTAGGAGGAACGCGGCCTTCCCGTTTGCCTGCGGATTGTTTTAGGGGCAAAGGCGAACGGTCCTGCTGCGAATATTATGGAAACTATTGATTTTGATGACAATCCCACGCATAATGTTTTTGAAATGACCAAAATCGATGCTGGAGCCATTCAGGAAGCCATTACTCACATTTTGGCTGCGATCGGTGAAGACCCCGAACGGGATGGTTTAAAACGTACACCTGAACGGGTGGCCCGAATGTATGCAGAATTGCTTTCCGGGTATAAGATCGACCCAGGATTGGTGGTCAAGGATGCCCTTTTTGAGGTCAAATACGATGAAATGGTCATCGTGCGGGACATCGAATTTTACAGCCTATGTGAGCATCATTTGTTGCCATTTATGGGGCGGATTCATGTAGCCTATATACCGGATGGAAAGGTAATCGGTCTATCCAAAATTCCTCGCATTGTTGATCTTTATGCACATCGGCTTCAGGTTCAGGAGCGAATGACGCGGCAAATCGCCGATGTTCTGCGTGACCTGCTCAAGCCTTTGGGAGTTGGAGTCGTCGTGGAAGCACTGCACTTGTGTATGATGATGCGTGGCGTGCAAAAACACAATGCTCGTATGACTACCTCGGCGATGCACGGGGCGTTCAGGTCTAATTTGGCGACCCGGCAGGAATTTCTGGACAATATTTCGAGGGGAGCGTCCCCACTGCAGGTTTAGCCTACAGCAATCATAATAACCAAAGAGCGGGGGTTTCTTTGGCGAAGCGATGAACTTTTCTGGTCATCGCCCGCAAATTTGTATGCTGCCCGGTTCGTGACAGCGATATCTTTGTCTGTCTCGCGGCTCCACTCCTTGGCGCCGATTGGCCGCATGCCCCTTCATTCCTTGATAAGTCTCGAGTCCTCAATTCATATTCCCATCCTGTTGCGCACTTGGGCTTTTTGTCCTAAACTAAAGATATATTTCATTTGTTTACTTCTTCTCAAGCAATTTCCTGCCTATGGTTTCCTCACAAAAGCTGTTCATTGGAATTGACCCAACTGCTAGTCGCCATGCATTTACCTATGCAGTCCTTGATCAGGGGTGTAAGCTGGTTATGCTGGCAGCTGGAGAATTAGAGGATCTGCTTGATTTAATAAAAAAAACAGAGATAACCGGTGCAGCCGTTAATGCTCCTCCCAGACCCAACCAAGGGTTGGTTAAAGAATTACTTGAAAAGAATCGAGTGAATTCGCACCATCTGCGTGGAGCTGACATGCGCCTTGCAGAACATGAATTGCATGAGCACGGGATCATCATATCGCCGACTCCGGCGCGAATTGAATCTTGTCCGGCGTGGATGCAGATGGGTTTTGAGTGTTATCGAAAATTGGACGAGCTTGGATTCAAACCTTATCCATCTGAAGATAACCCGCAGCAAATATTGGAGACTCATCCGCATGCATCATTCTGTGCGCTCCTCGGGCAAATTCCGCTCCCCAAACCGACACTGGAGGGCAAACTCCAAAGGCAACTGGTTCTTTACGAACAAGTGAGCGGTCTAAATGATCCCATGGAAATATTCGAGGAGATTACCCGACATAAATTGATGAAGGGCATACTCCCTCTGGAACCTCTCTACGCTCTTGAAGAACTCAATGCAATCATCGCTGCATTAACTGTCTATCTGGCTTTGCTTCATCCGGAAAACACAATTTCGATTGGAAACCAACAAGAGGGGTATATCGTTCTTCCAGTTTCGGGTTTAAAGGAAATGTACATCTGATTGGTTTGGATGGATAAAGGTTTTGAGCCGTGATTTTATGGCAGGGCCCGGGGAGGAAAAAGAATTGACATCGTTCCACTTATTCAGAGTCTGATTGCAAATCGCAATATTGCCGGGTGAACCTGTCTGGATCGTGCAATACAACCCCAATGATATTTCCTACACAGGAAGGATACTGGCTGGGAGTAGACTTGACCTTGATTGGTTGGGCGGGAGGGGGGAGGCCACTTCTTCTTCCTTTTTTAAATATTGATGATCGTAATCACCGTTATTCAAAAGAATATAATAAAATCTCACATGGTAAAATTACCTTGAATTCGATTTTTTCTCAGGGAGCTTTTATGAAAATTGCTGTCGCTTGTGACCACGCGGGTTTTCCCCTGAAAGACGTGGTCATGGATACCATCCGTCTCGCCGGACACGACCCGCTCGACCTGGGGACAAATAGCACCGATCCAGTGGATTATCCAGATTATGCCGAGAAGGTCGGCCGCGCCATCCAATCTGGCGCAGCCGTCCGCGGGATATTGCTGTGCGGTTCCGGGGTCGGTGCGTCGATCGCCGCGAATAAGCTCCGCGGGATCTACGCGGGTGTCTGCCATGACTCTTTCTCTGCTCACCAAGGCGTTGAGCACGACGATATGAATGTATTATGTTTGGGGGCGCGGATCATCGGACCTGGCCTGACCCAGGAACTGGTCACCGCCTTCCTCAGCGCAGAATACAAAATTCATGAAGAGCGCCATGTGAGGCGCGTGGAAAAAGTAAAAAAAATGGAAAGCCATTTTGATTAAGAAGACGGAGTAAATCATGGCGAAAACAATCCAACGTTTGCATGCCCTCGGCCAATCTTTATGGTATGACAATATTCAAAGGGGTCTGTTGGATAATGGAGAACTGGCCGGCCTGATAGACCGGGGAGAGATCCGCGGAATTACTTCCAATCCAACTATTTTCCATCATGCAATCGCAAATACAAGAGAATACAATTTTGCCCTTCTGCCACTGGCCTGTTCTGGGTGGGACGCCGAACAGATATTTTGGCAGATGGCCATTGAAGATGTTCGCCGTGCCTGTGACCTATTTCAACCGCTGTATAAACAATCCATGGGCGCGGATGGCTATGTATCGCTCGAAGTAAACCCCTCCCTGGCACATCAGACTGAGGCGACGATTGCACAAGCAAAACAGCTGTGGGAGTGGGTGGATCGGCCCAACCTAATGGTAAAAATCCCGGCTACCCCGGAGGGGATTCCGGCGATTCGGACTATGATTGCCGCAGGAATTAATATCAATGCAACCCTCATTTTTTCCCTCGCCCGATATAAGGCCGTGGTCGAGGCGTACTTGGGCGGCCTTGAGGACCGCCAAAAGACAGGTTTGCCGATCGATGGAATCGCCTCCGTTGCTTCTTTCTTCGTTTCACGAATGGACACCAAGGTGGACAAAATCCTGGAGAAGAGTTCATCTCCACAAGCAAAAAAGCTGCTCGGGAAAACGGCAATTGCCTACGCCAAGGTTGCTTATAATGAATTCCGCTCTGTTTGTAAAAGTGAACAATTTGTGCGTCTCCAGGCCTCGGGCGGACAATTTCAACGGCCGCTGTGGGCTTCCACCAGCACCAAAAATCCGGCCTATCCCGATACACTGTATGTGGATAATCTGATTGCTCCGGCTACGATCAACACCGTCCCGCCGCAGACCCTGGATGCTTTTCGCGAGCATGGGATTCCCAAGGCACCCATCGCCGACAGCACCGATGAGCCTTTAAGCGTGATTAATAACCTTGAGGCCCTGGGGATATCTCTGGAGAAGGTCACGAAGGAGCTGGAGGATGAAGGGGTCGATAGCTTTAACCAGGCGTTCACATCTCTCCTAACGACAATCGATGACCGGCGCCGGGTTGTGGTGAGTGGATTGGGATATCTTGCCGCTTCGATCTCGCGACGCGTTTCCCATCTGGAAGCAGAGAACGTAATAAGCCGCATGGCGAGGTGTGATACGACATTATGGACTTCCGATCCAGATGACCGAGATGAAATCCGCAACCGTCTCGGCTGGCTGGATCTGCCCAGCTCCGGCGCCACGCGTCAGATTGTAGCAAAGGTCAACAAGGTAGCCAAGGAGGTACGCAGCCTTGGTATTACGCACTTCCTTCTCCTTGGCATGGGCGGATCTTCGCTGGCTCCTGAAGTAATGTCCAGGGTTTTCTCAACTGAAAGCGCACGGGTTCATTTTGCCATTCTCAATTCCACCGATCCTGCTCAAGTCATGGCTGCGGACCGGGCGTTTCCGGCAGATAAGACTCTCTACATTGTCTCCAGCAAATCCGGCGGAACGGTCGAAGTAAACGCATTGTTCAATTATTTTTGGAAGCGAGCTGGCCGGGATGGAAAGCGTTTCATCGCTATCACCGATCCAGGTACTTCACTGGAAGCCCTGGCAAATGTGCATGGATTCCGGGCGACATTCCTCGCCGAGCCGACGGTTGGAGGCCGCTATTCCGCTCTTACTGCGTTTGGCTTGGTCCCGGCAGCCTTGATGGGAATTGACCTCGAACACCTGCTTGAACGGGCGTCCTGGATGGCGCATCAGTGTAGCGTTACTGTCCAGGCCGCGCGGAATCCCGGGCTGGTGCTGGGAGCGGTCCTTGGTCAAGCAGCTCTGGAACACCGGGATAAGGTAACCTTCGTGGCCGATCCGGGGTTGGATTCTTTTGGCTCCTGGCTGGAACAACTCATTGCCGAATCGAGTGGGAAACAGGGGAGGGGAATCCTTCCCGTGGATGAAGAACCGGTTGGGGATCCGGCCAGTTATGGTGATGACCGCTTGTTTATTTATTTCCGTTGCAACGGCGGCTATGATGAGGCTGTCCAGGCTTTGCAAAATGCCGGCCATCCAACCCTTATTTTTGATATCGCCGACCCATACGAGCTCGGCGCTGAGTTTTACCGCTGGGAGGTGGCTACAGCAATCGCCTGTTCCATCCTGCGGGTTAATGCCTTCAACCAGCCGGACGTCCAGGACAGCAAAGATCGCACCAAAACCAAGCTAAATTCGTATAGCCATTCTGGAAATCTGGAGGAGAATATACCCGTCTGGGAAAAGGCGCATGTGAAGGTTTTTTCACCTGACCCGGTCACGGGGAAAGATTTAATGGAAGTGCTGGACAAATTTCTGAAGCTGGCGGGCGATCACGACTATGTGGCCATCAATGCATACCTGCCAAGGGATTCAGAAATATCCCAAAAATTACAGGTAATTCGCCTCGCAGTGCGGAACCGAACAGGTTGTGCAACTACGGTCGGGTTTGGGCCGCGCTTCCTGCATTCGACCGGACAGTTCCATAAAGGCGGCCCTGATAATGGCCTGTTTTTACAAATTACCGCGGAACCGTCTGCACCTCTTGAAATTCCCAATGAAAAGCTGACTTTCGGGATTCTGGAACGAGCCCAGATCCTTGGGGATTATGAAGCCCTGGTGGCACGCGGCCGTAAGGTGTTGCGAATCCACCTGCCGAATTTAGAGGCCATTAACTTATTGAAGATTTGATGATTTAGTGCATCGGCTGATAGAAAAAATTAATATTCTGAATATTTTTCCATTAACGCCTCCTCCAACTTATCAAATCTGTTATTGGTTTGAGCTACCTGATACGATATGATATGGAGGAGGTTATTTATTACCAACCACTTCTCGAAACCTTCCCAGCCCCGTTCAATAACTCAGCCTGATCGTGTGGCCGTCCCGATAGAGCCAATATTTTGGGATCACCTATCGGTAACGGCACAGGGAATTTCTTTTGTTGCAGCAGGTCAGGCAGCAGCTACTGCATATTGGATATCGGCAGCTTGGAGAGGGCGCAAATGAAGCTGATTTCGACCAGGTTCATTTTTGTCTTTCTTGTTTCATTGACCTCCTTTATTTTATTTACCTGTCCGGCCTCCGGTTTTCCGATTGAATTTTCTCAACCCGCCAATTTTGACTCTCCTGCGATAACTCTAGTATTAACTCCTATTCTTCCATCCATCTCTTCGACCCCTCGGATATTTACTCCAACTCCCTCCAGAACATTAACGGCGACACAAAGATCGTCTTCTACTTCTACAGCCAGCATAACCCCTACTCCTTCGGTGACCTCGTCCCTGACCCCTTCCCAAACCTACACCTTCACATTCACGCTTACCAGGCTGCCGTCGCTTACTGCCAGTGCCAGCCTAACCGTTTATCATTTGGCGTCATCAACCCCTCCAAATACTTGGACACCTGTCCTGCCTGAAAACACTTCAACCGGGACTGCGACACCTTCCCGGACGGTCCCATCCGGGACATTCACGCCTGGTTCTACTCTGTCCCCCACCTCCTTCGGTTTTACTCCTTCATTCACTTCTATTGTGTCCCCAATTACGACCGTGCTCCCTTCGCCAACAACCTCGGGCTGTAATATCACTTATAATGACTCGTACGAATCCCAGGTTGTTTCACTCGTCAACGGTCAACGCGCCGACGCGAGCCCGAGCCTGCCTGCCCTGACCATTAACTCCTCACTGATGATATCAGCCCGGGGCCACAGTGTGGATATGGCATTGAATAATTACATGTCACACACCGGTTCGGATGGCTCGACACCCTGGCAGCGAATGCTGCAAGCTGGATATGCAGGCCGCTGGGGTGGAGAAAATATTTGGGTCGGATATTCAAGTGGAACCCCGCAGGATGCCATGACATGGTGGATGAATGATGCCCCCCACAGGGATAATATCCTCGGCCAGTATTACCAGGATATCGGCGTCGGATTTGCTTACTGCCCGACAGGTACCTATCGGTATATATACACGATTGATTTTGGTGTTCCCTGAGGTCTGTGCACGACCATGTGGAAAAGGAACATTCGCATTTGGCCTGGTGTGGCTGGCGCCTCAAATATTAAACAGGATGGGCGGCAATCTTTTTCCTGATCTCTTTTCGACTGGCGTCATCGAAAACTTTCATCACCAAAGAATTACTCGCCAGCCCGCCGACCAATGCGCTGAGCAGCCTGACAGCAAAATTAGGAGATGGGGGAAGTTGAGCGAACGGTCCGAATTCCGCCGTGTGTTCGTCGATTTGGAAGGATGTCCGTCCGGACCGCGCGATCGTGGAATCGGACTCCAGAAATTCCCGCAGGGCGTTTCGCTCCAACTCCGTCAGCCAGGAGGGGATATCAGATGTGGCTCTAAACCCGGCGACCTGAGCCAAGTCCTGTAACACCCCCATTTGATCAAGGGTCAGATTGTTTTGGGCAGAACGGAAGTAAACCACGTCCGGGTCCGTGTTCACCAGTGGCTTCAGCCAGAGGCGGTTTAAAACAGTCCGGATGGCGCTGTTGGCGCCGGTGGCGGCATAATTATTCATGAGTTGAGTATAGAGAAAATTGTCCCAGTACTCGGCAACATCCGGGCCGACGCGCATGCCATCACATAAACCCAGGGATGGGAGGATCGGAGTGCCACAGGTGAGGAGATATGCATCCCCCAGGGCTTCACGTATGACCTGCAGCCCTTTCCGGAAGGCAGCCTCGCGCGGGAGGCCTCCCGCTCGTTTTCCAGGCAATGCACCCGCGTACAGGAAATCTAATTTGGCATACTCGTAACCCCAGGTACGAACCTTTTTCATCAAAGCGGCCAACCAGGTCAGCGCATCCGGATGGGTCGTGTCCAACGCAAAAAGCGGTTCTGACCAGTTGTATCCTGCTGAGACCAGCCTATTTCTCTCGTCGTGTAAAAGCCAGTCCTGGTGGTCTTGGTAAACAGGGGAAGAGGGGACCACCAGGAGAGGAGCAAGCCAAAGGCCGGGAGTGCGGCCTGTCTCTTTAACCCGTTCGGCCAGATACTGCATCCCGGAGGGGAACTTCTTGTTTGCTTCCCAGTCCCCGATCGACTTTTGCCAGCCGTCATCGATCTGGAATACGTCGAATGGAAAATCTTCGAGGTCGCCGAGGATTTTAAGTAGATGGGTCTCATGAATTTCGGTGTACAGGCTATACCAGGAACACCAGATGCGCGGTGGGCGAGATATACGGCCTTTTCCGAACCGGGCTTCAAGCAATCCAGCGTAGCGGTTCATGACCTGAGTTTCATCTCCCATGCAAACAACCCAATCCCCGACGCCATTCTCGTACCACCCTTTCAATTGATCACCATCCAGTTCAACATGCGCCTCCAGGTCCAGGGCACCAAGAAGGAGCACTTTACTTTCGGTCGCTTCGACTGCGCCGTACCAGGAGCCATTGTGATTCCTGACACGGGCATAAACCGGGTCGGTTTGCATCGGGGTGAGCAGGAATGGACGCGTTGGAGGCAGGTACCGTACCGTCTCAACCCAAGCAGTCAAAGACCAGGATTGCCAGCCATGCTGCAGATACCGCTTCGGGGAAAATGGCAGGCCGAGTGTAATCGAAGAGCCGGTTGCAAAATAACCGCCCGCGGGAATCGAATTGTACTTTTCTGCAGTGATGGTCAGCTTGTCGAAGAGATTATCTTTCATGGAAAAATCCTCTCAGCGATAAGTGTAGTTGCCCTGAGCAAATCCTTGAGTCAGTTATCAAGGAGGGTATGGCATGGGCGCTAAATCCGGCACAAATCCTACCACGAATCGCATCGGTCGTTCCAATTATCTACTTATGACTATGCTTTTCGTTGAACGGGTACTCTTGCAGCTGGTCTTGTGTCCAGCGAGAGAATATATTCCATAAAAAAATCACGAAAGTCTAATAATATTGCGATCGCAATGCGGCATACTTAAAAAGTGGAGTACGATCATTATATATTGAAAAATGATACCTTGTCCGCCTCCTTCATTTGTGGCATAATTTGACACAATTGATTCTCAAAGGCAAGGATGGGAACGAGTAAGCCCGTTGGATCCGACAGCGACCCCGGAGATAGTGGAAGCCGGGCCAGTACGACGGGCAGAAAATCCTCCCGGAGCCGCGATCTGAAAGCAACCGCAAGTAAGAAAGACGGACTCGTCCACCGTTATCGGGATGCGGAGATACCGCCCAAGCCAAGTCTCCGAATGAGTGTCCATAATTTTATGGAAACCAGAGTGGTACCGCGTGAGCCACGATCGCTCTCGTCTCTGTTGTGAGATGGGAGCTTTTTCTTTTTATTAAACGAGGAGCCGAATGTTTAAATCAGTTTCGTCCAAGCTCGACGTAAATGTCATGGAAGAGGCAGTGCTCAAGTTTTGGAAAGAACAGGAAATCTTCAAAAAAACTGGACTGCTGCGCAAAGATTCGCCGGAATATGTGTTTTTTGAAGGCCCTCCGACTGCCAATGGCCGGCCAGGCGTACACCATGTGGAAGCCCGCGCTTTCAAGGACATCTTTCCGCGCTATAAGATCATGAACGGCTACCATGTCTCGCGGCGGGGCGGCTGGGATACCCATGGCCTGCCAGTCGAGATCGAAATTGAGAAGCGACACGGGTTCACCAACAAACAGCAAATCGAGAATTACGGGATTGCCAAATTCAATGAAGAATGTCGTAAATCGGTCTTCGATTACATCCAGGATTGGGAGAGACTGACCGACAGGATCGCATTCTGGGTAGACCTGGAGGATGCATACGTCACCTATACGAATGAGTACATTGAGTCGGTCTGGTGGATATTAAAAACCTTCTGGGATCGTGACCTGCTTTTCAAGCGCTATAAGGTCGTCCCATACTGCCCACGCTGCGGTACTCCGCTTTCGGACCATGAGGTTGCGCAAGGCTACGCGGATGCGACCGACCCGTCCGTTTTCATCCGCCTGCCCTTGGTGGATAAACCTGGCACCTCGCTCCTGGTCTGGACGACCACTCCGTGGACTCTGCCGGCGAACGTTGCTGTGGCGGCCCATCCAGATGTTGAATATGTAACCGTTGAGCGGACCATGCCGGAGGGCGGCAAGGAACGTCTCATCCTGGCTGAACTCCTACTCGAAAAGGTATTTCGCGGTGAGGAAGTCAAGGTGGTCGATCATTTCAAAGGGAAGAAACTCAAGGGGACCCGCTACCAGCCGCTCTTTACCTTCCTGCCATTGGACAAACCTGCTCACTACGTCGTGCTGGGCGACTTCGTCACGACCGAGGACGGCACGGGCCTGGTCCATATCGCCCCGGCATTCGGCGCGGAGGATATGCAGGCCTCCCAAGAGTATGATCTTCCAGTCCTGATGACTGTCAAACCGGACGGCACCTTTATTCCCGCAGTGACCCCCTGGCGAGGGGTATTCGTCAAGGAAGCCGACCCAGCCATCATCCAGGACTTGCAGGCGCGCGGCCTCCTATTTCGCTCCGAGTCCTATTCTCATACCTATCCCTTCTGCTGGCGCTGTGACACGCCTTTGCTTTATTATGCCCGGGAGTCCTGGTACATCCGCACCAGCCAGTTCAAGGATCAACTGGTCGCCTTCAACAACCGTATCAATTGGGTTCCCGAGCACATCAAGGAAGGCCGTTTTGGTAACTGGTTGTCGAATAACATCGACTGGGCGCTTAGCCGCGAACGTTACTGGGGAACCCCTCTACCTGTCTGGGAATGCGCTGAATGCAAGCATCGGGAGTGCATCGGTTCGGTGGCAAATCTGTCCGAAAAAGCCGGCCAGGATTTGACCGACCTGGATTTACACCGCCCCCATGTGGATGCAATCACCTGGGTTTGTTCCGAATGCGGTGGGAAAATGGTACGCGTTCCCGATCTGATTGACGTTTGGTTTGATTCAGGCTCCATGCCGGTTGCTCAATGGCATTATCCTTTTGAGAACCAGGAAACTTTCCGGAAGCAATTCCCTGCGGATTACATCTGTGAAGCCGTCGACCAAACGCGTGGATGGTTTTATACGCTGCACGCGATCAGCACGCTGCTCTTTAATAGTGAGTGTTTCAAGAATGTCATCTGCCTCGGGTTGGTCGTGGACCGCAATGGGCAGGCCATGCGAAAGAGTCGCGGCAATGCAGTTGATCCCTGGGAGGTCATCAATGTGAGTGGTGCAGATGCCTTCCGCTGGTATTTCTACACTTCCGGACCGCCGCATGCAGAGCGACGTTTTGCTCCGGAGATGGTCGGTGAGGTGCTGCGCAACTTCACCCTCACCCTGTGGAATGTATATTCCTTTTTTATCACCTATGCCATTCTCGATCAGTGGACACCTGGAAAAAAATTAAAGACCTCTGCCCTGACTGACCTAGATCGATGGATTCTTTCCGAGCTGAACACCCTGGTTCGGGATGTCACCCAGGCCTACGAGACTTATGATGTGCCGAATGCGACACGCCCGATCGAGACATTCGTGGAGCATCTTTCTACGTGGTACCTGCGCCGCTCGCGGCGCCGTTTCTGGAAGTCCGAATCGGATGCGGATAAACAGGCTGCATACAGCACTCTGTATACCGCCCTGGTCACCCTTTCCAAATTGCTCGCCCCGGCCATGCCTTTCCTGGCCGAGGAGCTGTATCAAAACCTGGTTTGCTCAGCGGATGATAAAGCACCTGAGTCGGTTCACCTGGCTGAATGGCCCAAACCCAATGAGGGACTCATCGACGAGACTCTTAACCGCGACATGGCGCTGGTCATGAAGATGGTTTCGCTGGGTCATTCCGCCCGCCAGAAGGCCAGCCGAAAGGTACGCCAGCCGTTGGCCGAAGCAGCCTTCTCGGTTGGAAATGTCGACGAACGCCGCGCTGTTGAAACCGCAGCTGATCTGATCGCTGATGAATTGAACGTCAAGCGTGTCCGCCTCCTGGATACAAGCGAAGAAGTAGTTTCATTCACCATCAAACCTCTGCCCAAGCAGCTGGGACAGAAATACGGCAATAAGTTCCCTGGATTGGCAAAGGCAATTACCGCCATGGATCCGGAGCCGGCTGCCAAATCCCTGCTGGCGGGGCAGCCCCTAAAAGTAACCCTGGACAAACAGCCCTATGAAATCTTGCCTGAGGAAGTCGAAGTTCATGCCCAGGCCAAGGTAGGCTTTTCCGTTGCCAACGAGGGTGCCTATCTGGCTGCCCTGGATACCGAGTTGACGCCTGAGTTGGTCCGGGAAGGGCTGGCACGTGAATTTGTGCGCCGTGTCCAGGACTTGAGAAAGACCGCCAATTTGGATGTGTCGGACCGAATCAGGATCTTTGTCACTGCGACGCCCGGCCTGAAAGAGGCCATCGAGGCCAATCGAGAATACGTCACCGCCGAGACGCTGACCGTCGATTTGAAGTATGCTCCGCCGCCGGAGGGAGCCGCAACTGCAGCGGATATATTTGATGCCGAAAAATTGACGGTTGGTTTAGAAAGGGCATAAAGGTGTGGATGGAGACCCAGGCAGGATTGACTCATACTGTATATTCTTCCTGCTGGGCTGGTACGGAGGTTGTATTGTACGCCATAAAAAGGTAGGGTCACGAATGTCCACCACCCCTTGCATTCCCATCCCTTAGATTACTAATGATCTCGGATTTCTTCGCTGCTCACCCCGAACAATTAAGAATTCTCCGCAGGTTTACCTGCGGAGAATTCTCGTTTGACAAAAGAATGGATTCTGGTTGGTGAAATTGAGTTTATCCATCCCGTGAATACAACCGGACAGCGAATCGCAATCCCGATAACTATTTCCCATAAGGTACATGCAGAATATTGATTTTATTCAAGCCCCTCCATTAGTTCTATCGGTACTACCGCTGCGCCCACAATCCCAGGACCAGTGTGGACTCCAAGCACCGGAGATATGCGCAGGATCTCCATTTTTTTAATTTTCAGGCGTTCTTGCATGGACCTGGAGAGCAAATCAGCGCTTTCCGCCAGCCGTCCGTGCAAAACGGTCGCCCAGAGGGGAATTGAACCGTACATATCGGCGATGTGGTCGACGATGGTGCTTAAATTCTGGGAGATCGTCCGGCCTTTCGCGACCGTGCTGTACTTTCCATCCTCATGGTCGACTCGGATGATCGGTTTGATTTTCAAGACAGAGCCCATCAACGCCTGGACGCGTCCGATGCGTCCGCCGCGGGCGAGGTACTCCAGTGTATCGAGCGTGTAGACGACCTCGGTTTTTTCCCAAATCTTCTGCAGGTGCTCCTGGATCGCTCTGATATTCCAGCCAGCCCGGGCAGCCCAGGCTGCTGCCAGGACCTGGAACCGCTGGCCTCCCGAGAGTGTCATCGCATCGATGGTGATTACTTCTGCGTCCCCTCTGGCCTGCTCTCCCCCCGCGCGTGCCGATTGGATCGTTCCGCTCAGACCTGAAGAAACATGGATGGAAAGGATCTGTTTGCTGCTTTCGGACAGCTTGTGATAAATTGCGGCAAATAATCCGCTGGAGGGAAGGGCGGTCGTCGGGATTCCAGGCCGCATGGCTTCCAGCCGGTCATAGAACTGGTCCGGCGTTAGTTCAGCGGAACTGACTTCGCCTTCCGGAAACTGGATATATAGCGGTGCCGCGACGATGTCCAAGGATTCCAGCTCCTCCGAAGGAATGTCTGCAGCACTATCTGTAACAATTTTCATTTGATTTTCGCTTTCCTATAAAATGATGTGAATGAACTAGGAATCGTTGATCATAATGGGTCTATTTTCGATTTCATTATAGTATATTCCTGGAGCCCCATTTCTTGGTGAATTGTTCCATGACAAATAGCTATCAAATTCGGTTAGAATAGTCCCCATGTATGTCAACCAACCTACGATCACCACAACCAGCGGCGTCCGGGCTACCTGGGCGGAGATTGATCTGCCGCGGTTGAGCCGTAACCTGGCAGCCATTCGTCAAAAGGTTGCACCTGCCAAGGTGATGCTGATTGTCAAGGCCAATGCATACGGGCATGGCCTGGTGGAGGTTTCAAAGCAGCTGGCTCCCCAGGCAGATTGTGTCGGTGTTGCAGTTCTCGAAGAAGGTATTCTATTGCGCGAGTTGGGCATTACCGCGCCGATCATCGTTCTCGGCGGGATCTGGGGCGACCAGATTCCTCAATACCTTCAGCAGAATCTGACCCTGACCGCCTCATCGGTTGAACGCCTCGAACAGATCGACGCTGTCGCTGGACAGATGGGGGTAAAGGCCAAGGTTCACTTAAAGATTGACACCGGCATGGAACGCATCGGTGTTCATTACTACAGTGCCTATCTGCTTCAGGAAGCCGCGCTCAAATGCCGTCATGTCGAAATCGAAGGGATCTATTCGCATTTTGCCAACGCTGATTCTGACAACCTTGTCCATGCCCGTTTGCAGTTGGAACGTTTTAATGAAGTCCTGCGATTCTATGAACGTCACAGCCTGCCGATGCCGATCCGCCATATCGCCAACTCGGCAGCTGTTCTCCAGTTGCCGGAAAGCTATTTTGACCTGGTTCGTCCCGGAATCCTTTTGTACGGTGTTTATCCTTCGAGAGAAGTGGCGCATGCGGTTGAAGTCCAACCGGCGTTGGCATGGAAATCCCGAGTGGTCTATTTTAAAGTGGTAAAACCCGGGCACCCGGTCAGCTACGGTTCGACCTGGCAATCAGATCACAATTCCCGCATTGTAACCGTGCCGGTTGGATATGGAGATGGTTATTTTCGCAGCATGTCCAACCGTGCCATGGTTATCATCCGCGGCAAGAAATACCCGCAGGTCGGGCGGATTTGCATGGACCAGATGATGGTCAATATCGAATGGGACTCGGCGTACAATGGGGATGAAGTAATCCTGATGGGTGAATCTGCTGGCGAGAAAATTACGGCTGAAGATTTGGCAGATTGGGCCGGTACGATCCCATACGAAATACTGACGAATATCAACACACGCGTTTCGCGCGTCTATATTTATGGAGGCCAATAATAAATGACTGCTCCACAGCCGGTAATCCAACCCAAGCGGTTGACGATGGAGACGGTAAGGAAGTTCTTTTCTGCTCACTTTTTGGATTATGTGGTCCTGTTTTCGATTGGCGGACTCATCGTAGGATTTGACCAGTGGACGAAGGCTCTTGTCCGCAATAATGTACCTTTAGGCACCGACTGGATGCCGTCATGGCTGTCTTGGTTGATGCCTTTTGTTCGTATTCGTCATTGGTACAATTCCGGTGCTGCCTTCGGTTTATTTCAGAGGGCGAACCTGATTTTTACCATTCTGGCGATTGTTGTATCTGCCGTGATCATTTACTATTTCCCGCGTGTGTCCAGGCGGGACTGGTGGCTTCGTCTGGCAATGGGAATTCAACTCGGCGGGGCTGTCGGGAATTTGGTCGATCGCCTTGTCTTCAAACAGGTCACCGATTTCATCTCCGTAGGCAACTTTGCTGTCTTCAACGTCGCGGACGCAAGCATCACAGTCGGTGTGATTATCCTTCTCCTCGGCGCGTGGATCACTGACCAGGGTGCTAAAAAACAAGCCCTTGAAAACCGAAAAGATGGTGAGGAAAAAGCCTCCGGCCAACATCCCAAAGAAGATATCCTCCCTGAGGGGGAAGAGGTCAAAGGTGAGTGACCGTCACGAAGCCTTTATCTTTGAAAAAAAAGAAAAGGAACGGCTGGATATATTTTTGACTGGGTGCCTGCCGGAGTTTTCACGATCGCGGATTCAAGGATTGATCAAGGATGGTTTTATCGATGTCGACGGGGAAACTGTCACTAAAGCTGGACAGGATCTGGAGCATGGCGCGCACATCCAGGTCTGCATCCCGCCACCCATTCCGAGCGGCCTTGTGGCAGAAAAAATACCTCTCGATATCGTTTTTGAGAATGCCGATTTGCTCGTCGTCAATAAACCCGCCGGGATGGTTGTCCATCCCTCGCCGGGTCATGACCGAGGCACCCTGGTGCATGCAGCCCTGGGCCATGCTCCGGATATTGTCGGCATCGGCGGTGAGGAACGCCCGGGGATCGTCCACCGCCTGGATAAGGAAACTTCCGGTTTGATTGTGATTGCCAAGAATGAACAGGCTCACCGCTTACTGCAGGATCAATTCCGCGACCGGAGCGTAAAAAAGATCTATCTGGCATTAGTTGATGGTGTTCCCCCCACGCCTGTAGGACGCATCGAGGCACCGATCGGCCGGAATACATCCCATCGAAAGTTAATGGCCGTAGTGCCCTCGGAGAAAGGGCGCGAAGCTGTGACGGAATACCGCACCCTTGAACAATTTCCCCAACATACCCTGCTAGAGATCCATCCGCTGACCGGAAGGACGCATCAGATCCGTGTCCATTTAGCGTTTCTAGGATGCCCGGTGGTGGGGGATACTGTTTATGGAAAACGTCGTCCGACCCTGGCGATTGACCGGTATTTCCTGCATGCTTCCAGGTTGAAGATTGTCCTGCCCGGCGAAAAGGAATCGCGGCTTTTTGAGGCAAAGCTGCCGGTGGAATTACAACAAATATTGAATGAAATGAGAAACAATATTAAGTAGGAAATGAATTTTTTGTACAACCCGGTTTGAAATCAATAAAAGGATAGCATGCTTATGGATTTCATAGACCTTCGTTCAGATACCGTCACTCAACCAACACCAGTCATGCGCGAGGCGATGGCCAAAGCTGTTGTCGGTGATGACGTCTATGGAGAGGACCCCACCGTCAATCAACTGCAAGAGATGGCTGCGGCAAGGATGGGCAAGGAGGCTGGTTTGTTCGTTGCCTCGGGGACGATGGGCAACCTGGCAGCGATCCTGGCGCATTGCCAGCGCGGGGATGAGGCCATGCTGGGGAATAAGGCTCATACTTTTCTATTCGAAGCGGGAGGGATCTCTGTGCTGGGTGGAGTGCATTCCTGCCAGCTGCCCAATCAACCGGACGGCTCGTTGAGGCTGGAAGACATCCAGGCGGCGATCCGCCCGGATGACCCACATGACCCGATCTCCCGGTTGATCTGTCTGGAGAATACCCACAACCGCTGCCGTGGGACTTATCAAACCGCGGACTACACCAACCGGGTAGGTGAGATTGCAAGGGAGCATGGATTGAAAGTGCATTTGGACGGTGCACGCATCTTCAATGCAGCTGCAGCCCAGGGCGTGAAAGCCGAAGAACTGACTGCGCCGGTGGATTCAGTCACTTTCTGCCTCAGTAAGGGCTTATGTGCACCGGTGGGATCGGTATTATGTGGGACAAAAGAGTTCATTGCAAAGGCAAAGCGGGTACGGAAGTTGGTAGGAGGCGGCATGCGCCAGGCCGGGATTCTGGCTGCAGCGGGGATCGTGGCGCTGGAGACAATGGTCCAACGCCTGGGCGAGGATCATGCCCGGGCTCGACGACTGGCAGATGGATTGCGTGCAATACCCGCTCTTGTCCTGGATCGGGAACCACCGGCTACAAACATGGTATTTATTCGCCTTTCTCCAGAAGAACAACTATCAACGGAGGATCTTGTCGATGCCATGAAAGCACGGGGCGTGCTCATCGGTAGCATCGGTGATCGGCAATTCCGACTGGTAACCCACTATTGGATTGATGACGAGGGTGTAAAAAGCACTGTGGAGGCGTTCCGTGAAATCCTGAAATAATCGGGAACTCGTTCTTAAACCGTGGGGAGTTTCTTGGGGGTGATTAGTTTCGCAAGATGTCGTTGAAATGGCCATTTTTTAGTAAATCGATAAAAACGGCGACGATTTCGGGATCAAACAATTTCCCGGCGTGTTCGGAAAGGATTTGTGCCGCTTCTGCCTCGCTTTTTTTCTTTCGGTATGGGCGGTCGCTGATCAGTGCATCGTATGTGTCTACGATCGCGAATATACGTGCCAGCAGCGGTATTTCTGTCCCAGCCAGACGGATCGGATAACCGCTGCCGTCCCAGCGTTCGTGATGATAGCGAACGACCGAAATCGTGTCAGACAGGAAAGGCACTCTTTCGATGATGTGAGCCCCGATTTCCGGGTGCTGATGCATGGTTTCCCAATCCTCTTCGCTCAGCGGTCCGGGTTTCAGTAAAATATTATCTCCTACTCCAATTTTGCCTATATCATGGAGGAGTGCGCCGCGTTCAAGAGCTTTAAGTTGTTTCGAGGTTAGGCCGAGTTCCCTGCCCAACCTGGATGCGATTTCCCGTACCCGTAAACTGTGACCTTCAGTTTCTCGATCGCGCGCATCCAGTGCTGAAGTCAGAGCGACCAGGGTTTGGTCGTAAGTTGTTTCTAACTCTTCGTAGGCTGCTTCAAGCTGCCGGGTCTGGGTGCTTGTTTGGGTCAATAGGATTGATCGCTCCAGGGCGACCGTTGCCTGGTTGGTTAGCGTCTGCAGATCAGCTGCATACCGGCTGTTGTACATCTGCCCATCCGGCAGGTTAACCCACAACGCGCCATATAATTTTTGCGGAGTTTGGAGCGGAACGCAGATCTTGTATGTCGAGTCCTCATCCGATAAGATTGTCGTCTGACCTGTTTGCATTGTCAGTTTGACAATATGGGTCGGATAGGACACTTTGGGACGAATACCTTTTTTGTCAACTTCGGCCTGAGTCAGGATCTCAAGCTCCGCGTTAAACAAAACGATGCCGGTTAAGGAAGCCTGCCCCAGGTTAAATGCAGTTTCGGCAATTGCCTCGGCTGCTTGCGGTAGATCATTGGCCTCCAGGATGCGAATGCTCAATTGGTACAGCGAGGTGGTAGTCAGGAGAGTAGAATGTAATTCCTGATAAAGCCAGGCTCTCTCAATGGCGGCAGACGCCTGATTGGCCAGTAGATTAGCCAAGGATTTATCATCGTCCGAGAATGATGATTGATCCTGTTTGCCAAACGCAAGAATCGCACCAATGCTGAGTTGATGAAGTCGGAGGGGAAATGCAAGCATGTTGGTGAACTCGGCATGGTCGGTTTTCAAGGGGGCGGTCAGGTCAAAATTGCGGATGTCCCTTATTCGCAGGACTTGATGGCTGTTCATGGTTTCTTTAATAAGGCCGTCTTTTCCAAGGTTCTTTTTCAATGATCTCAGCAACAGAGGGGCGTTCCCTACCCAGGCAGTGTTGGTAAATCTGCCTTCCTGATCGAGCAGGATTACAAAAACGAATTTTGCTGCCAATGTTTGTTTTGCGATTGCGGCGATCTGCTCGACTATGGATTGCGTATCAAGCTTAGAGGTCAGTTCGATTCCGGATCGGATCAGGTCGGTCAGACGCTGTTGATTACCTGTACGCTCCCATGAGTTGACCAGCTTTTTGGTCGCGATTTCGAGGGCAGCAACATCATAATTATTGAACGCTTCAACCTTGCCATCGTCAACAACGAGGATCCCCTTTAGCAGGCCGTTCTGGATCAAAGGAATGATCAGTTCTGAATTGAAGGATTGATTCTCGAGTTGGGAAAAATCCGCTTCGCTTTGGGTATTGTTTGCAATGATCGTATTCCGGGTCTGAACTGCCCGGGCGATCAAGCCGCGGTCCGCCTTCTGCCGATAGGAGGCAGGCGGAAAGCTCCTGTTATTTCCAGCGATGGCATAAAGAAGTAATTCTTTGTGCCCGTCGTCAAATAAATACACACTGACCAGTTCATTTCCATAAGAGTGATGGATGGTATTCACGAGGAGCTGGGCCGCGACTGGTTGGTCAAGAACCTCCTTCAGGTTTTGTTCACTCTCACCCAGTAATGTTAGATGGCGCGAGTGTATGTGGCCGGTATCCAGCGAAGCGTTAAGCATGCGGATCTGGTCTTCTTGTTGAACCACCCGTTCTCTTAATTCCCCGAGCTCCAGATTATTTGATCGTGGGAATCTCTCAAGCCACTTCCGAATTATCGAAAATGGTTTAGATAAGATAGATGTGATGATTGATTTTTGACGCGACATTGTATGAAATCAAGCATAGCATAGGAACGGCAAATTATCAACACTCCTGGATCTAATGGAGGAGATAGGTTCGGTGTGTACGGGAATTTCGACTTAGGGCGGGACAATCCATGTGTCGCCGATAGGAAAAACTCACTTCGAGGAAAATATAAATTCACCAATTCACCCCCCGAGCTTGAACATAAAGAGATAGGATATAATTTGGAGACGATTCTTACTTTTAATGTGCCCTGGGAAGAGGAGACATGCAAATTAAAATGGAAATGATCGATCGGCTGGCCGGGAAGATCCGTTCTAGCGTCGCCATTCAACCGCGAGTGGGATTGATCCTTGGATCAGGACTCGGTGGGCTGTCTGAGTCGGTCCAGGATGCCACCCATATTCCCTATTCTGAATTACCTGACTGGCCTCTTCCTACCGTCGTAGGGCATGCTGGACAACTTGTCGCGGGCAAGTTGGAAGGCCAGGCTGTTCTCGTCATGCAGGGACGGGTACATTACTATGAAGGTTATAGTATGGCTCAGGTTACATTGCCGGTACGGGTGATGCAGAGGCTTGGAATAGAAATATTAATTGTGACCAATGCTGCGGGCGCGATCAATCCGGATTTTGTTCCCGGCGAATTGATGCTCATCCTAGACAATCTGAATTTATCCGCCATGTTTGGATTGAATCCATTAATCGGCCCCAACCTGGACGAATTTGGTCCCCGCTTTCCTGATATGAGTCAGGCATATGATCGTCACCTTTGTGAGATTGCCCGCAAGGTTGCCAGGGAAGGGAAATATCACCTGCGCGAAGGTGTTTACGCTGGCTTGAGCGGGCCATCTTTCGAATCACCCGCGGATCTTCGCTTTCTTCGCCTGGCTGGGGCGGACGCGGTGGGGATGTCCACCATTCCGGAAGTGATCGTTGCGCGCCATGGGGGTACCCGGGTATTGGGTTTTTCAGGCATCAGTAATAAGGCTAATCTGGATGGCGGTACGATCACCTCGCACGAGGAAGTGATCGCAGCCGGGCAGATAATTGTTCCAGTTTTGATGGACATCATCCGCGGGGTTTTGCGGGCGATATAATCGGTGACCGGTGGATACAATTCTTCGGTTTTTTGTTGCCTACGCGCCTCTGATTTATTTCTTTCTGGCAGTTGGCGTCTTGATAGCCATTCGCGGCGTCTTTCGTGCTCGTCATGAAATCCATGAATCGATTTTCGGATTGGAGCGGGAATTATCCCGCCGGCATATGAGTCAGGCAATTGCGGGCATCACTATAATATTTTTCTTGGCATCCGCAGAATTCATCTTGATCGTCTTTCTCGTTCCGAGTTTACCTGCGCGGTCGCTCCTTTCCACTCCAACGTTAAATCCGTTAGCATCCGCTACAGAAACCCTACCCGTTAATTTACCAGGTTTATCCGCCGCCGGAACGCAAGGTTACACTTCATCGGCGCAGGCGACCGGCTGTATCCCCGGCCAGATTGAGATCACCGATCCAAAGCCAGGGGATCAAATAAGTGGTTCAGTGATGTTGATTGGTTCCGCGGATGTCCCAAATTTTGGTTTCTATAAGTATGAGTATGCCCCACTCGGGTCGAATAATTGGTCAACAATTCAAGCAGCTCGTAGCATTAAACAAAACACCCAATTGGGTAGTTGGGATACATCCACATTGATAACTGGGGATTATTCCCTGCGATTGGTGGTCACCGACAGTCAGGGGAATGCCTTGCCTGCGTGCGTGGTCCAGGTAAGAGTCATCGCACCATAAGGAGAAAAATGCCTGAGGTAAAGATACGTCCAGCAGTCGCCGATGATCTGCCTGTTCTGATGGCAATGGACCATTCCTGCTTATCCGAGTTCGTTTGGCAAATGGAAATCCAGCATGACGACGAGAGGCATGGGGCGATATTTGGGGAGATTCATCTTCCTCGTGCAGTCCAGGTGAAATACCCTCGACCGGCATCCGAGCTTTCGCAATCCTGGAGCCGGCGAAGCGGGATGTTGGTAGCGGTCATTGGAGGCGAACCAATTGGCTATGTGCGCATGAACGATCTGTTTGTCCCCAGGACTGCCTGGATTACAGATGTCGTTGTCCTGCCCAGATTACGCAGACAAGGGGTTGGGAGCGCCTTGATCCTGGCAGTTCATTCTTGGGCATTAGATCGAAAAGATAATCGGTCGATCATCGAAATGCCTTCAAAAAACAACCCGGCGATACAGATGGCACAAAAGTTGGGATTTGAATTCTGCGGGTATAATGATAATTATTATGAGTCACAGGATATTGCTTTGTTCTTTGGACGTTCTCTGAGGTAGGTTAACGAAAGGCATTAATGCTTAACGGTTGGGCGCACGACATTTTGGTGGGGATGATCACGGTTAATTCGATATTCACAGCCGGAATTGCCATCACGGCCTTTTCCTTATTCCTGTATTCCTTATCATTCAATTTAAGGGACAACGTCGCACGATCATTTGCGATAATATTGTTGTGCATTCTGACGGTATTTACATCAGAGGCGCTGCAGGGCTCGTCTAATTCAAGACCGACGATAGACCTTTTCCTCCGCTTGGAATGGGTTGGCATTGTATTTTTACCCCCTGCATATATGCATCTTTCCGATGCACTCCTGGTGATCACCGGCAGCCCCAATCGGGGACGTCATGTGTTGATTCGTCTTTTGTATATTGTTTCAACTGCATTTTTGTTATTACTGGCATTTGGATTATTGCTTGGCCCGCTGGTGATGAACGACAGCCAACCTGCTCCCCATTTGAGCCGGACTCTCTTCACTGAAATATTTACTGTTTATTACGCTATCGTAATCTTTTTGGCATGGTTTAATCTTGTCCACGCATACCGGAAGACGCAGACTTATTCCGGGCGCCGCCGTTTGATTTACTTGCTCGCGGGTGCGGTCGTGCCTGCAGTCGGATCTTTTCCATTTTTGCTATATGGATCCTTTTTGGCTGGTCTCCACCCATTCATATTTTGGGGAGCCGCGATTGTTAATAATGTACTCGTCGGTGTCCTTATAGTGGTTATGGCCTATGCAGTGGCCTTTTTCGGAGTCTCTTGGCCGGATCGGGTCGTGCGGAGTCGGCTGTTTAAATGGCTTATGCGCGGCCCGGTGACTGCCTCAATTGCCCTCGGCGTAATGACCATTGTCCGCCGTATTGGAGTTATGTTCGGAACAGAATATTCCTGGGCGGTCCCGACTGCCATGGTCGCCACGGTTTTATTATTGGAACATACCATATCCCTGATCGCCCCATTCTGGGAGCGTTTGATCTTCTTTGGATCGGATCGTGAAGATCTTTCCCTGCTCCAAAGCCTGGAAGATCGCATTATCACCCAGAATGACCTGCGTCAATTTCTAGAAGCTGTTTTGGCAGCTGTCCGCGACCATCTTCAATCTCCATCTGCATTTGTAGCAGCCCTGGATGATGAAACCCTTTCTCTCGTGGTGGCGACTGGAAACCCACCCCTTTCTAAAAAAGTAAATCTTCCCGATGCTCTTCAAATTGTCAGCCATAATGGCAACGGGGATGTGAAGGAATACATCTGGGGGGAATACTGGCTTTTCCCGTTGCATCAGCAATCCTTTGCAAACAGTGACGAACAGCACCTGCTTGGCTTATTGGGAGTAATCCGGCGTCCTGACCAGGTGATCTTGAAGGAACAGCGCCAGGCCTTGTCATTTTTAATTCACCGGGCAGGTTTGGCCCTGGAGGATCGCCGCCTGCAGCAGATCGTATTTCGCTCGCTGGAAAATTTAAAACCGCAGGTAGACTTGTTCCAACGTCTGCGGGCAGTGGGGCGTTATGACAGCAAGACGCGTCTGCTTGAGGAAAAACTGCCACCTGAGGCAGATCTGGCTGACTGGGTGCGTGAAGCCCTGACTCACTACTGGGGCGGGCCGAAACTGACCCAAAGCCCTCTCTTGCAGTTGCAGATCGTTCGCCAGGCTTTTACGGACCACAACGAAAACCCGGCGAATGCTTTGCGATCGATTCTCCGCCAGGCGGTGGACAGCGTCAAACCGGAGGGTGAGCGCCGTTTTACCGGGGAATGGATCCTGTACAATATTCTTGAAATGAAATTCATCGAAGGTCGTAAAGTCAGAGAAGTTGCTGACCGTCTGGCAATGTCAGAAGCAGACCTGTACCGAAAGCAGCGAGTCGCTATCGAAGAGGTTGCCCATGTAGTCCTGGAGATGGAACGCCAGACGCAGATAAAAATAATTGGGAAGGAGGTTGGATAAAAATTAATGGTACGAAAACAAGATATCAATCCTGAAATGCCGATTTTTGATGACGGTTGGTGGGCGTCTGTTTTGGCAGAGGAAGAAAGTCGCTCAAATGCAGTCCCCCCGGTCAAGTCCGCCAAGTTCGAAGACCGCAGCCGCCCTCCTCTGGATTGGAAACGTGCGATGACGATTTTTCAACAGGACGAAATCATCTCGATGACCGTTTCCGGATTTAATCGGGGGGACTGCTGGTGGATCAAGATGATTTGTACGGGTTCGTCCCCTGTTCGCATCTGGTGGACATGCCTATTCAGGCGGCTGAAGAGGTGCGCAACAACTGTCTGGCAGCATATACCGGTCGCACGCTGCGTCTTAAAATCATCGAGTGCGTTCCTGAGGAAGGCCGAATGGTATTTTCGGAGCGCGCCGCCCGGGCAGAGGCGGGAAAGCGACCAATGCTTTTCAGCACATTACAGGCTGGCCAGCATGTTTGTGGGGACGTGACGAATATTACCGATTTCGGTGCGTTCGTTGACCTGGGTGGGGTCGAGGGCCTAATCCATATTTCCGAACTGTCCTGGGGCCGTGTGGCTCAACCAAGCCAGGTAGTCGCGATTGGTCAACATGTCGAGGTGCTCGTTCTTGAAGTTGCCCCCGAACGCTGTCGGATTGCCCTCAGTTTGAAGCGATTGTCGACCAACCCATGGGAGACAGCCGAGGAACGCTACCCGATCAATGGGGTTTTTTCTGCGGTGATCACGGCATTGATGCCGTTTGGGGCATTCGCACGCCTGGAAGAAGGCCTGGAGGGACTGATCCATACGTCGGAAATACCCGTGCCGGAAGGTTCCTCAATGGAGGAAGTGGTCTCCCCCGGCAAGACCGTACTTGTGCGCATCCTCCAGGTTGAGGCCTCCCGGCAACGCCTTGGGTTGAGCATGCATCTCCCTGAGTAAAATGCCAACCGAGACACATAAATCCTCCATGCCCTCCAGAGAAGTCCCTCCCAGGGGAGCTCCTTCCCAAGGATGGATGGATCGGCTCGCCCGGTTGCAGACCCATTTTGGACGCTTTCTCTGGGATATATTGGGTGTTCTTCTCCTGGCATTCGCCTTGATGACCCTTTTGGGTTTGCTTGGGCTATCAAAGGGGAGTTTGCTCGAAAAATGGGTGATGCTTCTAAAGGTGTGGCTTGGCTGGGGAAGCCTGCTGGTGATCCTCTCGATAGGCGCTGGAGGTTTGTTTGCATTCAGACAAAGCCGTCAAAAAATCGAAACCCAATGGGGGCGGATTATTGCTATAGAATTAACCATGCTCCTGACCCTAGCACTCCTTTCTGTGATCAGTGGTAATCAGCTCGCCCAGGCAGAACAAGGAATGTGGGGAGGACGGATCGGTTGGGGGCTTTCCATGCTGGCAGTTCAATTCGTTGGCTCGATCTGGGGCGGGTTCGTTCTCTTTTTATTATGGGTGTTGGCATTTTTAACTTCGTTGCGCCTCTGGCATTCCATAGAAGTCTGGGTTCTTAATCAGGCAGGCGAACCTCCTTCCCGGGATATGAAACCCGCAGAAAAAGAGACTTTGGCCGTCTCGCCTATTCCTGGGAATCAAGGATCGGCTGCTCCCTCTAAGCGGTCCAGTAAAGCTGACCAAAAAATCCCCGCGGAATTTCGCAAATCATTCAAGGTACCAGAGCGTCAGGATACCCCTCCGCCCGCGGGGTTGCCGCGCAGCGACCGTCTGCCCCCGCTTAATTTGCTTATTAGTGAACAAAACATCCGTCCGGACGAAAGGACGATTAACCAGGAAGCCGGGCTGATTGAAAAAACGCTGGATGAATTCGGTATCCCTGCCAAGGTAGTGGGGTTTCGAATCGGGCCAACCGTCACCCAGTTTGCAGTCCAGCCCGGTTTTATTAAAAAAGGCAACGAGGAAGACGCACAACAAATGAAAGTCAGGGTGGCGCAGATTGCAGCTCTCCAGAAGGATCTGGCACTAGCCCTTTCGGCGGAAAGGTTGAGGATCGAAGCCCCGGTGCCCGGGAGGTCCTTTTTGGGTATCGAAGTACCCAATGCCCGGTCGTCGCTAGTCCGACTGCGCCCCCTCCTTGAAACGGAAGCATTTTATAAGGTTGGCTCACCTCTTGCGCTGACCATGGGTCGGGATGTTTCTGGCAACCCGGTCGTCGCAGACCTTGCCAGGATGCCGCACCTGCTGATTGCAGGAACCACAGGTTCGGGAAAATCGGTGTGCATCGCCTCCCTCACCACCTGCCTGGCGATGAATAATTCCCCGGAGGACCTGCGTCTGGTAATGATTGACTCCAAAATGGTTGAGTTGATCCGCTTTAATGGGCTACCCCATTTATTTGGGAAAGTGGAGACTGATATTCAGCGTATCCTGGGGGTATTGCGTTGGGTGGTTGTTGAAATGGAACACCGTTACAAGCTGCTGGAAGCAGCTAAAACCCGCGATATTGACAGCTACAATCGGCGTCTTCAGCGTCGCAAGGAGGCACAAACCCTGCCGCGCATTGTGGTATTAGTCGACGAAATGGCTGATCTGATGATGTCAGCACCCGATCAGACCGAGCACAACTTGGTCCGCTTGGCACAAATGGCCCGGGCGACCGGAATCCATCTGGTGGTTGCGACCCAGAGGCCCAGCACAGATGTGGTCACCGGCCTGATTAAAGCTAACTTTCCCGCTCGCGTTTCCTTTGCCGTTGCTTCTCAGGTCGATTTCGCGTGTGATCCTCGACCTCCCCGGCGCGGAAACATTGCTCGGCCACGGGGACATGCTTTTCCTAAACCCGGAAATTGGTAATCCGGTTCGTGCTCAGGGAGTAATGGTTGCGGACCAGGAGATCGAGCGGGTCATTGCCTACTGGCAGAAAATGGCACCGGAAAAAGACCTCCAGCCACCCTGGGAGAGCCTGCTGTCTCAATCTGAAGGCGGAGGAGACAGCGACGATGTGCTCGTTGAAGAAGCAATTACGCTTTTACGGAAAGAGCAGAGGGCAAGCGCCTCAATGCTCCAGCGCAGACTGAGGGTCGGGTATCCCCGGGCTGCGCGTCTTCTGGATCAATTGGAGGAGATGGGCGTTGTCGGCCCCTCGGTGGGAGGCGGACGCGATCGAGAGGTCCTGCTTGAACCTGAAGAGGGGAACGGAGACCAAGACGGTCAATGAAATCTATTTGTATGGTATGATTGCCCCGATTTTATAACAGGGAAGAGGAGAAAGGAACTCATCTTGGACAAGGTTGTTGAAAGAAAACGAATCACTTTCACAGATCGCTTGCGTGTCTGGTTTAAGTGGTTATTGGACCCACTCGGAACCTTCTTAAATCGCCTGGGAATCCATCCTAACCTGATGACCGTTCTGGGGCTGGTGGGTACGAGCGTTGGCGCGTTCATGGTTGCGAGAGGTTGGATGACCTTAGGTGGTGTGGTTATCCTTCTAACGGTTCCGTTCGATGCCCTGGATGGTACGATGGCCCGCCTTCGGAATGAAGCAACCGACTGGGGGGCCTTCGTTGATTCGGTCACCGACCGTTACTCCGAACTTGTAACTTACTTGGGCCTCCTGTACTTTTATTTAAATCAAGGGAATAAAGCTGCCTGTATCCTGGTATTCATTGCTGCGGCCGGGTCGGTTCTCGTTTCTTACACAAAAGCCAAGGCGGATGCCTTGAAATATAATGCCAATGTTGGTCTGTTGACCCGTGCTGAACGATATCTTGTTCTCGCACCCGCACTGGTGTTCAGAATCCCCCTGATTGCTTTATGGATCCTGGCGATTCTGACAAATTTCACAGCCCTGCAGCGAATCCTGTATGTGCGGCAGCAAGCTCGCGGCAGACGATCTCAATCTTAGGAGAGAAAAATGCCTGACGGATTTGATATTCCCCTGCCGTTTATTAATCAATCATTTCATATCTATTTTTATGGGATTCTGGTCATGCTCGGCGTTCTTGCGGCTGCCCTGCTGGCCCATGCCGAAGCAAAACGCCGGGGTCTCGATCCGGATATTCTTTGGGATATCCTTTTTTGGGTAGTCCTGGCCGGGATAATCGGGGCACGCCTCTGGCATGTTTTTACCCCTCCGCCTTCGATGATTCAGCAGGGCATCACGACGCAGTATTATCTGACTCATCCTCTGGATATGATCGATATCCGCAAAGGAGGATTGGGCATCCCCGGGGCAGTTATCGGCGGTGTTCTAGCTCTTTGGTTGTATTGCCGCAATAAAAAACTGCCCTTCCTGACCTGGGCGGATATTGCTGCTCCAGGAGTCGCCCTAGCTCAGGCCATCGGGCGGTGGGGAAATTTCTTCAATCAGGAACTCTACGGCAGACCCACCAACCTTCCTTGGAAGATTTTTATTGACCCTGCCCATCGCTTGCCGGGATATGCGAATTATGCTTATTATCACCCATTGTTCCTCTATGAATCCCTTTGGGACCTATTAAACATGGCGGTATTGCTTTGGCTGGGGCGCCGGTTTAATAAATGGTTGAAGCCCGGAGACCTTTTTCTTATCTACGCGGGCCTTTACTCAATCGGTCGATTCTTCCTTGATTTCTTACGCCTCGATGCCTCCCAGGTAGGGGGGATTAATTTCAACCAATCCTTTGTCGCCATCGTTGCGGTTGCAGCGGGGTTGATCTTTTATTTCAGTCATCGACTCCGCCGTGCATAGAGCTGTCATCCAACTTCACGAACATTCTGGACCATGGATGCGCCTTAGCCTCGCAGTGAAGGTTCTTTATGATTCAAGCCGAAGATCTCAGCAAACAATTCGATGATTTCTGGGCCGTGGATGGGGTCAGCCTGGAGGTCCAGCCTGGCCACGTCCTGGCCCTTTTAGGCCAGAATGGTGCCGGGAAGACCACAACGGTCCGGATGCTGACCTCGGTGCTTGCCCCAACCAGAGGTTGGGCGCGTGTGGCTGGTTATAATGTCGTCGAGAATCCTGACAAGGTTCGTTCCCTCGTCGGTGTGTTAACCGAACAGCATGGTCTTTACCTGCGGATGGCTGGCGCCGAATACCTGGATTTTTATGGCAGGATTTATCATCTAGATGCTCGAAGACGCCAGAAGCGCATCCAGGAGCTGATGGAGTATTTTGGCCTGGCTCAGGTTGCCATGCACCCCATGGGTCAATATTCGAAGGGAATGCGTCAAAAGGTGGCCCTGGCGCGCACCTTGCTGCACGAACCTCCGGTGCTTTTACTGGACGAGCCGACCTCAGCCATGGATCCGGAATCGGCCCGTCTGGTGCGGGATGCAATCGCCGGCTTGCGGTCAGCCCAGAGAACTATTGTGATCTGCACACACAACCTGGCTGAGGCTGAACTTCTGGCCGACCAGATTGCGATCATATATCGCGGCCAGATTCTCATTCGTGGAACCGTGGATGAATTGAAGAAATGCATCCTTGGTCCGGCTGAGTATGAGGTCATTCTGCATAAAGGTGAACATCTCGGGAAGTTGAAACTTCCTCCGGGAGTTACTTCTATTAAGGATGGAGAGCGCGGGCCCCGCTTCCGCGTGGATGAACCACAAGTCGCCAATCCTTTACTCCTGAAGGAAGTGATGAGTCACGGGAAGAATGTCGTCGCTTTTCAAGAGGTACCGCGCACATTAGAGCAGGTCTATCTTGCAGTTATGGCGAAGGTGGAATTATGACCAGCTGGGTGGGTCAATTTCAATTGGCATGGTTGGTAGCTCGTCGTGAACTGCGTGACCAGCTCCGTGATTGGCGCATTATCTTCCCAATGTTGGTATTGACTTTATGCCTGCCATTTCTGGCAGATTTCGGGGCACAGGCTGCAATTAATTTCACGACGCAATATGGGACACCTCTCATCGCCGCGCGCCTGGTACCCTTTCTCCTGATGGTGGTAGGGTTTTTCCCGATAACAGTTTCATTGGTAATTGCCTTGGAAACTTTTGTGGGTGAAAAGGAGCGCGGCACGATTGAACCCTTGCTGAGCAGCCCGCTTAAGGATTGGCAGATTTACATCGGCAAATTGATTGCAGCCACCATTACTCCTTTATTGACTTCATATATGGGGATCATGGTCTATCTGGCCGGTTTGTTTTACCAGGGTATTCCATTTCCTGACACAACCCGGATGGTCCAGACCTTGGTCCTGACGACTGTCCAGGCAATGTTGATGGTCAGCGGGGCAATCCTAATCTCAACTCAGGCGACATCTGTCAGAGCAGCCAACCTCATGGCGTCATTCGTCGTCATTCCGATGGCGTTGCTTATCCAGGGAGAAAGCATATTATTATTCTGGGGAAATACCCTGACTTTATGGCTTGCAGTGATTGGGGTATCTGTATTGGCTGTTTTACTTATGCGGGTAGGCATCGCCCATTTTCAGAGGGAGGCGTTACTCGGCCGTGAAATTGACGTGCTGAATCTACGCTGGATCGCGCGGACCTTCCGGAAGGCTTTCCAGGGAGAAGCGACCTCTATGGGAGAATGGTTCCGCTGCGAAATTCCGAAGACCCTTAAAAAATTTCTGCCGTCGATCCTCATAACTATCGTAATTGGCGTAATCGGCGTGATAACAGGATTTACCTGGTTGTCGACCCACCTCGCGAAAATTGAAGGCAAAGCCTCATCTGGAGACTTTTCCAACATCCTCACCAGTGGGTTGGGACTGTCTCCTGTGTCTGGAATAAAGCTATCATTTTTATTTATATGGGGACACAACCTGCTGGCGATGGCGATCATTTTCCTGTTTGGATTATTTTCTTTCGGCATCCTCGGAGTGATTATATATATACTCAATATGGGTATTATCGGATTTGCCTTGGCATTTGTAAGGGCTCTTGGTCTTTCGCCAATTTCGGTTGGGCTGGCCGGCATCCTTCCACATGGCATCTTTGAGCTTTCAGCTCTAATTTTGACTGGTGCCGCGATTTTATATACCGGTGCTGTATTGGTGACCCCTCGAGCGAAGAGGACATTAGGGGAAGTACTCATTGAAACATTCGCCGACTGTATGAGAGTGGGAATCGGCCTGGTGTTACCCATGTTGACCATTGCGGCAGCCATTGAGACATGGGTTACTCCTGTGCTATTGTCAAGCGTTTTAAAATAGGTGTAGGATTCAGCCAAGGATCGTGTAACATGCCGAAGCTGATTATCCTTGGTTCCTCCAATGCAATTCCCGATTGGGATCATGAAAACACTCACATGCTCGTGGTGGGAAAAACACGGACAGTGCTAATTGATTGTGTTAATAATACGCTGCTCCGACTTGAAAAAGCGGGTGTTGATTTTAACAACTTGACAGATATGATCTTGACTCACTTTCATCCGGATCATGTCTCGGGAGTACCCCTGTTGCTGATGGATATGTGGCTTATGGGGCGGCAAAAGCCGCTTGTAATTCACGCTTTATCTTTTACCAATAAGCGCATGAAAAATTTGTTGAAAAACTATGGCTGGTCTGATTGGCCGCACATCTTCCCAGTGAAGTTTGATAATATTCCGAACAAGGAGTCCGCTGCAGTCCTGGCGTGTGAGGATTTCGATATTGTCGCCTCCCCGGTTCAGCACTTTATTCCAACGATCGGTTTAAAAATACACTCCTCGCATAAAACCATCGCTTATTCAAGCGACACAGAACCGTGTGGCCAGATTCTTCGCCTTGCCAGAGAAGCGGATATCCTTTTTCATAAATCCTCCGGCGCTTTGCCGGGGCATACGTCAGCCGAACAGGCAGGAGAGCAAGCCAGTGCCGCACAAGTTAAAGCGTTATATTTGATCCACTATCCTACGGGGAAATTTGTGTCAGGCGATCCAGTGGCCGAGGCGCGTAAAAAGTACAATGGCACAATTGAATTAGCGACTGATTTTCTTACATTTGAACTTTAGTAGGGATTGAATGGGGACAGCTTGGAAATTTTTTCAGGCGACCAAACAGCAAATATCAAATTACCATCCCGAGATAAATTGATTCCATTCGGTGTTGTCTTCGATGTGCCTGCCGAAGAGGTAGTGTGCGCTGGCTGGAGGTTCTTTGGGCGTATGGAGTAACGACATATGAGCCTCGTCCAGCTTTCGCCCGCCTTTATGGTGATTACAATTTGGACAGGCTGCGACGACATTTGTCCACGTATGCAATCCGCCCAGATGTTTGGGCAGGACATGATCAACGGTTAATTCAGAGGAGTGTCTTCCACAATACTGGCAGGTATAATTATCCCTGCGGAACACTTCTCGCCGGGTCAATTTAACTCGCAGCCGCGGCTTATGGATCATCTGTCCCAACCGGATCACAGATGGCCTTGGAAATAATGTCGTTACGGTGTGAATGTAGCCGCGCCCATTCATGACCAAGTTGGCTTTTCCAGAGAGAATTAAACCCATGGCCCGCCGGGTATTGCATATGTTGATGGGTTCAAAATTAGCGTTTAGAACCAGTACCGGCGCTTCCATAAGTAACCTCGTCGGGAACTTCCAACTTTTGGTGGTCGGTGATTTCGAATCCTTGATGATGAAGAATGCACTGTGTCGAAGTCTTGTTCCATACAGGTTGAAAATGATTTATTAAAACCATAAAAAACGAATACGCGGTTCGGGTGTTGCACTAGTTGCCCTAACGGTATCTATAACCGGTAAAGGTGACTTTCGAGTGATTTAAAAATATTCGCTTGGATGAAACGACAGAAGTCGTAATATTTGGCCGTATTATAGCACAACGGAAGTTAGGCCTATGCGTGTACTGATCAGCGGTGGAACGGGGATGATCGGCTCCAGCCTGGCAAGATCTCTTTTGGCAGATGGTCACCAGGTTTGGGTTCTGACGCGCAAACCCCAAAAAACGAGAGCCGTGGCGGGAGTCAATTATGTTGGCTGGGATGGACGAACCTCTGCAGGGTGGGGGGAGCTGATCAACCAGGTGGACGCGGTAGTCAATTTAGCGGGTACGCGGTTGGCAAAGTGGCCGTGGACGAAGAGACAGAAACGAAAATTCTGGGACAGCCGTGTGAACAGTGGCCGTGCGCTTGCTGAAGCCATTCACCATGCCATAAAATCTCCAGAGGTCCTGATTCAGGCTTCTGGGGTTAATTATTATGGTCCCCATGGGAGGGAATCCCTGACCGAGGCTGACCCAGCCGGTAACGATTTCCTCGCCGGGTTGAGTTTGGAATGGGAGGATTCAACCCGCTCAATAGAAGAATTCGGTGTGAGACGGGTTATCATCCGTTCAGCCGTCGTCTTGTCGAACCAGGATGGGATCCTACCCATTCTGGCCCTCCCTGTGCGGCTGTTTGTGGGTGGGCCGCTTGGAAATGGGAGACAAGGCTTCCCGTGGATCCACATCGATGACGAGGTGAGCGCAATTCGCTTTTTGCTTGAAAATATAAGAGCAGTAGGACCATTTAACCTGACTGTACCCCATCCACTTTCCAGTGTGGAGTTTAATCGGCAGCTGGCGCAGGCTTACCGCCAACCGTTTTGGCTTCCAATCCCTTCATTTTTATTGCATCTGGTGCTGGGGGAAATGAGTGATTTGTTATTGAAGGGGGTCTACGTGGAACCCAGGCATCTCATTGAGATGGGATTCAAGTTTAAATATGAGAATCTCGACCAAGCTCTGCTGGATTTAATTTCCAGGAACAAAAGATCCAAGGATTATTGAATAAGATCAATGCGACGGTTGTCATTCATTCCGTCTGTACTGAAGATGATGGCTATTATTCCGCCTGTGGATCATGATGAAAAGAAGGTGACGACCACAATTCCAAGGAAGAGTCCTCTGGCCTTGGATTTCTTGTTGTTTGACCCAATCCTAGAATCGATTGCAGTAAGTACTTAAAAATCAAGCGGGGAAGACTCCGGACTTGGATTCTCAAGGCATAGTCCAGTCACCAGCGGAAAAAGAGATGATATTGTAAAATTAAAACGAAGAAGAACCTCTACCCGAATTGGTCGGATAGATGCTCTCATCGACAGATTAAATGCTAGCTTGGGGTTGGTTGGGCTGCTGTAGATCTACCGCGCTACTGGGATCAGGTTTCGGAGCAGGAGCTTGGGCAATTGTACAAACTACCGGGACCAATTTTGGAAGACCAGCTTTAAATCCATTTTTATAGGTCTTGTGATAGGTGGTATATGAGAGCACAAATAATATTTCATCAAAAAATGGTCCGGATTAAAATCGCGAAATAGGTTTGGACGATAATCGGGTTCAAAATTTATATCAGCTCGCAGAGGCTCGTGATGATATCGATAAGAGAATCTTTTATTCATTTTAAGGTCTATGTCAGGAAGCATAGATGGCCCTTTCTTTTATTCGAACTGGCCTTATTAATAACGGGTGTTCTTGCCTATTCATCGCCTTTATTAAATTTCAGCTCAGGATATCTAGCTCCTGGCACAGAACTTCAAGCGCATATTTCATCGCTTAACTTATTGACGGAATGGTTTCACGGAAAAGCAGGATTCCCCGTGTGGAATCCGATTTTTGGTACCGGGCGGCCGTGGTTGGCCGACCCATTCTTGTTTGCTTTCAATCCATTTTATTCTCTACCTTTCCTTCTGCTCGGATGGAATAATGGGATTAAAGTTGCTTTTATAATCAACTTTGAGATTGCCGCCCTGGGTACCTGGGCAATCGCCAAATTCTTTAATCTGAACGCTCCTGCCCGTGTGTGGGCGGGTTTTACTTTTGCACTATCGGGGGGGATTGTCAGCTTTTTTACAGCTGGCCAGCCGCAGTTGGCTTTCAGCCTGGGATGGCTGCCTTGGGCAATATTTAGCGTATTTTGGGTATTAAAGAGCAAGAGCATTACCAGCGTTGTCGTATCTGCCCTCATTCAAGGCTTTTTCTTCTTCACGGGGAACCTTTATTATCAGGTTTACAGTTTGGCAGCGGTACTGGTCATCGTACTCACTTTCGTCCTATTTAACGATAAATTAATCAGCACCAGGATGATTCTTCGCATATTGGCGGTCGGGATTATAACCTTCGGTTTTATTTCGATCACACTCATCCCATTAATAAGTGCGCAACATTATATTTCAAATGCAGGGGGATATAATCCTAACGATACAATTTTTGTCGGCTCACAAAAACCTGTGTATAGTCTTTTGAACTACTTTCTCGCAGATCCAAGTTATTACCAAAGCGATTTATTTGGAAGGATGCCCTTTTTACAAGAGAGCTATCGATACATAGGCTTCCTGCCATTCATTTGCCTCTTATGGCTTCTCCCTGCATTCGAAAGAGGGAAGCACAAACGGGAAATAGTCGGTTTGGCACTGGCATTTTTAGTCTTGCTTGCGTGGGCGGGGATTCAATTCACATTCTTTAAATACTTATATCACTGGGTGCCCATGCTCGACCAATTCAGATTTCCCGCCAGGGCGCTGGGCGCTGCAGCACTATTCCTAATTCTTCTTGCTGCTTTTGGAATCGACAGGCTGTGGAAAGATATTAGTAAAAAGCGAAAAGAATTATTCGCCCTGTATGTAGATAATCATCCTTTGTTTAGTGTCCATGCAAATTGGATACTCTGCCTTTGCCTGCTGGGTATTCTGGTCGGTAATGTATATTTTCTATATGATCAAAATAAACAATTTAATACATATTATGCAATACGCACGATTCCGTCTGAGGCTGATTTTCTACCCGTGATGAATACCGACCAGACGCCCCTGGTTAAATTTACTACCACCATGGTGACCGAGCAGGCTGATGCCATGTTCCAGGATAAGATTCGCACATTTGATCTTGCAGATGGATGGGTACCGGGAGATGCCCCGGTCATGCTGGGTGCCCGGGATGCGGTTACGGTGATTCCAAAATATTGGGTGATGTGGGAAGGTGAATCGATTGGTATCCCCAATCCGATCCTTGTAAAGCAGATCGGTAATCTTGGAATCTGGCAGGATCCGAATGCTCTTCCTTATGCCTTTACGGTGGATAAAAATAGGTTGCTCGACCAGGATCCAATTTCTTCACCCGCGGAGGTTCGAAACGTTGTGGATGTATCGCGCCAATGGCCAAACCAGATCACTGTACATGTCAATCTTCCAGAGCCTGAAGTGTTGATCGTAACGGAATCCTGGTTCCCGGGGTGGAAGGTTTATATCGATGGTGCCTCGCGTAATCTGGAATCTGTGAGCAGTTTTCTTGCAGTATCGTTGAACAGCGGCCAACATGTCATCCGATTTAAATATGATCCTTGGTCGGTCAAAATCGGCTTAGCCGTCACCTGTATCACCCTGGCGGGAATGATCCTGGCAATAGTTGGCGAGCGGCGAAGTTGGTCATGGTTTTTGAAAAAATCGAAAGGCGATTAACCTGGACTTCGCGTAGTCATACAACCTCACGGTTGCGGGACGCTATCTTCACCCCAGATCACTCATGATCATTAGGACTTGTTCATTCCCAATCAGAGCTACTTGGCCAGGGGTCGCCTGGAACGGAAGAAGCTGCGCAGATGATTCCAGGATGATTTTATCCTCCCAACTAGATCTTCTTCAACCGGGTGCTCGCTATAACGAGCCTCGATGAATCCGTCGGTCATTGCGCTGATATTTTCTTCCTGCTCAGAAATTTCTTTTTCAAGCGTTTCCGAATATTCGTACGGGGTCATCCAGGGACTGCGCGGCATTCCGGTCTCATCTGCGCGACGTAAAAAGGCATGGTAATAAAAGAGGATTTGTTGACGCGGCGTTAATCGTCGCAGGTTGATGAAATTCCATTTCCTCCTCGATCTCCGGCGCGCACGCTGGAGCCTCAACTGTTGCATTCCTGACCGCAGGGCTTCCCGAATGTTTTGCTCGCTGTGATTCCAAAAATTTCGCAGCCATTGGAAAACAATGGTCATCCATTTCAGGAATTTCATTTTCCCTAATTTACGAATAAATTCCCGATTCCTTTGCAAATACTGGGAGAAAGCATAGATCAAAATGACAGCCAGGACAATCCAGAAAATAAGCGATCTGATGACATCCCAAAAGGATTGGGACCTCATTTGTTGAGAACCATTTTGGATCACTTTTTGCAACTGGTTCTGACTGGAGGTAGTATTTACCTGCGGTTGCCCGATCAGGAAATTGAACAGCGCACCAAGGATGTGCAGAATAAACGAGAATACCATGGTCAACACTGCTATGATAATTCGGATGACAAAGAGACCAAAATTAAAAACGTAGGCTAAGGCATCCAGGAAGCCGATTGAATAGTGAGTGGGGAGGATTATAGAAAAGATCAAGAGCGCGGAAAGGAATAGAATGCTTGAAAAAATCCAACGGGCAGCCAGATTTTTTTGGATAGTTGCGTGTTCCAGGCTCCAGGTGGCACGCAGCGAGGCAAAATTGGTCAGGCTAAGTAAAACCAACCCAAGCAGGAAGTAATAAAATAAGAAAGAAATGTTGGCTGGAGATGAACTAGGATTATTAATGATTGTAACGCGATCCTGTCTCATTACCCCTGCAAATAGCACCAATAACACCCCAATTCCAAAAAAACGATTTATTATTTTTTTATGAATAGCGCGCCGATTAACAGGTACATCCGGGCTCCTCAGCAGGTATGGATCACCCTCCAGGTCCGCAAGGTTGCGTGCAAAAAGGATAGTGATAATCCAGATTAAAAAGGTAAAGAGCATATTCACCATATAGTCAATGGTGAAAAAAGCATTCATGAAGTGGGATGGCCAATTGAGCAGGTCGCTGACAAAATAAGGTATTCCAAACCGTAGTTCTGTGAACGCTTTTATCAAGATTGCGATAATCACCCATTCGATAAGAAAATAGACGAGCACATTCCAAAAATAAATAGGCAGGCTTCTAAAAATGCGCAAGGAAACAACGGCTTCGGCTGAAATGAGAACGGATGCGATAAGCATGCCGGTCGTGTTCCAGCCGGGCAGCAGGTAAGCTCCGAACCGGATTAAACCCAGTCCGGCACATGCCACCATCAAGACCAGCAGGATGTGACTGGTTATGGATGTCCAACGCTCGTTATAGCGGAAGGACTCGATTTGTCTCACGATTTATCGTCTCCATAACTCCAGCTCTTCTTCTTTTGAAAATGCATATACCATAAGCCCGAAATAATCCGCCCTGTGTTTGGTTTCCATGATATTCGCCCCTCGTCCAGCCAGGATGAGCACCACGTTTTGACCTCTCCGCTGGGCCTGGAAAAGTTCATCGAAGAGGGCGTCATCTGCTTGGCCGGTAATCAGGATCAAGGTTGTCCCCCAGGGAAGGTGCGGGCCCTCCTGACGGATGAGGGTTTTAAACTCGGTGCGCTCCGATATCTGGACTCGTGCCAGGGTGTCCAGAATACGCATGAGATGTCCCCTGCCTTTATAAGATTGGATCGGCTTGATTTCAGCCTCGCTGCTGGTAGGGTCAGTTCCGTTTGTTATCAAGCCGACGGATTGTTTTTGAGAGACAATCCAATTGGCCAATGAAGCCGCAATCACAATTCCTAATTCGGTAGAATCGATTCGATTTTGAAACGGATATTCCGAACCATTGAGGTTGAGGAAAATAACCGTTTCCAAGGCAATGGACGGTTCATATTGTTTTACCTGCAGCCGGCCAAGGGCGGCAGAGGACTTCCAGTCGATGCGCCTCAGAGAATCCCCAACAATGTAATCTCTTTTACTCAGCACTCGTGTCGGATCTTCGAAGATGGGCTGGTTATGACGCAAGGATCCTAAAGGAGAGCTGGAGGGAAGTTTCACTTTGCTCAATGGAATGATTTTAGGGTAGACTGTAAGAGTATCGCTTTTTCCTTCCAGGGCGACTTCATTCGAAAGTCCCAGCAAATCGCTCGATGAGGCAAAAAGCGGGCCGACCGGGAAAACACCGCGTTTTCGTGCCCTCAGTTGATAGGTGATCTCGACATGACCGCGCGGATTCAGACTTATGATTTGTTTGAGCATGCGCGTTGAACTTTAATTTGACCGGTTGGCTTTCATGGATGCGCAGCCAAACGATCGGGAGATACCCGCTGTTACTTATTTTCACTGTTACCGGAATCGTTTCGTCAAGGAATGCACGCGGTTCGAATACACGCTCCAGCCTGATCCGGCCGATCGCATACCAGTTCCAGAACCCCCCAAAAATAAATGCGCCCGCAAAGAGATAAAGGATTGTTAGAGCAAAATCGCCGCGAATCAGTGCAGCGACACCCAGCAAGATGATTAAGAAAAAAATGAAGTTGTTAACCATCCACTACTTTTCCACTGAACCTAATTCGAGCGGGATTTCCGTAAGAATGTCATTGACAATCGTTTGGGCCGTCCGGCCGCGTAGTTCTGCTTCCGGCTTCACAATCAGGCGGTGGGCCAAGGTAAAGGGTACCAGGTATTTGATATCGTCCGGGAGGACATGATCCCGGTTTCGAAGGGCTGCCAATGCCTGGGCGGTTTTAAACAAGGCTAGACTGGCGCGGGGACTTGCCCCCAACGCCAGGTCAGGATGGCTTCGCGTGCTGACGATCAGCCGGATGATGTAATCGCGCACGGTTTCATCGACATGGATTTCCCAAGCCTGTTTCTGGAATTCAAGCAGTTTGTTCCCATCAACAACAGATTTTAATCGATAGATCGGATGTTCCCGCTGCAGGTGGGTCAGGAGTGATTTTTCGTCATCGGCGGAAGGATATCCAACCGGGAGGCGCAGCAAAAAACGATCCAGTTGTGCTTCCGGCAGTGGAAAGGTACCTTCGTATTCAATCGGGTTTTGGGTTGCGATCACAAGGAAAGGCCGCGGAAGGGAGCGCGAGATCCCGTCAACCGTAACCTGCTGCTCCTGCATCGCTTCCAGGAGGGCAGATTGTGTCCGCGGGGTTGCTCTGTTGATTTCGTCGGCAAGCAGTATATTTACGAAGATAGGGCCCGGTCGAAACTCGAACTGGTTGGACTGCTGATTGAAAACTGACACGCCGGTGACATCGTTGGGGAGCAGGTCAGGAGTACACTGAATTCTTTTAAAGACCCCTCCCAGGCTGACTGCTAGGGCGCGCGCCAGCATCGTCTTGCCTACCCCCGGGACATCTTCAATCAACACGTGGCCTTCACAAAGCAGGGCGACCATCAACAATTCGATGGTAGCGTGCTTTCCGATGATGACCGTTTCGACATTTTTTGTTATTTCAGAAGCAAATTCCTGCATCTGTTTCATGAAATTGTCTCCAGAGGGGTTTGTGTAATAAAAGCATACCATTAATTCAATAAATCCACCTAGCAATTCCGAGACAGGATAATCTGCTGTATAATAACCGTATGGTAACCAATCTCCAGAGATATAATTATGGGCTCACATAAATTAAAGCTGCGGATGGGTCAGACGCGCCTGCCGCAGCGGGCGCGTTTTTGATTCTTTCAAAAGGAGGCCATGATGGACATTGACGAGCAAGTGGCATTGATCATGCAAGGTACTGAATACGGCGACGAAGAACTCAAGCAAAATATGACCAAGGAGCTGCGCCAGCGGTTGATGATCGCGCAGACGGACAACCGGCCTCTACGCGTCTATTGTGGCTACGACCCGACTTCGACTGATTTACACCTTGGTCATACCATCACAATGCGCAAACTGCGCCAGTTCCAGGATTTGGGCCATGAAGTGACCTTTCTAATCGGAACGTATACGGCATTGGTAGGGGATCCCTCTGACAAAAATAAGTCACGTCCAATCCTAACCGAGGAGCAGGTCGCTGAAAATGCTAAAACGTACGCCGAACAAGCCTTCCGTGTACTGGACCGTCATAAAACGATCGTTCGGTACAACGGCGAATGGTTGTCGGAATTATCCTTGCTGGATATGATCCGCCTGGGCCAAAACTTTACTGTCCAGCAATTTCTTGCCCGCGAAAATTTTTCTAAGCGACTAGAATCCGGTGAGCCAATTTTCCTGCATGAAACGTTTTATGCACTGATGCAAGGGTATGACGCAGTCAATATGCACACCGACATACAGGTGGGAGGAACGGACCAGCTGTTCAATATCATCGTGGCCGGACGAAAATTACAAGAAGCCCTCGGTCAGAAACCCCTGGTCGGGATCATCTGCGGGATCCTGCCGGGAACAGATGGTATTCAGCGAATGTCCAAATCCACTGGCAATGTGGTCCCGATCAATACGAATGCTGAGGACATGTATGGAAAAGTGATGAGTGTTCCGGACGGCGCAATGGAAAAGTATCGGCGTCTGGTCACGCGTTGGAAGCCCGCTGAAATTCTTGCCATGGAAAAGGATATCGCTTCCGGAAAACAGCATCCACGGGATGCAAAGATGCAACTGGCATACGAGATTTGTTCTATTTTCTACGGTGATGAACAAGCCCGTTTAGCACAGGATGCCTTCGTCCGATTGTTTCAGCAAAAAAATATCCCGGACGAAATGCCTGAATACATTCTTCAGCCAGGCCAGACAATCTTGGATGTCTTGATCAAAACAAAAATGGTTAATACCCGGAATGAGGGAAAACGGATAGTAGAACAAAAGGGTGTTCGTCTCGACGGGGAGGTGTTGTCAGACCCCCAGTTGGTTTTCCCGCATCCCGGCATATTACAGATCGGGAAAAGGAAATTTATCAGGCTGAAATAATAGACCTGGCTCTTGGAGTGCCCCGGGTCCAGCAGCATCCCATTTATGGCCCAATGGCGCTGTTAAGGATGTTTTGCCCAATCGTTACGATAAATGTCGGGTTATCCTCCTCAAGTAAAATGGCCAATGCGAGGGGAGCTCCTTTCCAGCCCGGTAGGGTTCCAGCGAGATACCAGGTGATAGTTGCTTGATCCCGGTGGCCGGTTTTCGAGTATTCCCAGAAGGGCTGTCCGCTGATCATCAGGGCACGGGCAACATTTTGAGCGCCATTTTCAGGCAAAGCCTGAACTGGATTGGTCAATGCTGGCAGGATCACCCAGCCTTGGATGGGTGTCAAGACTGCCATTGCCAGTCGGGGGGGTGGGCGCAGACCGTCATTGCTCAGGGCGGCTGCGGCAAGCACCATTTGTAGCGGGCTGGCGTTTAATACGCTGGAACGCGTAGAGGCTGGAACGACCGGCAGACGCACCCCTGGAGCAGTATAAAACCCCAGGCTTGACAGCAAGTTTTCTATATTATTTTGTGAAGAGGGCAGGCTCAATCCAGCTGCCTGGTAGAATGGATTGAGAATGTCGCCGGTCGGATACATGCCCTGAACAACCCGGTCCAGCAGCGGTTTTTGCGGATCGGATGACAGGAGTGGGGCCTCCGCATCCATCTTGTTCGGATCAAAACCGGGATGGGAAGCGATTGCTAGGAGTTCACCTGAGGCGGCGTTCATCAGGACCACTGCACCGATGTGATCTCCGAGCAGGGCATCCACTTTTTCTTGGAGATTAAGATCGATACTCAGGCGGACATCCAATCCGGGGGGAGGTTGACCGTAGAGCAGGTGGTCCAGCCAAATCATACTGGCTGGATTGCCTTGAAGCCCGCGTAAGAATGGGTCTAATGTGGATTCGAGGCCAGCCTGTCCATAAACGGGGTCTGTATAACCAGTGATTGGGGCGAGGTCCGGATAGAGATAAATTCTAGTATAGGAGCCAGAATTCCCTTCGGAGACATCAATAGGTGTCCCGTGGCGATCGAGCAGGCTTCCGCGCTTGACGTAGCGATCAGCGATCACCCGGCGGGCATTGTCGGTGCGGTTGAGCAGGTCCGGTCCCCGCCAGATTGCCCACCAGCCGTTGGTTAATGCGGTTGCGCACAGGCCCAGGCCGAGCAGGGCGGAAAGGAGATGATAAGGGCCTGGATTTGAAATAGGCGCGGGTTCTGCCTCCGGTTGGTTGGATATCAACAGGAGAAGCAATAACGCTAAAAAGGAAGTTAGCAGGGATGAGCCGCCATACGAGACAAACGGAAGGGTTACACCGGTCAAAGGCAGCAGGCGTAAATTTCCCCCGATGATCAGGATGCTCTGCGCACCAAGGTAGGCAGTTAAGCCTGCAGCTAAAAGACGATGAAAGTTATCCGTTGCCCGTAAAGCGATGCGAATTCCCCGGGCGATAAACAACCCGATTAGGGCGAGTAATGCCAGGCTCCCGACCAGGCCAGTTTCTTCGGATATTGAAGAAAAGATAAAATCTGATATTGCCACTGGAACCAAGCCGGGATTGCCCAATCCGGGTCCTCGCCCGAGTGTCCCACCGTTGGCGACCGCTAATAGGGATTGCACAATCTGATAGGAACGTCCGCTTGGGTCGACCCAGGGATTCAGCCATGCATCTACTCGGATGCGAACGACATCGAAAAGAAGGTAACCCGCCAAACCTGCCAATAACAGCCCAACCAGGCTGATCTCTAAGACCCTTTTTTTTCCGGAAGCGAGGAAAAAAATAATCGCAAAGAGGAGGATGAATATTGAAGCGGTACCGAGGTCATGCTGGGCGAGCAGAAGGAGAATGACCAGCCCGGTAAGGGTGGCGCTGGGGATTAGAAGCGGCAGTATGCGCGGCATCAAAGGCAGACGATCGGCGAAATAGGCTGCCAGGTAAACGATTAATAATAATTTTAACGGCTCGGAAGGCTGAAAGTATACGCCGCAGCAACCCAGCCAGAGTCGCTCATCACCACCGGCAAGGTTGGTGCCAAAGATCAATGTCAGTGCAGTCAGGAAGATGCCGCCAAACAGCCAGACATACTTGTACCGCCGAATGAAGTGTAATTTTGGAGAAGCGCTTGTGCCGATCAAAAGGACCAGTCCGCAGACCAGCAGCCACAGGGCCTGACGGAAACCAAAACCTGGTTCCAGCCGCCAGATCTCCAGCAAACCCCACCCAGACAACAGGGCTGCAATGGGCAGCAGGTATGGATCGCTTTCGGGTAATCGAAGCCTGAGCTGCCAGCCAGCTAACGCGAAAATGACCGACCAGATTGCAAATCCAACCCACTGCGACCAGTGCAGTGGAATTGCCCAGGTGCGTTCCCGGGCCGCCGGAGCCAGGGTCAGGATTGTTGAATAGAGCAACAAGAATATTGCTGCCAGCGCTAGCAGGCGGTTCTGGATTTGTTCTGATGGAATCGGCGGGGGTGTACGTTTCATTGCGCATTCCGTTTTTAAAGGAGTTTAAAACGGAATCATTTTATTTTAGATATTTTCTCACCAGCAAGTCCAATTTTTGGCGGGTCTCGTCAGGAATTGCAGTAGGATCCGTAATGAGCGCTGTAGCCATTGCTTGGGTACAGTCGCAGGATCGCTCGACAGGCAATTCGCCGAGAAGAAACCGAATCGCTTGCTGGGCAATCGTCGTATTTTGGTTAAGCACCTTGATGACCATATCCACACTTACCGGGGCCTCGGTGACGTGCCAGACATCGTAATCGGTGACATGCGCCATTACCGCATAACAAATTTCGGCTTCGCGAGCCAGGAACGCTTCCGGGGATGTGGTCATTCCAATAATGGACATATTCCAGGAACGGAAAACATTCAATTCGGCTTTCGTTGAAAATCGAGGTCCCTCGACGGTGATCAGTGAGCCACCCGCGTGGACTCTCGCCCCAGTTTGTTCAACAGCATGAACGAGATGGCTTGAAAGCTCTGGGCAAAATGGATCTGCAACACCGGTGTGGGCAACCAACCCCTCCCCAAAGAAAGTGCGCTTGCGCTCCTTGGTGTTGTCGAAGATCTGGTCGGGAACAACGATGTGTCCGGGAGCGTAATCCTCGCGCAGTGAGCCACAGGCGCTTATGCTGATGATCCGATCCACACCCAAGGATTTTAAGGCATAGACGTTCGCGCGGTAGTTGACTTCACTCGGGGTTATCGCATGACCAATCCCATGACGCGCCAGGAAGGCCACACGATGATGATCCAGCATACCGGTAACAATCGGTCCACTGGGTTCACCGAATGGGGTGTTTACGACGAATTCTTCGATGGAAGACAAACCGGTCATGGAGTAAAGGCCGGAACCTCCAATAATGGCGAGCTCTATGGGATCTGGCATGATTATCTCCGCTAATCAACTATGGATTTTTCTTGGAATCCCGAGGAATTTTTCGCGTCGGTGACTGGGGAATTGACCCGGCCATGGTGATAACGAAATGGGTTCCGCCGCAAGCGAATTCGTCATTAGAAATAACGACGGTGGGCATCGCCAGACGCTGTTGATTCAGTTGCGTACCATTGGTAGATCCCAAGTCTTCCAGCCACCATTGATTGTGGTGATAGCTCAAGCGGGCGTGGCGTGCTGAAATGGAATCATCCTCCGTGTAGCAATCGCAGGTAGGGTCACGCCCGATGGTGATCTCATTCTGGCTGAATTGGCGTAATTGGGTTTCCTTGTTATTCTTTGTAATCGCGAGACCAATTGGAGGAGCGCGGCGCGAGGATAATAGAATCCCTTGTTGTTTGAGATCGCGCCAAAGTGTAAAAAATGCCCAGCCCAGAAAGGCATAAAGACAGAGCGCCAGGAGGGCACGCAATCCAAGAACTATTGGCCCGCTCATTCCGTGAAATCTTTATCTTTATGGAGAATTGCAGTCGGCCGGTCTGCCGAGTAGGAGGATCTAGGGCCGGTATCATCATCCGATTTGCGGTCGGGAAAATCCTGACCGAATATCATCGTGATGCCAGCCAGTGAAATCACATCGCCGGGATAAAGCACGGATTGAGTGGTGCGTTGACCATTCACGAAGGTTCCCCCTGATGAATTTAAATCAAATACGACAAAACGATTTTTAACGACCCTGAGCTGGGCATGTCTTCGTGACACGCGTGGATCGTCGATGACTACCTGATTATCTAAACGGCGGCCGATATTAATCACTGGCTGGGTGAGAGGGATGATCTTGGTTCCGTAGAGGACGAGAAAAGCATTGTTCGGGATGATCTCGGGAGAAGGAACCTTCTTTGACCCGGATGGTACGCCCTGCGTCTCGGCTACGCTCTCGCTGCTGAAAGAAGCCAGAATGCGTATTTTGTTTTCCCCCATGCTGACATCTGCCGCAGTCGTCACTGTCGGTTTGGTTAAAAATACAAATCCCGCCTCGTTCCCAACAGTAAAAAGCGCGTCTGAAAGCTTTTCAAGAAGTAGCGGGTTGGCCCGCCATCGGGTCAGCGTCGCAGGATGACCCACAATGATGTACATGTTTGGTGCCAGAATTAACTCTTCTTGCTTTTTTAAATTGTTATGCAGCACGACGGCCAATTGCTGGCTGATCTTATCTTCCAGCCGATAACCAGGAAGATATTTCAGCAAATGGATTTCGAGTAAATTCTGCAGCTGGTATTCTAGTTCGTCTAATTTTGCCATAATGATCCATCGACGATAGTATTTATTATAGAAGGGAGAAGGGGATTCTGCAAGCCTGACCCCCCGGAAAAATACCTCGTCCTCAAAGTTATGTCAGACAACCTGTATTTAATTCTTCGGGGGATAGGCTGCCCCAAACATACCAATCGATTTGGATCCTGATGGGCCGGTTTTGATCTCTGGCGGCGCGATCCGGTAGGTTTTTTGCCGATCTAAGAAAACTGCATCTTATTTGAGGAACAGATCTTTTGGGACGATACTGGGGAGTTAGACTGCCTGGCCACAATTTGGGCAGTTTTTTTCGCCGGATGCCAGAACATATCCGCATTTCGAACATGTCTTAGGCTGGATGGACCCCAATGGTGCACCGCAGGCAATACAGTTCGGTTCACCCACCGGGTTAGCCGATCCACAGTACTCACAGGTGAGGCGGGTCAGCCGCTCTGAAAGTTGTGTGCTGGCGCCCTTTGCCTGCACTTCACGGACAACAATCTCCCATACCTTTTCATTGAGCTGCAAGCTTTGGATGTCTTGGGCAATATCATCTAACCGACCCAGGAGGTTCCAGGGGTTCAACAATGCCGCCAAGGCGGTTTGTCCCAGACTGGCGGCTACACCCAACCATTGCTGTTGGCCAATCTGAACTGTGATTCCATCCTCGATCTTTTGAATATCCACGGCCAGTGCAGTTTGCCCACCGGATCGGGCACCCATCGCCGTGGCGACCTGAACGGTCATATGATCGCTCTGACCCAAAACTTGGGCGCGCAGGTTGCCTTGATTAAACTCTGCCAGTAATGCCTGGGCAATATCAGCAGTGGTGATGTTCCCGTGAAAAACACGCGATTCCATAAAAATATCCAGCGGGGTCTGTCATCATCGGCCGAAGCGCACGAACTTTCAGACGGCAGGGAATCCGCTTTCTCCTTTTTATGTTGATAGATAATTGTCAAGCATCCAGTAGTAGCCGTGTCTGCTTCATGGCCTGAATCTCGACCTGGTTGTTATTGCATGTTGGGAGACCCACCGGCTTTCTGTTCGATATCCGCATGCGGAGGTCGGTTGAGACGGAACACTGGCGTCTTAATCCATCAGGCACAATTCAATCGGTAACGGTCAGCATTCACAAGTTTAGATTATAATCGCTTTGCTGTTTTGGATATACCTATTTGGATTTACGCATCTCGGATATAGAAGGTATCGAATTTAGTTATTCGCTCTCCTGTCAGGGTCGATAAAAAGGAACACGAGGTTTGCTTTCTGCGACCAGTTTCCCATGCTATGCGGGGCGCCTGGGTCGGACCCGTCACCTCGAGAAAAAGTAGTGCTTAGTAACTGCAGAAGTCAAATCATCCGGCCATACTCGTGTCGCTGCAGCCTGTGAGACAAGGAATAATCATCATATGCGCCTACGGCTAAAACTTAGCTTTGTTTTCCTTTTACTAATATGTTTGGTCGGCTTGTTTTTTGGAGAACCCGCCAGGATACCCGTGGCAGCTCAGCAGCCAACCGGTTCCATCCCAACGGTGACCGGAACACTTTCCGGTCCGATTATTACGGTGACTAACCCCGAACAGATCAATGTACGCGCTGGACCGTCATCGGTCTATTATGAAGCCGTTGGTGTTCTTCTGACTGGAGAAACAGCACCCGCATTGGGACGTTCTCCCGGCGGGGATTGGATCCAGATTGCTTATCCTGGAGTTCCAGGCGGGGTTGGCTGGGTGTATGCGCCCCTGGTATCCCTCTCGCCAGGATTCTTGCCTATTGTTGAGCCTCCCCCGACCGCTACCCCGCGAACCACCCCCACCTTAGACCCAACACTGATCGCGGCCTTTGAGATCCCGATTACCCCAACGCGTTTGCCGACGTATACACTGCCTCCAGCATTGCAGATTCCTACCTTTGAGGCAGGATCAGGAACACGCTATGGGGTGCCGGTGGGGATTGTCATCCTAGGGTTGTTAATTATCGGAATCTTTGGGGGAGTTATTTCTTTCCTGAGAGGCAGGTAAAAAAAGCCGGGATTTATTCCCGGCTTTTTTAAGGTCAATTCTGACTTGTTTCGCACTCACATCCACCACCTCCGCACGAGCAGGTGGATACAGCGTTTGGATTATCTACCATGAATCCATTCCCTCGTTCATCGTCGATATAATCAATGGTTGAACCGAGCATGTATTGCATGGAGATATCGTCAATCAATAACCTGACGCCCTCCTTACTGAGGGTGGTATCAGTTTCCCGGGCTTGATTGTCCAAAGCCATGCCATATTGATAGCCGGAACAGGATTTTCCGGTCACATAAATACGCAGGGCATACTGATTGTCCAGGTTATTTTGGGCAATCAAATTCTTGACCATTTGCACAGCTTTCGGGGTAACTTGGATCGTTTCGGTCTGAACCAGCGTAGTCATCTCAACCTCATCGAAGAATTAAATTGGATATATATTATCAGTATTAGGAAGAATTGTCAACCAGTTGACATGCTTGTGACATGCTTGCCAATTCCAAATTGGCCGTTTATAATCTTTTCGTCCTTCATTCATCTTCAAGGAGAATTTAGTGCATAAGTTCTTTTCGGTCATTTGGATGGGCTTGGCGGTGATATGGTTATCTGCCTGTGCCAACGCAGAGAAACCAGCTGCACGTGCGGTCGAAGATTATATCAGGGCCCTGGTGGCCAAAGATGCTAACCAACTGTCTGCCCTCTCCTGTGCGGCGTGGGAACCCAGCGCCCAGACGGAGCTTTCTTCCCTCCAGGCCGTTAAAGCCCAATTGCAAGGGTTGGTCTGTACGGTAAGCGGGACGGACGGCACGACCACACTGGTCACGTGTAAGGGGAAGATCATTGTCACGTATAACAATGAAAACCAGGGACTCGACCTTTCTAGCCGGACCTACCAGGTTGTACAACAGGGGGGCGAATATTTGATGTGTGGGTATAGATGAAGTCACGCATTTTCAGCCGTGAAAATCTCTGGGCAGTACTTTTTTGCCTGGTTCTAATTGCATTGGTGATATTAACTGCCAGTAGTGCACCTACCTGGATCTACCAAGGATATTAATGAGCCTGGCTTATCTTATAGTAATTATTGTCATCACAATAATAGTAAACCTGACAACGCGGAATAAAGGCCGTGTTCCTGTTTTACTCGGGATTAGCGCTCTGGCGGTTTATGCTTTCCAACCTGCCCTTCCGATCCGGGGTTTGGATTTCTGGTTGCCGACCGCAACGCTGACCCTGGCAGTCCTGGGATGGGTTGTCACTACACCCAGTGAGCAGCGCTCGTGGAGGAAGAATTGGCCAGCCGCCACCGTACTGGGAGGAACCAGCCTGCTCCTGGGCTTGACCCGCTTGATCGGATATCCCCTTCCATTAACCGCTTCCCGCCCACCTCAATTATTACAGATTTTGTTTGCACTGGCACTCATCGCGTCGGCGGTTATTTTATTGCAGCGTACCGCCCGATCCGGCGGCATTCTGCTCTGGGCAAGTATTGGGCTCATCCTTGGAATTTTTATTCTTTTGAAATCACCGGTATTGACCGCGAAGGTCAGTCTGGGTCTGCGATTTCTGAACGGACAAAATCTCCAGGAAGCCTCTGCTCTTGATCTGCGCTGGCTGGGTTTTTCATATATTGCCTTTCGTCTTCTGCACACCATCCGTGATCGCCAATCAGCACGCCTTCCGCCGGTTTCGTTGGCAGAATATGTCGTTTACATTATCTTTTTTCCCTCGCTTACTGCTGGACCGATCGACCGCATCGAACGTTTTATTGCTGACCTGCGCCAACCACGCACCCTTTCCTCCAACAATTGGACGGAAGCCGGCAGGCGCTTGATCATCGGCTTTTTCAAGAAGTTTGTCGTTGCGGATAGCCTAGGGTTGATTGCCCTCAATGGGACGAATGCCATGCAAGTCCGGACAACCGGGTGGACGTGGGTGTTGTTGTATGCCTTTGCTTTTCAGATATATTTTGATTTTAGCGGTTATACGGATATTGCCATCGGCATGGGCCGGTTGCTCGGTTTCTGCCTTCCTGAAAATTTTGCCTCCCCCTATCTGAAGCCCAACCTGACCCGGTTCTGGAACAGCTGGCACATCACTCTTACCCAATGGTTTCGAGCCTATTTTTTCAATCCGCTAACCCGTGCCTTGCGTTCAGCCAAAAAACCGCTGCCCATCCCATTGGTCATCTTTATTACTCAGGTCTTGACAATGGCACTAATCGGTTTATGGCATGGCATCACCATTAATTTCACTCTGTGGGGACTTTGGCACGGACTGGGCCTGTTCATTCAAAACCGCTGGTCCGATGCCACGCGGGGAGGATATGCGCGGTTGTCAGCACGCTGGCAAAAAGCACTCAATGTTGGAGGTGTGTTGCTGACATTTCACTTCGTCACCCTTGGTTGGGTATTCTTTGCCCTTCCTGGGGTGTCTGCCACAGGGCATGTATTTAAATTGCTGTTTGGAATAGGTTAGTCGTGTCCACCTATCGAATTGTGATGAGAGCCCTAAATTCGTTCCAAGTGGAGGATTGTCGCATCGGCAGCCGGGTGAATCCGCCTGCATCCTGCATGCGTCCCGATTTTATTTCGAAAACCTCCACACTAATTCCAATATTTCCTCCGGTGATAACACCCACCCTAACTCTGAATACGCATTCGCAGGATGGCTCAGTGTTGATCCTAAACGATACAGCTGACAAAGAACAAAGCGATACCTGGATTAATCTGGCCAACACCTTCCTCGCGGATGAACATGACATCCCTTTGATCTATTCGCGGTTGGGCGCTGATCAATATTCGAATTATGGTTTGAACCCGGCGAGGAATATGGCTGACCTTGACCCACGGACTTGGGATTTGTGCAGATCTTACGCTTTGCAAAAACCCGATCCTGTAAGGCTTTCTTTCAATTCGGATTCCAATCCATGGTAATAGGATCACCTGTGAACGGACGATTCCTACGCAACGTACTTCTCAAAGGGCTTGCGCTTTTCCTGGTCGTGGATTTGCTTTTTGCAGTCGTTAATCCGGGTTCGCTAGGCAAGCTTTCTCTTTATAACAAGCTTTTCCCTGGGAGGGTGCGCTTCCCGTTCGGCGAAGATCCGGCTCAATCTTACAACCTGAGCCTATTTAATTTGGATGCGATGTTCGCTTCACATGTAATTTCCGCCCGGGCGAAACCGGGCGGTGAATATCGCGTGGTGGTGATCGGCGATTCCTCTGTCTGGGGGATCCTGCTCAAACCATCAGAGACTCTGGCCGGCCAGCTGGATGCGGCCAATTTGAAAACCTGCAGCGGAAAGCCTATCCGTGCTTTCAACCTCGGATACCCAACGATATCCCTGATGAAAGACCTCATGCTGCTGAATACTGCCATGAGCTATAAACCGGATTTAGTGATCTGGCCGCTGACCCTCGAAGCTTTTCCACTGGACAATCAGCTGTCATCGCCCATCGTAGCCAACAACGCACGCAGCGTGCAGGGTTTGATTGAGAAATATCATCTTGATTACAATCCGAATGATCCATCTCTGGTAGAGCCAGATTTTTGGGATCGGACCATCATCGGGCAGAGGCGCAACCTTGCCGATCTATTCCGCCTGCAAGTCTACGGTGTACTATGGGCGGCAACTGGCATTGATCAGACTTATCCCGTCGATTATCAGCACGCCCAAATTGATTTTGATACGAACGTAGCTTTTCATGGAATGCTGCCGCCAGCTCTAGACACGTCCGGCTTGGCCTTTGATGTACTCCGGGCCGGTATTCAGGCAGCAGGCGGGGTACCGGTGCTCTTGGTCAATGAGCCGATTCTCATCAGTACCGGAAAGAATAGCAACATCCGGTATAATTTCTACTACCCCCGCTGGGCTTATGACCAGTACCGCCAGATTATGACCGAACGTGCCCAGTCAAACGATTGGAACTACATCGACCTCTGGAATCTTGTTCCTGCGACCGAATTTACCAATAGCGCCATCCACCTGACACCTGCTGGAGAAAGCCTTCTGGTAGATCAAATTGAAAAATCTGTATTGCAGATGAGTTGTCCATGATAAAAAAAACAATTTTATTAGTTGTGCTTATCTGTCTCCTAGATGCCTGCAGTGTGGGAAGAACACCTGCCCCGGCGATCCATACCCCGATCCCGCAGTCCTCGACAGAGACTGGCGTCCCCACCTCGACATTTTCCTCGACGCCTATCTTTACCTCCACATTCGCCGCTTCCGCTTCAGGTACTGACATTCCCGCCCCGACCTCGACTGGCACCCTGGCAGCGGATGCCTGGATGCAGCTGCCTGTCATTCCGGAGGGAATCAGCGAGCGCGTCCGCGAGATATATGCTCGCGGCCAGGCCCTCGGAAATCGCCCCAATGCCTTTTCGAAAATCGGGGATTGTGATACATCTGCCTCCTGGTTCCTTGATTCGTTCGACCAGGGTTCAAGCAGCTATTCCCTTGGCACTTATACAAACCTCCAGCCAGTGATTGACCAGTTCCAGGGGTCCTATGCCCGGAAAAGCCTTGCAGCGTATCGAGGTTTTGTTGCCGCCTCCGTCCTGTCACCGCTCTGGTCGGATCCTAACCAATGTCAGGCCAATGAAACCCCACTGGCTTGTGAAATACGCCTGAACCGTCCGGCATTTGCCTTTATACTGCTTGGGACAAACGATTACAATCACGAGAAGGATTTCGAACCGAACATGCGTATAATCCTGAATACGCTGATCGCGGCGGGCGTCGTCCCAATTCTGGCTACTAAAGCAGACAATCTGGAGGGCGACGAATCGATTAACGCAACCATTGCCCGTCTTGCCTATGAGTACGATCTGCCATTATGGAATTTCTGGCGGGCAGTCCAGCCACTGCCGAGCCATGGACTCCAGGTGGATCAATCCCATTTGACATTTGCGTCAAATTATTTCAATAATCCGGATAATATGAAGAAGGCCTGGCCCTGGCGAAACTTGACTGCTTTGCAAATGCTGGATATGGTCTGGCGCTCGGTGGCCGGACAATCCTGAAAATAAAGGATCCGCAATGACCGAAGAAATTCTCCCAACCCTGAAAAAATATATTACGAAGGAAATCATGAAACAGCCAAACCGGGATCTTAGCCCGGAGGAACCTTTGCTCACCAACGGACTGATCGATTCCTTCCACCTGGTTGATCTGGCCCTATTTATCGAGGACCAGTTTGGGGTCAAAATAGACGATGCCGAGCTAAACGCTCAGACATTTGACAATCTTAATCAACTGGTCGCGATCATCCAATCCCGCCAATAATCGATGCCGACATTTTCGGAACTCTTGAAGGAGCATTACGAGAAAAGCCCCGAAAAAAACACGGTAACCCTGCTCCATACCGGGAAACCGGATCTGGGCGTGACTTACCGCGATCTGCTGCATGGTGCAAGCGGCTATGTCAGGACTTATCGGGAGAAGAACATTCAGGCGGGCGATGTCATCGTGCTAATTCTTCAGCATGGGATTGAATTGCTCTACGCCTATTACGGAGCGATCCTGTACGGGGCCATCCCATCCATCATGCCGTTCTTGACTGAAAAGTTGCTTCCCGAGCGTTATCGTGCTGATTTGGTTTCATTAATTTCCGTGACTCAGCCTTCGGCCCTCGTCACCTACCGGGAATTCGAGCCCGAGGTGCGCGCTGCTCTGCAACCTGGCAAGGATTCAGTCCGGGCGGTGATCGTAACAGACCAGGTGGAATCTCCCTGTGCACCTGATTTTACGCAATGCGGCGGTCTGCAGCGCAGGCCGGAGGATATTGTCCTTCTCCAGCATTCCTCGGGGACGACCGGATTGCAGAAAGGTGTTGCTCTTTCCCATCAGGCAGTCTGCAATCAGCTGGCCAGCTACCGCGAAGCCATTCACCTCAGCAGCGGGGATGTCTTAATTTCCTGGCTGCCGCTCTATCATGATATGGGCCTGATTGCCTGCTATCTGATGCCAATCCTGCTGGGCAATCCCCTGGTGTTGATGTCGCCTTTCGACTGGGTGCGCGCTCCGTACAGGTTGTTCCAGGCGGTCTCGCGCTATCATGGGACGCTCTCCTGGCTTCCAAATTTCGCTTACAACTTCTGCTCACAGAAGATCCGCGACCGGGACCTGGAAGGTGTCGATTTATCCTCCTGGCGGCTCATCAGCAATTGTTCTGAGCCGATGCGGCTGGAGTTGCATCAGGATTTTTATAAGCGGTTCCGCAACTTTGGCCTGCGTTTCGAAGCCTTGGGAACGTGTTATGCGATGGCTGAAAATGTGTTTGCGGTGACCCAGGGGGGAGTCGACGGGCCGGTTGTCGTGGATGAAATTGACCGGGACAGCGTGCAAACTGAGCGAATCGCCCGGCCCGCGATGGCTGGGCGGGCCAGCCTGAAAATGTTGGGCGCGGGGAAACCAATCCGGAACACTTCAGTCCGCATTCTGGATGCCAAGGGGCACGATTTGGCCGAGCGTCACGTTGGCGAGATCGCCCTTAGAAGCGACTGCATGCTGACGGGTTATTACCATCGTCTTGACGCTACAAAGAAAGCCTTCAGCGACGGGTGGTATCTGACTGGTGATTTTGGATACATGGCTGATGGTGAGTTGTATGTCAGTGGGCGGAAGAAAGACTTGATAATTGTCGGCGGCAAGAATATCTACCCCCAGGATTTAGAGCTCCTCGCCTACGCGGTACCTGGGGTCCACGCCGGGCGGGCGTCAGCATTTGGCATATTTAACGAATCAACCGGTACTGAAGATGTCATCATCGTAGCCGAAGTGGATGACGACGATCCCGAGAAGCGCCAAATGATTCATGAAGGTATCCGGCAGGCTGTCGCCCGCGGCTCCGCAGTCGCCTTGCGCTATGTTCACCTGGTCAAATCGCCGTGGCTGGTTAAACCTCCAGCGGTAAAACTGCCCGTTCCGCCAATCGAGAAAAATTTATAAAGGAAATGCGCGAAACCGGTCAAGAATATTAACCTGCGCGGTCCCCCAATCGCTCCAGGGACGAATATAAAATCGCCCTCGCTTAGAAGCGAGGGCGGTCGTTTTCTTTTTATTAATTGGAGGAGATCCGATTCTTGAGAGTCCTTTTGATGATCTCTTCCTGCTCGTTTTTTATCTCGGATTTAGATTTTCGATTTTTTACTTCCGTGCTTTTCTTATCTTCTGCCTTTGACATGGCTTCACGCCAGGCAATTTCCATCGTCGTCAGTTCAGGCTCGTGCGGTTCGTTTTCAGCAGGTTCGATGTCTTTCTTGGCTTTCTTGCTGCGGCTTCGTTTTGGTTCGACTTTCACTTCTTCCTGGGTTTTTTCCGGTTCGGGAAGGACAGCCTTGATGCTTAAGCGGATCTGCTTTTTTCGACGGTCGACATCGAGCACTTTTGCTTCAACCTCGTCGCCTTCTTTGAGCACTTCGGAGGGGGACTTAACGTAGTCATGTGAAATCTCGCTCACATGGACCAATCCCGGGCGTTCGGCACCGATGTCTACAAAGACACCGTAGGACTCGAGCCGGGACACTTTGCCTTTGACCACCATGTCAGGTTTGATCTCGCGCCACTCCATGCTCAGAGGTTCGATCATGGTCAGTTCAACGCGATCGTCGCGCACCCGCCGCACCCAGACATCCACGACCTGGCCGACCTGGACGACATCTTCAACCCGGTTGATGGCATCCTTTGTCAATTGGGAGATATGGATGACACCCGGCACTTTTTGCCCAATATCCACGATTGCCCCCGCAATGGTAGTTTTGATCACTTTTCCGGTCAGGTGTGTTTTGGGCTCCAGTGTACCGGCCCGGGTGGTCGTCTCGTTTTCCATATCGGTTACTCCAATGCTTCTTGTATACAGCCGAAGGCGGATTATACCTGTATCAGGAAAAACAGTCAATTTAAATTCGGATTGATTTTTACAATATAGGTACGCGTTTCAGCTAAATTAATTTTTGTTTTTAGCCATGGGTCAATAAACACCGAGAACCTCAAGTCTCGGCGTTTTGCCTTGAGGATCCAGCGCGCATGCGGCAGGTCAAGGTGTTGGTTGTTCAACTGGCCGGCTAATCCAATTGGGGAAGATCGCCTTCGTCCTAGGCGAAGGCTTCCAGGAGCTTGCTCTACTGACCCCCAGTGTATTTATCGTGAGTGTCAGAAACCGGTCATGTAAGCCAACCCCACGGTACCTGGTCCAGCGTGCGAACCGATCACCGGGCTGACGGAAGCGAACACGGACTCGACCGGATGCAACCGGGCAGCAGCTGCCTCAAGCACACGATGCGCTTCTGCCTCTGCGTTGGCGTGTAACGTAGCCAGCCGGATAGGAGTTTTGCCCTCCGCTTTCTCGACGACAATTTCCACCAGGCGGTCAAGCGCTTTGGATTTCGTACGGATCTTTTCAACGGCTTCGATCTTTCCGTCGACCAGGGCCAGGAGAGGCTTTAGATTTAAAGCTGAACCAAGCATGGCTTGCGCTCCACCGATACGACCCCCACGCCGCAGAAATTCCAATGTATCAACCACGAAATATACTCCGACGCATTCACGGGCTTTCAGGGCCAATTTTTCGCATTCAGACAAACTCGCCCCTTGTTCGGAGGCCCGGGCGGCAGCCAGCGCAACAAAGCCCATCGCCATGGCAGTCGTATTCGAATCAACCAGGGCAATCTTGTCCGAGGCTTTTGCCAGCATTTCTCGCGCCTGAAGGGCGGAATCCATCGTGCCCGAGAGCTTGGATGATAAAAAAATACCCAGGACTTCAAATCCATCCGCCAATAATTCTTCGAAGGTTGTTTTCATCGTTATGATGGAAACCTGGGATGTGGTGGGCATGTCTTTGGCAGTTTCTAGGCGTTTGTAAAATTCTTCTGGCAGGATATCCACGCCGTCGTGGTACGTCTTCTCGCCCCAGATAAGCACCTGAGGCGTTACGACGATTTTATGCTTTTTGAGTTGGTCGGAAGGCAAGTAAGCCGTACTGTCGGTCACAACGGCGATTTTAGGCATGTCTTTAATTCCTTCGAAATGGTTTATAACCTAAAACCCCCAGTCTTGTATTAGTTTCGGCTTATTTTCGGTTAGGCAACTCCGGCCATATAAGTAAGTGCGATCGTTCCTGGGCCGGAATGAGTTCCAACCACCGGACTCAAAGGACAGCATAATGTTTCGATTGGGTTAAGCCGCGCTTTGGCTTTCTCCAACAAGGCAATCGCTTCGGCTTCGGCGTTGGCATGCACAGTGGCCAGCCGCACTGGACTCTGCCCTTTGATGCTTTCGGTGACCAGCTCGAGGAGCCGGTTCATTGCCTTTTCCTTAGTGCGTATCCTTTCTACCGATTCGATCTGTCCATCACGCATTTCAAGTACCGGTTTGATATTCAACGCAGAGCCCAGCAAGGCCTGGGCACCTCCGATGCGTCCGCCGCGGCGTAAAAATTCCAATGTTTCGACCACGAACATCACCCCGCTGTGATCGCGGGCATTTTCAGCAACCTTTTGGCATTCCGCCAAATTCCCGCCGGCCAGGACGGCTCGCGCAGCGGTTAAGACCGGCCAGCCCATTGCCATGGTTGTCAACAGAGAATCCACAATGGCGATCTTGCTGGCTGCCTTTGGCAGCATTTCTCGCGCTTGGATGGCGGATTGGACGGTCCCAGAAAACTTCGAAGAGAGAAAAATACCAAGGATTTCATTTCCCTGATCGAGCACCTGCTTGAAAGCGTTCTCCATTTCCGCAATGCTAACCTGGGAGGTCGTTGGCATGATTGCGGAATTCGCCAGACGCTTATAGAAATCATTGGGTAGAATATCCACTCCGTCCAGTAAGGTTTCATCGCCCCAAATAATGGTCAGAGGCACAACCTGGATCTTATATTGTTTCACTATTTCATCGGGGATGTAGGCAGTACTGTCAGTAATAACGGTGATTCCAGACATGGCAACTCCTGCTTATGTTGATGGTTGAATTATAACCGGGTCGGGAAACCAGGAACATAGGATTATCCAGAATCTCTTGGGAGGATACCGTCTTCTCGGAAACGAAATTCTCAACTCAGCTTGAGTTGAGCTAATGACATTGCTGTCCGGGCGCCTGATCGGATGGCTCAGCGCTGCTTATTTATCATAATCAGGCAACTCGAATACCCATTCAGTGAGTACAAAAGACTGCGATTTCGTGCACAAAACAATAATAGTCCATGCTGGAAAAGGTACAAAGGTAGCAGGATTTACCGAATCCGCTGACAGAAACAGGGATTGAGCCGTACAGAGTTTCGCCTTGACCTCTGGCTTGAATTCGGCTACAATTCGCCCCGCCTTCGGGCAATTTGTTATTAATGAAGAGACTACGTGTTCGAGACGCTTACTGGACGATTAAACCAGATTTTTGACCAATTGCGGCGGCGTGGAAAGCTTTCTGAAGCTGATGTAGACGCTGCTATGCGCGAGGTGCGCCTGGCACTGCTTGAGGCGGACGTACACTACAGCGTAGTAAAAGAATTTATATCCAGGGTGCGACAGCGGTCGGTCGGGACGGAGGTTTCCAAAGCACTCAACCCGGGCCAGCAGGTCGTTAAAATTGTCAATGACGAACTAATCGCCATGCTGGGTGAACCAACCCAGCTCAATTTGGCCGGTCAAAAACCGTATGTGATCCTATTAGTTGGGTTGCAGGGTTCAGGGAAAACAACCGCAGCCGGGAAACTGGCCAAGCTGCTGAGGTCGCGAGGCGAACGGGTCATCCTGGTAGCTGCTGATCCTTACCGGCCGGCAGCAGTAAAGCAGTTGCAGACTCTAGGCCAGCAGCTTGATGTTCAAGTCTTCGCCGAGGATGGAATCCAGCCCGCGGAAATAGTGAAACATGGTTTCGAAAAGGCGAAGAGCGGCGGCTTTAGTGTTGTTGTAGTTGACACAGCAGGCCGCTCCCAACTGGATGAAACCCTGATGGACGAGCTGCAGGCGATTGTTAGAAACGTGCCGCCAACCGAGACCTTTCTGGTAGTGGATGCAATGATCGGACAGGAAGCCCTGCACATTGCCGAAGGTTTCCGGGATTGCATCCCTTTGACCGGGTTGATTCTGGCCAAAATGGACGGTGATGCGCGCGGCGGTGCAGCAATCTCCATCCGCTCCGTAACCGGCGTGCCCATCAAATTTATCGGCACCGGTGAAAAACTGGATGCATGGGAGGTGTATAATCCAGAGCGGCTGGCTTCCCGCATCCTTGGGATGGGTGACGTCCTTGGGCTGATCGAAAAGGCCGAAGCCGCTTTTGACCAAAAGCAGGCTCAGGACCAGGCAGAACGACTTGCTAAAGGGTCATTCACTCTTGAAGATCTGGTAGAGGTGCTCCGCTCATCAAAGAAAATGGGCCCGATCAGCCAGATGGCGGAATTGCTCCCGGGAGACCTGGGTAGGGCTGCGCGCAATGTTTCACCTGAGGACATGGAGCGCCAATCCAAACGGACGGAAGCGATCATCAATTCAATGACACCTGGTGAACGCCGCAACCCGGATATTTTGAACGCCAGTCGCCGAAGAAGGATTGCCCGGGGCGCTGGCACGGATGTCCAAGAGGTGAATCGTCTGATGAAACAATTCCGTGAAATGCTCCGCTTGTTCAAGGCGGTCCAGAAAACCGGCGGACGCAGCATGCCGCGCTTGTTTGGATAATATAAATATTGGAAATAGGTGCATCTTTAGCACCGGTTCAATCCTTAGGTGGCTTTCAGCTCACGAAATGCAGTCCTTTCTGCTCCTCGTCGTGCCCGGCTGATACCTAAATCTTGAAAATGATTTCAGAAGGAGATTCTTTCCGATGGTTCGTATTCGTCTTCGCCGTACCGGCCTGAGAGGCCAGCCCAGCTATCGTATTGTTGTTGCGGATAAAGAAAGCCCGCGCGACGGGAGGTTCCTTGAAATTGTGGGTTTTTACAACCCTCGCACGGAGCCGTCCACGCTTGAAATTAAAGAAGAGAAAGTTTACGAGTGGATGAACAAAGGCGCCCAACCAAGTGATTCGGTGGCCCAATTGTTCAAAACCGCCGGATTGACAGAGCGCTACGAGCGCCTCAAAGCCGGGGAAAAAATGGATACGCTCCTTGCTGAGGCGGAAAAGGCTAAAGCGGCGCGTGTCGTTAGTCCAAAGACTCGTCGGTAATCCACAGGATTCATAAAACAAAACGATGAAAGCACTGACTGAATATATTGCCAAGGCTCTTGTTGACCATCCCGACGAAGTCGAGGTCGTGGAGGTTCGCCACGGGAGCCGGGTTACTCTGGAACTTAGTGTGTCCAAGGATGACATGGGCCGCGTGATCGGGAAGGGCGGCCGGGTGGCGAACTCGATTCGCATGTTATTGCGCGTGGCTGCCGAACGCGATGGCAGCCAGGTCACCCTAGACGTCGTGGAACCCTAACTTTCCCCATATGCCACGAGAAGCCAAACCACCGGCAGTCTCGCCGACTGCTGGCGAGACTGCTCTTATGGCCGTCGGTCGTTTCCGCCGCCCACATGGCGTAGCTGGCGAGATCCTGGTAGAAGTCTATACAGACTTTCCCGAGAGATTGCAGCCCAAAAAGGTGGTTTATGCAGGTGGGAAAGGCGTCCCCTTGACCATTCTGCATGCACGTTATCACCGCGATGGCTTGCTCCTAACCTTCGAAGGGGTTTCCTCCCCGGAAGATGTGGGCCGCTACCGCAACCAGCTCCTATATGTGAAAATGTCCGAACGGTCTGTCCTACCAGCTGGCGAGTATTATTTTGATGAATTGATAGGAGCAAAGGTCGTCACAGATGAGGAGAAACTCCTGGGTGTGCTGACCGAAATTATCCAGACCGGAGCCAATGATGTTTACCTGGTAAAGGATGCTGCGGGCGGTGAGTGCTTATTACCCGCCATCTCTGATGTAATCCTTGATATTGATCTGACCCAAAAAACGATGCATGTGCACCTGATTCCGGGTCTTGTGGAACCTGAAGATAGTTAAGGGAGTTCTGACAAAGTTTCCAATAATCGCATCTTTCCATATATTTTTATGAAACACACTTATGCAGTCATCATGGCGGGAGGCAGCGGTACGCGCCTTTGGCCTGTATCAAGAAAAAAGCATCCCAAGCACATCCTGCCCCTGCTTGGAGAACGGACTTTGTTTCAGAGCACAGTCGACCGCCTAGCTGGTTTTATCCCCCCGGATCATATTCTTGTAGTTACATCGGGGGACCAGGCGGAAGAAATGAAAAAACAGGCGCCGCAGATCCCCTCCCGGAATATTCTGGTCGAGCCGGAGCCCAGGGGGACGGCTTCGGTTATCGGCTTGGCTGCCACCGTGCTCCGTAAGCGCGATGCGGATGCGGTCATGCTCGTCCTCCCATCCGATCATTTCATTCGTAATCGCGATCTCTTCCAATGGATTATGCGCATCGCGGTTCAGGTGGCACACCAGGATTATCTGGTTACCCTGGGAATCACGCCGACCTTCCCAGCGACCGGTTATGGATATATCCAGCGCGGTGATCCCCTGCCGGTTAAATTCGATTATCCGGTCTATCAGGTATTACGCTTTCTTGAGAAACCAGACGAGGCACATGCACGCCAGATATTGGCCCAGGGCGATCATACATGGAATTCGGGCATGTTTGTATGGAGAGTCAGCCGCATCCTGGATGAGCTGGCCCGCCAGATGCCCGGGTTGAGCGCCGCCCTCGATCAGATCGGGGTTGCCTGGGATTCACCAAATCAGGAAGAAGTGATTGGATCACTCTGGCCTGGCCTGGAGGCAGAGACGATCGACTATGGGATCATGGAGCACGCTGACCGCGTGGCTGTTCTACCGGCCGGTGGATTGGATTGGAGTGACGTTGGTTCTTGGGATGCCCTTTTCGATGTCCTCGTTGCGGATGTGGACGGCAATATTGTCGTCAACAGCCATCACTTGCCGCTGGAGACCCACAATTCACTGGTTTTCGGTAACCATGACAAGTTGATCGTTACAATTGGAGTGAATGATTTGATCATCGTTGATACCAAGGACGCTTTATTGGTGTGCCGCAAAGATCAAACCCAACAAGTGCGCCAGGTGATCGCGAATTTAAAAAATTCGGATCGCGAGCATTATCTTTAGGAGTTGTCTTATGGAAGCTTATTGCATGAAGTGTAAAACCAAACGAGAAATAGTCGACCCGCAGCCGTCGTTCAACGCGGTCGGGGCGGCAGTCACACGCGGAACTTGTGGGGTCTGCGGAACCGCCTTGTACCGCATCGGGAAGACGCCAGCCCACGAAGGTATGGTCAAGCCAGACAAATACGCTTCACGTTCCGGGAAGTTGGTCATCGTGGAATCCCCGGCGAAGGCCAAAACGGTTGGCCGTTTTCTCGGAAAGGGCTACACTGTGCGTGCCTCCGTCGGACATGTTCGCGACCTGTTGCGCTCGCAGTTATCGGTAGACGTGGAGAACCACTTTCAGCCTAAGTACCGGGTGCCAAATGAAAAAAAGGCTGTGGTAAAGGAGTTGAAACAGCTTGCAAAAGAAGCCGCGGAGATATACCTGGCAACCGACCCGGATCGGGAAGGGGAAGCCATATCCTGGCATTTGTTGGAAGCTGCAGCCATAGACCCGAAATTGGCCAAGCGGGTGGTCTTCCACGAGATTACCGAACATGCCATCCAGGAAGCATTCTCCAACCCGCGGGACATCAACATGGACCTGGTCAATGCCCAGCAGGCACGGCGCATCCTCGACCGACTTGTCGGTTACAGCATCAGCCCGATCCTGTGGGAGAAGGTGCGCTCACGTCTTTCAGCTGGGAGAGTCCAGTCAGTCGCTCTGCGCCTGATTGTCGAGCGCGAGCGTGAAATTGACGCTTTTAATCCGGTGGAGTACTGGTCGATTGGCGCGGAGCTCCGCCCTGAAGGTGAGAAGCAATCTTTCCTTACTAAATTGGCGAAGATTGATGATAAAGACCCAGAACTCGGCAGCGAAGAGGTGGTTAAACCGATCCTGGAGGAAATGGAAAAAGCCGATTATTTCGTTACTCGCGTCAAGCGCGGCGAGCGTCGTCGTAAACCGTCGGCTCCATTCATTACATCTACGCTCCAGCAGGAAGCCTCACGCAAACTCGGTTTTACCGCCAAACGGACCATGGGCCTGGCCCAGGGACTTTACGAAGGACAGGATGTGGGTGAAGGTGGAACCACCGGTCTGATCACCTACATGCGTACAGACTCGACCAATATTGCCGAAGTTGCACGCAACGAGGCCCGTGCTTACATCACCCAGCGTTATGGAAACGATTTCCTGCCTGAGAAACCCCCGGAATATACAAAAAAGGTCGCCGGTGCTCAGGAAGCCCATGAGGCTATCCGCCCGACCTCTGTTCTGCGTGACCCGGAAAAAATCAAGCCCTTCCTCGAACCAGCCATGTTCAAGCTGTACCAACTGATCTGGCAGCGCTTCGTGGCTTCCCAGATGGAAGTCGCAGTGTACGACACGCTTTCCGTGGATGTAACCGGAAAGGGGACCAATCATACATATATCCTGCGTGCGGCGGGCTCTTCGGTCAAGTTCCCGGGCTTCCTGATTGTTTACGAAGAAGCCAAGAATGAGGACATCAAACCCGAAAATGAAGAAGACGAGATGAATGTCCGTATTCCGGATTCCATTGTCGAAGGCCAAAAACAAAACCTGATCCGCCTGATCCCGGAACAGCATTTTACCCAGCCTCCGCCGCGCTATTCGGAAGCCTCGCTGGTCCAGGCGCTGGAAGAAAATGGCATTGGCCGGCCATCCACCTACGCGCCGATCCTATCTACCATCCAGGCGCGCGGTTATGTTGAACGGGTGGATAAACGCCTCATCCCGACCGAGACAGGCATCCTGGTCAATGACTTGATGGTCGAGTATTTCCCGGAGATCGTCGACCTAAAATTTACAGCCCACATGGAAGAGGATCTGGATAAAATTGCAGAGGGGCATGCCAAGTGGGAAAAAGTCATGAAGGAGTTCTATACACCTTTTGAAGTGACGGTCAAACGCGCGCAGGCAGAAATGCCGCAGACCAAGACCGGGCCAGAGCCGATCGGGCGAGCTTGCCCGGATTGTGGGAAGGACCTGGTCATCCGCTATGGCCGCTATGGAAAATTCATCTCCTGCAGTGGATTCCCGGATTGTCGCCATACGGAACCCTGGCTGCAGAAGATCGGCGTGGAATGTCCGAAGGATCATGGCGATATTGTCGAGCGCAAAACGCGCAAAGGCCGCACTTTTTTTGGCTGCGCCAACTATCCGAATTGCGACTTTACCTCCTGGAAACGTCCTCTACCTCAACCCTGCCCGAAATGCAAGGGCATGCTGGTGATCGCCAACAAACGGGAAGCGCAGTGCCTGAATTGCGAGGAAACTTTCCTGCTGGAAAATGTCGTACCAGAACCTATCTAACTAGGAGAGTGCAATGCTTCAACTGACGGGTGCCTTACTGTCCGTGCTGGGGAATAGGGCGGCATTTCTTTATCTTGATCCTGGATCGGGCAGCTTTCTCCTCCAGCTCTTGATCGCAGGGTTGGCAACCATTGGAATCGTCTTTGCCAGCCAATGGTCGAGGATCAAACGCTGGCTCGGTAGGAATAAAGCCAAACCGACCGATGATGAGGATGAGGATGACGGGCAAGGACCGAACTCTTAGTGCTTCGTTTCGAGATCCGGCCGGTTTTTTGTTCAGCCGGGGGGGTATTCTCTACCGACAGGTGAATCATTCCTATGCTGAGAACTTTTCAGCCCTGATTGATTCGGGGCTCTATGAGAAACTGGTCAAGGCCAGTCTGCTGATTTCGCATAGCGAAGTAGATAAATCGACAGGTCGGCCATTTGCTCCTGCCATCCCTGCCTCCGCTTATCGAACCATACGACCGGAGGCAATCCCATTCATCTCCTATCCGTATGAATGGTCTTTCGGACAGCTCAAAGATGCTGCTCTGGCTACCTTATCGATCCAGAAACGAGCGCTTAAGGCCGGGATGTCCCTCAAGGATGCCAGTGCGTACAATATTCAGTTTTATCGAGGGAAACCTGTTCTCATCGATACGCTTTCCTTCGAAATCTATCATGAAGGGGAACCTTGGGTTGCGTACCGCCAGTTCTGCCAGCACTTTCTTGCACCTTTGGCTTTGATGGCAGCTCGCGACGTGCGCCTTAACCAGTTGATGCGAGTATATATCGATGGCTTGCCGCTGGACCTGGCCAGCAAGTTATTACCTCCGCGCACGCATTTAACCTCGGACTCTATACCCACATCACTTTGCACGCCGCTGCTCAAAAACGATATGCGCAGGTTTCCGTGGAGGCGGCTCGCCGCGGACGCAAGATGAGCCAGCAGGCCTTGATCGGCTTGATCGAAAGCCTGAGCAGTACTGTTCGGAAATTGTCATGGAAGCCTGCCGGGACTGAATGGGTGGATTATTACGACGAAAACAATTATTCTGAAGCTGCTTTTAATCACAAATTAGACGTAGTTAAGAAATGGCTGCAGGACATCCAGCCAAAGCAGGTCTGGGATTTGGGGGCAAACACCGGCACCTTCAGCCGGGCGGCTGCCAGGATCGGCGCATATACACTATCCTTTGACATTGACCCGGCCGCAGTTGAGCAAAACTATATAAGTATGAAGGCCGGTCATGAGCAGACTCTTCTTCCTCTCGTTCTTGATTTGACCAATCCGAGCCCGGCCATTGGCTGGAACAATCAGGAACGCGATTCATTGGTTCAGCGCGGCCCTGCAGATGTCGTTATGGCCCTGGCGCTGGTCCATCATCTTGCCATTGGGAATAATGTCCCTCTTTCGCAGCTGGCTGAATTCTTTGCGGAGCTGGGTGAATGGTTGATTGTCGAATTTATACCAAAAACCGATTCCCAGGTGAAAAAATTGTTGCGCAGCAGACAGGATATTTTTCCAGACTACACCCGGGATAATTTTGAGAAGGTCTTCCAGCAGATGTATGACATCCAGGGTTCCAGTGACCTGCGCGAATCGGAACGTAGGGTATACTTAATGAGAAGAAAATAATGGGAAGAAAATAGGTGTTGGCTTATCGGGGATGATTTTGTATAATGGGTAAGCATTGTTTGCAAGCGACTAGAGGAGACTGACATGAAGATCCCTGATATTCTAAAAAGGCCGATGGTGGCTGCCTTATTTGGGTTTGTCGTCGGTCTTTTATTCGGCCTTGTAGTTTTAGGGTGGGGGCTGTGGCCGGTGCAGTGGACCAATGCTGCCCCTTCTGATCTGCGCCCTGACCTGCAGGTCAATTATCTTCGCATGTCAATTGAATCCTATCGATTGAATCCCGATCAGTCATTAGCCCTCGAGCGCTACCAGGAGCTGGGAGACGGAGGACCGGCAGCCTTGAAAGCAATCCAGAGCGCGCCAGGGAATCTGGATCCGAACGCCCTCGCCAGCTTTGCCGGCCTGGTCAAGGGCGGCACAGGTGCAAGCACCACTGCGGTGCCCGGGGGAACTCCTTCAGCCGGAAAGCCGGCCTCCGCGACTAGTATCCTTTTGATCGTTGTCCTCATTGCAATAGTCCTCGTGGTCGGATTTTTTATCTTGAAATATTTGCTGCCCATCTTCCGCAAGGCTACCCCTGGCACCCAGACACCTGCCATGCGGGCGCATGAGCTGACCAGCAACACCCAGCTGACTGATTATGCTGCAAAGGGTGAGGAACCCCCCATCTCGCAGTTTGTGACGACCTACGTCCTCGGGGATGATCTTTTTGATGATTCGTTCAGCATCGACTCGCCTTCGGGCGAATTCCTGGGTGAATGCGGCATCGGTATTTCGGAGACCGTCGGTGTCGGAGACCCGAAAAAAGTGACCGCCTTCGAGGTCTGGCTGTTCGATAAGAATGATATTCAGACAGTTACCAAAGTATTAATGAGCTCGCGGGCATTCAATGACCCAGCCACCTTTGAGCGCTTACAAGCCAAAGGGGAACCATTCCTGGTTGAACGGAGTAAGCAGGTTATCCTCGAAACCGCTGCTCTGCAGCTTGTGGCAACGGTTTCGGATATGGAGTACGGACAGGGGGCGATGCCGGAAGAGAGCTATTTCGAGCGCTTGACTCTTGAAATTGCCGTCTGGCCGAAAGTCACTACGCCGACATAAAAAAATGCAACCTGGGTTTTCGTCCCGGCGACCCAGACACCTTTCGAAATCATGAACAGGTGGCTGGTTTTAATGGTTTGAATCTTCGAGTGACTGGAGGCAGGATGTATTTTCGCAAGTTGGGACTCGGATTCAGTTTATTGATGATTGCTTTGATGGGCTGCAATAGTTCTCAAAGTATCCCGCCCACACAAACATTCCCCCTGACAAAGGATCAGCCGACACCCCCGTCTGCTACCCAGGCCATACCCACCGTTGCTCCGGTCGGTTCGACACCGACTCTCCTGGTTGCCCCTACCGTATCACCGGTATTACTTAGCCCAATCCGCAGAACCCCGATAACGGTCATGCTCCATGAGAGCACACCAACTTTTGATTCGGTAAAGTTCCTGAAGCAGTTCATTGCGATCCTCAAAGCAGGCAATTTCAAAGTAGTTACCTATCAATCAATCTCCAAAGACCCGGATATTACTGCCCAAGAACAAGGCCATCTGGCGATCATCACTATGGATGACCTGACATTTTCCAAGTTGAATCCAAGCTACCAGGAAATGATTTCTGCTCTACTCGACGCCAATTATCCGGCTGTCCTGGGCGTGGTTACGCAAGGGGAGTCGGATCCGGAAGTGGTTGCTTACTTCAAATCTCTGAGCGACAAAGGCTGGGAAATCGCTTCGCACACGGATACTCATCCCAACCTGGGTGACTTGGAAAAAACTTCGAAAGAGGGGGTTTATCTGGAGGTCAAGACCAGTCTGGACAAAATAGAGTCAGCAGTTGGAATTCGTCCGATCACACTTGTCCTTCCGTATGGCCAGATGGTCAACGATCCAGGTCCAATCCAGCAGGCTGGAATCACCTGGATCGTGGGTATTGTGGATGGAGAAACTTATAATGTAAACAAACCACCCTATTACGTTGGCAGGGAGGGCTTTGACGGCACTGCCGATCGGGCATTCACAATCATGATGCGCCGCTTCAATCCTTAGATCATATCCTGGCAGGTCAGGCCGCTATTCGATTTTAAGGATTTTCAGTTTTAGTTTTCCACCCGGTGTTTCGACCTCCACGACGTCACCTACGCGGTGATTCATCAAGGCCTGGCCAATGGGGGATTCGTGGGAAATTTTGCCATTCCGTGGATCCGCCTCTTTTGCCCCCACCAGATCAAAGATTTCAGGGTCGAAGTCGCCTTCTTGAACGGTGACGCGGACACCTACCCCGACCACATCCGCGGGAACGTTAGATTTTTCGACGACGATTGCATTCCGCAGGGTGTATTCAAGTTCCAGGATGCGGCCTTCAAGGAAGCCCTGGTCCTCCTTGGCCTTGTGATAATCAGCGTTTTCAGAAAGGTCACCCATTTGGATGGCATCGCGCAGTCGTTTGGCGATCGCCTGGCGCTGGGGGCCTTTTAAATCCGCCAATTCTTTTTTCAGGCGTGCCGCGCCATCAGCGGTGATATAGGTTGGATCGGTCATATTTTCTACTTCAATATTATGATTATGGTTTCAAGAACGGATCGTAAAGCCGTTCGTGCTCTTCAATGGCAAACCTGTCCGTCATCCCGGCAATGTAATCACAGATTGTCCGCTCCAGGCCGCGCGAATTGATCCATGCCTGGACATGATCGGGCAGGATGGATGGCACGTCGTGATAAGCATTGAACAGGTCTGTAACAATATGCTCGGCCTTGACCTGCATGCGGATGACCCGATAGTGCTGGTAAAGGTTTTTATATAGGAAGTCTTTCAATTCCCGGTTGCGCCTCTGCATATCTTCACTGTAGCCGATAAGATTGGTAGAGAGCTTCTGGATGTCCAGCGCGGTTTTGACACCGCTTTCTTTCAAGCGGGCATTGGTTGCCTGGACCAGGTCCGTGACCATCAACCCGACGAGTTCGCGTATCATCCCGTGTCGTTCAACATCCTGCAAGACTGGCCCTTTCCAATGGAGCGCTTCCGCCAGGATTTCCCACAAGGCAATCCCGGACAGCATATGCGGGTCGATCAGGCTGGAGCGAAGGCCGTCGTCCAGGTCGTGGGCGGTGTAGGCCAGTTCATCGGCAACATTACAAATCTGTGTCTCGAGGTTGCCGCGCAGGTCAGCATCGTACTCCCGGGCATCTGAGATGTCGTATTCTGACTCGTGCTTGACCATCCCCTCGCGCACTTCCCAGGTCAGGTTTAAACCGGGAAAATTTGGATAGCGTTGTTCAAGTTCGGTGACGATGCGTAGGGATTGTTTGTTGTGGTCGAAGCCCCCATAATCTTTCATTAAACGTGCTAGGGTGGTTTCACCTGCATGTCCGAAGGGTGAATGACCGAGGTCGTGTGCCAGACAAATGGCTTCCACCAAGTCTTCGTTGGCGCCCAGGGCGCGGGCGACTGTTCGTCCAACTTGAGCTACTTCCAGCGTATGGGTCAGGCGTGTACGAAAATAATCTCCTTCGAAATTGATGAAAACCTGGGTCTTATATTCTAAACGGCGGAAGGCGGTGGTATGCAGGATCCGGTCCCGGTCGCGCTGGAAAGCAGTCCGGTAGTCTGGTTCACGGTCCAGATATGCGCGGCCTTTGGATCCCCTGCTGCGCATGGCATAGGCTGCAAGGCTGCGATCTTCTATTTCTTCCAAATCCTGGCGTGAATAAAACATATCCCTGACCTCGCAATCGATAGGAAAACGAGTTTAATGCAAGAAAGATGGGTTGTCAACGCTGGAGCGTTGTACCGGGTGCTTCCCCAAGCAGGGCACGGGTGATGTTTCCTGGATGAACGCCTGAAAAAATTGACACTTTAAGGGCAGGAATTTCATTTACCAATTCAAGCATCTGAGACACTTTGCTGCGCATCCCGCCGGTAACGTCTGTTCCGGCGGCGTTTTTTAAACTGGCGGAGCGCCCATCGAAATCCCCTGGGATCAGTTTGTTGATCAGTTGTTTCCTTTCCGGAAAATCGGACCAGACACCCTCCTCTGACCCGGCCAGCAAGATTCTGCGAGGTTTTAAATGAAGGGCCAGGTAAGAAAAAAGATCCTCGGTGGAAAGGATGGTCCCGCCCCGGGCGCGGTCAAAGATGACATCGCCATGGATCACCGGTACCAGACCGTTCGCCAGCGCCGCTTTCATCGGCGCGAGATCCCAGGTCTGGATGTGCCCGTCCCTGGCCATGATTGCTGCGATTGGTGAGAGTGCCAATACCGGGATTCCAACACGATGAAGTTCGTCGATGACCAGACGGTTTAGGGCTGCGGCCTGATACCAGACCTGGGTAAACCCGATCCAGGCCTCGATACCCGAAACCCCTTGCCGTGTCTTGTACCGGTCGGCTTCTACATGCCCGAATGAACCGGAACCATGCCCCAGGACCAGGGTCAGGTTTGGATCGGTGTGCAAAGCATGTTCAATTTGAGCAATCGAACCCTTGAGGATATCCAGTCGGGGAGTATACGGCTTGCTCTTGTCAGTGATCAATGAGCCGCCGAGCTTTAGAAAAATGGGCCTTTCCACGGAAAGTACTGTAGCACGTTCCCTGACCGCCGTCAAGAAGGACTATTTTCGGGATTGTGCAATATGTATGATATGGAGGGAGGGGGCCATCCATGGGGGAAAAGATGAGTTAGATGGGTTGAACGAGTATTTTGGTGAAATTTGGAGGTGGCTGAGGTTCTTTGACGCAATAACTCGGAAGCAGCCGCGCAACAAGTGTGATGTGAGAACTGAATGGTTGGGAATTTCAGGACCAGGTGCGAATGAATAGGCCCGCGAACGGGAAAGGAACGACGGGCAGGCGCGTTGAGACAAGCCTGTCGACAGCACCTGGCCAGAGGGCGGAGGCTGAAAGGAAAGTGAGGGAGGCTCAGGGAACGTGGAGTGGGAAGGAACCAGTCCATAAGGCCATCAGACCCAACAGCAAGCTACTTTGGCACGCCAGCAACCAATTTTCGGGGGTATTTTGGCAGGCCATCCGGAAAGTGGAGGCGCACAGCAGATCATTTTCCTGGAAACCCAGGGCCTGGCGGTAGCCGTGGCCGCGTTCGGCCTGGCAGAGCTCGTTCGCCAGGCTGGCCCAGTCCCATTTGCTATAGATGGCCAACAGCATGGCCAGGCCCAGGCTGAGCGGATCGAAGCCGGGCGGGCCAAAGTGGCTCTTGAAACGGGTACCGAAGTAGGGCCGCCAGGGAGAAAAGTCGAACAGGGCTAGGCACAGATCGAAGGGATCCATACCCACCAGATCGGCGCTCGAACGGATCTGATCGGGAGGCTGCCATTGGTAGCAGGAGCGGCAGGTGCGTGCTTGCCAGGCCGGGGGATCCCCGGGGCTGGGCAGCTGGAACGGCAAGAGCGGCCGGATGGCCTCCCAGCGAAAAAGTTCGATGAAGTTGGGGATGAGCAAACGCCGTTCGGCAGCCGAGATGGAACGGGTCTCGGCCAGTTCAGAACGCGAAGGACTCTGCAACTGGTGGAATGGGCTGTCCGGCATGGCGATGGGGGGTGCCAAGGGGGCGGCTGGGACAATAAGCCTTTTCATCGGCGCCGCCTCTGACTACGCTGCCAGGTGCGTTTAGGGCGAGGGCTTGCTGATAGGCATGGCGGCTATCCCGTTCGCACAGGCTGCGTAGTAGTATGGACAAGGTAGGCGGCCAAAGCAGAACCAGTGCATCGTTGCGTAACTGGCGCATCCGCTCCCGGCTGAGACCCCACTCCCGGCCAATCTCTGCCAGGCAATAGGTTCCTTGCCCGTCCAACCCATAGGCCAGGCGGATCAGCCGACCCAACCATACAGGAAGCTTTCCCACCACTTCCAGCAGCGCCTGACGTACATGCTGCTGCCACCAGTCTTCTTCGACCTCATCTACCAGTTCCAGCCAGGCTTCGGCCGCCTCATTCTTGTCATCCTCTACTCGATCCGCATGGAAATGGGCACGCCAGAGCCTGTACCGGATGGCCGCCCAGGCATAAGTCGAAATGGCGTACCCCAGAGCGGGATCATAATGCAGGATCGCAAGCCACAGACCGATGCGTCCCTCCTGGACCAGGTCCGCATAATCGATCCCCCCCATGCCTTGCGTCTGGATCACACTTTGGATCAGCCCTTTGTTTTCTCGCAGCAGGGTTTCCAGGCAGTCCGGGCAACCCGCCTGAGCACAGGCAAATCTAACCGCGCCTCGAGAGTGGCAACCGGTTCTAATAACCACAACGACACCTCCTTTAGGTCAGGAATAATCGAGATTCCTGATTTTCCTGCAAGAAGGTGACCTAAGGTTTAGTATTCATCAGTGAATGCTTGATTTTTAGTCGCCACGGCTTCATTGGGGCCCGGCTGGAGAGAAAAGGGTCGACATTATATTTCGATGGTGTAGTCCCCAAGTTCCGATAACTATATAGAAAGGTGGGATAGCGAAATGCCCAATAGAACTGTCCGATCTTCTGCTTTTTCATAGTTGATGACCCGCCCTCGGATAACTTATTTACTATGTGTAAAGTGTATGATATAAAAGCTGTACTGATCAACTCGTAGTTAGCTTGTATGTAAACTTTGGGAGTATTAAGTGTGGCAACTCTTCATTTGATGGTTGGGCTTCCATGTTCAGGAAAAACAACGCTTGCTCAAAAGCTTGAAAATGAGAAAGCAGCGCTTCGATTGACGCCTGATGAATGGCAAGTGCGTCTCTTTGGTCAAGATGCAGAAGAGCCACAACATAACGCCAGGCACGGTTTAATTGAGGCCATGCTTTGGAACATAGCAAGTAGAGCACTTGTATTGGGAACGAATGTGATTCTCGATTTTGGCTTCTGGGCACGAGAGGAACGCGAAGATTTCCGGTTGCGAGCGAAGCAGCTTGGGGCCAGTAGTGAAGTACATTTTCTCGATGTGCCGGAAGATGAGCTGATGCGACGACTTGCGATAAGGAATTCGCAGCTTTCGCAGGCAAGTTTCCACATTCCCGTAAATATGATGAAGCCATGGATTGCGTTCTTCCAGAAACCAACACCCGACGAACTTGAGCGCAGAGAATAGATGAGTTTGGAGAAAACCACCCCAGCTGCTAAAGCATGTCGGAGTTACAGCAACGCCACCTAACACCGTCTCCACCTGACCACCTTCGGCGCGGGGATGTGGCGGCCATTTGGTAGAAAAAGTGATTTTCAAAGTCGGTTGTCTTGCTCTAATCGGCGGCAGGTGAGCCAAACCGTTGAAATTGTCGAAAAAGTCAAAATTTGAGCTAAATCAGATTGTGCATAGTTAGTCAATAATGAAGGACTTGCACTGGTTGAAAAACCCAGAAGGGGTTTTTCAACAGTCTCGTTCGAGTGGACGCTACGCGTCGCTCGAACGGTCCGTTTCCAAAAATAAAATAAAATGAAAAACAAAAGGTTTGCTTTTTTCACAATCATTACGGTGGCGCTCTCAATCATATTTTTTGTTGTCTATCAGTCAGATAAAGAATATCGCACATCTTCTGAAATATATTCACAGGTTCTGACATATCGTCCACCTCTTGAAGTAAAGAATTTCCTAACAGATTGTCTCTCACATAGGGGAAAACTATTGATTAGTTCCGAGAGCAATATATACTGTGACATCACAGGGCAAAAGTTGGCAAGAGGTGAGCACGTTTGATTTACAGCAGATCCAAAACAGTACATGGAGAGATTTTTTTCAAACTAACTCTATAGTTAGTAATTTCCCCAGTGATCTATCCCTTGGATGTAAATATACGTTAATCATTGGCATGAAGTGGCTATAAAAGCACCAATTTCCAAACCGGATTTCAAACCACGCCCACCGGCGGACAGCGGCTTGCCGCCGCTCATAATAGCGTCTTCTTGCCAAAAGTAATGCGTTATTGGGTAGGTATCTCGCCGGTCTTCGTCGCTGCCAATGAGATAATCCGTTGAATCAACTCGACTCAATGTGAATTGAGATTTATCTCCCTGACTTGTTGCACAATCCCTTTTCCTGCTTCAGGAGGGAAAAGAAGAGGCAGTATAATCAGATCAAAATCGGGTAATGATCATGAAGCTCGACATCCATCCTGCAGTAGTCACCCTGGTGATTTTAATTGTCCTGGCTGCGCTCGTCAGCATCTGGAGTGGTGTTCGGAATATTCGCTCCGCCAAACGGATCTCGTTTTTTCGCATCCGTCGTCAGCGCGTCAGCGGAGGATGGCGGATGGTTTTTGGCGCTGTTGTGCTTGCTTGCCTTGCCTATTCCCTGGCACGTTTTGGGGAGCCTGTCATATATCACTACTTTCCCCCCAGTCCGACGATAACAAGATCACCGACCATCACCCTGACTCCGACCATCTCGCTCACGCCTACGATCACCTTGACTCCGACAATTACCCTGACCCCCGCGGAGAGTTACACGCCGACAGTCACGAATACGCCTTTTATCCCGAATGAGGTCCTCTCCCAATTTTCCGCCTCGGCAACTCCGAATCCCAATGCAAAATTCAGCCAGCTGGTTTTTTCCAGAGCGATTACCAATTATCAGCCGGTTAATCCAGCGACAGTCTTCCAGAATCCGATCGGACGAATTTTTGCTACCTTTTCGTATGATAGTATGGCCAACGGCTCCCAGTGGACAGCGCTGTGGTATCGTAATGGGTTGCTCGTCTATTACGAAAGTGCACCCTGGGCAGCGGGCAGTGGGGGCTACGGGTATTCCATGTGGAATCCGAGTCCCGACCAATGGCTTCCTGGGACATATCAGGTTCAGATCTTCGTTGGCACCGAGTGGAAATCTGTGGGCCAATTTCTTGTCCAGGGGACTCCCCCGACGCTTACCCCGACGATTACCCCTACCTTCACGCTTACTCCGACTTCTACCCGCACACCTTCAGAAACGCAGACTTCGTCCAGAACTTCGACGCTTACAGTGACCCTATCCGCAACAGCAAGCTCGCCTCCAAAGGCTACATCATCTCCCTAGAAACCTGGGAACGATACCTAGGGGAGAAAATTCACGGGAGACCGGTCCCCTAGATCATCTTCTGGCTGCTCGTGCTAAAGACACGGGCAATCTGGCCGGCCAGCCGGGCATTATTGAGCAGGAGGGCAATGTTTGCCTTAAGCGAGGCTCCTTCGGTGAGTTCAACCAGTTTTTGAAGAAGGAACGGGGTGACCGCCTGGCCATGAATATTCTTGGCCCTGGCTTCTTTCCTGGCCTGTTTCAATGCTGCCGCAATGCGCGCTGGTTCGACAGCCTCCGCGGTCGGGACAGGCTGGCAAACCAGGACCGCGCTGTGCATGCCGATATCCCAATGCGCCCTGGCAAACTCAACGATCTCTGCGGGCGAATCCAGAGAAATGCTGACCGGAAGGCCGCTTTCTCGGGAGTAGAACGCCGGGAAACTGTTCGTCTGGTAACCGACCACCGGCACACTCATCGTCTCGAGATATTCAAGCGTGGCGGGCAAATCGAGAATCGCTTTTGCTCCGGCGCAGACAACAATCATTGGAGTATCGGCCAAGGCGAGGAGGTCTGCGGAGATGTCGAAGGTATCCACCTCATGCACACCGCCGATCCCGCCAGTGGAAAAGACTTTAATGCCCACTGTATGAGCTGCAAACAGGGTTCCAGCAACCGTGGTTCCCCCTGTATTTTTTCCTACAATGGCGGCGGCGAAATCCCGCCGGCTTACCTTGAGGACACGCTTTTCTTTTAACGATGGATCGGCTTCTTCGCGCAGGATCATCATTTGCTGTAATTCACGGTTAAGCGCCCGAGGGGGTATTTTCAGGGTGGAATTGGCAAGCTGCTGAATCTCGGAGTTGGTCAAGCCGATGTGAACGATCCCTTCCAAAAGGGCAACCGTAGCGGGCGTCACGCCCAGATTGCGGATTTCGTTTTCGACATCGAGTGCAAGGGAAAGGTTTTGGGGGTGTGGAAGTCCATGAGTGATGACAGTCAACTCGAGGGCGACCACTGGCAGGTCCATGTCCAATGCTCGCCTTAAATCTCCTGGCAAAACAAAATAGGGTGGCAGGTGCTTAATCACGACGAACCATCCGCTTCATCCTTTAAATCCGATAGGCCAAAAATCCATTCAGGATGCGCAAAGCCTCGGTTAGTTTAAATGGAACTTCCTCTGCGCCGGGATTGTTTTTCCGGTCCCGCTCATATAAATCGTACGCGGCCAATAACTGCTCCCGGAAAACGATCAGCAGCTTGAACGATACACGCTCAGGTCCCAGGTTTTCCTGGCGTACACTCCGATAAGATTCCAAAAGGACTTTGTTGATAATATCCTGGAGGCGTTGCAGGCGGGCCTCTTCACGGAGGCGCTCCAAGGTTTTTGGATGACCTCTCAGGTAATTCTCGCGGCTGATCCTCCATGCTTCCAAATGATTTTTATTGATGAGCTCTTCGGAGGCAGAAGTTTCCCAGGTTCCCACGCCGATCCATTCTAATTGGACACCGCGGTTATCAGCTTTTTTCGAAAACCCCGAGGCGAAATCGTAAAAGAGATTGGTGATCTTGGAGCGTGTCGTGAATTCCGGCGTTTTAGAGCCGGGCTGTGACTGGATCCGTTCGGTCTCAGAGGGCGCGGTTGATTTACCGGTTTTTTGGATTTCCTTTTCCAGGCGCTGAAGAGCTTCCAGCTCAAGCTTGCCGGTGTTTGCCAGAAATTCGCTCAAATTGTGTTCGCTGACAAAATCGGTCAAGGCTGTGTTGATGAGCACCGGCATGGCGTTGCCCCAGCGTCTGTAGTTTTGTTTCCAGTAGTCATCCCGCGAAACCACGTTCGGCTGGCCATGGATGACGAAACTGGACTGGCGATATACCAGCAGGTGGATCGCTTCCTCGACAAACGGATGGGGTTTTTCCAGGGTTGGTTTTTGATTGCCGCGCTGAACACTGAAGCGCATGCGCACGTCCTTGGCTGACACAGGGATCCCATCCCGGCTCCGGCCGACGGTGGTCAAGGGCCCGACAGAAATGTCATGCAGATCGATGACTTCCCGCAGGCGTTCGAACCCTTCGATGAATACAGTTTTATTCCTGCCGACTGTCGGACCGACCACACGAGCAGTCCCGTCGGGTTTTTCGAATAGGGCAGCGCTGTCCAATTCCACCTGGACGCGTCCCGGACCGCCGATTTGAACCAGGGGGCTGTCTATTCTCTTAGGGTCGATGGTGCCGGAGTGAATGTTGATTCGTTCATACTCACTCGCCAGGGCTGACTGCATGATATATTTCCTCGCGATCTGGGTGTGGTCCAGTTCAAAGATGTCCTGCAGATAAATTGCGATCATCTGCCGGGCAATGAGGAAGGGGGCCAGGAGAACGATCATCGGCCCGGATACATTCAGCGCCAGAACGGTTTTAATCGTGAAGAAAAGTAAATCAAAGGGTGCAAATAAAACGTCTTTGGCATTGCCGGTCACAAACAGGGTAACAAAAAATGTGCGAACATGGCTGCTCCAGCCTGCTGGATCACTTTTCAAGAGGAGGAAGATCAGAAACAGCCAAAAGATTACCCAGAGAATTATTTTCCGGACGCGGGCGGGCGTCTCCCTTGAGTCCACCAGGCTGAACAGGAATTTTTTCAGCAGGGAATTGAAACTCTCCCCGAGTGTTTGTTGGGGAGGTGAGACTGTTTCGATCTTACCTCGGGAGAGTGGCTGGGCGCCGTTCATGTATTTTCCCTCAGCCACTGGACCATCTCGGTAAGATCCTGGTATTCCGTGCTCAAGCGACGGGATAAGGATGGGGAATGCAGGATGCCATTCAGGGCATCTTGAACCAGAGCCTCCAGAGCTTCCTTGGGCGTCTCAGGTGGATTAAGGAGGATCTCCTGGCAGGCCAGGAGGGCGATTTGCTTTTGGGCACGTTCCCCACCTGCCTGGGAGGCGAGGTTTCGTTTCTGTTCGACGCGCTCGCGTTCGAGCATGGCCATTTCGAGCCAGCCAGCTGTCCATTCGTGGACAAGTTGATCTTCGACTGCAGGGCTGAAATAGACTTTGCGGATATTCGTTTTAATGATTTTGATTCCGTAGTCTTTAATAAGTCGGTATTCCCTGCTGGCAACTTTCTTCCCGGTCGGGCGGCCGAAATCGTCCAGGTCCTCCACCTCTCCGTTTTTCATGCGAGCGTCGATCATGTCGCCAATAAACTGAAGCGCAGTGCGGCGTTCGTTCGATTTCGCCTGGCTGGGCGGCAGAGTCTCGAAGAGCTGGCTGAGGGTGAATTTGCGTAGGTAATCCCGCCATACGTCTACAGCGATCGCGGCGGGGATTTCATTCCAGGGGATACTGAAATTGGGGCTGTTTTGTTTCGCATTCGGATTGATGACTTCATTTGCGACGGCTTTGAAAACGGCGTCGGCATTGAATCCGAAGTGAGTTCCACCCTCGCCCGTCTTCTCATCGGCATCAATTTTAAAGATGACGGAGAACCCCGGCACCACCTCGATCCCATCCCGGGTAAGCCCACTGGTGGACCAGCGGATCCGTTGTTGTGTTTCCTTGTATTCTTCCTCCGAAATGGTTTTTGTTTTGGCGGCAAAGGGATCTTCATCGCTCCCCGGACCGAGGGTTTGAATTTGTGTGCGCAGGTCAACAACACCCGCGATGGTTTCCATAAAATCAGTGAAAACAATCCCAGGACCAACCGACCGAGTAAATTTAACCGGTGTTCGCAGGACGGCTGCGCTGGCCGAATCCAGCCAGATTACACCCGGGCCTTTTGCCTGGATTTCCTGTTTTATCTCGCCCCCTGTGGTGATGACCTTTTGAATGACTTTCCCGTCTTTGATAAAGACCGCCGGTCCCTTCAGGTGGGTAAAACCCAGCAGCGGAACGTCGACCAGATAATACAGGATAATTCTTTCAAGCAGCTTAATTCGGTCGGAAAATTTCTGGACAGGCAGGATAAATTGAGAGAAAAAGATGAACCAAACGATGAAAAAGATCCCACACAGGGAACTTTGCAGGAAAATCGCCAGGATATTCGCACTCCACCCGCCCGAAACAGCAGCCAAGATCCCGTAGATGATCGCAATTAACAAGACTGCAATCAGTATTTGTGGCTTGGGTCTGCGGTAGAACGGAATCCCATCATTCATACAGGTGATTGTATATCAAAATCATTGAATTATGGGAACCTTTCTGATATAAATAAACAATGTCTGAAAGATTGCGGGTCGAATTCCACTGCCATACGACCTTTTCCAAAGACAGCATGACCCCCCTGGTAAAATTAATTACTACCTGTCGGCGGAACAGAATCGACCGGTTAATTATCACCGATCACAACACGATCGCTGGAGCCAGGGATGCTCAGCAGATCGACCCGGCTCTCGTCATCATCGGCGAGGAGATCATGACAACCCGCGGGGAAATATTAGCCGCCTATGTCAGTGAGGAAATCCCACGCGGGCTATCCCCCCTTGAGACCATTCGCCGGCTGAAGGACCAGGGGGCGTTTATCAGCGTATCGCATCCTTTCGACGCCATGCGCAATGGACATTGGGCCCTGCAGGACCTGCTGGAAATTGCACCGCTAGTGGATGCGGTCGAGGTGTTCAACGCCCGCTGTGTGCACCCGCAGTACAACCAGCAGGCGCTGCAGTTTGCCTGGGATCATGGACTTCCAGGAACCGCCGGCTCAGACGCCCATGCTTCTTTCGAGGTAGGGAATGCCTGTCTAAGTCTGCCGCATTTCGCGGATGCAGACGAGCTGCGGCGAGTGATTCGGGAAGGGGAAGTGATCGGGCGTCTGGCCTCGCCCTGGGTCCACTTTGTTTCCAGCTTTGCTCGAGTTCGAAAAAGGATTCGTGTATAATATTGTGGTAGGATTTCTATCTCAAATGGGGCGGTGGCGGAATTGGCAGACGCAGGGGACTTAAAATCCCCCGGTGGAGACATCGTGTGGGTTCGACCCCCACCCGCCCTACAGATATGGCTTTTTCGGGGAAAATCTGGCTAAATTTCCATAGAGAAGGACACTCGGCACACGATAAGAAGTGTGCCATAACTCTTTAAAAAGTGAAATTAATCCCACCGTGTGATAAATAATTGCTGATCCCGGATTCCAAGCCGGATTTCTCATCAATCGTTAAAATGCCAGGGATAGACCGGATCGAAACGAATAGACAAACGACCTTATGAATATAAACCGAACTAAGGATTTAAAACTTGGTGTGAGGATCGAGGTCATTTCCATCCTCTGGATGGTCGTCGAGATGGCAATCTCCATTGGCGCAGGAATAGCAGCTCGAAGTGTTCTCCTGGTTGCATTTGGAGTGGACAGCCTGATTGAACTGGCAAGTGCATCGATCCTTCTGCGGAGGCTTTTGGTCGAGAGCCGGGATGGGGATCTAAAGACCGTTGAGCAGGCTGAGCATCAAGCAACCTGGATCGTTGCGGTGACCTTGAGCCTCCTATGTGCCTATGTGCTGATTTCATCCGTCTATGGGCTGAGCACTCAATCCAGACCTGAGAGTTCTGTTGTTGGAATGGGTGTATCGGCAACTGCCCTGTTGATAATGCCCTACCTGGCCATGAACAAGCGCCGTATATCGATGCAAATCAAGAGTGCTGCTTTAGCGGGTGATGCGACCAATTCCATTACCTGTGCTGCCATGGCGGCAACCGTGCTTATGGGACTTAGTCTCAACAAACTCTTTGGCTGGTGGTGGGCTGAATACATTGCTGCACTGGTATTCCTGATCTGGCTAATTCAAGAGACCCGGGAAGCTTTTGAAGAAGCTCGCCAGGAAAATTATGTGGTCTAGGCAAAGTTCGAGTTAAGTATATAATTACGATATGATTACGGAACATTCTACGCCGAATCTGTCCACTGCAATTTCTGCGATGCAACGCCAGGAGCTCTCCTCTCAGGAGCTCAGCCGGATATGCCTCAATCAAATTGACCGGTTGAACCCGAAACTGAATGCTTTTATTACGGTGTGCCGATCGGAACCGGTGTCGGCGAATGGGGTAATGGCAGGGATTCCGGTCGCCTTGAAGGATCTGTTTGAAACGGCCGGTGTTTTGACCACCGCCGCTTCGAAGTTTTTCCAGGATTACACCCCGAAGCGCGATGCCTTCGTGGTAAATAAATTGAAAGCTGCCGGTGCCGTCATCATCGGCAAGACCAACCTGCACGAGATCGCCCTTGGCGTGACGAACGATAGCCCGCATTTCGGAACCTGCCGCAACCCCTGGGACCTCAGGCGTGTACCGGGCGGCTCCTCCGGTGGGTCGGCTGTAGCCGTCGCAGCCGGCATGTGCCTGGGTGCGCTTGGGTCGGACACTGGCGGCTCGATCCGGATCCCGGCTTCCCTGTGCGGAATCGTTGGTTTAAAGCCCACCTTCGGCCGCGTGAGCCTGAGTGGTGTCATCCCGCTATCGTGGAACCTGGATCATGCTGGGCCGCTGGGCTGGACCGTCCGGGATGTTGCCCATTTGCTGCAGGTCGTCGCGGGGTATGATCCGCTTGATCCCTCTTCTGCAGATGTTCCCGAGGACGATTACCTTGCTTCCCTGGATGAGGGTATCCAGGGTTGGCGGGTGGCGGTTGCAGCCGGAGAATATTTCGAAAGTGCGGATGCGGAGGTGAGCTCAGCAGTTGCGGGGGCAGCGGATACCTTGGCTGGTTTGGGCTCGAAGGTCACAAAAGTCGACCTGACCTTTCTGGGTGCGGCAGCCCTGGCCAATTCCCAGATGACTCAAGCTGACGCGGCTGCTTTTCACCGCAAACGACTGGCGGAACACCCAGATTGGTTCGGTCCAGATGTCCTTCAACGTCTTCAGCTGGGTGCAAAACTAACCTCGACTGAATACGCTTTGGCCCGGCGGACCCAGTCCGAAATGCGGTTACTCATGGAAAATTTCTTTACCGATTATGATATTTTACTAACCCCAACCACACCCATCCCGGCCCCATTGATCGAAGGGACTGATGCCATCGAACAAGCCCGCCAGCTGACCCGTTATACTTCGCCGTTCAACCTGACCGGATTGCCGGCCCTTTCCATGCCGTGTGGATTTACCACTACCGGCCTGCCCATTGGATTGCAGATCATCTCGAGCCCCTGGGCAGAATCCAGGGTGCTGCGTGCAGGTCAAGCATATGAAAGCGTGACCGAGTGGCATGATAAGCGGCCTGATCTATGAGGCCTGGGATTTAAGGCACCCTCGCTATTTTAAGGGCGGTCTCGGTTTAAAGTTTTGCCATTATTGCCAAGTTGCTAAATCGGCGGGGAGAACCAATATTCTCTATCGGCATTCTCAAAGATTATTTTATTTGCGCGGTCGATCTTCCATCCAGCCGTGCCGGTTGTCGTATCCTGGATGAGTGGGGCTCATACGAATTGCGACCAGCCTTTTGGCAAGGGGACCCACTTATTCTTCAAGATAGGTTTGCAGTCGGGTTGGCTGGATAAATATCGCCTTTAAACCTTAAGGACGTTGAACACTGGCCCTGATTTGTCCCCCTGTCTTCCATTAAAAAATGTATGGAATGAACCTCTTCGTCGTTTTCATATATTTGGTGTAAGCAATTCCGAACTTAAGCTGACATTCAATTTCGTCGGCACGGGAGGTCGCATAGAGGAAGGCGGTAGTTACAGAGGCTAGACAACCTACGAGCAAGGAAGGGGACTTAAGAATATCCCCCAGACCAGATAAAAAAGTGAGGCATACAAGGGATGGCGGATGTAGCGATATATGCCGCGTGTGACCAGGTGTGTGGTCGCTTCGAGCGGGTCGGTGGGTTTTCCGACAGTGCGGAGCAGATAGACCCCATTGACGATCAGGATCAGGGCTGCGATGAGCAAGACCCAGGAAATAATTTGATGCCCGCTGAAAGGGTTTTGGAACCAGGCGTGAAGGTTAATAACAAACGCACCCAGGATCATCTCCCAGGCAAAGAAACGGAAGAAGCCGTGTGAGAGGGGAGTGCGCAGGGATGGGATCGAAATCCACAGGATGGGAATGGAACTGGCAACAAACAGGATCGCCTCAATCATGACTCCTCATTTGGGCAGACAGGCCAGTATCTGGCGCACCACTCCAGTTGGGTTTGAAGGAGTGATTGCGAGCACCGGGGCCGAAAAAGCGGCAAATACGCTGGTCACATTGTTCATTTTCAAGTGACTGGATAATAGCCCGATAGCGTTACTGTCTCCGGCGACTGCCTGAGACATTTCATCTGGCGAATTAGCCAACCGGGCAAGCGATGTGACTGGCGTATTCCCGAGAATCGCCTGTTCGAAAACCTGCTCGACGTCCTCGCCGGGCGGAAAAACCCAAACCCTTACCGCGCCGTTTTTCGCCGGGTTGATCTGGCTCCAATCCGTGATTTGTCCCGTGAAGAGACGCCTGACTTGTCCCGCAGAAAGGGTCGTGACTGGGGATGCAGGATTAACAACAATGAGCAGCGACTCAGTCCCGATCTGGTAGGCAGGGGTCGACAGAATTGCAGGTTGCCCAATGCGTATAGCTATATCAACCACGGGATCAAACATATCTGCAGCGCGCTGTTCGGCAACGATCGTATTTCCACCCGAGCAGTTATACAGGTCAGACAGCCAGGGCCTCGATGAAGCAGTGTATTGTACGTTAATCGTTTGCGGCGTAGGTGTTGCCGCAGCATTGGAACAGGAGGTCAGGAGGGTGGTGATGAGAATAAGGAAAGTGGGATATCTGAACATAAATGCTTTCTGAAGTAGTGTGCCTCCACCCTATTTCAGAGATTGATGTCCCCGGGTAAATCGGCCGAGGCGTTATTATCCCACTTTTTCAATAAATCAGGAACTCTGCTCTTGAAACTTCCATCTATGATCATACTACGTATGTCATTGACGAGCTGAACCAATGCATGCAGGTTGTGGATGGAGAGGAGCGTTCCGGCCAGCATTTCTTTGGCGGAGATCAAGTGGCGGAGGTACGCGCGGGTAAAGCTTCGGCATGTATAGCATGAGCAGTTTTTATCGATCGGGCTCCGGTCATGGGCAAAGGCTGCATTCATCAAGTTCAGCCGACCTTCCTGTGAAAAAGCTGCATGGTGGCGCGCCAGTCTGGTTGGCAGAACGCAGTCGAAAATGTCCACTCCGCGCAGGATCCCCTCCACCAGATCCTCCGGCGTGCCAACCCCCATCAGGTAGCGCGGCTTGGCCTCGGGCAAGAGATCATTTACCAGATCAAGCATGGCATAAGTCTCGGCTTTTGTCTCACCGACTGACAATCCACCAATGGCATAGCCGGGGAAGTCCAACGATTCGATAAAGCGTGTGGATGCCGTCCTCAGCTCGGGATCGATCCCTCCCTGGATGATACCGAACAGCGCCTGATCGCTCCGCTTGTGGGCTGTCAGGCAGCGTTCGGCCCAGACGTGAGTCCTCCGCGCAGCCTCTTTATTGTAGATACGGTCGTAGGGATCAGCGCATTCGTCGAAGGCCATGATAATATCCGCGCCGAGATTCTCCTGGATGGCGATCGACTTCTCGGGGGTAAAGCGGTGCATGGAGCCGTCGATGTGGGACTTGAAGGTGACCCCCTCTTCGTCGACTGTGCGCGTTTGGGCGAGCGAGAAAACTTGGTATCCACCTGAATCGGTAAGAATCGGATGCGGCCAGTGCATGAACTCATGCAAGCCGCCCTGTTCTGCCACCAGCTCATCACCAGGGCGCAGGTATAAATGGTAGGTATTCGCGAGCACCAGAGAGGCTCCCAGTTCTTCAAGCTGGGATGGGGTGAGTGTTTTGACTGCTGCCTGCGTACCCACCGGGGCAAAAACAGGTGTGGCCAGGTCGCCGTGAGGAGTATGCAAGAAGCCAGCCCGGGAACGATCCTGCCGGTTTTGGATTTCAAATTCGAACATTAAAGGAATTATAACCGACCCAGTCAGGGATTGAGAAAACCGGATCGCTGAGGACCCGGTTTATTCGTGAGCAGAGGGGGAACTATCGACCACGCTTTGCTCCCCTGACCTTTTTCCGTGAAGCCGACAGGTACGGCATTTTGATTTAACCGGCAAAGGTGGCACGAACGGAAAAATTTTCTCTTTAATGGAATGGAATGCCTGGCTAAGCCGCCCTCAAATTGTGCGTATTTTGGATCAGTTATCCTCGTATCAACACCACTGCAATAATCAACAATGCCAGAGCCCAGCGGTAGTAGACAAAAACATTGACGTTATGTTTTTGCAGATAATTTAATAACAACCGGATGCAAAAAAAGCCGCTGATCGCCGCCATGATAAAGCCGATGGGGAATAGGATGAGGTCCGCGTGTGCAATTGCTCCGATTTTTATACCTTTGTAAATTTCGTATAAGCTTTTTAGACCTGCACCCGCGATGATGGGCGCTGAGAGCAGAAAGGAAAATTTTGCTGCCGTCTCGCGGTTGAGCTTCAGCGCAAGACCGGTGGTGATCGTGGATCCAGAACGAGAAACACCTGGAAAGATTGCCAGGGCCTGGGAAAAGCCAATGAGGAGAGTATCCTTCAGGGTCAGGTCATTTATCCCGCGCACATGACTGGCAAAATGGTCTGCAAGGAGCATCAGCACACCAAAACCTGCAATGATGCATGCCATGATGATCATCGCCACAGGGGCAATGGGTACACCCGGCTGGTGAAAGAGGGCATCGATCTTGCTCTCGAACAACACCCCGGCGATCCCACCGGGAATTGTCCCAATCACCACCAGCCAGGCCAGCCTGCGATCCGGGTCCGAACCGATGCGGCGCTCGGCGATACTTTTGAAAAGGCCCCGGATCATGCGAATCCAGTCTTTGGCAAAGTACACAAGAACGGCAAGTAATGTGCCCAGATGAAGGGCAACATCGAAGGTCAAACTGGTGAGCGCTGGGTCCGTCCAACCGAACAACCACGGGACGATGATAAGATGAGCCGAGCTGGATATGGGGATAAACTCCGTTACCCCCTGGACGATCCCTAATATCATTGACTCGAGTATTGTGATAAACATGATTCGCCTTTATCCTTATATTTTTGATGAATCACGATGGAAATCTGGTTGCTAATTTAGAACCCGCCTATTATACTGGAACAAGCCCGAATTAATATCTTAAATAAAAAAAGGGGAATTGCTAGATCTCGAGAACCGTACTGGTTTTGGATATCCCTTCCATCCCGGACAGTCCGCGTTTATACTCGTGGAATGATTATTGACCCTATACAGCGGGGCATCCATTGGATGTAATCAGAATGATCAATAGAATTCGAAAAATGGACGGCAGATGACCTCATCCATAAAACGCTGGCAGATTGCCGCTCCGATGACTTCCCAGGCAGAAAGTGCACTCGCAGCTTTTCCGCCTATCCTTCGTCAGATCCTGTTCAACCGCGGATATTCGACGGATGCTGAAGCGCGTGCGTACCTGCGGGCTGAGCTGCCGAAGGACACCTCTCCATGGCGGATGACTGGAATCGGCCCTGCGGTCGAGCGCATTTTTTATGCCATCGATCAAGCGGAACCAATTGCCGTTTATGGCGATTACGACGTAGATGGTGTGACCGCAACGGCGCTCCTGGTCCAGGTGCTACAAGCATTGGGCGGGATCGTCCTTGGTTACATACCTAACCGCTTTGATGAGGGCTATGGCCTCAACAATGAGGCGCTGGATACACTCAAGGGACAGGGTGTAAAGTTGGTCATCACCGTCGATTGTGGAATTCGCTCCCCGGACGAAGCCGCCCATGCCAGAAAGATCGGTCTTGACCTGATCCTGTCGGACCACCACGAGCCTGCTGAAGCCGAACTCCCATCTGCCCTGGCGATAATCAACCCCAAACAAGCCGGGGATGATTATCCCGATAAGAACCTGGCGGGTGTCGGCCTCGCTTATAAATTGGCACAGGCGCTGCTTGAACGCCGACCGGTGGACCTTCTCCATTCGGATGATTTGCTGGACCTGGTGGCATTGGGCACGGTCAGTGATCTGGCCCCTCTCGTCGGGGAAAATCGATCGCTGGTGCGTAATGGACTCATCCGCATCCGGTCGACGCAACGCCAGGGCCTTTTTTCACTCGCTAATGTTGCCGAGCTGGCACTTTCCCGGACGACTGCAACAAGTATTGGCTTCATCCTCGGACCCCGCCTGAACGCAGCCGGACGGTTGGATTCAGCCCAGGCAGCTTTTGAACTACTTATCACGAAAGATGTATTGCGCGCAGGCAGCCTTGCCCAAAAATTGGACTTGCAGAACCGTGAACGCCAGGCCCTCACCCGAAAAATCCAAGAACGAGCCGAGATGATGGTGCAGGAACAAGATCCGGACTTTCTGCTGCTCTTCGCAGTGGATCCGGATTTCAATGCGGGCGTGGTCGGGTTGGCTGCCTCCAGGCTGGTGGATATTTATTACCGGCCTGCAGTGGTCGGCCAAAAGGGCGAGCAGATAACGCGCTGTTCGTGCCGCTCGATTCCCGAGCTCCACATCACACAGTCCCTAGACCGATGTGCGGATCTGCTCCTTCGCTACGGCGGACATGCTGCTGCTGCTGGGTTCACTGTCCAAACCGAGAACCTGGATGTCCTCAGGTCACGGCTAAAAACTATCGTCGAGGAACAGCTTGGAGGGCAGGATTTGCGCCCCACGCTCCCGGCGGATGCAGAAATCTCCCTTTCCGCCCTGAAACCGGATTTATTGAAACATTTGGATTTGCTGCAACCGACTGGTTACGGTAATCCGGATGCGGTCTTTGTTTCCCGAAACGTGAAGGTAAGCAGTTCTCGAGCGGTCGGCGCAGATGGCAAGCACTTGAAATTAACCGTGAACGATGGAGCCATCACCTTCGATGCCATCGGCTTCCGCCTGGGTCATCTTCTAACTGAACTATCCCCGCGAGTGGATGTGATCTACACATTCGAGATCAATGAATTCAATGGACGGAAGACTTTCCAGCTCAACCTGAAAGACATTAAGAACGCAGCTGTTCCAGCTTGACCTTAATCTATGGGAGTCGAATCTTTAATGCTGCCGGGAGCCAGAGGGTTTTTCCTCCGGCTTTTTGGGGCTGTGCAGTTTCCAAATTCAATCCACGAAACGATATTTGATCAGAGTCCAAACCGCGGCAAATGCATCCTTCATTTTTATTTTTTTCCCCTCCGAGTAGTTCCGAGGGTTGAAAGCGATGGGCACTTCGTATATCCGAAAATGGCGCTTGAGGACTTTGGCAGTGAATTCGGGTTCGAAGTCGAAGTGCTTTGCATGCAGTGGCATCCCTTCAATCACATTCCTTCGAAAGACCTTATAGCCCGTCTCCATATCCGAAAGGATATTGTTATAAAGGATGTTGGTCATGAAAGTCAGAATCTTATTGGCGACCATGTTCCAGAACAAGATCGGGCGTCGCGCTGCACCCAGGAATCTGGAACCATAAACCACATCCGCAATGTCCTCTTCGATTGGTTTCAATAACTCGGGATATTCACGAGGATCATATTCGAGGTCTGCATCCTGAACGAGGAGTACATCTCCCCGGGCAGCCGCAAGCCCGGTGCGGACTGCGCTCCCTTTACCGCAGTTCATGTCGTGTAAAAGGACACGGATATTGCCTTTGCCGTCTAAATTCGCCAGCACTTGGCGAGTTCCGTCCGTGGACCCGTCATCAACAACGATGATTTCTGTAGCCAATTTCATCGCCTGCACACGACGAAGGGTTTCCTGAACGCTGTTGACTTCATTGAAAACGGGGATAATGACCGATAGATTTATGGCTTGAATTATAAACGAATAACTGCCATAGGGAAAAACCCCTCGTGCTATAATTGGGTTGTACCCATGATTGAGAGGCTGCTATGACTGTAGCTCCACAAACCGAAATGGCGACCGCGGAAAGCTCGCCTTTTATTCCTCCTCCGCTCCAAAAATTGGAGGACACAGGGCTTGCTCTCCTTTGGCTCCAGGACCTGGCATTGAAAATCATCTATTACCAGGGATATCTGTCCGGTTTTAAAATTGCCGAGGAAATTGCACTGCCTTTCGCTGGGATTATGGACCAGATCCTCGAAACAATGAAACGGGAAAAATTGATCGAGATTAAATCCTCCCAAATGGGTCTCGGCGAAGGAGCCTACCAGTACGCCATTACGACCGCCGGGATCGTTCGGGCCCGCGAAGCGCTGGAACGTAGCCAGTATGCCGGACCGGCGCCGGTCCCGATTGATTTTTATAACGAGTTGATCCGCCGCCAAAGTCGCGGCCGCATGGCGATTACCAGCCGTTCGATGCGGCAGATCCTTTCCAGTTTGGTCCTTTCTGAAACCACTTTTCAAAGACTGGGCCCTGCCATTAATTCAGGAACTTCTATTTTCTTGTATGGTCCTCCGGGCAATGGGAAAACCAGTGTTGCCAAAGCCTTTGGCAACCTGATCCTGAGCCAGACCATGTATATTCCTTTTGCTTTATACCTGGATGGCCACGTGGTTAAACTTTACGACGCGGTAAACCATCATCTTGCTCCGGAAAGCGACACGACTGCCAGCGGTACGGGAAACCTGCGGGCTACGGTCCGGCGGGACCCACGCTGGGTTAAGATCCGCCGTCCGTTCATCATGGTCGGTGGTGAATTGACTCTGGAAGGACTGGATCTGGTATTCAACGACGTGCAAAAATTTTATGAGGCACCCTTCCAGGTGAAAGCGAACGGCGGGATTCTGCTCATCGACGATTTCGGCAGGCAGCAAGTCCGACCGCGCGACCTGCTCAACCGTTGGATCGTCCCGCTGGAAAACCGGTTGGACTACCTCACTCTTCACACAGGGGCCAAGGTCGAAATCCCGTTTGATGTGTTGGTGGTGTTTTCGACAAACTTGCCGCCGCGCGACCTGGTGGACGAAGCGTTCCTGCGGCGTCTGCGACACAAGATTGAAATCGGTGATCCTTCCTATGAGGAATACCGCGAGATTTTCAAGCGCGTTGCCCAGTCTAAGAACATCCCCTACAACGACCAGGGCCTCGCCTACCTGCTTCAGGAATGGTATATCAAGCGGAATCGAAAATTGCGTGCTTCCCATCCGCGGGATATCTGCGATCAAATCATCGACATTTCCCGTTACATGGCTACCGAGCCTGTGATGAATAAAGATATGATCGACCGCGCTGCCAAAGCGTATTTTGTGGAACTTTAACGTGTGGTCTTATGTTCGTAAGCCAGTGGTTATTGCACATCGGGGTGATTCAGCCCACGCACCGGAGAATACCCTGGCTGCTTTTGAATTTGCAGCCCGGCAGGGGGCGGACGCGGTCGAGTTTGATGTCAAGCTGACTGCCGATGATCAGGTGATCGTCCTCCATGACCAGAAAGTGGATCGGACAACAAATGGCAGCGGGGATATAGCCAGGATGGCCCTGGCTGACCTGCGGGACCTGGATGCGGGCAGTCATTTCTCTGAAAAATTCCGTGACGAACGGATCCCGACTCTGGGGGAAGTGTTTGAATCCATTGGGAAGCTGCTCGATCTGAACATCGAATTGACCAACTATGCTACCCCGTTCGATGCGCTCGTCCCAAAGGTGGTCGAGATGGTCAGAGAATACGGTCTGGAAGATCGTGTAATTTTTTCCTCCTTCTATGCCTTTAATTTAAATCGGGCGGGGGCGCTGCTCCCAGCAGTCCCGCGCGCGCTCCTGGCTTTGCCCGGCTGGAAAGGAGTCTTGGCGCGGACCTCGGGAGTGCGCGGGGATTACGCCGCGTTGCACCCGCATTTCACAGATGTGAGCGCCGGGCTGGTTGACCGAATCCATGCAAAGCGCAAACGCGTGAATGCCTGGACGGTGAATACCGATGTGGACCTGCGTCGTGTCATCGGCATGGGCGTGGACGGCATTATTACCGATGATCCGGCTCTGGCCTGCCGTTTGACGGGGAGGGCGGGATGATCCCCTCCGACTGGCTCGATCAGGCTATGGAACGCATCGCCCCGCAAATAAGGCGGACCCCATTGACCTGGGATGCCGATCTTAACATCTATCTGAAATGGGAAAACCAACAAATCACCGGTTCGTTCAAAGTGCGCGGCGCGCTGAACAAAACCCTGGTGCTTAAACTGGACGAGCGGTCCGCTGGCCTTGTCACTGCTTCAGCCGGAAACCACGGCTTGGGAGTGGCCCTTGCCGGTAAAATGGTTGGTGCACCGGTAACGGTCTTCGCTTCGGACCACGCAGTCCCTACGAAGGTGGCTGCCATGCGCGCACTCGGGGCGGATGTCCGCCTTATCAGCGGTGGCTACGGGATGGCTGAAGCGACGGCAATCCAATATGCCTGCGATCAGAAGCTAACCTGGCTGTCTGCCTACAATGATGGCCAGGTCATCGCCGGTCAAGGGACGATCGGTATGGAAATAATCCAGGAGATGAGACCCGGACCGGATGTCACTTTTATTCTTCCTGTGGGCGGTGGGGGGCTGCTTGCAGGAATTGGATCTGTCCTGGATCGGATCACCCCTCGACCTAAACTGATCGGTGTGCAGGCGGAGGCTTCTCCTTTCATGCATGCCCTGTTTTCTCACGGGAACCAGGTGGGTGTCAGCGACTTGCCGACTCTGGCAGATGGCTTGAGCGGCCCGGTTGAATCTGGTTCGGTGACCATCCCGTTCATTAAAAAATATGCCGAGGATATTCTTCTGGTTTCAGAAGAGGAGATTGAGCGGGCGATTGTTTTTGCCTGGCAGAAGTACCAGCAGCGAATAGAAGGTTCGGCGGCTGTAGGTTTAGCAGCGATTTTGGAAAATAAAGTCAAATCTCCAGCCGTTGTGATCATTTCTGGTGGTAATATTCAGCCTGAGGTTCACGAGCAGCTGTGCAGAAAGCATCTAGTTTAGCCATGCAAGCGAAGCGGTTTCTATCGATCTTTTTAGCTGTGATCCTAGGGACTTCATTCTATCCATTGCCCGGGGTACGGGCAGGTGAGCTGAATCAAACTGATCCGGTGGCCAGCGCGCGCGCCTTATTGTCCCAAATGAGTCCAGAGGAGCGCATCGGCCAGTTGTTTTTGGTTTCCTTCTCGGGTATAAACACAGACAATAGAACCTCGATATACGATCTGATTGTCAACCATCACATAGGCGGCGTCGTTTTACTCGGGGCAAACGGGAATTTTTCGGCTCCGTCAGACACGGCGACTGCAACTTACAATTTAATTTCCAGCCTGCAGAACCTTGAAAGAGAAACTTCCCAGGGCCAGCTGCCCCCTCCAACAGAAACACCTAGTACGCCGTTGGCCGTCGGAACGGGAATGCCCGTTACTCCAAGCGTTCAGTCTGCGAGCACGAATTACATCCCGCTCCTGGTGGGTATTTCTCAAGATGGCGATGGGTATCCCAACGATCAAATTTTGAGCGGGCTTACCACCTTGCCCACGCCAATGGCTATTGGCGCTACCTGGGATACCAATTTATCCCAGCAAATTGGCACGATTGCGGGAAAGGAATTGGCATCCCTGGGGTTTAACCTCTTTTTTGGACCTCCCCTGGACGTGCTGGACTCTCCTCAAGAGACCGCTGGGAACGGACTCGCTGCGGATGTGTTTGGCGGTGATCCTTATTGGGTAGGGATGATGGGTCAGGCCTATATCACCGGTTTGCATGCTGGGAGTTCAGGCAAGATGATCGTAATTGCCAAACATTTTCCCGGAACGGGCAGTTCTGATCGCCCGCAAGGGGATGAACCGGCAACAGTGCGTAAACCATTGGATTCATTGAAACAGATTGAATTGGCGCCATTCTTTTCGGTGACCGGAAATGCACCCAATCCCCAGGCCGAGGCTGACGGCTTACTGGTGTCCCATATTCGTTACCTGGGATTCCAGGGCAATATTCGGGTCACCACTCGCCCGGTCAGCCTTGATTCGATGGCTCTCTCGCAGATTTTATCCCTGTCACCTTTCGTAAACTGGCGTCTAAATGGCGGATTGCTGATCAGCGATGACCTTGGCAGTCCGACGGTGAGAAAATTTTATAACACCACAGGACAAGCATTTGAAGCCCAGCTGGTCGCACGGGATGCGTTTCTGGCAGGGAATGATTTAATTTATTTGGGAAACATCCAGTCAGACGATGCGCCAGACAATTACACTTCGGTGCTTAATGTTCTTTCTTTCTTCGTTCAAAAATACCACGATGACCCAACCTTCGCCCAGAAAGTCAATGACGCGGTAGTCCGCATTCTTGCGGCGAAATACCGCCTCTATCCGGATTTCTTTTTCCCTTATGTTATCCCACCAGCCTCCGGCCTCGATTCGATTGGCCAGTCCCAGGATGCCATATTCAAGATAGCCAGCCAATCGGCCACATTGATCAGCCCAAGCGCCCCAGATCTTCCTACAGTTCTGCCTGCCCCTCCCAGTCCGAATGATCGGATCGTTTTTCTGACCGATACCCGACCAGGCCAGCAATGCAGCAGCTGTCCAGTACAAGCCAGGATCGATGTGGACGCAATGGAGAATACTGTTTTGAATTTATATGGTCAACGCTTCGGAGGCCAGATTACGAGTGGACACCTGGTCTCGTATACTTTTAGTGACATGGCCGCAATCCTGGATGGGGGCAGCGGTAACCCGGACGAGGAGACCAATCTGCGGTTGGCGCAGTGGATCGTTATAAATATATTGGATGCCGAGCCAAATCAACCCCAAACGATCGCTTTAAACCGGTTCCTCTCAGAACGTCAGGATTTACTTCGTGATAAACGGGTAATTGTTTTTTCTTTCAATGCGCCTTTTTACCTGGATGCAACGGACATATCCAAATTGACGGCTTATTACTGCCTTTATAGTAAGTCGGCTCCTTTTATCCAGGCGGCGGTTCGTTTGCTTTTTCAGGAAATTTCTGCAAGCGGAGCTTCTCCGGTATCGATAGACGGCGTCGGATATGACCTGTTTACGGCAACTTCGCCCGATCCAAACCAGATTATCAATTTGGCTTTGGACCAGGCGCCGCAAACTTCCACGCCCAGCAGTGTAACTCCAGCAGTGACCGCCACACCTTCTTTCAAGGTGGGAGATACGGTTTCCATAGGCACCGGGGTGATCCTGGATCATAACCAACACCCTGTCCCGGATGGGACGGATGTTCAATTCACACTTTCTTCAAGCGGAGATACGGGCATCATCCAGCAGGTAGATTCAGCCACCACCCTGGGGGTTGCACACGCTTCGTTCGCGATCTCCCGGCCAGGTTTGCTCACAATTAAGGCTACGAGTGACCCGGCTATTAAATCGTTAGTATTGCAGCTGACTGTCTCGAATGCCGGTTTATCCGTTTCCGTGATTACGCCCACATCACAATTTCATCCGACCCCAACGCCAAGCGTGGTCCCAACCCTCATTTCGCCCGTCGCTTCCTCGACTTCGCAGGGCACTCCTGGATTTGGTGGCTGGTTGTTGATGTTGGTTTCCCTGACTGGGATTGCATTCCTGACATTCTGGTATGGGGGCAGGTTTACCTCACAGCGCTGGGGAGCACGTTGGGCATTCTGTTCGATTCTAGGTGGACTGCTGGCATACAATTACTTTGCACTTAAGCTGCCTGGAGCCGCAGCCTTGATTCGGAAAGGGGGAATGCTGGCAATAGTGGGGGTAGTGATATTGGGTGCTGCCTGCGGGGCAGGTGCAGGGGTTGCCTGGATGAGGCTTGCTAACGGAAAAGAGAAGCAACCAAACTGATCAATAATAGTCCCACCGAAACCCAGAATAATATTTTCTCCGGCATTCCGCGGATCCACTGCGCCGCGGAAGTCCGCGCATGCATTTGTGTCTGAGGTCGGATGGGAAGCTCGCGCCGTCCGATGAGAAATTCTTGAAAATCGGCTACCGATGACGGACGGTCGTTTGGGTGCAATTCCATCGCCCATAATATGGCCTTTTCGGTCCGTGGGCTGATTGTCGGGTTGAAGCTCCGAGGGGGTAGGAGACTTTCTGGCTGTAAAAATCTTTGACGTGCATCCACTGGGGGAGTGTTGGTCAATAAATGATAGAGCGTACATCCGAAGGCATAAATATCGCTGCGGATATCCGTATGCAGACCGTCTCCACCATACTGCTCCAGTGGTGTATATAGAGCCGTGCCACGTCCCTGAATCACCGTAACGGTCATCTCGTCCGGGGCCAAAGCTTTAACCAGCCCAAAATCGACCAGTTTAAGCAGTCCGTTTGGTGTAATTTTTAAATTGGAGGGTTTGATGTCCCGGTGTACCAGCGGGGGATTTTGATTATGAAGGTAGTTGAGGGCATCGGCCAGCTGGTTGGCCCAGCTTAGTAAATCGATTTCATTGAGAAATGCACCATGCTGCTTTACCTCCAGCATCAGGGCGCGTAAATCTTTTCCCGGGACATAATCCATCACCAGGTAATCGCGTGAGCTCACCGAAAAGAAATCCGAGACTTTCGGCAGGTTGGGGTGATCCAGGCGCGCTAAGACGGTGGCTTCGCGCAGGAACTGAGCGCGGGCCTCTTTAAGTATTTTTGCCGGTACGTTCCGTTCGTATTCCACTTCCTTCACGGCGCATTGGCGCCCTTCCAGGCGCGTATCATCGGCCAGGTAAATATTTCCCGCCCCTCCCTGCCCGATTCGCTCGCGAATACGGTAACGGCCGTGCAAAATATCGCCGGTCTTGAGTGCTACAGGCATGTCATTTCATTTCAATTCAATGACGTGAATAGAGTAAAGGATTGTGCTTCGGATCGGTTTTTCGGCGTTTTCCAGTCTAAGTTGCACAATCGTCTACAATTTGTTATATTATAAGCGCCTTTAGCCATCCTGTTGTATAATCACCTCAGGTGATCAGGAGTGGAGACACCCATGGAGAAAAATCGAAAAGAATCCCCGGTGTTGATCGGCCAAGCGGGTCCACTGAAAGGTCAACGCTGGTCACTGACTCGCCCGATCTTGATTGGCCGCGAAACGACATGCGAAGTTGTGATCCTTGACCGGATGGTTTCGCGCTTTCATGCCCGTTTGACTCCTACGGTGGGGGGAATACTTCTCGAGGACCTGGACAGCAAGAACGGAACCCATTGCAATGGAAATCCGGTGACCGGACCTGTGATCTTGCAGGACGGTGATGTTGTATCGATTGCCTTGGCACAACAGTTCATGTATTTAACCTCCGATGCAACGGTTCCCCTGGGGGAATCTGCAAAGCTATCCGGGCGTCTTAGGCTGGAGCTGCGCTCGCGCAGCGTTTTTGTCAATAACCAGACCATCGAGCCGCCCCTTTCCGCGCTCCAGTTTCGGGTGTTGCGAGTCCTTTCTGAGCATCAAGGTCAGGTAATCGATCGTCAGAAGTTGGTTTCAGAAGCCTGGGGGGATGATCAAGCGGTAGGTGTTACCGATCAGGCGCTGGATGCGCTATTACGCCGTTTGCGGGATCGGATTGCTGCAATTGATCCGACCCATCCCTATATTGTGACCGTCCGCGGCCACGGCGTTCGGCTGGATAATCCAACGTTGGACCCCGAAAATATTTGATCCCTTGGCACAGGCAGTGGCCGATCCCGTATAAATTTTTCGGGACATTTCCTGTTCGGGAGAGTAGCGATGGCTGTCCCGGTGTTCCGGTCATCGTGAACCACGATATGAAGGTGACGGGGGACCAGGGGGTGTAGGGAAAGGGAAGGATAACATCCGATCTTTATCATTCTGATTTCTAATCAGGAGGCCTGGTTGATCTCCGGCTGGCAGAGGGAGGAGATTTGCCAGGCTGAAAAGAAAAAAAGTTTGGACGACAGCAAAAAGGGCGGCCGTATATGAATCTGAACCCGGCGGAGGAATGCAATGAGTGAAATACCGATCACTCCTGAGCCACCCAAATCGTCCAATCGGCGCATGTGGATCATGTATGGGATCTTCCTGTCGATCTGTCTCCTGGGCAGTGCAGTTGCTCTCTGTTTTGTTTTTTCTGTGGCAGAGGTCGGGGTGGCTCAATCCAGGGCTGTTACGCGTGCTGCGCAGACCCAGAAAGCCTTGTCTGTAAATGCAAGTGGCACCTTTGTTTCTGCTGTTTCTGCTGCAACTGCCACCCATGTGGCTGCAGAAACTGAGCGCGCCAAATTTGAAATCTTCGATCAATTTAATAACAACACGAACGGCTGGGGGATAGGAACATATGACGATAATTATGGGACAGGTCAAATAAGCATCCTAAATGGGGTTTATGTCTGGAATGTCGATAAAGCAAAACAGGGTTTTGTTCACTGGGAGTCAAGACACAGCGGCCGGTTGGATTTCACAGATTTTGATGTTTACGTGGACGCCAGACTCATCCGGGGTTCATCCTCCGGGGTTTGTTATGGGCTTCAGTTTCGGGTATCCTTGGTTCGACAGGTCAATAATTATTATATCTATATAGTATGTGACAATGGCTATTTTTATGTGAGCTACTATGATGGAGAATCAAATAGCTGGTCCGACTTGATCGGCTGGACAAAAACCGATGTGGTCAACGCAGGGAACTGGAATACGATTGGGATTTCTGCCCGAGGCACTCATTTCGTGTTCACAATCAATGATTGGCATGTCGCAGCAAGGGATGATAATCGGTTAGATGAGGGTGAGGTCCGCCTGGCGACAGATGTTCAGAGTGGAGACGGGGGAACCATATGGTTCGATAATTTTGCACTCCAATCAAAATAGCAGGACGATATTTTCGAGGTACCATCCTTTGGTTTCTTGGTTAAGCGAGCGGCGGGCATTGCTATTTGCAATCCCCGCCGTTCGGTGACCCGTTGAGACTTAATAAAGGGAAATTATATGTCAAACCAGATTCTTTTTCATTGAGAACTTCAAGATCGATCGATACACTATGCGCAGTTTGTCGATCATTTCGGCCTGTTCCTTTTGAGGCTTTTCCCCTGCCTGTTCTTCCGTACGGGCAATAACGCTGGCGATCACCGCATTAAATTCAGGTGTGAGCTCCTGGACGTGTTTTTCCAGTAACTGGTTGAGGGAGGTCTCATCGGTTGCACCGAGCAATTCTTCCAACAGGGCCAGCTCTGGGGGCGGTGCGCTGGCATTTTGAAGAACGGTGACGACCTGCAGAAGCTTTTCTGTTCGACCTGAATCGTTCTTCTTTTTCGCCTCCTGCATTTCCCGATTGAGCACTTGGACGAACGTATCCTCGATTTCGCTTAGGTGCTCAATTGTGGCGGATTGAATATTTTCAGCCGCGAGGATTTGATTGAGAATTTCGACCGCATGTTTGTATTCTGCTTCAGCCCGCTGGTCGATTCGTTGGGTGATGCTCAGCAGTTTCTCGCGTAAATTTTCCAGATTTTTCCGCTCATCCCCGGATTTTATTTCAATTTTTTCCGAGAGAGATTGAAAGAATAAATAATCCAGGGCAGGGCGTGTCAGGCTGACCAGAGCATTCAATCGATCGTCGTTGGGGGCCTCAATGAGCAAATCGAGCAGTTTTTCCCGGTTTAGCTCCTTTCCAATAGCCTGGAGGGATTTCACTGCCTCCTGGATTTCATTCGCCTGCCCCGCGAGTTTTTTCCCATACTCCGTTTCTGTCATCAACTGCTGCTGAAGTGCTTCCATTTCCTTGGATGTTTGTTCCTGCCCACTTGCTTGGGAGGCTTCCATTAATCGGCTGTAGATGGAAAAAAACTCAGCGTCCAATAAGTCGGTGGCTTGCTTGAGGATGGCAGAGCGCGCTTCCGGTGTTTTGGCGCTAAGAAGCTGTTCGACCAAGCCAACTCGTTTCTGTTGGGATTGGATCATCTCGGGAGTAATTCCATCAGCCCCGAGGATCCGTTCAATCAGGCTCTGATAGGTTAAAAAATTCTGCGGACGAAGAAGGTAAGCTTTTCGCTTTTCGGGAGGCAGGTGATTCGTTGCCTGGTTGATCAGTGGTCCAATCAATTTTTCCTGTTCATTGACCGGCAGATGAAGTTCCGCTGGAAAATAGGTCAGTAAAAGCTCCTTGTCGGCATCGTGATAGACGATCGGGGTGGCAAGCGGTCCGTTGAAGCCACAATTCTGGCACACTGCGAAATTGGATACTCCCCCCAACAGACGTTGTTTGGCACCTGGATCGGAGGAAACATCGAAGAGCTGCTCGATCTGTGCGACTAAGGGTTGATGACAGCGGGGACACGATATTTGAGCTTTTTGAGGTGGCATGGATTCTCTCGATCAGTTTCAAAAGATGGATGTTCCGGAACGCGTTCCTTGAAGGGCAAGGGGGTATTTTACCTTTAAAACCCGGATATGCGTGAAATTCATTGATGAGGCTGACGCGGGAGCGAAAAACAGATGCGGGCACCGGAACCGGGCTTCGGATCCACCCAAATGCGCCCGCCGTGAGCTTCGATGATCGATTTGGCCAGATACAGACCCAGGCCGGCGCCCTTGGTATTACGGACAGCCTTGCTCGAGCGGTAGAAGCGGTCGAAAACAAATGGGATATCCCCTGGGTCAATTCCCGGTCCCTGGTCGCTGACGCATACGATGACTTGCCCGGGCCTCACCTCCCCCTGGATGCGGATTTCACCATCCGATGCATACTTGATGGCATTGGAAAGAAGGTTGGAAAGCACCTGGGAGATGCGGCGTTCATCAGCCAGGATGACCGGGAATCGGTCCGGGAAGTCCACGATGATCGTATGCTGTTTGCTTTGGGTCCGAAACCTTTCGGCCAGCCGCCCGGCCAGCGCGGGGAGGGATATATCTGCCAGGCTAGTGGTCAGTCCTCCCGCCTGCAGACGCGTGGCATCGAGCAGATCTTCAATCATGGCCGCAAGGTGGTCAGCTTCCTCCTCGATGACCTTCAGGCTGTCGCGAACGATATTCTTGTCCCACTTCGCGTCTTCCCGGCGAAGCGTGCTGACGTATCCTTTAATCAGCGCGATTGGTGTCTTCAGTTCATGACTGACCACTGAAACGAAGGTATTTTTGATCTCTTCTGCATTGCGAAATTTGGTGATATCGCGCACGGTCGCGATGATATTTTGCAGTGTCCCATTATCGGCCAGGAGGGGGGCGTAGGTAATGCCGATGGGTAAATCCGGCGGCTCAGGCCTGGCGAGGTCCCCTTCGACGTATAAAAAAGCATTGGGGGTAAGTGGCCACCCATTCTCCTCTGCCTCTTCCAGGGTTGGCCCTTCCGGCTTGTGCGCCCAGTGAATGATTTCAGCGTGTGTTTTTCCCTGGATCTCATTCCGCGGCCGGCCCAACATTTTTTCAAAAGCGATATTACAGCGTTCGATCGAATGGTTGGAATCGAGGATCAGGATCCCGTCCGCAGCAGAATCGACCAGGGCATCCAGGCGACTTTTCTCATAACTGATCTGGGTGTACAGCTGGGCATTGAATACGGCAATGGCCGCCTGGTCTGCGAAAGACTGCAGCAGCATTTTATCGTTCGGCGAAAAAATGTCGGGGTAATTGCGAAAGATAAAGATCACACCGATGATTTGCCCGTGCGCCGCGAGGGGAATACCGACACCATTAAGCAGACCCATACTGGCGGTGTATGTTAAATCCTTCAGCATGCGGTTTAACTCGATGAGATTGAGCTCGGCCTCTTTTTCTTCCGCCAGGAGGGGTTCCAGATAGTGCAGGAATGCTCCCGGAATTCCCTGAGCTGCTGCGACGCGCCAGCTGCCGGTTTCGTTCAAGGCGAGCAAGCCCGCTTGCCCGGCCAGCATTTCGATGGAAATACGTAGGATGCGCGCCAAGAGTTTATCGAGATCCAGCTCCTGTGTAACAAGGCGGGCAATTTCAAGTAAATAGTCGCGCTGGCGGACACGGAAATCTGGAAGCATTGAGAGTATTTTATCACCGCAGGCTGCGTGGAATATAAGATTTGTATCAAATAGAAAATAGAGTTGCGTTAATGACTTGATCCCCCACCGAGTTCCTGTTTTTAAAATACCAGGTAATTTATAAGAGCTCAGATATAAATCAACCGCTAGGGGCGTGCTACCAGCCCATGATGTCAGGGATATCCCCCGCGATATTGGACGGGTATGCCAAATCGCGGCTGGTCTAATGGACCTCTTTTTCGGCCAGGACGAGAGATTCTTCCAGGATCGCCAGGGCTTCATCCACCTCGGCTCTTGAAACGCTTAAGGGCGGAGCGATGCGGATGACGCTTTTACCGCAGCCGAGCAGGATCAACCCGCGTTCGAAAGCCAGTTCCACGATACGGTCTCTGAGAGCTTCGTCCGGGGTTTTACTCTTGCGGTCCCTGACGAACTCTACTCCGATCATCAGGCCGATCCCGCGCACATCCCCGATGCGCGGGTGCCGTGCCATGATTTCGTGCAGGGCGTCCAGGGTATATTGGCCTACCACGGCAGCGTTTTCCAAATATTCATTTTCGATCAGCTCGATCGTGGCAAGGGCAGCAGCACAGGAAATCGGATTCCCGCCGAAGGTGTTGCCGTGGGAGCCGCGCGACCAGTCCATGACGGATTTGCGAGCCACCGTGACCCCGATCGGCATGCCGGAAGCGATCCCCTTGGCGACTGTGATGATATCCGGTTCGACATCGAAATGCTCAATCGCCCACCATTTCCCAGTGCGGCCTGCGCCGGACTGAACTTCATCCGCCAGGAGAAGGATTCGATATTTGTCACAAAGCTGCCGCAGGGCAGGGAAAAACCCGGGAGGGGGCACGATGTATCCCCCCTCGCCCTGAATCGATTCGACCAGGATGCCGGCGACTTCTTCCGCGGGGAGGATATGACCGAGGATTTCGTCCTCAATATAGCGGACAACGGTTTCGCCGTAATCCTCCCCCGGCTGACGGTCAAGAATGGGACGGTAAGGATTGGGATAGGGCGCATGGACCACCCCATTCATAAGTGGATAGAAACCGCGGTGGTAGGTGGGCTTGCTGGCGGTAAAAGTAACCGCCCCCATTGTCCTTCCATGAAAGGCACCGGTGAAACCGATAAAATTCGTCCGCCCGGTATGGTAGCGTGCCAGTTTGATTGCAGTTTCGACAGCTTCCGTGCCCGAATTTGCCATAAACGAAATTGCAGCCTCATGGAACGGAGCAATCTCGTCCAGCTTTTCCCCAAGGGCGATCATTTTTTCATGATAAAAATCCGAGGAGATGTGAATGAATTTTTCGGCCTGTTCCTGGATCGCTTTAACCACTTTGGGGTGGCTGTGACCGGTGGAGACTACTGCAATCCCGGCGGCGAAATCCAGGAATCGGTTCCCGTCTACGTCCCAGACTTCAGTACCCTTGCCGTGATCCATGACAAAAGGGAGCCCGCGCGGGTAGGAGGGGGAGATGACTGCTGAATCACGCTTGATCAGCGAGCGAGCCTTTGCCCCTGGCAGTTTGAGCGGTTCCATATATACCTCCTGAAGAATGAGTGCTGGTTAATTATGATGCAAGCTTTAGCTGCGCCTGAGCCAGGGCGCCGAGGAGGCCGGCATCATCGGCCAATTGGGCATAAGCCAGCTCAAGACCTTCGAGATAAGACGGATTCATGACGTGGCGCTTCATCAACTCTTTAGCCGGGTCCAGGATCAAAGATCGAGTCTGGGCTACCCCTCCACCCAAGATCACGATAGATGGGTTGAAAATGTGCAGGAAATCCGCCAGGGCTTGTCCCAGATATTTCCCAGCCTGATTGAAGGCGGATAGCGCCAGTGTATCTCCCCGGCGCGCAGCCTCAGCGATATCACGTGTATTAAATTCCTGCCCGGCCTTCAATATCGACGCTTTTCCTTCAGCCAGCTGATCGCGGAAAAAGCGGGTAATTCCCGGTCCGGAAGCCACCGCCTCCAGGTGGCCGCGCTGGCCACAGGAGCAGAGCGGGCCGTCCGGGAGAACTGTGATGTGGCCGAGTTCAGTGGCGAGTCCTCGTTTGCCGAGCACGAGCCGGCCGGAGCTGATGACTCCACCTCCAATTCCTGTGCTGATCGTCAGGTAGAGCACATCCGAGTGGCCTTGCCCGGCACCAAAACGCCATTCACCCAGGGCGGCGTAATTGGCGTCGTTGCCTACAAAGACCGGGACATTGAAACGTTCAGCCAGTTTCTCGCCCAGCGGAAAGTTGATCCATTCGGGGATGTTGGGAGTCTGGGTGATGTTCCCCGTCTGAGGGTCAACTGGTCCGGGAATGGCCACCGAGATCGCTTCCACTTTATCTTCCGGCCAGTTGGAATGGACAAGGCTCACGAGATGGTCGTAGACGCTCGCCTCGTTCGATTTTGTCGATGCACGCTGGTGCTTGAGCGCTTGAATTCCATCCCTGGGATAAGCTGCGACACGGATTTGCGTCCCCCCGACATCGATCGCAATGATGGCGCCCATGTTTTCATTATAACATGCGGAGTTCTAGTTGACTATTCGCTCAATCACTGCTATCATCTTTCTGATGTTAAATCGGCGACCGGCCAAGGTTTCCAATATAAAGCAGACCATTATCAGGTTGTTCCGCTGGATGGTTCCAGGCCTGGGAGTTAAGCGCTGGTTCTTGGTCATGCTGTTCGGCATCACCCTGATCGGAGTGGGCGTGGCGATGTTTCTTCTGGACATCTATCGGACGGCGCCGAATACCTGGTGGCTGCCGATCCTGTCTTTTATATCCCTGCGTTCAATCGTTCGGCCCCTGCGCGTGTTTATCTTCGGGGGCCTGGGATTGGCCTTGATCCTGTTGGGAATTTGGGGCGTCAACCGCTCCTTGCTTACTCCATTTTTACGGCCCGGCCAACCTTTGCTCGAGCAGGTGAGTGGGTACCGGCGGCGGGAGCGCGGGCCGCGCGTCGTCGTTATTGGGGGCGGACACGGCATTGCCACTGTCCTGCGCGGACTAAAAGGCTTCACCCACAACCTGACCGCGGTGGTCTCGGTGGCCGACGATGGGGGCTCCTCGGGCGAAATCCGCCGCACTTTGGGGATTCTGCCGCCCGGGGACATCCGCAACTGCCTGGCCGCCCTTTCGGATGACGAGGCTTTGCTAACCCAGCTTTTTCAATACCGCTTCGGCGAGGACACTGGCCTGGGTGGTCATTCGTTCGGCAACCTGTTTATCTCGGCTCTTGTGGACATCACCGGTAGTTTTGAAGAGGCAATCGCAGAATCCGGGCGCGTCCTTTCCGTGTATGGACAGGTGCTACCGGCGACCCTCCATGATGTCCGCCTGGTGGCGGATGTGGAGATGCCGCATGTCCAGACCGAAGTGCGCGTAGAAGGAGAGAGCCAGATCCCGAAGGCAGCCGGACGAGTGCGCCGGGTCTGGTTGGAACCCAATGATGCCTCCGCCTTCCCGCCTGTTCTTCAGTCCTTATTGGCTGCAGACCTGATCATTGTCGGTCCGGGCAGCCTGTATACAAGCATCCTCCCGAATATTCTCGTTCGCGACCTGCTGGAGGCAATCCGTTCGAGCCGGGCGTTAAAATTCTTCATCACCAACATTGCCAACCAGATGGGCGAAACCCGAACGTATACCTGCAGCGATCACCTGCAGACACTCGAAGAGCAAATCGGGACAGATGTCATTGACATTGTGATTAGCAATTCGTGTTATGATGAGACGCTTGGAGAGGGTGTCGAGTGGGTTAAGCTCGACAAGAAAATGGAAAACGACCCGCGACTCTACTCCGCTGATCTCGTCGATCGAGAGCATCCGTGGCGCCACGACGCGGTAAAGTTGGCCCAGGCTTTAGTTGATTTATATAATGAACGCACCGGGCCCTTGGTCAAAGATAACTCAACGCAGATGCGTTGATAACATTCCCAATCCGCACGGAGGTTTAAAATGACAGTCAAGGTAGGCATCAATGGTTTTGGCCGGATAGGCCGTCAGGTCTTGAAGGCCATTCGGGATTTTTATCCCGACAAGCTTGAAGTGGTTGCATTCAATGATATCGGCGACATGCCGACCATGGCTCACCTGCTCAAATATGATTCGAACTATGGCCGATTCAATGGGACGGTGGAAGTTGCTGAGGATGGCCTGGTGATCGATGGGAAGAAGATCAAGGCATTCAAAGAGACCGATCCAGCTGCGATCCCATGGAAAGATTTGGGAGTGAGCATCGTCATTGAGTCGACTGGCCTCTTTACCATCAAGGAAGACGGCGTCAATAAGAAGGGCAAGACCGTAAAGGGCGCAGTCAATCACATTACCAAAGGCGGGGCGAAGAAGGTCATTATTTCCGCCCCCGCAGAGGGTGAAGATATCACGATCGTTTTTGGCGTCAACGAGGACAAGTACGACCCAAAGTTGCATAACGTTGTTTCGAATGCTTCCTGCACGACGAACTGCCTGGCGCCGGCAGCGAAAGTTGTTCACGATAAATTCAAGATCGTGCGTGGTTTCATGACCACAATTCATGCCTATACCAACGATCAAAAAATACTGGATCTCCCCCATTCGGACCTGCGCCGGGCGCGCGCCGCGGCGATGAACATCATTCCAACAACCACCGGCGCAGCCAAGGCTATCGCCCTGGTCATCCCCGATTTGAAGGGCAAGTTTGACGGATATGCCCTGCGCGTCCCGACCTCGACCGTTTCCGTTGTGGACTTCACCGCCGAGTTGGAAAAGTCAACAACAACCGATGGCCTGCGCCAGGCATTCCGCGATGCCGCCAAGCTGCCGCGCTTCAAAGGTATTCTCCAGGCAGTAGACGAGCCGCTGGTCAGCATTGATTACAAAGGCGACCCGCACAGCTGTTCTGTTGACCTGCCTTTCACCAGTGTGTTGGGGAAGGCCGAAAACAACTTCATCAAGGTTGTTGCCTGGTACGATAACGAGTGGGGCTACTCCGTCCGCACGGCAGACCTGGCCGCATTGATGGCAAAGTCTCTATAATTATTCATTGACCATGAGCCAACTGCCACGTCGCCAACGTACGTGGCAGTTGGGTTAGTGGGAGGCTGACATGTTCAACAAGAAGACGATCCGCGATATCGATGTCAAAGGGAAGCGTGTCCTGGTCAGGGTAGACTACAATGTACCGATTAAGGATGGCAAGGTAGGCGACGACACCCGCATCCGCGCAGCCATGCCGACCCTGCAGTACCTTCTTGAACACGGAGCTGCGGTTATCTTGTGTTCGCACCTGGGCCGCCCCAAGGACGGACCTGATCCCAAATATTCCCTTAAACCCGTAGCAGAATATCTGGGTGGCTTGCTCGGCAAACCGGTGGAATTTGCCGAAGACTGCATCGGCCCGAAAGCGGAAGCGCCAGCCATGGCGCTCAAGCCCGGCAGTGTCCTGCTCCTTGAAAATACGCGCTTCCATCCGGAAGAAGAGAAGAACGATCCCAAGATGTCCAAACAGCTGGCGGGTTTGGCTGATGTTTATGTAAATGATGCCTTCGGTTCAGCGCACCGCGCTCACGCCTCCACCGAAGGAGTGGCTCATTTCCTCCCGGCAGTGGCGGGATTCCTTATGGAAAAGGAAATCCAGTACCTGGGCGCCGCGGTGGCTGCGCCGGCAAAACCGTTCATTGCCATCCTGGGTGGTGCTAAGATCAGCGATAAGATTGGGGTTATCAAGAATCTGCTCAACAAGGCAGACACAGTCCTGATCGGCGGAGGCATGGCCAATACATTCTTCAAGGCCCAAGGATATCCGGTGGCCGACTCACTTGTGGAGGACGAAGTGCTTGGGACGGCCAAGGAAGTCGTTAAAATGGCTGGCCCCAAGCTGCGTCTGCCCGTGGATGTCGTCATTGGCGATAAATTCGACGCGGCCTCGGCTCATCGTGTTATGCCGACCGGCCCGATTCCGGACGGCTGGCGCATTATGGATATCGGTCCCGAAACGATCTTGGCTTACACCAAGGTCATCTCGGGCGCCAAAACTGTGGTTTGGAATGGGCCGATGGGTGTGTTTGAGTTTCCCGAATTTGCCAAGGGCACATACGGGATTGCCAAAGCGGTTGCCGATTCCGGTGCCGTCAGCATCATCGGCGGCGGGGAATCGGTGGCAGCCATTCAGCAATCCGGGCTGGCTGGCAAAATCACGCATATCTCAACAGGCGGCGGGGCTTCCCTCGAAATGCTCGAAGGGTTGACTCTCCCCGGAGTAGCTGCTTTGCAGGATAAGTAGAAAATTGGGACCAGACAGGTTATTAAATATCCTGGTGGTCTAGCGAATTGCAGCGGAAAGGGACAAATGTCTTTCAACGTCGGGGAGATGGTCGGACCATACCGAATCGTTGAACAATTGGGCCAGGGCGGCATGGCGACGGTTTACAAGGCATACCACGCTGCCCTGGACAGATATGTCGCCTTGAAAGTCCTCCATCCGGCTTTCATGGAGGATTCGAGCTTCCTGGCGCGCTTCCAGCGTGAAGCCCGGGTGGTCGCCAAGCTTGACCATCCGAATGTGGTACCAATTTTCGATTATGCCGAACATGAAGGTCGTCCTTACCTTGTCATGAAATTTATTGAGGGGGAAACGCTCAAAGCCCGGATGGCTGCGAGCAAAATTACTCCGGATGCCATCCTGCGGATTGTAGATGCGGTTGGGGCGGCGCTCGCTTATGCACACAAGCAGGGGGTCCTGCATAGGGATATTAAGCCATCCAACGTTCTCTTATCAAAGGATGGTGGGATATACCTCGCTGATTTTGGCCTGGCTCGTATCGCGGCTTCGGGAGAATCCACCTTGAGCACGGATATGATCATGGGCACGCCGCAGTACATTTCCCCTGAACAGGCCATGGGCAGGAGAGATCTTGATGAAGGAACCGATATTTATTCTTTCGGTGTCATGCTTTACGAACTGGTCGTTGGAAAAGTTCCTTTCAATGCGGACACTCCTTTCTCGATTATCCACGATCATATTTATACACCTCTGCCCATCCCCCACGAGGTCAATCCCGCAGTAACCCCAGAACTTGAGCAGGTCTTGCTCAAAGCGTTGTCGAAAGAACGTTCAGACCGCTATCCAGATGTCAATGGGCTGGTGGAGGCTTTCAAACAGGCCTGGCAAAAGAATTTACAGTTTGAAAGGAAGGAAGAGCCTGTTCCCAGCCAAATGAGTATTCCCCTGCCGTTCGAGATACCTACTGAAGTTCTGCCGGCCCCTTCACCAAGTCCAACGCTTTCAAAGCCAGCGACGAAGGAGACCATCCCAGCGGAGGCGGCCTCCGTCCTGCCAGGTCCCAGGAAGAATGCCAAGGCGGGCATCCTCTGGATGTGGCTGGGTGTGGCTTTCCTGTTGATCCTGGGCTGCGTGATAACCGCACTGGCAATTTTTTCCGTTCATCTTTTCAGAAAGCAGGCTTCAGGGATTCTCAACCCGGCCGCTGTCGTTGCAAGTGGCGAGATACGAGGAGTGGCTCTCTCCTTGCGACTCTACGGCCGGGAATGCTTTTCAACGGTGCAGTTTTCGGATGGAAATATAGCTGATCCTGGGCTGGCGCTCGATTTTAGAGAGGGAAAATATGACCCACTGTTTTGTCAGGCGGGTACCCTTTGTCTAAGACCGGCCCAATGGAAAAAAATAACAATCTAACCTCAGCAACCCAGGTGGGCATGCCGAGGTAATTAACAACGAAGGAGTTATTCCATAATGCGGACCCCATTTGTTGCTGGAAATTGGAAAATGAATAAAACCGTCGAAGAAGCACGCGCGCTCGTCTTTGAGATGAGCCAGGCTCTTCGTGAATGCAAAGCTGTTGAAAAGGTGATCTGTCCACCATTCCTGGCGCTGGTCCCGATCGCTGCACTCCTACAAGGGACGGATATTGGACTGGGGGCTCAGAATATGCACTGGGAAGCGAAAGGTGCCTTTACCGGAGAAGTTTCCCCGCTCATGGTCGCTGAATTCTGCAAGTATGTCATCATCGGACATTCTGAGCGCCGATCGTATTTCGGGGAGACGGATGAGATGGTGAATAAGAAGGTTGCTGCTGCCCGGGGTGCCGCGCTCATTCCCATTGTGTGCATCGGTGAAACCCTGGCAGAGAATGAAACCGGGCGTACTGCAGAAGTAGTCTCCCGCCAGGTCCGGGAGGGACTCAAGGGCCTGGACGCTGATTTTGCTGCCAAAATTGTCATAGCATACGAACCCGTCTGGGCGATCGGCACAGGTCGCGCTTCCTCTGGCGCGGATGCAAACAGCGTTGTCGGAAAATATATCCGGCCGGCAATGGCGGAGCTGTACGGGGACAAGATTGCTAAAGGCACTCGCGTTTTGTATGGTGGATCCGTCACAGCGGCCAATGCAGCGGAGTTCTTTGGCGAACCCGAGATCGATGGGGCGTTGGTCGGCGGGGCAAGCTTGAAGGTGGATGAATTCATTAAGATCACACAGGCAGCAGTAAAATAATTGACGGTCTGCGTAAAAGATAGCTCTCAGATGAGCTATTTAAGGCTGATACCTGCTGTAGTTAGGAGGAGGAAAAATGATCAAATCGGGGTTGATATTCGGGGTTGGGATGTTTGTTTTTGTCCTGCTCGTTTCATCTATCGCCAGCCCGCTGTGTGCGCTTTGTATCGGGGTTCTGATGGGTTTGGGCGCCGGATATGTTGCGGGTGTGTTCGATAAACCGCAACTATCGTCGGAGGCTACAAAGAAAGGCGCCGTCGCCGGCGCGATCACCGGGGTAATGGCAGTCCTGGCTAATATGATCGCGGCCGCTCTGGTCGGCAGCCTATACCAGAGCCACCAATCCATGTATGTCTCTTTATGCCCCAATACGCAGCTGCCTGATCCAGGGACATTTTGGGTCATCGAATTGGGCCTCGGCCTGTGCACCGCGCTAGTCAATGTGATCTTAACCACCGGGTTGGGAATCGCCGGCAGTGCGATTTGGTTTTCGACCAATGGTCACAAGCAGAATACGAATATTCCTCCCACACCCCTTATCCCTTCGTGAATCTGATCCCAAATCTTGACGGCCTGCTTTGGCTGTTATTGACTCTCGCGCTGTTTATTATTTTGCAGCGGCTGTTGCACCGTGAGATTCAAGCCTTCCTTCTTATCTTGACCCGCCGTCCCGGTATGACGCAGGTCATATTTGCCCTGATCTTTTTTCCAGGTGTTCTTCTTCACGAGCTGAGTCATTTTTTGATGGCTAAACTGCTGGGGGTTAGGACTGAAGGATTCTCGCTCATCCCACAGGCAATGCCGGATGGCCGCCTGCGGCTGGGTGCGGTGGAGACGTTGTCGGGAGGAGTGCTACGTGACTCGCTGATCGGGGCTGCTCCGTTTTTTACCGGCTGTCTGTTCGTGGCTTTTACAGCCATTTTTAGGATGCAACTGCTGCCCTTGTGGGATCTTTTACGATCTGCTAATTGGGAAGGGTTTTGGATCAGGCTCGGCAGTGTGCCATTGGTGCCCGATTTCTGGTTGTGGTTCTACCTGGGATTTGCGGTTAGCAGCACGATGATGCCATCCGCCTCCGATCGACATGCCTGGAGGCCGCTGGGTTTAATTGTGGGCGCCCTGATTACAGTGGCACTCCTGGCAGGTGCCGGGCCCTGGATGCTGGAGAACCTGGCTCCTCCGTTCAATTCCTTTTTGCAAGCCCTGGCATTGATCCTAGGCCTGAGTGCGGTATTTCATTTGATGTTGATTTTGCCATTCCTGCTGCTGCACCGCGGTTTGGCGAAGCTGACTAAAATCGATGTTGGATGAAAGGAGGTCGACAGCCTGGTCTGTTTGGTTGGCAAAAACCTTTATTCATTTTTAATCAAGCCGCCGTGGTATACCAACTCGTAAACAATTTCATCTCCGCAGGAGATGGTCTCCGTGCCTTTAAAGCAGGCTGCGTCCCCTTCGCTTGAATCACGATACGCAAACGTTTCATGATGATATTCGAAACCACCCAGGAAGCGCCCCTCTAAGTACATCTTCGACAGCGCGGCCTTGATCAGCTGGCCGGCCTGGGCGGGAGTGATTAAGTCGGCACGAAGGATTCGTCCATAGTAGTTCATTGCCCATACCGGTTTCCCGGCCAGGCTCACGACTTCCTGGCCGATGAAATCCCGACCGCCAAAGTAGCTGTCCAGGTAGGTCCACTCGCCTTCCTGAAAGCGGAGATCGTGAGAGCCGGTACGCGATGACGGGGCGCGCTGCCCATTGCCGACGTAGCTCGCGGCTTTAGCAATGACGATAAAGTGGTTGAGTTGGCGTAAGTCCATGAGCAATCATCCTGTCCCAAACTGACGGTCGCCCGCGTCGCCCAATCCAGGAAGGATGTAGCCGTGCTCATTGAGATGGTCGTCAATCGCCGCAAGATAGACGGGCACATCCGGATGAGCTGCTTGCATCGCGGCAATGCCTTCCGGAGCTCCGATCAGTCCGACGAATTTGATTTTCCTGACCCCCCAGCGTTTGAGGATGTCAGTGGTTGCCACTGCTGATCCACCCGTCGCCAGCATTGGATCCAGGATAAGGCACACGGAAACGGTTGGTTCGACGGGAAGCTTGTTATAATACTGCACCGGTTTGAGCGTCTTTTCATCCCGATACAACCCGATGTGCCATACTTCTGCAGTGGGCATGAGTTCCCAGATTCCCTCCACCATGCCCAGCCCGGCACGGAGAATCGGTACCAGTCCGATCTTCTCCTTGAGCTCTGCGCCGTCGTATAATGACAGCGGTGTTTGCACCTGGCGAGGAGCTGTAGGGAGGTCGGCAGTCGCCTCGTACGCCAGCAGGGCAGCTATCTCGCGGACAAGCTCGCGAAATTTCTTCGGTTCGGTATTTTTGTCTCGGAGACGAGTCAGCTTATGCCTGACGAGTGGATGCTGGGAAGCAAGAACGTTTGCCATAATTCCTCCTTGAATTTGATGTGGTGTTATTATAGCTGAGCAATGGTTTTTGCAGCTTGACGAGTTGGGCAGTTTTCGAGTATTCTAAAGATAATTCGGATTGGGAAAAGATTATGAGGCCTTATATCCTGGTTGTCGATGATAATGAAATAAATTTAAAATTACTCTCCAAGATATTGGAATTGGGGGGATATGAGGTCGTCACGGCTCATAATGGCAAGGACGCGCTCAAACTGATCCCGCAGAGAATGCCCGACCTGGCCATTCTGGATGTGATGATGCCGGATATGGACGGTTATGAATTGTGCAGTCGCATTCGTCAAGAGCCGATCAATGCGAAAATACCGATCGTCATGCTGACCGCCATGAGTGATGAGACTGAGCGCAATCTGGCCATGAAGGCGGGCGCAGATGATATCTGGTCAAAGCCTTTTGAAATGGACGAACTGCGCGAGCGTCTTGAATCTCTCCTGGAGCGGAAACAGACAAAACCGTGAATCTCACCTGCCAGGATCCCTCCTTATGTCCTCCACAACATTAACAAATCTGGCTTAGGTCTGTAATAGCCTCGCAAGGCATAAACTGGCGGCATCTCGGTCGCCAGCTTTTTGTCCCTTCTAGAATACAAATCCTAAAACTAGCCAAAGCTTCACGCCTGATTTCCAACTTGGCCAGCCAGGAAAATATCATTCCCGGAACATCACGGTTACAATTTGATGAGGATGTGCAGTAAAGCGAACACGACCGTCCCGGCCTGGATTTAGGTCCGATTGTTTCTCCTCGGCGAGATTGACCAGTTCCGCATAGCGCCAGGCTCGGATGGGATAGAGGGTCACCTGTATATCCTCTCCAAGAATGTTGTAACCGCGTACCAGCCAGCCGCGGGAGCCTCCATCCTCCCGGACTGGTTCGGCTTCTTTGACGGCGCTGATGACAAATTCAGGAGGTTCAACTTCCAGAAATGAAACGCCTGAGGGCAGTGTGCCCGGATGAATACCGGTGCCAATTGCCCGGAGAGGGGTTCGGAAAGCATAGGCTTGCGTGTAGGCAGCCCGCCAATCCCCGGTATGCGGCAGGACGCTGTAATCGAAAGACCATTTGCCCAGCATCTGCGCCGCAGGGGTTTCCATCATCGGTCCGGCATGCCCCTTGCGCGTTGAAAAATCGTCCCGTGAAAGCCAACCGACGCAGCGCAGCAGCGTCAGCGCAATTTCGGCGTTTCCCGATCCGCTCCTGAGCACCTCGACTTCTGGCAGGCCGCGGTTCGCGACCATCAAGCCGAGCCGGTCATCGGAAACATCGCTGAAGGCTCGCTGCGGGACCTCGGGTCTGGGCTGCTCGATCCAGGTTTCGTCAAAGGCCGGGATGCCGATCGGCCTGTGGACGACATCGAAATGTTCGTCGTGCGTTCCGCTGTCGGCCGGGAAGGGAGCCGGGAAGTGGACCCGCAGCCGGTGATCTTTTGCCAGGTTCACCACTTCGGTGTGGATATCCAGACGTGGGACTCCGGCAGCCAGGGTGACGTGGGCGGTGATGGGGAGACGGACGGTTTCGGTGGAGCGGCTCTTCCGGTCGGAGGCCAGCATCGCAGATGTTTCCAGTTCCAGGAGCAGTTCAAGGCTCTGCTGGACCGTCCCGCGGTTTACCCTGACGCTCTTCATCCGAGCCGCTGACAACCGATCCACAACCGGAGGTGCGTAATTATACTCATCCCCACAGTCGCCTCCGTCTACGAAGTGGTTCAAGCCCGTGAAGGTTGTCTGGCTGTGTTTGTCCTCCAGGATAAGGGTCCCATCCTTTTCTACTTTGACCGAAAAAAACTCGTTTTCGATCCGATGGGGTGGTTTACTCGGAGTCTCGCGAGTTAGCCTGGCAATCAGGAACCGACCGACCTTTGTACCAGTGAGGCGTGCCCCGAGCGGTATGACTGCCCGCATAAGTGCATTGGGTTTTATCGGTTCGCTCTCTTTCGGCGTAGCATGCACCCAGAAGGTCCGGTAGCCGAGGCCGGGGACGTCTGCGGCGGTGAAATTCAACTGCGTGGCTGCCACCGACCGCATGTGGACGCGGTAGCCCTCCACGGTGGGATCGGCAAGATATTTTTTGATTTCTTCGATACCTGAATGCCAGACGGATAAATTCGGTTCGCCGCCATCTTCCATGCTGGCTTCAATAAACACGAGAACACCTTCCCGTCGGACAGTCATATCCTGGACAGTCATCCCGGCAGCCCGTCCTTCGTTGACCTGACCGAGCGAAGTCTGGAATTCCTTCGGGCTCAGTGCCAGGTTGACGATTTCCCGATTCGCCAGGCCACGAACCTGGTAGGGGAGAACGGCACCGTTTTCGTCGACCAGCTCGAAATCCCGGACGGTGGCAGGCAGCTCCAGGGTGGCCGTGACGACATCGCTGCGTGAGCTTCCATCCGGGTTAAAAACTACGATGGCTTCAGCCAGGTTTTCGTCCTTCCCGCGTGTGTCAACGGAGGATGCTATTTCTTCCAGGCTTTGTCGGGTGAGTTCCTCGCCGATTTGTTGGACCTGGTCGAAACGGATGCTCATTTCCGCATGGACCTGATCGACCGAGCAGCCGCAGATCGAATCGTGAGGGTGGTTCTCCATTAGCAGCCGCCAGGCTGAGTGCAGAATCTCTGCCTTGTTCTTCAAGCTGGATGTCCGATCTTTTTCGATCCATCGTCCGGAGAAGGTTGAGAACGGCTCAGCCCATTTTTCCAGCAGGGTCTCGCAGGCAGAATTTCGCTGCTTGATCCACATGCGGGTTGAAAGTACGCCGGGGAGCAGGTGGTGGCGCTTGGGATCGCGCAGCTCCCCTCGGACAACAGGCAGGTGCTCGAGGTTGACGGTGGCCTGAACAGCCTCCATGTACTCCGGCAGGGTGGAATGGATAAGCTCGTCCCCGCCGAGCTTGCCCTCGGCATAAGCGATGGCTGCGGGAGTGCCCGGGGGTGGCTCCATGTGATCAGTTCCATGCATCAGCAGGAGGTGGGATGAGGCGGTATGGGGCAGCAGGTTATCCCGCAGGCGGCATACTTCGGAGACGAATTTTTCTTTATCGGCTATGGGCAGGCTCGCCGCGTTATCATAGCCGTCCCGCAGATATGCGGTCAGCACACGCGAGCCGTCCGGAGCCGCCCACCACAGTTCGCAGGGTTCCTCGCCCAGACCGCGGCGGAAGGCGGCCTGGGAAATACCGAAGCCGCGCAGGATCTGCGGAAGCTGGCCGATGTGGCCGAACGGGTCCGGGGTATACCCGATGCGCATTTTTGGTCCGAACAGCCGTGCAGTCCTTTCCCCCTGGAGCAGGTTGCGCACAGTGGCCTCCGGACCGACCAGAAACTCGTCGGGCAGGATGTGCCATGGGCCGATGATAATGCGTCCGGTTTGAACAAAATGGCGCAGGGTCTCTTCTCGCCCCGGGCGGACGGCTAGGTAATCGTCCAGGACGATAGTCTGACCGTCCAGCATGAAAAACTTATAATCAGGATCGGATTCCAATATATCGAGCAGGCCGTCAACCAGGTGGACAAGCTTAAGGCGGAACTGCTGGAAGGTCAGGTACCATTCTCTGTCCCAGTGGGTGTGGGAAACGATGTGCAGGGTTCGCATTTTGGCTCCTAGGATGGGATCAACGCTCTAAGGATTTCTTCCCAGTGGGGGAATAACAATAAGTGCGCCTCGCCAGGGCAGAAGGTTGCACGGCAGGTGGGAATTTTTCCAGCAACAAAGCGTCCCATTGCAATAGGTGTCTCTCGGTCGGCCGTGCCGTGCCAGAGGCTTACTGGAACGCGGATTTTTTCAAGAGGAAATCCCCAGGGAAGGGTAAGCAGGCGGGCGTCCCATGCCAGGCCACTCAGGCCGAACCGGAAAGCCTCGACTTCGCTCTGAGCGCATACTTCGCGGACCCCTGGAATGGACATTAGCTGCTCATCTGCACTTGGACGGCGGCCCGCCTCTCGCTCTTGGACGGCGGAGGGGTTCTCGCCTCGTTCGTGATATACCAGCCGGATAAGCTGCTGCCACAAGAGCCAGGGAAAGAAACGTCCCAGTTTGAAGCCGGCTGCGCTCAGCAGCGACATCCCCCGCACCGCCCCCGGGGTAGTAATGGGGCCCACCCCGGACAATATGGCAGCGGCATTCACTCGGTCAGGCAGGATGCAGGCGCAGGCGGCAGCGTACGGGCCACCGCCGGAGTGGCCAGCGACTGCGAAGCGGTCAATTCCGAGGTGGTCGGCCAGCTGGGTGATATCTTCAGGCCAATCCACGATGCGTCGTCCGGGTTGGTATGTGGAAAGACCGTAGCCGGGCCGATCTGCTGTAACCAGGTGGGTGCCCAGCTTTTGTGTAATCTCATCCGGCGGGTGGAATAGTCGCGATCCGGGCATGCCGCGGAAAAAGAAAACCGGAGTACCGCGCGGCTCACCGTATTCAGCATAAGCCAGGGTCCGGCCGTCCTTCAGTTGGAGGCTGGCTTCCACCGCTTATAACTTCACTTTCTCCCTGGTCAGGGCGCTGGCTTCCTCCATCGCCGCAGCCCGGTTGGTAATCGGGAAGCGCGCGTGAAGAGGACTGAGCCGGGCGCCCAGCGCAGTGGGTTCATACAGACCCCAGCGGGTCAGCCAGCCGACCCCGCCGGTTAATCCAACAGCCTCTTTTAGTTCTTCAAGAGTGGCATCATCCCAGCCTCCGAAGAGGCCGTACAAGAACATGTAGACTGGGAAGCTTGGTAGGATGCCGATCAGGAAAATCAGCACACTGGTGACCTGGTCACCTTTCCAAATAAACCCGGTCGCCAGCCAAACCACGCCGTAATGAGCTATCCCGGCCAGCAGCGGCGCGAAAATCGTCTGCCAGAAGTAGAACCTCTGGGGAAAACAATACTTGTTGTCGACGAAGTAAGCGGTGATTCCCTTTGCCAGCAGGCCAACGAAATAAGCGATGATCAATCCATTGATCTGGAATCGTTCCAGCAGTATCCAGGCCAGCACCACACGGATGATCTGCTCCGAAAGGACCAGGATGGACTTAAAGTAGGGCTTGTTGGCCCCCAGTTGAACATTATCTCCCACCCAGGAGGGGAACTGGATGGTGCCCCAGATGGTGAGTGGGACCGTGTACAGGGCTGCACGCTGGAATTCCACTCCGGTTGCGCCCAGGATGAAACGTGGCCCAACTGCCAGCAGTACCGCGCCGATGAAAGCGGAGACCATTCCATTGTATTTGTATGCCATCACAGTGTAATACTGGCCCAGGAGGCGCTTGCCGTGCGAAATGGCTTCCGAAATGGCTGGCATTACTCCGTCGTTGAGCGTTTGAGTGACGTTGAAGGCATAGATAAAGTTTTGGGCCAGCCCCCAGTTTCCCCAGATCTCGGCGTAATTGATCAGCCGTGCCTGCGTGATCCAAATTTCGGCTGCCTGCCCGAAGGACCAGGCCGCTGAACCGAGCATCTCGAAAACGCCGAATTTAAAACTGGTTTTAATGACCTCCCAGTCGAAATGCGCCAGGAATAGAATGCGGGTGTTATAACCGACCCGGCGGTAAAGCCACATTCCCAGGAGGAATGTCAGTGCTTCTCCCGCATACGCGGCGATCCCCAGACCAAGCAGGCCGCCCATTGCCCCGCCGAAAACCGGGTGCGAACGCCCCCAGGCGAACATGATCCCAACGAAAATTGGTTGAACCGCCATCGGCAGGATAACGTTCAAGGCGATATCGAGCAGGCGAGAGTAATCCAGGCGCTGCAGGCCGGTCAACGCGTGACGCATTACTTGATAAAAGCCGGGAATTTGGATGAACGAGTGAATGATCACGCTCCAGGCATACAAGGCATATGCCGAGCGGGGCGCCAGGGTACTCGCCAGGCCGATGACCAGCGCCACCTGCACCGCACCGGATAGGGCCTGCCACCAGACAAACACCTGGCCATACTGGATGCCTTTCTTTGGGTCGCTGACCCGGTGTTCCGAAAGGTACTTGATGAAGGCGATACTCGTCCCCATATCAAAGAAAGTCCATGCCAGGTTGAAGAATTGGGTTACCCTTCCCCAAATGCCGAGCGCTTCAGCAGAAGGCAGAATGTAGCTTGGCAGGATCAGGTTCTGGTAAATGATGAGCGGGATGAAGAGCACCAGGCTGATGCTCAGGGCGACCAGGAATCCTCCCAGCGGCCGATGAAACCCGACCGCTTCCCATTCGGTTCTTTCCTCACGAACCTCGAACCGTTTCCGATCTGAAACGATTCTATCCAGCTCCTCGGGATGCTTCAGGCTGTAACGCCGTACAATGAAGTATGCTGCAAAGGTGGTCAGGAGCATCACTGCCATCACCGCCAGCAGCACATTCCGTTCTGCAGCATGCGGCACCGGTGAGCCGGGGTAATCGGCGAATGAAAGCGGAATCTGCCCCGCGGCTCGCACGGTCAGATGGTAGATCAGATAATTGTAATAAGCCCACTCCTGGATCTGCGAATTGGTCTGAGCAGTCAGGAAGGCGTTGAAGATGAAATCCCTGCCCTGATGGGCGCTCCACAGAACCCAGGAATTGTCCTCGTATGCCCTGACCAGTGGTTGGACGCTGGAAATGGGAGTGTCAATCTGGTCACGCTCGCGCACCTGCGGAGCGCCGTTCCAAATGACCTGCTGGACGGCTGGATCTTTCAGGCCTTTGATCGCGGTCAAACTGACCGGGCTGTTCTCTTGCTTCAGCGTAACCGGAAATCCCAGAATTGTTTGCACGTCGGATTGAGAGGTGTCCTGACCCAGGATCAGCACAAGCCCCGCGCCCGCCTGGAGGCGCGCCGCGATTGAATTCGGGTCCGGGATCGTGCCATTGAGCAGAAATACATCCGCCTGTGCCGGATCGCCCACCATGGTAAATGTATCCGCCTTACCAGTTAAATCCAGCGCCCGGCGGACGCTGCTGTCCGCCGGGCCTGCATAGTAAACGTGGATGGTTCCCTCTGCCGAAACGGAGGGAACTGCCCCAAACAGAAGGAGGACGCTCAGGAGAGCGATGGTCAAGCGACGCATTGATATCTCCTTGCGGGAGGGGAACTGCCGATCCAGGAGAGCTGTTTAGGATTTAAGGCCGTTCTCGCGAATGACGAGGGCAAACCATTGGCCACTGTCCTTTATGGTTCGTTCGAGCGTCTTGTAATCCACATAGATCAAGCCGAAGCGAGGTCTGTATCCGTGCGCCCATTCGAAGTTATCCATCAAGGACCAGTGGAAATAGCCCTTCACTGGCACGCCATTATCCATTGCACTGTGGAGCTGGATGAGATGATTTTTTAAATAACGAATACGGCGCTCGTCGCGAACCCGGCCATCGAAGTCCACGCCGTCTGGGACCGGGACGCCATTCTCGGTAACCATGATCTCGCAGGAAGGCTGGTAATCCTTCCAAAGGCGAATGAGGAGCTCATTCAGCCCCTCGGGATAGATCTCCCACATTCCGGAATATTCGTTTCTCTTCGGGTGGATTTGTGAGGCAGCCACCACCGGGAATTTCCGGTCGTACTTCACTACAGATCTGGTGTAGTAATTCACGCCGAGCAGGTCGAGCGTGCGGATCTTTTCCATATCGCCGGATTTGATGATGCCGCGGGTGAACAGCCGGCCGAAGGCAAATTCCTGGATTGGTGAGGACCCTTTCAGCAGCGGGTCAAGGGTCGCTCGGTTGAGGACGGCATCGATCCGGCTGGCTGCATCCTGGTCTCTTTTAATGTCACTGGCAGGGTACACCGGGTTGAGGTTAAGGGTGATTCCAATCTTGACCCGGCCTTTGGCCGCGGCGCGGATGGCTTCAGCTGCCAGCCCATGCGAGAGCAGGAGGTGGTGCAATGCCTTGAACCCCGAGGCCGGGTCCTTGATGCCGGGGGCATGATCGCCGGAAAAGTATCCCGCAAAGGCCGTTACCCAGGGTTCATTGTGCGTCATCCAGACTGTGACCCGGTCACTCAGGTGCTCGCTGACGACTGCAGCATAGTCGGCGAAGGCATAGGCGGTATCCCGTTTGGGCCAGCCGCCCATGTCCTGAAGGGCCTGCGGCAGGTCGTAGTGGAACAGGCAGGCATACGGTTCGATGTTGTGTTTGAGCAGCTCGTCAACCAGCCGGTCGTAAAATGCCAACCCTGCCCGGTTGATCTTTCCCGCTCCGGCCGGGATCACACGGCTCCAGGCGATCGAGAAACGATAGGCTTTCAGGCCGAGCTGCGCCATTAAGGTGACATCTTCATTGAATCGATGGTAATGGTCTACGGTCACGTCGCCATTGGACCCGTCGCTGATTTTTCCTGGCGTGTGCGTGAAAGTATCCCAGATGGACGGACCCTTGCCATCCTCGTTCCATGCCCCCTCGATCTGGTAGGCTGAAGTGGCACAACCCCAGACAAAGTCTTTTGGGAATCTCAAAATTTGGCCCATAGTTTGTTTGTTTGACAGGAAAGGATCTCAGGCGCCTGCCCTTGGGCCGGCACCTGATCAGTAAAATTCCTGGAAAACTCGCCCCAGAATATTTCCCGGGCTGTTCTTATAAAGGAGCCGGCGACTCCGAGTGTCCGATCCAGGAACCAATCGCCCTCCTCTAGGATGCTCCTATTGTATGCAAGGCACTTGCCAGCGAAGGGTGGCCAGTCAGAAGGAAGACTGGCATCCTTACAATCTGCAGATATTGGAGAAAGTGTCTGCAGGGTTCCTTTTAATAGGAGAGATGCGTTCGAGGCGGATACTCCCGGGGAGTTGATACGGATATAAGGTTTCATGTGACAAGGATACCGGAAAAATCCGTGTCATGCAAGTGAAAATCTTGGCTTTCTTTTTCCATATTGAAAGACCCCCGCTGTCCCGGAGGTCTTCTGCATGTCACATTAAAATAATGGAAGGAATCCCAAGCAGGTGAAAATGATTCCGCTCCCCTGCCTCTATGGTTTCGCAATCTGGAATTTTATGACTGCCGGCGCATTGCTGGCAACATACAAATTATTCTGGTCGTCAAAAGTCATCCCAAAGGCAATTCGGTTCTCCGGCATGGTGATTGTCCTTTGATAGGCACCGGTGGAATCGAAAACCTGAACCCCCGAGAAGTCACTGACATAGATTTCGATTATAGCCGTCCACGGCAATCGCTTCGGGGGCAGTAAACTTACCCGAACCATCCCCCTGGGCGCCAAATCTGTTAAGATACTTCCCTTCGGAAGAGTACTCAAATACGGCGTAGTTGAATGTACCCAATGCGTAGATATTCCCCAGCCCGTCCACCGCAATCCGGGTATCGAGTTCACTGTTTCCGGAAACGCTGCTGATTGCCGCGGGGATACTGAGGGTCAGCTTCCCGTCTGAATTGAACCGGAGGATATTTTCCCCATTGGACACCGCGTAGAGGTTTCCGTCCGCGCCGATGACCATGCTTTCGAAGTAATGCGGCTGGCTGTAGGCCAGGTCACCTTGCGACCGTCCGGTCTGGGCATCGTAGATCCAGATCTCGCCGCCGTAGACCGCATAGAGCTTCCCATTTCGATCAGCTGACAGGCTGGAAATATAGTTTTTCCCACCGATTGAGATCAGAGAGATGAAGTTGCCGGTCGGATCAAAGGACTGCAACCTGCCGTCGCTGTAATCAGCAACGAAGATGGTGCCATCTGGAGCCACTGCGATGGATCGCGGGTCGTCGAACATCCCCGCACCGCTGCCCTGTTGACCGAACAAAAGCGATTGCTTGGAGAATGAGGAAGGGTTAAATTGGGAAATCAAATTATTAAGATAGGTATTCGCTGGCCCGGGGGATTTCATGATCACAAGAATCACCGCAGCCACCACGATAACAAAGGCAAGGAAGCCGCTGCAGCTGGACCGGCGCGTTCTTCGGGTTGGTGCGGCAGTGGAGCGCGCCTCCTGTGCGGCTTCTCGAATCTCCGCAATCTGACTCATTGCCGCAGCTCGTGTCTCCGCGTCCATTTCTACCGCTTTTCCGGAAATAAGGGAGTCGACTACCTTCTCGGCCTGCTCGCTCGACACCCCGCTGTTTTCCTGGTAAAGCTTGATGGCAGCGGTTCTGTCTCCCGCCTTGGCCAGGCGAACCACTTCGCCCATCCGGATCGCCTTGGCCATCAACTGGCCGAAATCAAACTGCATTGGTGGGGTATTTCCGCTGTTTGCGGGCGGTGCAGTGCGCAGATCCGGAGGAATAATGACAGGTGTGCCGCAGTAACCGCACTTCATCGTTGACGCGCCGGAAGGTGGCTCCAGGGCGGCGCCACAAGCCGGGCAATTTAAGGTTCGCGCAGTATCAGTCATTCTTTCCTCTCCTGACAAGTACCGGATGAATGCTCAAGAATATCAAGATAACAATCCGGACCAAGGATACCCAATATATTCCGAGTGTGCAAGTAGGAATTTTAGGGGAATTAAATAAATAAGGAAACAGACCAAGGATAAGGCAGATCGCCCGTGCGGTATAATCGTCTCCATGAGCGAAGCCTCGAAACGCGTCCTCGACCCGGAAACGAAGCCCGACGATCGCCTCGACCAGAACTCTACGCCCACAGCATCTCTCGGACCTGATCGGCCAGGATAATGTCAAGGAGAACCTGGCTATCCTGATCGCCGCGGCACGTCAGCGCAAAGAGCCGCTCGACCATGTCCTGTTCTACGGACCGCCGGGGCTGGGGAAGACCACCCTGGCGCATGTAGTAGCAAACGAGATGGGTGTTAATATCAAGGTCACCTCTGGTCCAGCCATCGAGCGTGCGGGCGACCTAGCGGCCATACTGACCAACCTGCGCGCCGGGGATGTACTCTTCATCGACGAAGTCCACCGCCTTGGCAAAGCAATCGAGGAAGTGCTTTACCCGGCGATGGAAGATTATGCCCTGGACATTATCATAGGAAAAGGACCCTCGGCGCGCTCCATTCGTTTGAAGCTGCCGCGTTTCACTGTAGTCGGTGCGACGACCCGCTTGGCGCTAATGACCGCTCCACTGCGGGCGCGCTTCGGCGCAGTGTACCGGCTGGACTATTATGACCTGGATGCAATGCGGGCTATTGTTCGGCGGGCAGCCGGGATGCTTCAGGTAGTGGTCGATAACGGTGGAATGGAAGAAATCGCCAGGCGCGCCCGCGGCACCCCGCGTGTTGCTTTGCGCATCCTGCGCCGCGTGCGCGATTATGCCCAGGTGCGCGCGGATGGGACGATCACCCGGTCAGTGGCTTCGGAAGCGCTCACCTTGCTGGCGGTGGACTCGCTTGGCCTGGACGATGTCGACCGGCGTGTGCTGAAAACCGTCATTGAAAAGTATCACGGTGGCCCGGTCGGCCTAAGCACACTTGCAGCATCGATCAGCGAAGAGCCGGATACGATCATGGATGTCGTCGAACCATACCTCCTGCAGCTGGGATTTCTGGATCGCACCCCGCAGGGGAGGGTAGCCACAAAATTGGCGTACGAGCACCTGGGGGTAGATTATAATGAAGAAACACAGCCTCGATTGCTTTAATTCAGTTTCTGATGAGCCACAACAGGACCAACCCCTATAGTATTGAATCCCATATTGCTGAGCTCTACGATCAGGTGGAAACGCAGACCGAAGATATTGCTTTCATCCTGGAATTAATCGGAGCTGGCAGGCAGATGAGGATATTGGAACCTTTTTGCGGCACCGGGCGGATACTCATCCCCCTGGCAGGGAATGGCCACACGATGTTTGGGATGGACCAGGCCGGGGGGATGCTTGACCGGGCCCGGCGGAAGATTGAGCGACTCCCACGGAACGTTCAAGAACGAATCACTCTTGTCGAGCAAGATGCAACAAGTGCGAAATGGCCGGCTGGGTTTGACCTGGTGATTCTTGGGGGAAATTGTTTCTACGAGCTGGCTACGCCCAGGGAGCAGGAGAAAGTGATTGGCTTAGCAGCTGCCTCTTTACAACCCCATGGCTTTGTCTACCTGGATAACGACCATATGGAAGGTGAGCTGGATGAATCCTGGCAAATGACCGGTGCCAGATTATGCTTCCCGACCGGCGTCTGTGCGGATGGCACCTCCGTTGAGAGTTATATGAAAACAATCTGGTGCAACGTCCCTGAGAGACTGGTTAAATTTCAACGCCGGTCGAAAACGATTCTGCCAGATGGTAGGAGTGTTGAGAGGAAATACATCCAGCAAAAGCACCCGGTCAGCGTGGACGAAGTACGAACATGGTTGAAACTCCACGGTTTTACCTCCGCTCAAATTTTTGGTGACAATGACGGAAATCCGTTCCGAGAGTCTTCGAAGCGCGCAATCTTCTGGGCTATGAAGAATTGATGGACTGACAGGATGGTAGGTCCAACTCCCAGCAACTCGTGGTTTACGTTATGCAGCCTGTAGCGAAAACATTTATTTTTTTGGGGATCGCCTTCCTTGTTATCGGAGCGGGGATGTATTTATTAGGCAAGTTCAATCTGCCTCTCGGCCGTCTTCCCGGGGATTTCCGCTTTCAGAACGGGAACATATCCGTCTATTTGCCATGTGGTACCTCGATCTTGGTGTCAATTGTGCTGTCGATCCTCCTGACATTGCTTGCCCGCTTTCTCAAAAAATAACCTGGGATTTGAGATAAGGATCCATCCTCTGCGTGAGAACTTCCGATTTCGATTACGACCTGCCCCCTGAATTCATCGCCCAAACCCCGCTCGAACCGCGTGATGCGTCCCGGCTGCTCGTGCTCCATCGCAACTCGGGAGACCTGGAGCATGCCATTTTCCATGATCTAGGAAATTATCTAGAGCCGGGTGATCTCCTTGTCTTAAATCAAACGCGCGTCATCCCGGCACGCATCTTTGCCCGCAAACCGACCGGCGGCCGGGTGGAGTTATTGCTTCTGCACCGCGAAGATGAATTGACCTGGGAATGCCTAGTCGGTGGCAAGGGGCTGGGCAAAGGGAAAATGCTCCTGGTGGAATCTGAGGACTCTCACCCCGAATATATTTTACAAGATCAAGATTTTAAGACATCCAGCCTGCGCGCGACGATCACCGATGTTCTGGAAGGATCCCTGCGGCGCGTTCGATTTAATGAGTTGATTGAACCATTTTTCCCCAGGATCGGCCATGCGCCGCTGCCCCCCTACATCCATGTTCCTCTCGAAAATCCAGAACGCTACCAGACGGTCTATGCACATGAACCCGGCTCCGCGGCAGCCCCGACCGCCGGATTGCATTTCACCCCTGGACTGCTGGATGAATTGCAGGGGAAGGGGATCGGAATTGCTTATGTTACCCTGCATGTTGGCCTGGACACATTCGCTCCGGTGACCGAAGATGTCCCGGAAGAGCACCAAATCCACACGGAGTGGTGCCGGCTGCCCGAGGACACGGCAGAGGCGATCAACAAGGCGCGTAAAACAGGAGGGCGCATCATTGCCGTGGGAACTACCTCTGTGCGTACGCTGGAGAGCGCGGCAAGACAATCCGCCATAATCGATCGTTCCTCATCAGTTTCCGCATATACCGGTAACACCGCTTTGTATATCCTCCCGGGTTTTGACTTCCGGGTCGTGGATGCCATGATCACCAATTTTCACCTTCCCAAATCCACCCTGATCATGCTGGTCAGTGCGTTTGCGGGCCGTGAAAGGATCTTGACTTCCTATGAAATTGCCAAGCAGGAAGGATATCGATTTTACTCTTTTGGGGATGCAATGTTGATTCTTTAATCCTTCATCTTATGAATGAGGAATTTGCTCGGGCGTGATGCCTAATGCGACGTCCGCCTGGTCATTCAGGATCATTTGTCCCATCTGCTCTCCATAGGTGACCAGTTTCGGGATTTGATGGGGATCATCCATTTGGATGCTTTCTTGCAGGTCTACCTGGAAGCGCCGGAAATCCAGTTTTTTGAAGAAAGTCTCCACCAGATGCACTTGCTGGTCGTCAGCGGATGTCAGGAAGGCGCCGAAGAACGGCATGATCCATTCCCAGGCCCAGAATTGCTCAGGTTGACCGGGGCGTATGGACTGCGGATCCCGCCCGGTCCCCAGACTGATCAGAGTGGTTTCTTCGGGTTTCCATTTCAGGCAAAAAGCCAGTTCATACGCTGCAAGGTAGCAAGGATTGGCATACGAACCAACCCCGCCATCGACATAGCGGCCTTCGACCACCGGGAAATAGGTGGGCACGGAGCTGGATGCCAGTACCGCCTCGATGACGGACCAGTCCTGATAGACGCGTTTCCAGGGTTTGATGAAACGGGTTCTATTGGCAAGCAGGTCGAAGGTCGTCATGACGACATCCGTGGGCGGGTTGCTATTCCAGAAATCACCCATGGTCTTCTCTCCGATATAATGCCTCAAGGCATTTTCAAGAGGCGCATGCGAATAGCGGAAACGGGTTAAAGGCCAGAAGAAAGTTCGCCAGGTTTTTTTAAAAATGCTCTCGCCCAGGCTGATATAGAGGAGATGCATTTGAACGGCAGTCAGGCCGGAACCGATGCCAGCCGAAATGATCGAACCGGTCGATGTCCCGGCCGCCAGGCGGAAGATATCATGCACGGGTTTTCCCACATGTTCTTCAAGGATTGATAATGCCTTCGTGACGATCACGCCGCGGATTCCACCTCCGTCAATCGCGATGGCTACATTTTTACGAAAAGGGATCATTTCGTCCTCCTTTTAATACTAGTTTAATGTAAAACGAAAAAGATTCAAGCTTTTTGGAGTACAATTTTCGAAATGAGTTTCCAGGTACTTAACGATGAGCTCTTGGTTTGCCGCAGCTGTCCGCGTCTTGTGGCCTGGCGCGAGCGCGTTGCCAGGGAAAAGAGGAGCGCCTTCCGTGAATGGACTTATTGGGGAAAACCCGTTCCTGGATTTGGAGACCTACACGGACGCGTAATGGTGGTCGGGCTGGCGCCCGGTGCTCATGGATCGAACCGGACTGGACGGATGTTCACCGGGGATGCATCTGGCGATTTTCTTTTTCCGGCCCTGTTTCGTGCGGGATTCGCCAGCCAGCCGACATCCAGCCGGCGTGAGGATGGAATGACCCTGAAAGATGTTTACATCACTGCGGTTTGCCGTTGTGTGCCCCCGGACAATAAACCCACTGCCCAGGAGATCGCGAACTGCCGGACGTATCTTCTAAGTGAAATCGAGATCATCCAGCCGGAGGTGTTTGTCGCCCTAGGCCGGATCGCTTTCGACGCCCTCGTGCAGATCACCAGGATGAAGAAGATTTCCCCGGTTTTTTCTCACGGTGCGGTTTACCCGATCGATGGAGGAAAAGCCATGGTGTGTTCCTATCACCCCAGCCGGCAAAACACCCAGACCGGTCGCCTGACCACTGAAATGTTCGACCGGGTCTGGAGCATGGTTAATGAATTGTTGCGTCATTAATATTATGGAAACTACACTTGGCCCGATTGGGCTGCTCGGATCAGGCGAAACCTCTCTGGCCGGAGGCAGGGTTTTCGAAGCCATTGCCCAAAAAATTGCCCAGCCTTTGCGGATTGCAGTTCTGGAGACGCCAGCGGGGTTCGAGTTGAACTCTCCACAGGTTGCGGGTCGTGTAGCGGAGTTTCTGCGCACACGCTTGCAGAATTTTAATCCTCAGGTGGAGGTCGTTGGCGCCCGAAAACGTGGATCGGATCATGACCCGGATGATCCGGCCGTCCTTGCCCCGCTCGGGCGAGCCAATCTCATTTTTATGGGGCCGGGCAGTCCGACATACGCAGTCCGTCAACTTAAAGACTCGCTCGCCTGGGATTTGATCCGCGCCCGCCACCGTATGGGCGCTGCCCTGGTCTTTGCAAGTGCGGCGACAATCTCGATCGGTGCCTGGACCCTCCCAGTTTACGAGATTTATAAAGCCGGAGAAGACGTCTATACTCTTCCAGGGCTCAATTTTTTTGCTGACTATAAATTAATGCTCTCCTGCATCCCTCATTGGAATAATGCCGAGGGAGGGGAAGATGTAGACACCAGCCGGTGCTTCGTCGGCATTGATCGTTTCGCCCAGTGGTGTGCGCTCCTGCCCGACGACAATACGACAATCGGTCTGGATGAGCATACCGGCTTGATCCTGGATTTCCAAACCGGGAAGTGCCAGGTTAGTGGGGTTAGTTCGGTCACCCTGCTCCGGGAATGCAATCCGGAAATTTACCCGAGCGGAGCTGAATTTTCATTAACCGATCTGGGTAAATTCGAATGGCTCGCAAGACCTGAAGAGGGGATATCTCAGGCCGCCTGGAAAATTGTGAAGACCGCGGAAACCGAAAAGGCGGATGAGGAAGCAATCCCTGCCCGGGTACTACAACTGGTCGAGGAACGACAGCAGGCACGCCTCCGCAAGGATTGGTCGACATCGGATCGACTGCGCGAGCAGATTGCGGCACTTGGATACCAAGTGCAGGATTCGCCAGGCGGCGAACCTCCTGCTGGCCCTGTTCGCATAAAAAAGGAGTCGTAACTATATGACTGACCACATTCATTCTTCAACGCTTCGCTGGTTTCGGTGCCTGCTCCTGGCGACCTCCATCATGACTTTTCTGCTGATCGTCATGGGTGGCATTGTGCGCGTCACTGAATCTGGGCTGGGGTGCCCGGATTGGCCTTTATGCTTTGGGAGGCTCATTCCGCCGATGAATATGAAGTCGATCATCGAATACACTCACCGGCTCGTCGCATCGCTTACCTCCCCTCTGATCATCGCTGCGGCCATCGTTGCCTGGTGGCGGTTTCGATCCATTCGGTTGATCTGTCGCCCGATGATGGCTGCGTTAGGACTGCTCGTCGTCGAGATTGGCCTGGGAGCCGTAACCGTACTTACCCAGACCCCACCGGTCATTGTTGCAGTGCACCTTGGCGTAGCTTTGACGATCCTTGCCCTGCTCCTGATCGCCACGACCAGCGCATTTCGGGTCACTCAAGGTCTGCCTCTTCCGGAGCGCCTGAAATACCAGGACTCGTTTGCACGTTTGGCGGTATGGACCATGGGCGGTATTTTTATCGTCCTGCTCAGCGGCGTTTTTGTTGCCGGCAGTGAGGCTACCAAAGCCTGCGTTGGCTGGCCGTTGTGCAACGGTGCATTATTTCCATCTGATGCGCTTGGCTGGATACAAATGATCCACCGCTTCATCGTCGCTGCGGAAAGTGTTCTGATACTTATTCTGTTCATCCAGGCCTGGCGCAGGCAGAGGGCCCGCGTGGCAGTATTTCCGGCCGCAGCGGTGATGACGGTTTTGTTTTTTGCACAGGCGTATGTCGGCGCGCTGAATACTACCCAGGGATTCCCAACTTTCTTACTGGCGCTGCATGTCGCAACTGCAGCAGCAACCTGGGCCGCTATTGTTGTGCTTGTGGCATTAACCGGTGAGGAAGGATTGACAATCCACGAAGACCCGATCAAGCTGGCGTCTTTCAGGCAATATGCCAGGGATTTGCTCACGCTGACGCGTCCGGTTGTGGTTCTTTTGTTGCTGCTGACAGCATTTGCTGCGATGGTGATCGGCGCCGGAACCTGGCCAAAGCTGGGCCTGGCCTTATGGACGCTCCTGGGGGGTGCCCTGGCTGCCGGCGGGGCCCAGGCGGTTAACCAGTTTGTGGATCGTGATATCGACCGCCTGATGGTGCGCACAGCGAAGCGGCCTATCCCGGCCGGCCGATTAAGCCCAGCCGAAGGGCTGGCCTGGGGGCTGTCTTTGTGTGTGATCTCCCTCTACATCCTTGCCGGTTTGGTGAATTGGCTGGCGGCGCTGATGACCCTCATCGGAATCATATATTATGTCCTGATCTATACCTTGCTGCTCAAGAGGACCAGTGCGCAAAATATCGTCATCGGAGGGGGCGCGGGGGCAATGGCTCCGGTGGTCGGTCTGGTCGCAGCCAGTGGCCGTCTCGAGCTCTGGGCACTTTTCCTGTTTGCTATTGTCTTCTTCTGGACCCCGCCGCATTTTTGGGCATTGGCGCTGGTCAGGTTGAGGGATTACACCAAGGCGAATATCCCGATGATGCCGGTCGTGCGTGGGGAGGAGTTCACCCGCCGCCAGATCATGGTTTACGCGGTTGCATTGTTGGTATTCAGTCTGCTGCCAGCCATATTTAGAATCAGCGGCTGGATCTACCTGGTATTTGCCCTTATCCTGGGAGGCTTTTTAGTCTATTCCGCCGGATTGCTCTGGCGGAAGGGTGCAAACAAATATGCCTGGCGGCTCTATCGCGTCTCCAGTCTCTATCTGGCTTTTCTGTTTGTCGCCATGATGGCAGACGTCCTTGTAAAATAATCCAGCCGTGTTTTTCTGAAGGAGCATCCTGTGCGCGCGGTAGATATCATCACCAAGAAACGTGATCGGGGAATACTGACCGCTGAAGAAATCCAATTCTTCGTGGAGGGATTTACTCGCGGGGAGATCCCGGATTACCAGGTCTCTGCCTGGGCAATGGCAATCCTGCTCAACGGGATGAACGCGCGTGAGACAACCGATCTGGCCGTCAGCATGGCGCATTCAGGCAAGATCCTGAACCTCTCCGAAGTGGTCGGTATCTCCGTGGACAAGCATTCAACCGGCGGCGTAGGCGATAAAACTTCGCTGGTGGTCCTGCCGATCGTGGCTGCCAGCGGGTTGCCAGTCGGAAAAATGTCCGGGCACGGGCTGGGCTTCAGTGGGGGGACGCTCGATAAACTGGAATCCATCCCAGGCTACCGTGTCGATCTATCCATCAATGAATTTAAGAAACAGTTGGCGGAAATCGGCATCGTCTTGACCGGTCAGACCGTCGACCTGGCTCCCGCAGATGGAAAGTTATATGCGCTGCGCGATGTTACCGGTACGGTGCAATCCATTCCTTTGATTGCCTCATCCATCATGAGCAAGAAGATCGCTGCCGGAGCAAATGCCATCCTTCTGGATGTAAAAACCGGGTTGGGGGCCTTCATGCACACTCTCGATGAGGCGCGCGAGCTTGCCCGCTTGATGATTTCGATCGGTGAAAATGCCGGGCGGAAGGTGGTTGCCCTGCTTTCGGCCATGGATCAGCCGCTCGGGCAGGCGGTAGGCAATGCGCTTGAACTCCGCGAGGCGATCGAGACCCTTCACGGGAAAGGCCCGGCTGATTTTCGAGAACACTGCCTGACCGTTGCCGCCCACATGCTTCTTTTGGGAGAAAAGGCCAAGGATCTGGAGTTTGCGGAGAAGCTCGCCCAGTTTTCCCTTGATAAAGGAACGGCGTATATCAAATTGATGGCACTGGTTGCTGCCCAGGGTGGTGATGTCTCTTTCATCGATGATCCAGACAAACTCCCGAGGGCCAATTTCATCACTGAAGTCAACTCTCCCATGGATGGGTATTTATCTCAGGTAAATGCGCGGACGATCGGAGAGGCCGCAGTCGCTCTGGGGGCGGGCCGGGTAAAGAAAGGGGATCCCGTGGACCATGCTGTAGGCCTGGTCGTTCATCACAAAGTCGGGGAAAAAGTAAAGAAAGGGGATCCTCTCTTCTCCATTTATGCCAGCCAGGAAGTTCAGCTTGAAGAAATTCAGAAAACCGTTATAACTGCTTTTGCCTGGAGCGAGACACCGGTGGCTCCTTTACCGCTCTTTTATGGAATTGAGGCAGGCCACGCGAACCTACCCTCCTGAATTTCGATTGCTTAATCAGTGACTTTGGTGCATAATAATAGCAGGAGTTGTTCATGGCCAAAGTGTCTTTGCGCGGATATACCCATGATATCGAAGGTCTGATTGAAGGCGGGCAGCTCAAAGAAGCTGTTGGGCATTGCCAGTACATCCTGAAGACTTATTCGATGCATGTCGATACTTATCGGCTGCTCGGGAAAGCATTCCTGGAAAGCCGCCAGTACGCCGATGCAGCGGATATTTTCCAGCGCACACTGATGGCTGTTCCTGATGATTTTGTAACCCATGTCGGAATGAGCATCATCCGGGATGATGAGAAAAAACTGGATGAAGCCATCTGGCATATGGAGCGGGCGTTTGAAGTCCAGCCGTCCAATCCCGCCATCCAGGGCGAGTTACGTCGCCTGTACGGCAGGCGGGACGGGGTTGAGCCGCCCAAGATTCGCCTGAGCAGGGATGCTCTGGCGAATATGTATTCCCAGGGTGAACTGTACAGCCAGGCCATCGCAGAAATCCGTGAGGTGCTCAGCGAAGACCCCGATCGTCCCGACCTGCAGGTTATGCTCGCCAGGGCGCATTACCGTGCCGGGAATAAAGTCGAAGCTGCTGAAGCCGCTGCGACGCTGCTAAAGAAATATCCTTATTGCCTGGACGCCCTGCGCATCCTGGTTGACGTGCTCCCCGGGACAGCGAAAGGTGAAAACGTGCAGGTATACCGGCAGCGCTTGCAGCTGCTCGATCCATACTCTGCCATGACCAAAGGATCGGTGTTTCTCTCGAGTCAGGTACCTGATGCAGCCATTGAGTTGGAACGTCTGGAATACCACACCGATATGGTGCCGACGGCCGAACCTCCGAATTGGGCATCCTCTCTCGGGATAAAAATTGATGAGGGAGCTCAACCCGAACCGGTATGGATGGCATCAGATCAGCCAGCGGAATCACGGCCGCCTGTACCTACACCGGAAGAGGCTCCCGCGGAATCCGTCGGATCCGTAACGACCGCTCCGGAAGAAGTTGCTGCCGAATCCGACAATTCGCAAAAAGATGGATCCATCCCGGACTGGATGCGTTCTGCCGGCTGGCAGGAATCCAAGGGCGAAACACTGGGAGTCCCAGCGGAGACCGCGGAAGTTCTACCGGCTGAACCGACTGCTGAATCAGAAATCCCCGATTGGTTAAAATCATTAGCTCCTCCAGGATTTACGGCACAGCCGCCAGAAGCGGAGTCTGAAAAAGTGCCCGTCTTCCCGATAACTCCTGAACCTGTCTTGAGTGAAGATGTCCCTGATTGGTTAAAGGGATCCTCGGCTCATCCAGAAGACAAGAAGGATAGCCCACAAGAATCGGGAATCTCAAATTCGATTAAATCCCCCAACTCTCCCGTGCCGCCGACCCAACCGGCTGAAGTAACGCCTCCTGGAGCACCCACTCCTTCTCCGGCGCAGGAGGACCATCTGTCCTGGTTACAACCTGACCAGGAGGCCAAACAGGGTATGGCCGAAGAAGGATTTTCGGCCCAAACCGAAAAAGATGCGGAGGGATTGCCCGACTGGCTCAACCACCTCGCGGATACTCCCGCCAAGCCGGCCGGTTCAGAGCCTCCGGCTCTCTCCGGATTGGTTGGCGCTGAATTACGGCCGACGCCCCAGGAGGAAGCATCCAATCCCTCCGCCGAAGAAATCAATATAGAAGCGCAGGAGGCCGCGCCGCTTATCTCCCCAGCAGAGGGAACCAGCAAACCGTTGTCAATTGAAGATGACACCATGGCATGGCTGGAAAGCCTGGCTGCCAAGCAGGGGGCCAAACCTGAAGAGTTGTTGACAAAGCCCGAAAACCGTTCCGAGACTCCTCCGGATTGGGTGCAGAAGGCCGTGCAAGAACAGCCCGCACAGGAACCGGAGGCCAACCCGGTACCGGAAGAAGTGTTTGAGCCAACTCCGGAAATTTCTGCCGAGCCTCCCAAGGAAAAGCCGGTTGAGGCGGCTCCGGAAGCGCCCGTGGAGACCGCGCCGAGCGCTCCCTCCGCAGAGACTGCGGATAGCGATATGACTATCACGTCATGGTTGAGCAAACTGGATGTGGAAGAAGCTGTAAATAAAGCCCAGGCTGCCCAGAAACCGGCGATCCCGCCCTCGGAGGATTTACCTAACTGGCTGAAGGATTTGGATAAACCCGCGCCCGCGCCCCAAACAGCGCAGCCGACCGAGGAGGCTCCCGAATGGCTGCATAAATCAGCCGATCAAAAAGCGGACGAAGGAATGACCGAACCGATGCCGCGGTCGTGGGCAGATGAAAATATCCCTGTGGTTGAATCGCCTGCCCCAACCTCTCCGGAGGAATGGCTTCCCGCCGAAAAAATCGAAGCTGCCTCCCCTGAGGGTTCTCCATCTAAAGAAACTGCACCCCCGAAGATTGAGGAAAAGCCTGCAGCACCCCCAGCGCCATCCGTCGCGAGAGGGACCGGGCCACTTGCTAAGATTTATGGACAGGACAAGGACGCTGAATTGTTTTCGACAGCACAGTCGGCTTTAAATGCCAACCAGTTGAAAGAAGCCGTACAGGAATACGGCAAGCTCATCAAGAAAGGGCATCTTCTAGAGGACGTTATCCATGATTTGCGCGAAGCCACCTACCGTTTTCCGGTGGATATCATTATCTGGCAGACCCTTGGCGATGCCTACATGAAAGCCAATCGCCTGCAGGAAGCGCTGGATGCCTACAATAAGGCGGAAGAACTGCTTCGCTGAGACAGATATCTCCTGCCCCATGGTAAAATCAAAACTCGGGTTAAAACCCCGAGTTTATTTTTTAGAGTTTAGACTATGTGGCAATCTCTCGGCATGCCGAGTGGCTGATTAGAACCTTAAAAATCCAATATCAAGCGGTAGCAGCGGCCTTGGAGGCTGAGAAATGGTGTTTTTTCACCACATCGAAGCGCTCCCGGCGAGCCCTCAAGCGGCCTTTCTGCCAGCCCGGAGATTTTCCTCTGGGTTTTGGCTGCCTGGCCGGTGTGCCGATCTGAGCGAAAATGTCGTTCATGCCCTGGCAAACCCGGCCTGGCGTCAATTCTGTCTGCTTTTTCTGCCAGGGGAGCGGTTTGTCCACACCCAGGGGACGGGCCAGCCAGAGCTCCCAAGTGATCAGCGGCATCAGGTCGCTCCAGCGTTCTCCCTGCTCAGGGGTGCTGAACAGGGGCAAAGTCCAGTAGAGGCGTTGTTTGGCGAAGCGATACCAATGGTCCACCGTATAGCGGCGCATGTAGATCTGCCACCAGGTGCGCGGCTCAGGCGGTTCTGCGCCGATCCAGGCGATCCAGATCACCTTGGGCAAGCGCCGCGTGCCTTTGCTCTCCAGACGCTCCAGGCGAGCAATCCGCATCGGACAAGTGGCCGCTTTGCGCAGGTGCAGATCATTCCAGAGGGTGACCTGGATCTTGCCCAGATCCGGATCGTCCATTTCAAAACGATCGTCTGGTTCTCGCCAGGTGGTGGAGTCCTTGAACTTGAACTTCGCTCCATGGAGGGGATGTCTGCCTCGTCCTTTGTAAGGCCCAGGCGGACCCGCCAAACACAGATTCGGGCGCAAACGGATCACCTTGTCGGTGGGGATGTCTGCGGTCGTCAATAAGAACGGCGCACACCCATATTCGGCGTCCCACAGCGAGATGGCCCGCACCGGCAGCTGGCTTTGCACACTCCGCAGATGAGTGCCGCCTACTTCAAAGGGTGTTTGCTGGCTGGCGATGCGTTCGTGCAGCAAGGGCAAGGCCCAGCTCCCTTTCTTCTCGGGCGTCCAGACCAGCGTGCTGTAGCCATGCCCCAGGGTGATCGGTCGATTGCCGGGCACCGGCGTGGGCTGGTGCTCCACGGTTCGATCCCGCAGCGTATAGGCCGATGGGCGGGACCAGGCAGTATGATCACCGACCAGGATCGGGCGCGCCTCCACCTTCACATTTTGACAGTAGAGGCGCATCAGCGCCAGCCGGTCTGGTCGTCCATCCTGCAAGGCTTCATAGACACTCGGCCAGCGCCGGTGAAAGTGCTGCGAACAAGACAACTCCGCAAACGAGTTCGCAGCTCCTGTACCGATCACGGCATCGCTCAATTCAAAGAGCGCATCCTTTGCTGTCCCAAGGTGCTGGTACGCCGCTTGACGAAATTGGATTAGGTTGGTAAAGTGCTTGGTGGCAGTTGAGAAGTGTTTGCTAGACATTCCTCAATTTTGCCACTGGGCGGCTTGTGCGAACAGGCCGCCCTCCTCTTATCAAGAATTAGTCTAAACTCTAATATTTTGTGAATCGGAGATAATTATGGAACGAACTCTTGTGCTTGTTAAGCCGGACGGCGTCGAGCGCGGCCTGATTGGCGAGGTGACCAGCCGCCTGGAGCGACGCGGCCTGCGGCTGGTGGCTGCCAAATTTATGCGGGTGAGCCAGGGACTAGCCGAAAGACACTACGCCGTTCACAAAGGAAAGCCCTTCTATGATGGCTTACTCAAATACATCACCTCCGCTCCGGTCATGGCGATGGTTTGGGAGGGCCCCAATGCCATCGCAGCTGTGCGCCAGACGATGGGTGCCACCCGACCCACGGATGCAGCTCCCGGCACTATTCGCCATGACTTTGCATTGGATGTCGGACGGAATCTGACCCACGCCTCAGACAGCCTCGAGAACGGTGTAAATGAAATTGCCCTTTGGTTCAAACCTGATGAGTTGGTGGATTGGAAACGCGAGGCTGATCCCTGGATTTTTGAATAGAGCTGATCAAAAATCTGGTTCTTGCGAGGGAAAGATCGAGATGAATACGGCCGCGTGATGGGAGGCGCGATTCGGGAGCTGGGATCCGTTCGGTGGGATATCTGGGTGCTTCCCATGCTTCTGCACAGAATAACATCAATCGGACGAAGATCACACTTCTTGAAGCTTGCTCTAGCCTCCCTGCAAAAGCCTTAATAGGTGTGAATAAATAACTGGCAGTTCAATTGAACTGCCAGTTTAGACATAATCGGAGTATCCCAGGCCAAAACCCAATCAATTTCGGTCCTCTTATAATTCTATTTATGACTCTCCTGCAAAAACGAGAGGATAACAGTGGTCTGAATTGTACTCTCCTCAATCAGCGGAAAGTTTAATATAATCAAGGCAAACCGCTGTGCGAGGACCAAAACATGTTCAAGGAAAATCACCGGCACCTGCAAATACCGCTCACCAGCCATGTAGATGAACTTCCCGAAAAGCTGCGCAAGCGTCTGGAGAATTCGTGGGCAGGCGTATTCTATCGAGAGTTCTTTTGCCGGTTGAACGAAGCGCCTTTCGAGGTTCTGTATGTTGATTTTCCGTCGCGGCCAAATGTACCGGTGAATGTATTGGTTGGACTGGAGTACCTGAAAGCAGGCAATGGTTGGACGGATGAAGAGATGTATGATGCCTATTGTTATGATGTGCAGGTGCGCTACGCACTGGGCTATCGCCAATTAGGGGAAGGCGATTTTGATTTACGCACACTGTACTACTTTCGAGAGCGTCTGAGCCGGTACATGCAGGAGAAGGGAGTGAACTTGCTGGACCAGGCCTTTGAACAGGTGACGGACCAACAGATTGCGGCCTTTCGGCTCAAGACCGGCAAACAGCGCATGGATAGCACACAGGTCGCCAGTAACATTCGTCGGATGGGACGGGTGCAGCTGCTGGTGGAAGTGCTGCAGCGAGTCCAGCGCATGCTGAAGGAGGGCGATCAGGAGCGCTATGCCGTCAGCTTTGCGCCCTATGTACAGGGACATGCCGGGCAATACGTCTACCATATGAAGTCCGAAGATACGGAGGCGCACCTGCAGCGGATCGGCGAGTTCATGCAGTGGCTGCTGGTGGAGTTGAAGCCGGTCTATGCGGACGAGCCGGTCTACCGGGTGCTGGGGCGGGTCTTCGGCGAACATTTCCAGCTGGAGCAGCAAGGCGTGGTGACCAAACCCAACCAGGCCCTGAGCGCCACCAGCCTGCAGTCACCGGATGATCTGGAAGCCACCTATCGGGAAAAACAGAGCAAAGGTTACCAAGGCTATGTCGCCAATGTGAGCGAAACCTGCGACCCGCAGAATCCGCTGCAACTGATTACCAAAGTCCAAGTGGCGTCCAACCACGTCGACGACAGCCAACTGCTGGCCGAAGTACTGCCCGACCTGAAGAAGCGCACGGAACTGGATACGATCTACACGGATGGTGGGCATGGCGGCCCGGATTCCGATGCGGTTTTGCAGGAACAGCAAGTCGAACATATTCAGACTGCCATCCGCGGACGAACTCCCGACCCTGAAAAGCTGCACCTGGCCGACTTTGTGATCAAGTTCAATCCAGATAACCAGCCGGTGAAAGTCACCTGCCCCCATGGGCAGACCGAGCCAGCTCATCCCGGCAACCAGAAGAATGCCTTCGTCGCCCACTTCAAAGCGGAAGTGTGCGCAACCTGCAAGCTGGTAGACAAGTGCCCGTCTCAACCTGGCAAACGCGATCCACGTCGTCATCTGCGTTTTACCCAGGCCGAAGCGCAGACCTCTGAACGACGACGACGCAGCCGCGAGCAGCAGAAAGAAGGCCGCAACTTGCGCGCGGCCGTCGAAGCCACCATGCGCAGTATCAAGCACCATTTCCCGGCTGGCAAGTTGCCGGTGCGAGGCAAGTTCCGGATGGCCAGTATGGTGATCGGTTCCGCCGCCGTGAGCAACGTGCGGCGTATTGAGCGTTACCTGCAGGCGAAAGCGAAAGAAGAAATGGCCCAGCCTGCGGCTCTTGATGTAGAAAAAGGCACCCGAAAACAGGCCGTGGATTCTCTTTGGGCTTTTTTATGGGCCAGCCTGGCAGCTTTGTGCGGCTTGGCAAAGCCGAAAATGTTAGCCTTGAATTGTTAAAGTACGAGTTGTTGCAGGAGAGTCATTTATACAAAGAAGTATCCTTGCCTGAGATAACCTGGGCGAGTCGCCAGGGGTCAAGGATTGAATGGCGAAGCATAGATTTTTGAATTGAATCCGCCCGAAGTGGGTGGGCAATTTCATTGAACGCGTAAAAGCACCTTGCCTTCACTCCACAGCTCTTCCAATTGGTAATAGTCGCGCACTTCCGGGGAGAATAGATGGACTACCACTGATCCGTAGTCCAAAACCATCCAGCCGTTGTCTGGCGAACCCTCTATTCGTCCTTTCTTGGTGAATGCTGTTCGCGTTTTTTCATTTACGGCATCCGCCAGGGCACCAAGCATTCGCTGGCTGGTCCCGGAACAAATGACAAAATAGCTGGTGAAAGAAGCGATTTTATTGATATCGAGCAAAAGAATGTCTTCGCCCTTCTTTTCCTCCAGGGCGCTGACGATCGCCCGCGCAAGTTCCATGGTTTCCAGGGGACACCTCTTCAGGATTTTAATGGCAAGGCATATAGATGGGTATAAATAGATCCGGCTGGTTGCAGGTCGGATTTAAATAGGTAGAGGGCTTCCACATGAATGATGCCTAGGGAACCGATTTTACACGCCTCGAGGGATGTACGAATTTTTACCAGATCGGCTGCTGAGACAGCCTGACCGACGCGTCCGATGGTCAGGTGAGGACTGAAGGGCCGATCTTCTGGCGGGAAGCCCAGACGAGTGGCCACTCCTTCCACGCTGTGCTGGAGCGCTGCCATGTCGGAGGGGGCGTCGAGACCGATCCAGATTACCCGTGCGCGGTGAACATTTGGAAATGCGCCGAGGCCCCCGGCAGAAAAATTAAATGAATTCATGCTGACCAACCTCAACTTTGAGAGCTTCTGCCAGCTGTTCCAAATTGGAGGCAGAGACATCCCCCAGGAACTTCAAGGTTAGATGAAGGTTTTTGTGCGCCACCCAACGCACCAGGGGCTTCGGAAGAGCTTTTTGAAGACCGGCGGTGCAGTCGGCAATTGCGTTTTGAATTTCCGCGGGCAGCTCGATGGCAATAAACGACCGTATCATCATTGACAAAAGGCCTCTCCAGGCCGGCAGTCCATTTAAATTCAAATATTAACCAGGACTCTATAACTGAAAATAGCACAAGACGGTTGAAATGGCAAGGCCTCAAGGACGCTGGTGGACGTAATCTTCGGGAGTGTCAATATCTCTCAGAATGGAGTCGTCATCGACTGAAAGATATGTGATTATGTCGGCGTGTTCTTCGAGGAACTCGCGCGGGGTTGCCAAGGAAGGTAAAGCTTGGAGCTCTTGCCAAAGCCCCTTCGCCACCAGCCAGGGATGACCCCGTCTTAAGTTTAAAGCTGGGGATGACCAGGGGAGCTTGGGTTTCAATATACACCTGACAGATCCGCCTGACAATGTCTCCTCTGACCTGAGGTTGGTCACCTAGAGCGATCAGAGCGGCGCTTTCCGCGGGACCGAGAGCTGCCAGCCCGGCCTGGATGGAGGACAACATCTCTCCCTCTTTGAATCTAGGATTGAATATGGATCGCAGCGGATATTTTTGGGAGAATTCCTGAACCAGGGCCTCGACCTGGGCGCGGCCAGCGCCAGTGACGACAAGGATTTCTCCCAACCCAACTGCACCAAAGGTCGCGATTGCGCCTCCGAGCACGGTTGTTTCTCCCCAGGGCAGGAGCATCTTGGGTTGACCCATGCGCCGGGATTCTCCTGCAGCTAACAGGATAGCTGATATTTTTTCAAAACTACCCGGGTTTAATTTATCCTCAGTGTTCATCGACTTGTCACAGATCTCGATTGATCAGGTTTTCATAGTCGGATGGACTGTCGATATCGATCGATAAACTTTCGTCATGCCATGCCAGGTAGGTGATGGGAAATTTTCCAAAAATGCCCCTTCCACCCACATCCCCGGACAAGGCTTTCAAATCAGGGAAGGTGGCCCGATCGAACAGCACCGGGTTGGCACGACGCCCCCCCACCAAGGGAGCAACGATGGGAGGAAGATCAGCGGCGTGCCGTTCGATCAACGCAGACAGAATGCCGGTCTGCACCTGGGGTTGGTCGGCAAGGAGGAAGATCGCCGCACCGGTTTCGGCAGGAATATTTGCCAGCCCGATTCCTATGGAGGTGCTTTGCCCCTCCTTCCAAGATTTGTTATAAATGATATTCACCGGTAAATCTTCGATGGTTTTTTCGACTTGGGATGAAAACGCCCCGGTCACAACCACCACCGGGCTTAACCCGGCGGCGAGTGCTGTGCGCGCAACCGCGCGCACGAAGGGCTCGCCGTGAAAATCAAGAATCTGTTTCGGGCTGCCGAAGCGGCTCGAACTTCCGGCAGCCAGGATGATCCCGGCCACCGGTTCGACGACAGCATGAATTTCCGGTATTGGGGTTTCAGCTGGTGGGTGTGGATTCAGGGAGGCAATGAGGACTGCATGGTAGGCTGGAAGGAGCAGCCCTGCCAGGCGATTTCCCTGGGCTTGTACCTCCACGGTATCCGCCTGGTTGAGAAGAGCCACCCGCCGGGACATGGGAGGAATGTTTTTCAATCCGCCCTCAGGATGCGTCAATACCTTTGCCACCAGATCTATGGTAATGATGGGATGATTTCTTACTTCGAGAATCCTTTCATACAAATCCAAGTGGTGGACCGCATTTTCATCGAGCGGCTTGCCGAGCGCTGAAAGTCCGGCCACGACCACCACGGTTTCAGTAAATTCCGGAATGGGCGGCTCGTACGCTGCGGGAGCTTTAAGCGGGTGCTGTCGCGAGCCGTCGGCTTCGATGAGAAGGGGCAGGGACTTATTTAAGCAGAATGCGCGTAGCCATGTAGCGCACTCATTCGTGATTCCCCTGGTACGGTCTTCCTCCGGGGGACCGGTAATGAGACTCACACCATCTAGAATTGTTTTTTCCAGTATAACAAGGTCGGCTGGAGATTCAGCGAAAAGATGGTGATCCGCCAGGCGGGCCTGCTCCACAGACAGATGGGTTGTCGCAGTGATCAGAACTGGCGGCTTCAACTCGCGTCCGAGCTGAAAGAGTGCAGTCGTCTTTCCACCCGACCCTACGAATGCGACACACGGAGTGGATGAAATGCGAAGAGACCGAGCCAGGCTCAATGAAACCTGCCTTGTCCTTGAACCAAACCTGTCAACAAAAATGGAGCGGCTATATCCACATCTGTGAACGCAGTTCAGGTTTTGTCAGGATTGCTTCCAACACACCGCCGCCGACCGCCAGGGCTTTCTCCGAAACCATGGTGCACAAGCGCGGGTCATCGCGCGGATCCAGGTCGCCGATTTTCAAGCCCTTGCTTACTTTTAAACCTGGATGGATCAAACCGCGCAGGATCCCCGGGAATGCTGCTGTCACCTCCTGACCTGAAATTTCAGCGATCACCTGTCCGGTCTCGATGTGCTCACACAGGCTGGCTCGGGCAATCAGCTCACCGTCCGCGGGTGCGCGCAGGACGCGTTCCGACTGGAATCCCTGCACCGGGTCGGGCTGGCCTGTGTCGGGATCCGAGCCACCCTGCCAGAACACCCGCCCTAAAGTATGCCCACGGCGCGTCTCAATGGCGACCTGGCAGTTCTCACCTGCGACGAATCCAGGACCCAGGCCGATGTATAGGACCGGGACATAACCGATCGGGTCTGGCGCGTGCTTGGTCATCCGTGCATCCACGACCACCGCAGGATGAAGAGATTTGGCGGAGCTACATTCCGGATCGATAAGAACCGGGATCTGCTGGCGGGCCATCACGTTCAAGACGAGAAGGGTATCTGCTGGATCCTTAACCAGACGCGCGGTCAAGCCTTCGACCGTAGTTTCATTCGAATAAACCGCCTCGGCATAGGCAACCGTTCGACGGACAGCCAACGGTTGGGGCAGTTCGGTGATCACCACACGCAAGCCGGCCCGGTAAAGCCGCAGAGCCACACCACTCGCCAAGTCACCTCCGCCGCGGATCAGAACAAGCATGGATTCACTCCATTGGCAGGAGCCTTGCCTGCCTCTGCTCGAATTGGGTAACCCATTTCAACCCTGCAGCTTGAATGGCATGCACAGCCTGATCGAGATGGAGTCCCACCTGTTCGGCAGCGTGGGCGTCTGAGCCCAGAGTTACGCGCTCGCCGCCCATCTCCCGGTACCAGACCAGGATTTTTGGATCGGGCATGATATTTTGGGCGGGTTTACGCAGACCGGCCACATTGACATCCAGGGCGATGCCATGGTCAATGCAGTGCTTCAAAACCGGACGGATGAATTCTGCATAATCACTGGGATCATATCCATTCCACAGATGGCCGGCATTCCGAACTGGAAGATCAAAATGGCCGAGGACATCAAATATTGGGTGTCGGGTCATTTCCTCCAATTCGATAAAATAATGTTCCAATACTTCGTCTTTGGAATGGCAGGTCAAATAATCTTGGTCGAACATGAAGAGCTCTCCGACATAATGGAGAGATCCGATGATGTAATCGAACGGGTATTTTTCCACCAAGGCGCTCGTTTCATTCGGGAAGCGATGAGGCTCACCCGCTTCCAGCCCAGCGCGTACGGTCAGGCGCCCATCCATTTTTTTGCGAACCTGTTCGATCTCATTCCACCAGGCTTCTGGTCGGAAATGATCATGCGAGGCTTTTTCTCTGGGGTGATTATCGAAGTGCTCGCTCAGGCCGATTTCGGGAATGCCCCGCTGGATTGCGGCGCTACAAATCTCAGGGATGGTAACCTGGCTGTCGCTGGAAAAGTTTGAATGGAGGTGATAGTCGAGCGGGATCGAAATGGGCTTGGATGGTGGCATAGATGAATTAAACCATGAAAAGAAGGGCAGGCACAGGGCGAATTTGTGACCCAACCCTTAACTTTTCGCGGGACCTTCTGCGTAATCCGCCAGCCGCCGATTCTGGTCACTTGTTATAAGTCACAAATCGCTTCCTCTTAAAAACCCCAAAGTAGAATAACTGCATTAGTTGGTCGAACGCCTCCGGATCGGCGAGGATCGGTTTCAAGTCACTCAATTTCGCCTTGACGCCAGCGTCAAATATTTCTGAATACAAATAGAGGAGCTCAAAGGATAGACCCTCCTCTATATAACCTTCCTTTTTCCCTTCTTCGTAAAACTTGAACATGATTTTTTTGATTCTTTTATTAAGGTTTTCCGGTTTGCCATCTCCAGTTTGACCATATTTATCCAACAAGTCAAAAAGAGCCTGACCGTCGACTACTTTAGGGGAATTCTCCTTTGCCCCCAAGGTAAATTTCAACTTTTCGATGAAAACCAGGTTGCTGTCAATTACTTTTTCGGTGGCCGCCAAGATTTCATCAACGTACAGGTCGATGACTTCCCTATACAATTGTTCTTTATTACGGAAATATTTATAGATCGTTACTTTGGATACATCCGCCCTGGTTGCAATCTCATTCATACTGACATGATTCGCGTTATCGTGCGTAAACAATTCCAGAGCAGATTTTTTGATCCGGTCTATGATCTGTTGTCTTCGTCTGTCACGGCCGTTCATGCGACCTCATTCACATCCTATTCTCGTCCGGGGGGTGATTTCCCTCATTCGGGATTTCATGACCAATGGAATTTCGCGGTCCAGATATTCATTCTATTCATTCAACCCGCCTATAATAGGGCGGAATATTGAACTGAATGGCTAATTATAGTTCATAATAATTGACAGATGAAGACCCCTGAATTAAAATGTACTCTATATAACGAGAGAGTTCATAATATTCAAAAGGAACGCTAAATGGCAAAACAAACTGTAGGGAGAACGGCACTTGGTGCAGCAATATGTCGATTGATCGAACAGTACCAACCTGATGAAACCCGGTTATTTAACGATTCGGTAGCCAGAGAGCTGGTTGGCGCACCTATCCGGGTGATGATGCAACTCGCCGCTATGCGGCATTTTACGATCCAACAGACGGATGCGGTCGCCCAAGGAATATTCGGTGTGCAAATTTGCCGAACCCGTTATATCGATGACACGGTCCAGGCTGCTATATCAAAGGGAGTTGGACAGCTGATAATCCTGGGCGCGGGGCTGGATACGCGCCCTTATCGCTTACCCAAGATGGACGTTGTGAAGGTGTTCGAAGTCGATCTACCGGCAGTACAAACCAATAAAATGGAGAAAATCAAGAAACACTTTGGACAGTTGCCAGAAAACGTAACCTTTATCCCAATCGACTTCGATACGCAAAACCTCGAAACTGTGTTTGCCCGGACAACATACGACTCTTCCAAGCCGACGGTGTTTATTTGGGAGGGTGTTACCCAATATATCTCGGAAGAAGCCGTCCAACAGACATTAGCCTTTGTTGGAAAATCGGCATCTGGAAGCATCATCGTGTTTACCTATGTCCTGAAAAGCATCATCGAGCGGCGATCGGATATTCCGGATGCAGACCATATGATGGACACTGTTGCAAAAACTGCTCCTTGGGTTTTCGGACTGGAACCATCCAGCCTGCCAACATTCTTGAAACCATTTCACCCTGCCTTGGTTGCAGACGTAGGGGCTGCGGAATATCAAGCTAGATATCTTAAGCCTCTGGGACGGGACTTGGCTGTATTTGGAGGAGAGCGGATTGTTCATGCGACCATTAGTTGACTGTCCAAAACGGTCCGAATAGAGCCATTATTTAGGTCAAGTTATGTGTGCCAATCATAAAATTGGGGTTCTGGAACAATAAGTTTGCCGCCTTGGTAAATTTATGGGTTAAGTTGAAGAATTTCTTTGACCTAACGAGAGTTCGCCGGCTCAATTTGTGCTTTTTCCCCTGGGAGAAGGTTTATCAAGACTGCACCGTAAAACCTCGGCTTTCAGATCTGGGAGATATAAGGCGTATCGCTTTAACAAGTATCCGCTTCTGTGGAAAAACCTTTCCACTGTTCAAACCTGGAAAGTCAATTTACGTAGGGTGGGAACTAACCGAACGTACTTGCCTATGGAAACCGGGCAAGACCTGGTTTCAGGTATAGCGTTTTAATGTAACCCCCCCGCTTTTTAGTTGGGTAGTTCAAATTTTTTCAAGGGCATGCAGGACACGTTCTGGAGTCATTGGGAAGCTGTCGATCCAGGCACCGGTTGCATCGTGAATTGCCGCGGCGATGGCGGGGGCAATTGGCAGGAAAGGCATCTCGCCCAGGCCGCGGGCTCCGAAAGGACCGTTAGGTTCTTTGATCTCCAGCAGGATTGAATCGACATGTTCAGGGATGTCCAGCACGCCGGGGATGAGATAGGTGCTGAGTTGATCGGTCAGGATGTGACCGCCCCGGACGACAAAATTCTCCATCAGCGCATACCCTTCCGCCTGCACGACAGCCCCTTCGACCTGGCCCTCGGCAAGCGCAGGGTTGATCGCCTGGCCGAGGTCGTCCGCGGAGACGACACGCAGGACCTTCACCTGACCGGTCTCGATGTCGACTTCTACATCGACAGCCTGGGCGACATACGCGTAGGAGAGGTTGGGAACCGAATAACCGGTTTCTTTGTCGAATGGAGTGGTTTTCGGGGCCAGATAAGTATATTCGGCGATGGCCGGCCGTTCTTCTGCGTTCCACTTCTCCAGCGCAGCTTCTGCAGCCCCCTTGATCGCTGATCCGGACATGAAGGTCATTCGTGAAGCCGAGGCGCTGCCAGGATCGCCCATGGTGGCCGAATCCGAGGTGACCATGCTCACCTTTTCGTACGATACGCCGGCCGCCTCCGCGGCCATCTGGGCCATGACGGTGTGAGCTCCCTGGCCGACCTCCGCTCCGGCGTGCCAGACGACGACGTGCTCAATCTCGGCTTTGCCGTGCAGCTCGACGCGTGCCCACGAGTTCTCCTGGTAGCCGAAGCTGAATCCAACGTTCTTGAACCCGCAGGCAAATCCGAAGCCGCGCTTCAGGTGGGGTTCCTTCGGCGCTGCCAGCCTGGGTCTCCTCCAGCCCTTGGCTGTGCGCTTGCACCCGGATTTCTGTGCCGCGGCTTCGATGCATTCTACGATGCTGACCCGGCCCGGGGCGGGCGTGCCCACGTTAAGTGTATCGCCTTCCCGCAGGGCATTGCGGTGGCGGAACTCGACCGGATCCAGATCCAGGCGTGCGGCCAGCTTATCCATCTGAAGCTCGGCCATCCACAAGGCCTGCGGCGCACCGAATCCGCGGAAAGCTGCGGTTGGGACATTGTTGGTATACACGCCGATCACATCTTCCTTGACATTGGGGATGAAATACGGACCGGTGGCAGTGATGGTGCTGTTGCCGAGCACCTTGTTCGAAGTATACATATAAGCACCGGCATCGGCGATGATGGTGGTTTCCGCAGCGACCAGCTTTCCATCCTTGGTAGCACCCCATTTTGTGCGCAGGGTCATCGGGTGGCGTTTGCCGTGCCCGATGATTGATTCCTGCCGGCTCCAAATGATCTTGACCGGTCGCCGGAGCTTCCAGGCGGCCAGCGCCAGCACGATTTGGACGGAAATGTCTTCGCGTCCTCCGAAGGCACCGCCAATGGCCGGGTAGATCACGCGGACCTTTTCAGCTGGCAAGCCCAGGGCGTGCGCCACCTGGGCGCGGTCGGTGTGTGTCCACTGCCCGCCACATTTCACCACGATTGTGCCATCCTCGTCGAGATAAGCCAGGCCGGCTTCTGGCTGAAGGTAGGCGTGCTCCTGGTAGGGAGTGTGGTATTCGCCTTCGACGATCACATCAGCCCCGGCAAAACCGGCAGCCACATCTCCTTTGCGGATCTTGTCCCAGACACAGATGTTGGAATCGCCGATCTCAGGGTGGACCAGGGGCGCACCGGGCTTCATTCCTTCTTCTGCGTCGAAGACGGCGGGCAGGTCCTGGTATTCCACCCGGATCAGGTCACGTGCCCGTGCGGCAAGCTCCTCCGTCTCGGCGACAACGACCGCCACCTGGTCACCCTCGAAGTGAACGACCTCTGCCCCGGCTTTTGGTGATCCGGGACCACACAGGACCGGTTGGTCATTCTTCTGTAAACCGTGTTCATTCACGAGGACATCTTTGGCGGTATAAATTGCTGCCACACCTGGAAGCGATTTTGCAGTGGATGTGTCTATTTTTTGTACCCGGGCGTGTGCCCGCCTGGCGAACAGGATCTTCATATAGAGCATCCCCGGCATGACCAGGTCGCCGGAATAGAGTGCCTCGCCGGTGACCTTTTCACGGGCGTCGATGCGGGGGACAGATTGACCGATAGCAGGTTTGATCATAAAACCCTTTCAGGGAGATATTGGCTGTTATGAAAGTTGGTCTGTGCCAATATTGTAATACAAGTACTCGGGAACATAATTCCAAAAAGATGATTTCATCCCACCATCCGGTGGTCAGTCTCGTCTAAAACCGAACCGGACTATTTCGATTTGAAGGAGAAAAGTAGCGAGGTTCTTGAATTAGTCAATATTTTATCTCCCAACACTCCGACTTCGTGACATCATTCTCTTCTAAAGCTCCTCCCGCCTAATGGCGGGGGAGCCTTAGCTATATAATAAACCAACGTCTTTTCATGATTAATCCTCATCAGAGTTGCTCATTTTGAGACAGCCCTGAAGGGTTCGAGGGAAAACCATCTTGTTCCTGAATTAGGGAGCGAGATTGAGTTGATCGATCAACCAGGCCTGGCGCGCTTTCTGGACCGGATCAGTGGACATGAGGTGATTATCGTCGTACCATTCGATTTTCTTGGGCTGGCTGGCGGCCTCGTAGTATTGGTTGGCCAGGCTTTCCGTTGGGCCCTCTTCGTCATTTTTTGCGAACTGGAAGAAGATACTGGCCGGCGCCGCATTCGCGATGAACTTGATCGGGTCGATGTCCTGTACGTAAGGTAGAACCTGGTCGACCGAGGTCCCAGTGCAAGGGCAAGAGATCCGGTATGCGAAACTTGGGAACCCAGCGATCAGGACGTAGGTCTTGGCGCGCTTATCCACGCCTGCCAAAACGCCTCCGTACAGAGATCCTTCGTCGTGGCCGACAAACCCGAGCCGCTTGGAGTCCACGCCTGGTTGAGCCAGCAGGAAGTCGAATGCCCGGCGCAGCTCGATCACCTGGCTGATGATCATTGGACGATCAGCCTGGGTCCCGGAGGGAAGGGAAGTCGCGAGGAAAAATTCCAGGGGTAGTAAAGATACCGCGCCATGCTGGGCCATCGTGATTGCTTCGCTGAGGAATTCGTCCTTCTGGTTTGAACTCGCTCCATTTTGCATGTACAGATACAGGATCCCTGCGAACGGGCCGTTGCCCTTTGGACTGACCAGGGTTACCGCCACTCGTCCGAAAAAGAAAGACGGGTCGTGGGTGGCGTAGCTCAATTCCGTGACGGTCACGCCGCTTTGTTCGGTCTGCGAGGTGATCTTGGTGTCGAACGGCACCGAAGCATCATAATTGAATGGCGAGGCTGGTGTAGGCACGGCCGTGGCGGTCGGGATGGCCGTGGCGGTCGGGATGGCCGTGGATTGCGGGGCGCACGCGGCCAGAACGAACAACAGACAAAATGCGAAGAACCATAAGCGTTTCATTTTTTCTCCTTTCGAGGCTGCCGCAAGGACAGCTTATGAACTCCGATAGGATCATCGGTGGGAATCCTTTATTAAGGGGCAGGATTGAGGTGTTTGGTCTGCTAAGCCAAAGGAGCTGGTCGCCTCATATCGCTATTCATATTGTGAATATCATCAACCAGGCAGCCAAAAGGCCGTCGCCATCACACGGTCGATGTGCTCTTTCAACGGCGTGAGCCGCACCGCAAAGGTCTTGTGGATCTCCCTCATCTCGATCGGGTCACCAGCTGCGTAGCTTAACATCAGGCCAATAAAGGATTTCTGCATCGGATCCACCGTATCATCATATTGAGCCTGCAAGGCTTCGGGTTGGACATGCGTTACCTCGAAGGCCTTGCCTTCGGCCTTCTCGAATAGCTGGATCACCTGGTTTGGGCTGAATGATTGCGGTCCACCCAGTTCCAGCACGCAGTTGCGGGCAGCCGGGTTCACCAGGCTTTCGACCGCGAACTGGGCTACGTCCTTGATCGCAATCCAGGCGATGGGCTGGTCACCGGTACCGTAAATGGTCGCCTTCGCTTTCGCTGCGTCAAAGCCGACCGTCGGCGACAGCCAGATTTCCATAAAGAAACTCGGGCGCAGGATGGTGTAGACCAGCCCGCTGTCCTTCAGACGCTGTTCAACGGCGCGCTTGGTGCTCTGCAGGGGGAACTCCCGTTTGACATTACCAGAGATTGAGATGTAAATAAGCTGCTTTACGCCAGCCGTCCTAGCTGCCTCGATCAGGTTGGTCACCCCTTCGAAGTCGACGGATTGGATGTCGTTCACACCTGGCTGGTAGCAGAATGGCATGGCTGAGACGGAGCAGATCACCGCGCTGATGCCCTGACAGGCGGCGTTCATCGAATCCAGATCGCACAGGTTGCCCTTGAACAGCTTCGCCCCGAGATCTTTTATCCGATCCACCTTGACCGGGTCCGAACTCTCCCGCACCATGGCACGGAAGGGCATGCCCTTGGAGGTCAGCAAACGGCATGCTTCATTGCCTACCATTCCGGTTGAACCTACGACCAGTATCACAATATCCTCCGACCAATTGGATTGGTTCCCGCCTGACGACGGGAACGTGGATTGAGTTGCTTACAGGATACTCATTTCCACACTCGCTGTCCCCTCCTCCGAGGAGGGAATTTTGGAGGGATTCTAAGTAAGTCAATTTTCGATGGTCTCCCTCAATAGTGTCTTTTAGGGTAATATCAGGGTAAGCCCAATTCGAGGGAGACGACATGGAAAAACTTGCCCATCCTGGAGAATTTTGTCCAAATGCGACCTGTCCGGATTACGGGAAGTTGCAGAACGATCAAGCCCAGGCGAACCTTAAAAAGATAGGCAAAACCAGACGAGGCGTGCAGCGCTACCAATGCAAGACCTGCGGTAAAACCTTTACCGAGACGACTGGAACGATCTTCTTTCACAAGCATGCGCACTCCGATGAAATACTGGAAGTGCTGGCGCTCCTGGCGGAAGGCACCCGGATCAGCACGATCACGCGGGTCAAAGGGATCAAGGAAGACACAACCCTGCGCTGGTTGCGTGAAGCCGGGCGGCATGCGGAAGAACTGGATGCAGTGCTGATGAAGGATTTCCATCTCCAGCGCGCGCAGTTGGATGGATTGTGGTCCTTTGTTCAAAACAAGGGAGAAAAAAAGTCATCCGGAAAGCGCTGAACGTGGAACTTTCTGGATCTCCACCTTGTTGGACACTGACAGCCGCTTGCGAGCAGCCCGCGGGATTGGCAAAGACGAGACGGAAGCTAGCTTGCGGGTCTTTCAGACCCTGCAGCAACGCGGACATCCCGATAGTCCACCCCCGCTGATCACGGATGGCTGGGGCGGCATCGATGATGCCATCCTGGCGGTCTATGGGCTGGTGCCGGAGTATTCTGGCCGAGGCCGTCCACCTTCTCGCCCGAAACCAGGTCAAGATTGGCGTTATCTGCAAATGGTCAAACAACGCGATGAGCATGGTCATCTGCAAGAAATCAAACTCCGGGCCGTATGGGGTCCACTGGATGAACTGCTTGCATTGCTCGGCAAGAGCACCGCTTACATCGAGCGCAGCCACCTGACCGCTCGCTTGTTCAATGCCCGCTTGACCCGCAAGACCCTGGCTTTCTCGAAAGACCTATCCATGCACCAAGCCGCTCTGTCCTGGGAAGATGCTTACTACAACCTGGTCCGTCCGCATAAGAGCTTGCGCTTACGAACCCACCAAAAAACCCTGGCTAGATGGATCCTCAGAACTCCAGCAGTGGCTGCTGGCTTGACCGATCATATTTGGACTGTTAAAGAGCTATTGTTGACTGTGCCTTTACCAACAAAGGCTAAAAACACTAATTAGGGAGACCATCCAATTTTCTATTCCAGGTTTATAATCTGCTGGGATGTCTGGACGAGGCATCCAGCAATGATTATTCTTGTACCGCATAGCGGTACATGGCTCTCAAACAGGGTTGATAGCATGGCAGGAAGAAAGCGCGGTTTCTGCTGTAAACGCAGGGTTTGCCATGGCCAATTCGCCTATTGACCGCTCCGCTCCCCTGGCGGAACCCCTTACCCACCGAGAACGTGAGATCCTGGCATACCTGGCAGGCGACCTCTACAGCCACGAGATCGCCGAGGCCCTGACCCTCTCCCCCAATTCAGTCAAGTGGCATACCCGCCAGATCTATGCCAAGCTGGGGGTAAACAGCCGCAAGGAAGCCATCGCGCGCGCCAGGGAACTCGATCTGCTGGAATACAAAACCGGCCCGGTTCTCTACTCACATAGCCTCCCGGCTGCCATGACCCCCTTCGTCGGCCGGCAAAATGAGCTTGAGCAGATCCGGCAGCTGCTGGCAGATCCTTCCTTTCACTTGCTTACTCTAATCGGTGCAGGCGGCGTGGGCAAGACCCGCCTGGCCTTGCGCGTGGCTCATGAACTACAGGAAAGCTATCCGCAGGGCGCCTGTTTGGTGGAGCTCGCCGCGCTCTCCGAGCCGGGCTTCGTGCCGCAAACGGTGGCAGCCGCCTTCGACCTGCACCCATACCGCGACCGGTTTATTCTCAACGTAATAGTAAATTGTCTTCGGAATAAGAAACTTCTGCTGGTGTTGGATAATTGCGAGCACCTGGTGGCCGCCTGCGCTTCTCTGGTGAACCTCCTGCTGCAAGCTTGTCCCGACCTGCACATCCTGGCCACCAGCCGTGAAGTGCTGGGGATCGAAGGAGAGAGAACGTATCTCGTCCCCTCCCTGTCTTTTCCGGAACCAGGCGAAAAGTATCCCCCGGAAGAACTGATCAAGTATGAAGCCGTTGACCTATTCACGCGCCGTGCCAGAGCGGTCCTGCCGGATTTCGAGCTGAACGAGGCGAATGCCAGTACCGTGGCAGGCATCTGCCGGCATTTGGACGGCATCCCTCTGGCGCTCGAGCTGGCCGCGGCGCACCTGAGAGTGATGGATGTAGAGCAAATTGCCGGCCAGCTGGAGAACCGCTTCCGCCTGCTGCGCGGCGGCGACCGGACCGCACTTCCCCGCTTGCAAACGATGCACGCCTCCATTGACTGGAGTTACCAGCTTCTTTTGGAGGCGGAAAAGATCTTGCTCAGGCGCTTATCGGTCTTTGCAGGCGGCTGGAGCCTGGCAGCCGCCAGAGCCGTCTGTGCGGACGATACTCTGCCTGAAGCCGATATTCTGGACGTGCTGGGAGGGCTGGTCAATAAATCCCTGGTGCTTGTGATACGGGGAAGGGGCCGGGAACTCCGTTACCATCTGTTGGAAACTGTCCGGCAGTATGCACGCGAAAAGTTTTCCGAGTTGGGTGAGGTCGGGACGATCCGTGACCAGCATCTGGCCTATTTTCTTTCGCTGGCCGGGCGCGCCGAGACGGAGCTGGTAGGAGCTGAACAGTGCGCCTGGTTCGACCGGTTGGAGCTGGAACACGGCAACCTCCGTGCAGCGCTGGGCTGGTCATTGGAAAGCGCAGCAGCAGGGCCCGAGGCGGGACTACGAATGGCAGATAACCTGTGGTGGTTTTGGTCCATGCGCGGCTACTACGAAGAAGAGGAGAAATGGCTGAAAAAAACTTTAACCTTGAGTGCCAGCCAGACCTCCGCCGACCTGGTAACACGGGCAAAAGCACTGGCCAAGCTTGGATTTTGCGAATGTAATCAGGTACGCCTTGAAGAAGCCCTGGCGCTTGGCCGGTCACTCGGCCCGGCGGGTAGTGAGAGTGTGGCGCTAGCGCTCTGGGGCCTGGGGGCAGCGACCTATTACACGGCTGACTACGCCCGGGCGAAGTCCTTGGAAGAGCAAAGTCTGCAGCTTTTCCGTGAGCTCAGACATCGCTGGGGGATCTGTGAAAGCCTGGCCTGGTTGGGGAAGACGATGACCGAGTTAGGAGACTATCAGCAGGCGACGGTTCTTTTGGAGGAAAGTCTGGAACTGGCTCGAAAAGCCCGCGATGGTAATGAGATCGGTAATGTGCTTTGTAATCTTGGCTTGGTGGCCTTAGCCCGGGGGAACTACGATCAGGCGACAACGCTTTTCAAGGAGAGCCAGGCATCATACCATGAAATAAAGGCGTTTTTTACTTTCGCCGATCTGCTTCTCGGTGACGCGGCATTCCAAAAAGGGGATGTCCGGCTGGCGGAATTCCACTATAAGGAAGGTTTGGCCCTGTATTGGGAAAGGGGCATAGCATACTTTATTGCACGTGGCCTGGAACGTTTGGCGCATGTCGCAGCCGTTCGCAAGCAGCCGGAGCGGGCAGCCAGGCTGTTGGGGGCGGCGGAAGCGCTGCGAGAATCAAGGGGGATTGGCATATATCCTTACGAACGGCAGGAGTATGAAAGCCACCTGGAGTCCCTGCGTCTTCAGCTTGACCAAGTCACATGGACAGCCCTTTGGGCCGAAGGCCGGGCGATGACACTCGAAGTAGCCGTCGCGTTTGCCCTGAACGATTAGGATTTTTAATCGGGTGGATAGGAATTGTATAATTAATGGTTTAAATCGAGGCCAGGATTGATTGTCAAGTAGAACTATCCAGCGTTGACACAGGTAGATTGACTGCCTTCAAAAAGCATTCAACAATATGAGAGCAGGACATACGACAGGAGGAGAGCGAGTGGTTTCTTCCCCATTTATTTCATTTAGTTCGGTTGCTTGCCCACCTGTTTGTTGCTCGGATCATCAGCTGGTACCCCCAGGCTAAAAGTGGAAATGCAAAAATGACCAGTCCAATAAAAATCAATGGGAAAATTCCTGGAAAAAGACTGCCGAGAATGAAAACTAGGATGCCAACCAGGAGGATGGCCCCCAGGTGCCAGTTTTTCAAGTGCAGCTGGATGCGCAGCCAGCCGCAAAAGAAGACCGCAGCTCCAACGAGAATCACTATGATAATTTCGATTAACCATCCAGGCATTCTTTTCTGCCCCTTCTCTCCGATTTGAATCAGCTCATTAATTGGTCACCGGCTCATTTTTCCTGCCTTGTGTTTTGTCGGGGGGGCATCGACAATGGTGTAGCGTGGAGGACCGACGTAACGGTAGATGATAGTGTATATGGTGCTGAAGAGACCTGCCAGGATAAGCACGAAAATAAAGAAGAATATCAACATTGCCCACAGGTTGTTGAGACTGCTGATGAAACCGGCGATCACACTCAAGGTCGGGGTTTTAGCGACCCAGTCGGGAAATTGGACATTGCCTAGCAAACCAGCCGGGATCATTCCATTCTTACTTAATGCCCCGACTGTGACAAATGCCAGGGCATAGGACATCAACGGGTCAAGGACCCAGAGGATGCAGCCGATGCCACGCCAAGCCGGGTGCTGGGCTGGATCAGGCTTGGGTGGTACCTTGGACTGGAATCTTGAGTATTTCATAATAAGCCTCCGGTCTTTGCATTCGAGGGAATAAAAGCTGCCAAACTCATGAGTTGATTTTACTGGCGTCTTCGATTGCCTGCACAATCTTGTAATAACCGGTGCAGCGGCATAGGTTACCTGTAATCGCCTGGGTGATTTCGTCCGGCCCTGGGTGCGGGCTTTCTTCAAGCAGCTTCGCAGCGGACATAATAAATCCGGGTATGCAGTAACCACACTGGACTGCGCCGTCTTGGACGAATGCTTCCTGCACCGGGTGCAGTCGGTCGCCCTCTGCCAGCCCCTCGATGGTGATGATTTCGGCTCCATTTGCCTGAGGTGCGGGGACCAGACAGGCCATCACCGCTTTCCCGTCCAGGAATACTGTACAGGCGCCGCATTCTCCTTCGGCACAACCTTCCTTGGTTCCTGTCAGGCCAGCATCCTCGCGAAGCAGACGCAGAAGGGTTTTTTCATGACCGGATAAAAATTTGTATTCTTTGCCATTTATCCGTGTATGGATGGACGTATTGGCAGACAGGGACGGCTTGCGCGCGGTTCCTGGTCCTAGGTCAGCTGTCCGTTCTCCCCACAGCAGCACCGGGGCTTCGGGGAACCCGGCCCGCTCGTTTTCCTGCAGAATGGCGTTGAGCGCGCGCCTTGAGAGCACACGCACCATTTCTTGGCGGTAGGCAGCTGAGCCGCGCAGATCGTCGATCGGCTGGGCAAATTCGGCGGCCAGTTCAGCTGCACTTGCGATGCATTCCCTGGTCAGTTCTTTCCCTGCGAGGTACTCCTCCGCCTTTGCCGCATGGACGATGGTTGGAGCAACAGACCCGAGAGTGATGGCGGCCGAGGTAACCTGCTGGCCAGGCTGATGCGTGGTTTTCGCAGCAGGAGCAAGGGTCAAAAGAACAGCCAGATTGACAACCGATATGGCCTGGGCGCGGCGCAGGCCCAATTTCAGGAAGATACCGCGCTGGTTCGCCTCCATTGCCGGGAAGGCAATGTCAACCAGCATTTCGTCAGGCGCCATGACAGTTCTGCGAACCCCGGTGTAGAAATCCCGGAGCATCACTTTACGTTCGCCGCGCTGTGATTTCAATAAGACCCATGCTTCCAGCGCCATGAGCGGTGTGATCGTGTCATTGGCCGGGCTGGCGGTGATGAGGTTCCCGGCAATTGTGGCGCGGTTGCGGATTTGGGAGGCGCCCACTTCCCAGCAGGCCCGGGCCAGGGGATAGCCTCGATCGCGGACGAGGCTGGAGGCGACCGCGGCATTGTGTGTCACCAGAGGGCCCAGGTGAATGACATTGTCTTTATCGAGGGTGATGCGGTCGAGATCCGGTAGGCGTGTCACATCGATCAGAGTTTCAACGCCTTTGCGAACGCCGCGTTCGAGTTCAAGGATCAGGTCGGTTGCTCCAGCAACCAGGCGTGCTTTTTCACCATATTTTGTCAATAAGCGGGTGGCTTCGTCAGTTGAGGTAGGGATAAAGTATTCGTTCCACATAGCTCAATTAAACCACAAAGACACAAAGGGCGCAAAGCACTCCTCTGTGTCTTTGATTCTGATAAACCATGGGCTGATCACTATTGGGTGGGTGCCGCGCTGCTGGTCAACACCTGGTAGCGGCGGTCGTAGGTCTCGCCTGCCTGGCGGGCCAGGTCGTCGACGCTGCGGATGGCGGCTTTCAAGCCATCCCCACCGATCGACGCTGCGACGGTATCCAACCCGTGACTTACCTGGTCACCCAGCTCGAAGAAAGCCGTATCGAAGGTATAGATCTGCTCCAGTTCTTTCTGGTTTATCTTGATTGCGTCGAAGAAGCCGGAATACCCATAGGAGGCGTTCTTAACGCGGTCGCTGAGAGTGCGCAGCTTCAGGGCGACGCTGTCAATATCATCGACAAAGTCGAGCTGGCCGGCATCAACGATGTCCTTTTGCATGTGTGAAGCGCGGTTTGCAAGCTCGCTATACTTCAGTGATACCTGGTCGCGCAGGAGTTTATCGGCAGCGCGGCGGTTGCTGCGTTCGATATAGCCGCTGAAGCCGGGGATGTAGGAAAGCAATTTCTTGAAGATGTCCTGCTGACCTTTGACGGTTTCAAAAAGATCGCTCATGGTTCCTCCTGGGATAGGATTACGAATATGCCTGCTTGAATTTTCGTATTGATTATACTTCTCGCAAGAAGAAATTGACACCGGACTTCCGGGGGGATTCCTTCTACCAAATAGGTTTACGAAATTGAAGCAGGAAAGTTGTATAATAAAGCGAATTTCTGTCCAGACAAGGACTCATTCCCAAGGAGTAGAAAATGATTGTCACCACCAAGCAATTGTTCGAAGCGGCCTATGGCAAATATGCCATCGGTGCGTACAACATTAACAACCTCGAGCAGACCATGGGCCTGTTCCAGGGCAATATCGACAGCCAGGCTCCGTTTATTATCCAGATCAGCAAGGGAGCCCGCTCATATACGCACAAGAACATGCTCGAAGCACTCATTCGCGAAGCGGACAAGATTTTTCCGACAGCGATTTTCGCTGTTCACCTGGACCATGGTGACGAGCAGGCTTGCTACGACTGCATCGCCAGCGGTTTTTACTCCTCGGTGATGATCGACGCCAGCCACGAAGTGTTCGAGAAGAACATCGAAATCACTCGTAAAATCGTCGATGCCGCCCATGCCAAGGGAATCGTCGTCGAGGCAGAACTTGGGCAGCTGGGTGGAGTCGAGGAGCATGTCAAGGTGGACGAAGCCAATGCCAAGCTGACCAACCCGGCCCAGGCGAAAGAGTTCGTCGAGAAGAGCGGCTGCGATTCACTGGCCTGCGCCATTGGCACCAGCCATGGCGCCTTCAAATTCTCTGGATCTCAGGGGCTTCATTTCGAAGTCCTGGAAGAGATTCAAAAACGCCTGCCGGGCTTTCCACTGGTGATGCACGGCTCGAGCTCTGTGCCTCAGGAGGAAGTGGAGCGCATCAACAAGGCCGGCGGAAACCTGAAGGGTGCAAAAGGTGTCAATGAGGACGAGTTCAAGCGGGCTGCAGCGCTCGGAGTGACCAAGGTCAATATCGACACCGACGGCCGCCTGGTGTGGACACGCGTTCACCGGGAATTCTTCCGTGACTTCCCGGAAAAGTTCGACCTGCGTGACCCCGGCAAGATATTCATGGCTGAATACGCCAAGTTTATCGCACACAAGAACGGGAAGCTGGGCAGCGCCGGCCAGCTGGAAGCGGTCAGCAAGGTCACCAAGAAAAAATAGACCCAGGAAGGGCGACCAAGCGGTCGCCCTTTTTCATAAAATATGCCTTTCTCTGACCAGGGTGTCACCCACGATCGATACATGCTTATCCCCCGGACGTTGATATTCCTACGGCGTGGGGATTCTGTCCTGCTTATCAAGGGCGCCCCGACCAAGCGCTTGTGGGCTGGGAAATACAACGGGGTAGGTGGGCACATTGAGCGTGGGGAGGATGTCCTTTCTGCTGCCCGGCGTGAGCTGCAGGAAGAGACCGGTTTGGTGGCTGAGCTGTGGCTGTGCGGGATTGTTGTCGTTGAAACCGGCGAAAATCCCGGGGTTGGCATCTATGTTTTTACCGGCGATTGTCCGGAAGGTGAACCCAAATCGTCCAAAGAAGGCCACCTGAAATGGGTGTTGATGTCGGAGATTCCAAGCCTTCCAACTGTTGATGATCTGCCGGTTTTGCTGGCCCGTCTTCAAAAATTGAAATGCGGTGATCCGCCTTTCTCCGCACGCTCGACATATGATCAGCAGGATCGTTTGGTGATGATTTTTTCAGATTAGCAAGACCGGACCTTCGTTTAAAACAAAGGTCCGGTTTTTGTCTAGGAATCAACTTTGTTTTCTTTGATGAGCCGAGATTTCAAGGGACTGTGCCAGCAGGGCTGTTCCAGTCTTTTGCACCCCCATCCTCATCCCAGATATTCAACCATACGGTAAAAGTGCTGCCTTTCCCCGGTTTGCTTTTCACTTCCAGCTTTCCCCGATGCTGATCGATGACCTGTTTTGCGAGTGCCAGACCCAGTCCAAGTCCCTCAAATAAACGATCCCCATTTTTATCCGTGTGGTAGAAACGGTCGAAGATATGCGGCAGGGACTCGGGCTGGATGCCGGTGCCTTTGTCAATGACCGCGATGGTGAGCCAGTCTTCCTTCCGCCGCAGGCGCAAATCGACTTTTCCGCCATCCGGGCTGAATTTGATCGCATTGTCTACAAGCGCGGTCAGAGCCCGCTCGAGGTTCTTGGGATCACCGGAGGCCGGTGGGAGGTCCGGATCCGGCTTGACGAGCAGTTCGATCCTTTTTTCTTTTGCCTTCTCCTGATATTTGCCTGCGACCGTGTAAGCCACACCGGTCATGTCCACGGGCTGAAATTTTTCCAGGATGAGGTCCATTTCCTGAACAAAAAGGATGTCGTTGACCAGCGAGGAGATCTGCTGGACGTTGCGATAAACCGTCTCCAGGATGCTCTTCATTTGCTTTGCCGGCACTGTGCCTTTGTTGATGAGCTGGAGGTAACCAGCGGCGGTCATCAGCGGCGTACGCAGGAGGTGGGCAATATTACTGAGCAGCTCCCGGCGGATGACCTCCTCCTCAGCCAGCTTTTGGTAGGCATCGGCAAGCTCACCGGCGCGCAGCCGCAGGTCACCGATGGCCATTTCGTCATTCTCGCGCAAGCGGCGGCTGATTTCCTGGACCAGGGCAATCGAAACGCTGCTGCTGTGCTTGAGGATGCGGTTGAAGGCTTCTTTATTTATTTCCAGGACGAGCAGCGAGGTCACTGCCTTCACGCTCGCCGCACGGGGTACATTATGGATCAACGCCATTTCCCCGAAGAAATCACCGACCGACAGCGTCTTGAGCAGGCGGACCTCCAGGTTATTGATCATCTTGGAAACCTGCACTTCCCCCTCCAGGATCAGGTAAAAAGTCTCCTCCATCTCGCCTTCGTGGCAGATGATCGTATCGGCTGGATAGGAATTGATCTGGCTGAAGGCAACCAGCTCATCGACTTCATCAACGGTGATGCCGGGGAAGGTACGCGGGATGATTTTGGTTGGGGCACGGCTGGTGGTCATGAGTCTCCTATCGGCACCGGTAACATAAAATGGGATCAGCCAATCTTATAGCCGATCTTACGCAGGAATCCTTTTCTCCAGGCGATATCCTCCTCAGCCTCCACGCCTTTCGGCGCAGAGCCGTCCACGACACCCAGGATACCGCGGCCCAGGTCGGTCTCTGCAACCAGGACATCGGTCGGGTTGGCGGTGGCGCAGAATATCTGACAAACTTCGGGAGTGTTCTGGATTGTCTTCAAGACATTAATTGGATAATATCCTTCGGCCAGGAAAACAATGAATGAGTGCCCTGCACCGATAGAAAGTGCGTTCTTCTTGGCCAGGTCGATCATCGCCGCGTCAGTCCCGGACCAGCGCACCAGGCATTTGCCCGAGGCTTCGCAGAAGGCCAGACCGAACTGGATGCCCGGGACGGATGTGACCAACGCCTCGTGGATGTCCTCCACGGTCTTGATGAAGTGTGATTGCCCGAGGATGAAATTGACGGCTTCGGGCTTTTCGATTTTGATGGTCAGGATTTCCATTCCGACCTCCTTGCCGGGGAAGAGAGTATAATTTCAATTTAATGATACAACAAGGATCCAAATCCGGAAATCCCCATTTTATGCAAATCCGGCACCTTACCCATTCCGCCCGCCTGCTGCTTTGCCTGGGTATGCTGCTCTTTCAAGCTGCCTGTACATCTGCGTTGAGCACCAGTCTGCCCGACACGATTACTCCCTCCTTGACCGCGCTTCCGTCGGGAACACCAGCTTCCATTACCGCGCCGACGACTGCCGCAACGGTACCTCCACCGACGGCAACACTCTCACCCACCGTCGTTCCTTTGGTGCCAGACTTCTCCCATATCATCGTCATTGTTTTTGAGAACGCCGAGTTCGGGACAGTCATCGGGAACCCGGGCATGCCCAATTACAACCGGTATGCAGCCGCAAATACGCTCCTTACCCAATACTACGCCATTACCCATCCCAGCCTGCCCAACTACATTGCCCTATTTAGCGGCGATACGCATGGGATAACCTCCGACTGCACTCAGTGCTTTGTTTCTGGTTCCAGCCTGCCAGACCAGATCGAGGCCAGCGGGCGGACATGGCGGGCTTACTTGGAGAGCATGCCCAGGCCCTGTTTCGTAGGGGATTCGGGTGCTTATGCCCAGAAGCACAACCCTTTTATCTACTTTGACCCGATCCGCACGAATCTTATCCGCTGCGAGCACTCGATTGTTCCCCTGACCCAGCTCGATGCTGACATGGCTGCGGGCAGCCTGCCCAATTTTGTCTATATTATGCCGAATATATGCAACTCTGCCCACGATGCCCCATTTAATCCTGCCTGCAGTCTGGGAAACGCCGACCAATGGCTGTCGGGCTGGATCAGTAAACTGCAGGCCTATCTGGACCCACGCGCCGCCGCCGAGCCTTACCTGATCGTCGTGACCTGGGACGAAGGGCAGGGGGACCACTCTTGCTGCGGTCTGCCGGCGCAGGCTGGTGGGCGCATCGCCACGGTTCTCATTTCACCGCTGGCGAAGAGCGGATTCCAGGACAGCACGCCCTATACCCATTATTCAATGCTGAAAACCATCGAACAGGCCTGGGGACTGGCGTTTCTCGGGCATGCCGGGGACATGCAGAACGTCTTGATTACCGCGCCCTGGAAGTAAGCCCACAGCCTTTCGAGCCCGGCTGTGGTGTTTAAGCCGATTTCTCAAAAAACACGAGCAGTGTGGAACCGTACTTGCGCTGGTCGAACTCGTCTAGGCTTTTTAGCTTTAACTTCTGGTATTCACGGGGGTGGATCTGTACGATGACCCACGCCGCTTCAGTAAGCCATCCGGGATTGTCATCTAAGATCTGGAGCGCCTTCGACCACATCTCTTTATATTGAGGTGGGGCAATATAGACATAATCAAAGGAGCGGTCAGGAGGGGAGGCGAGCATCACGAAAGCATCCCCGCGGCGCACCTCAGCCCGCTTATCCAGGCCGGTGAGCTGGAGGTTCCTGTTGAGGATCTCGAACGCCTCCCGGTTGAGTTCCACGAAGCGTGCAAAGTCAGCTCCCCGGCTGAGCGCTTCGATACCGATTGCGCCCGTCCCGCCGAAAACATCCCACCAGGTTGTTTCCAGTACATCACCGGCCAGAATATTGAACAATGCCTGTTTGACAATGTCGGTGACCGGACGTGTGCTCTCTCCGGGAACATCCAGCAGCCGGCGGCCTTTTGCGACACCGGAAGTGACCCGTGGGCTCATTGCTTCTTTTCAACGGCCTGGCGGGCGGCTAGGATGTTCCCGTGCGGGGCGATGATCGGTACCACGCACCCGGTGCCCAGGATGAACTTGCGGCCCTTGGTTTTGGAAAGGGCATCTGCAGCTTCCTTGCGTACCCGGGCGCTGTCAGCATAAACGATGCTGTGCTGGTTGATACCTCCGCAGACTGCGCCGTTAAAAATCTTTTGGGCTTCGGCTAGCGTAGGGGGTGTTTCCCGGTCGTGCCAGTTGACGATCTGGAATGGAAATTCTTTTATCAATGCAAAATAGATGTCTGATCCGTGCAGATGCAGCAGGTTGCACCACAAATCCTGGGCAGGTTCGACCACATACCGGTCGAACGGAAGGCCGAAATTTTCGTATTCTGTCATGCTGAGGACGCTTGCCTGGGCGTGCTGGACGGCATAAAAAATACCATCGATCCCGGTCTCCAGGCAGGCTTCAACAAAGTGGCGGGTAGTGGTGGCAATGGTACCCAGGCCTTTCAGCACGGCTTCCGGATGGCGGCGCAGATGGACGATCAGGCGGTCGCGGCTGACCAGGTTTTTAGCTTGCGACAGAGGATTAAAGATTGTCTGCAAAATAGGCACTTCAGGTCCAAGCTCACGACGGAGCAGGCGCAGACAATCCAGCTGTCCGGAAAGGTGCCGGGCCTTGTGCGGCTCGAGCACCGGCAGATGTTCCCAGTCCTGGGGCTTTTCGATGACATACCGGGTGTAGCCTCGGGTGCCTTCACTGTCACCCTCCCAGACGTCCTCTGCACCCCAATCTTTCAAGCAGAAGGAGGAGGCCGGAGTCACCTTGACCAGGTCGAATTCGTACTGGTGTTGGAAGGCGAGGACAGCGGCGGCCAACCCCTCGGGGGTCTGATCGTCCACCGGAAAATGGCGCCAGAGGGATACGGGCGGCCGGTCCAGGGTGGAATCGTCCACCAGGCAGGCACTTAATCGTTGACGGTGGGTTAGCATATCCAGCTCCAATTTTATTTTTTGACCGGTTTGATTGACGCTCTTTTTCTGTTCAAACTCGACAAAAGGGTTTCCATTTCCTCTTCTTCCCCCTCCTGGCTGCCGAAGTATTCGGTCATGAATTTGGACCTTCTCAAGCGCAGGGCCATCGGGGCAACGGCCTTGAGATCTTCGCTGCTGACTTCCTCGCGGCCATCCGCGGCTGCATAGGCACGCGCCGCTTCGAACCAGGTGATTTCCGCCCGCAGGCTGTCAATGCCCATCTTGTGGACAAGCGCTATGGCGGGTTTTGCGACCCGATCCGAAAGGTTGACTCGTTCCAGGTGCTGCCTTGCAGTCTGGATTTCCTGGGCAGCGGAAAACATCTCATCGGAATAGAGGGCGGACAGCGCCCGCGGATTGGTCAAATAGGCATGCACACGGCGGTAGGCTTCCAGGCGCTCGCCGATGTTTTCCAGACCCCTAACGACCACGCGCAGCCCGAAGCGGTCCAGGATCTGCGGGCGTAGTTTGCCTTCCTCGGGATTCATCGAACCGATCAGGAGAAAGCGGGCGCGGTAGGTGGCTGAGACCGGTCCACGGCGAACGGTATAGGAACCCTGTGCAGCCGCATCCAGGATAGCGTCAACAATGTCGTTGGCCAGCAGGTTGATTTCGTCTATGTAGAGCAGGTTGCGGTCGGCTTGTGCCAGGATGCCGCGGCGGATGCGCAGTCGTTCGTGGGTGACTGCGGCGCGCTCGTCGATGCCGCCGACCACATCTTCAAGACGGGCGTTGAGCGGCAGCTCGACCAGACGGACGCGGTCAGGAGCGGTCAGTGGCTGCCCTTCGGCATATTTTCGGGCGCAGTCGGGACAGATCGCTTCGATGCCGCCTGCTTCCACGTCCTCCGGCAGGCAGCCGTAGTAGCACAGACTGCGCTCGACTTCCGGTAGAATATCCAGCAGGGCGCGCACGGCGGTTGTCTTGGCTGTTCCCCTTGGACCGATCAGCAGGATGCCACCGATGGCCGGGTTAATCAGGCCAAGCAGGAGGGCCAACTTCATCTCTTTCTGGCCAACGATCGCCAGGAAGGGGAAGGTTACCGCTTCCGCCCGGGTACCTTCTTCGGCGGTACTGGTGGGCAGATTTTTACCGGAGGCGAAATCTACCAGCTCGCGCAAGGTGCGGAACGGGTGGGCAACCCGTTCCTTCGGTTCAATTTCTTCAGCAGGGGGTTGAGAGGTCTTTTCGGGAGTGCTCATCGAGAGACTCTTTTAGCCAATCGGTTTGCCTGGCGGATTTTAGCGGCTTCGATGCGGGCCTTTTCTGCGGGATTTTTAGCAATGATTGCAGGAACCGGGGTCGGCTTTCCGGCCTCGTCCAGCGCCACGTAGACCAGGTAGGCGGTGTTGGTGTGTGTCCGATAACCGCTGATCGGATTTTCGGCGACCACCTGGACTTCAACTTCCATGGATGTATGGCCCGCATAAGTGACCTCCGCATCCAGGATGATCAGATCGCCGATGCGGATTGGCTGGTGGAATGTCATCTGATCAATGGCCAGCGTGACAACCCGCTGGTTGGCATGGCGCATGCAGGCCAGAGCGCCGGCTTCGTCTACCAATTTCATGATCCATCCGCCGTGTACGTTTCCTTGTAGGTTGGCATGCTCTGGATACATCAGCCGGGCGATGGTCACATGCGAGGCTCGCATGAACTTTGGAGCAGGGGCGTCTGTCATACGCTAAATTTCTAACAAAATCAACCCGGAAGAAATTGCGGCAGCTGTTGATTGGGTTAGTTTTGCTCCTATCCAGCATCTGCACGCAGATCCCCTGCATCCATCGTGTGCAGGCGTTCCGGTTCATCCAGTAAAACGTCCTCTGTCCCGAAGCGCAGCTCTGCCATCATCGGGGCGAGCGGGATCGTAGCCGGAACAGAAATCTTCCGTGGAGGAGGGGGAGGGGTTTTTCGCGGTTTTAGGCTGGAGGTTATTTTTTTACGAATGATGCGCGGTTCGGCGGTTAAATCACCGATGTAAACTCCAATGATAGAATAAACCTCCCGTCCGGGCGTTACCCAGCCAACCCATTCTCCCATTCGGTTGAACAGGTATGGGTAACTGAGGAAAGCTTCGGCGTCACCCCGCGTGGTATAAATTGGAATAATAGTGCGTTGATTTTGCATGATTGACTAATCCTCTTTAGAAAATAAAATAATATGAATTGCTAAGACCTATTTATTTAACATCATTATACGTCCAATATCGATTTACGAAAAAATTCCACAGCAGGACCACACCGACGGCAACCGCCAGGGTAAAATTCTTTGCCAGGAGCACAGCAGAAATCGGTGGGTCAGTAAGGAGCGCCTTGATCTCCTGCAGGGCCGGTGGTTCGAGAAAGCGGAGAATCGGAAGGCGAATGGCGAGCCCGGCTACGTTGACAACAAAGAACATGATCAGCTGCCGGATTAACGGGCGGCTACGTGAATCCGGGTAAGTCCAATACCGGTTCCAGAGGAAATTGCTGGTAACCGCACAAATAAAAGAGATCGTTCCGGCCATGGTCAGAACCATGCCAAAGAGTTTCGAAAGAAGGTTCATGATGCCAAAATCGACAAAAGCCCCGAATGCGCCGACGGCCATGAACTTAAGGAAGCGGGTCCGTTCCTGGGGGTTTGACAAAATTGTCATGCAATTTTCTCTTTCTCTTTGAAATAGGCAATGGTACGCCCAAGGCCCTCTTCCAGATTAACTTTAGGCTCCCAGCCCAGGATTGAGCGAGCGCGGCTGATATCCGGCTGCCGGCGTTGGGGATCGGATTCCTGCCTGCCTTTCGGGTGGAATATAATGCCTGCGCCATTTCCGACCAGTCGATTGATCATCTTAGCAAATTCCAAAATGGAAGTCTCGATCGGGTTGCCGATGTTGACCGGCCCAGTTTCTTCTGAAAGGAGCAGCCGGTAGATGCCGTCGATCAGATCGTCCACATAGCAGAACGATCGGGTCTGGGCGCCATCGCCGTAGACTGTCAGGGGCTCGCCGCGCAGAGCCTGGTGGATGAAATTTGGGACCACGCGCCCGTCATCCAATCGTATCCGCGGTCCGTAGGTATTAAAGATGCGCACTATGCGTGTATCGATGGAATGCATTCGGTGATAAGCCATGGTCATCGCCTCTGCAAAGCGTTTGGCTTCATCGTACATGGAGCGCAGTCCCACCGGGTCGACATGTCCCCAGTAGGATTCCTTCTGGGGATGTTCTGTTGGATCGCCGTAGACTTCGGAGGTGGATGCCAGCAGGAAACGGGCCTTCTTGGCGCGACAAAGGCCAAGACAATTATGTGTGCCGAGTGCTCCGGCTTTCATGGTTTGGATTGGAAGGTTGGGGTAGCCGAACGGCGAGGCCGGGTTGGGGCTGGCGGGGGAAGCAAAATGCAGGACGGCATCCAGAGTCTTGGGAATAAAAATAAATTCAGAAACATCATGCTGATAAAACGTGAATCGTTTATCGCCAGCCAGGTGAGCAAGGTTATTCGGATCCCCGGTGATAAAGTTGTCCAAGCCGATGACTTCGTGACCTTCTGCTAGAAATCGGTCGCAGAGATGAGAGCCGAGAAAACCAGCAGCTCCTGTGATGAGAATGCGCATGAATCCTCTATTCGTGAACTAGATTATTTCCAATCGATCTGGCTGGTCAGCCCATCGCCAGTAACCTGCTGTGATTGTCCGCTGGCTGCATCCACGATCCATAAATCATTCTGGTAATTGATGGCGATAAAGTCGGCACCGGAAGGGAGCACCGCGGGTGCCCATACCGGGGTCTGTGGATCGAGCCCGGCCAGCCCTTCCGCGGGGAACAACACTTTGGGATTGGCTCCATCCTGGTCCATCACCACCAGCCGATACCGGCTGGTTTCGGACTGGGCCGGGAATATGGCCTGCAGATAAGCAATCAGGTAATCTGTTGCACTGCCGACCTGGCGCAGTGATGAACTGGATGGATAGGCAAACATGCCTACCTGAGGGACAAGGCTGACATTCGTTCCATTGGCAAGAGAAAAGGCTGCCAGATCGAAGAGGGGTGATTCCTCAGGACTCACCAGCCCAGAGGGAGGTGCATGGGTGACAAAGAATAATGTCTGGCCATCCGTCCCCCAGCCAAACCCGGGCGTCCAGGCCCAGTTGGAGTGGGTATCGAGTGGCGTGATGTTTACCAGGGACACAAACTTCTCATTTTTGATATCCACCGTGCCAATTCCATCCGGCCTGGAATACGCCAGGATCGAGCCATCCCGTGACCAGAAAAAGGAAGTTCCCCACCAGCCGTAAATGCCGCCTGAGGAGGCATCCATGATTTTTTTTGGACTTCCGGGTTTTTTACCATCAAATATAATCGTATAAAGGTCGTTATTGGCTTGCCACCCGGGAGCGATTGCACGCGGCTCCACAGTCGAATAAGCGATCAGGTAGTTTTGGCCAGGCTGCCAGTCAGCAAAATGAACCACATTGGTGACGTGCAGATCGATTGGGGCCGGGGTTTGTGAATCCGTGGCTACCACCCAGAGGGTGTTGATCTCCTGGTCAGCTGGACGGGTGGATTTACGGGTAAAAAGCAGCCATTTTCCATCCGGGGAGAGCGAAAAAACGTGACCATCCAGGTCACCGCTTGTCACCAGGGGCTCCCGGACGGCAGTTGAACTCTTCATCACCCAGGCGTTACCTCCGGTCAGATAGGCGAGCGTACCTGGAATAGGCAGTGGGGCAAAAGGATTTTGCACGCCAATCATCACAATTTCGGGGACAGCTGCCTGGAGCGTGGTGGTTGTAACCACCGAACTCCCGGTTTCAACCCCGTTTTCAAATACATGGCGGATGGTGATTTCCTGCAGGCCGTTTTGCCCTGCCTGGACCAGGACCGTCTTTCCAGCCGGCAGGGATTCATTGCGGAGTTCCTGCCGGTCAAAGGGGATAATGGTCTGTTGTGTTTCGTATTCTTCGCGAATCCTCGTCACGGTGATGGACGCGCCATCGGAGAGAACCGTGTAGGCTGGTGGGTTGACCTCGTCTGTCTGGTTTAATGTAAGATTGGCCGACTTGAGCGCATCCTGCACGCTGCTCCCTGCCGGGAGGCTTAAATGTTTTGTGGAACCGTCAGCAGTGAGGCTGACAGTGATGTTGGCCTGTTGGATCTGAGGTGATCGGCAGGCAGAGGCCAGGAGCATGAAGATAATTGCGGGGACCAAACCAATCAATTTTTTGATCATTAGGGGATACTGGTATAATCCAGCCGCTACTAAATTTTCCCGACGACCGTCATTGTTCCATCCGCGACGGTGATCAATTCAAGACGAAACCCAGTGGCGATGGGACCCAGGGCTCCAGTATAGGCTTCCTGAACGGCGGCGGTGACGATGCCCTTTAAATCGTTTGGTACGGGCAGCGGGCCGAAATCGGCGGAAGTTAATTCGATTGTTAATTTACCCTGATCATCTACGCCGGCGGTCACAACGATGCTGACGGTTGCTACGAAATACCCTTTCTGGGCTGCTCCATAGATTTGAATCTGGCCGCTGCGTAGATAGGCTTGTGGATGAGTAATGATCGGGTCGGGTTGTGTTGAAAGTTCGTAGTCCAGGTAAGAAGTAAGCTCCGGTTCGGTGATGACAAGTGTAATTTCTCCCGAATTGACCCCGGCAGCCACAGCAGTCTGGATGGATTGGTTTAATTGGCCAATCGCCTCGGTTGAGATCGGAATGGATTGAGTCGGATAAGCCGGCCCGCCGATGTTGATCGTGCAGGCCAAGATTGAACAAACGATGGTAATAAAACCGGTGAAGATCAATATACGGTATTTTTTCACAGCAGGTTTATAAACTTTCGGAGCTATTATAGCATGAGCGAATCTGAAAACCGGACTCCGTTGGACCTTACAGCCTCCTTAGAGGCCCTCTTGTTTGTTTCCGCAGAACCGGCCCTTCCCACCCAGCTGGCGGAAGCATTAGAGCTGTCAGCTGCAGAGGTGGAGCAGGGTTTGCAAGCTCTCGAGGTCGAGTTGCTGCCTCGCGGGTTACGCCTGCAACGCCATGGAGGACGCGTTCAGTTGACTACTGCCCCGGAGGCTGCTGAATTAATCGAACGCTTCCTTGGATTGGAAGCCACCAGCCACCTCTCACGAGCCGCATTGGAAACGCTGGCGATCATCGCCTACCAGCAACCGGTGACCCGTCCCCAGGTGGATTCGGTGCGTGGGGTAAATAGTGATGGTGTAATGAAATCACTGCTAGGGAAGGGATTGGTCCAGGAAGTCGGCCGCACGGAGGGTCCGGGACGTCCCATTCTTTACGGAACTACCCCGGAGTTCCTCCAGCACTTTGGCCTGGGGTCCCTTTCGGAGCTCCCTGTTCTCAACCTGACCGAGCTGGAAGTCAATAATGGCCATGATGAGATGCTCAAGGGATAACCTCGCGCAGGGTTGTCTTTTCGAAGATGGTTGGACTGCTAAACATTGAAAGGTGGAAATGGAAGAACGCTTGCAAAAGATCCTGTCGCGCGCGGGCTATGGTTCGCGGCGAGGCTGTGAAGAGATTATCGCCGCCGGGCGTGTGCGCGTCAATGGAAAATCAGCCGGGCTGGGCGATAAGGCTGATCTGGCATCAGATCGGATCACAGTGGATGGGAGGCTGCTCAAGGCTGCCGAGGATTTGGTTTACGTTGCCCTTTACAAACCCCGCGGTGTGATTTCTGCTGTTTCCACTCCAGATGACCGGTCGACAGTGCGCGATCTGGTTCCTTTGCCGGGGACGCTCTACCCGGTCGGGCGCCTGGATTTCGATTCTGAAGGGTTGGTATTGCTGACCAATGATGGGGACCTGGCAAACAAGCTGACCCACCCTCGCTACGAACACGAAAAAGAATATCGCGTCCTGATCGCGGTGCATCCGACCCCTGAACAACTTGCCATCTGGCGGCGCGGCGTGGTCCTGGAAGATGGCTACCGCACCCGGCCGGCGGAAGTATCCATTGAGTCAAAGTATGGAAAAGGAGCCTGGCTGCGTGTCATCCTGAAGGAGGGCCATAAACGCCAGATCCGCGAAATGGGCAGCCGGACCGGAATGCCGGTGGTCCGCATCATCCGGATCCGGATCAGCGAGCTGCGTTTAGGCAGCTTGAAACCGCGCGAATGGCGTCAGTTGACAGCCCAGGAAGTTGCTGAACTAAAAAAGTCCGGAGGCAGGAAATCCGGGCGAGCAGACAAGTCCCACTAGGAAGATCGTTGGAACGATCAACGTCGGGGTGATTCGAGTTCTGTTGTTTGTAGCAAGTACTAATTTCACTTTGAACCTCCTGTTCCAGGACGTTTTTGATTAATTGAATAGACCGGAATGGGATTAATTGAGGGCTGACCTTAAATCTTCATATCAATATTGGTATTACTCCTCTTAGTAGGTTGATTGCACCCGAAATCAATTTATGGTCCTCAAAGCCTCGCGCCGTGAAACTATGACCGCAAGAGGCATTAATGCCCGCGAACAGGCCCAAGGGACCATTCATATAGAAAAAACTACGGAGTTTTCAGATTTAAGCAGATAACTCTTTTATCACCCTGGCCATATGGCGGGCGTGTTTGAGATACAGATCGATGCGGATATTTTCGTTCGGAGCATGGGCGCGGCTGTCTGGGTAGCCGAGCCCGGCGGATGCCACTGGCAGCCCCAGGTCGTGAACGAATGGGAAGTTCGGCCCCGAGCCACCTGATAGGGGAACCAGTTGCATCGGTTTGCCAAATACCTCCTCGGCTGTGGCGCAAACCAGCTTGACAAATGGATGGTCCGGGTCAGTCCGGGCCGGGGCTTCGCCGCCCAGGAAGGTGATTTGAATATCGCTGAACCCTTCGCTGTCAAGGTGGCGGCGTAATTGCGTGACGACCTCCTCGGGCTTTTGGTCGGGGACAAGCCGGAAATCCACCTTGGCGGAAGCACGTGCCGGCTGGACCGTTTTTGAACCCGTCCCCTGGTATCCGGAGGTTAATCCGCAAATCGTGCATGTCGGGGTGAATATTTCCTCGATGCGCAAGTCCACTCCGCTGGTTAAATTTTAATAAAGGACCTGATGCCATACTGGCGTTTGTAGACCTCGGAGGTGTCTGGCAGAGCGGCAATTAATTCCAGGTCGCGCTTGGATGGCGGTTGGAGGCTAGTATAAAAACCGGGCAGGCGGATGCGTTCATCCGGCCCCTTGAGACTGGCTAGCGCCCAGACCAAACGCCAGGCAGCATTGGGGAAGATCGATCCTCCAAGTCCGGAGTGTACATCGCTGTTGGCGGTTTCAACTGAGAGCTCCACGTAACAGATCCCGCGCAGGCCGAGGTATTGGATCGGCGTGTCCTCATGGTCTACACCGCCAAATTCCCATATACAACCGTCAGCCTGGAGCAAATTCCTATGGGATCGCACATATTCATGGAGATGGACACTTGAGGTCTCTTCCTCGCCTTCGATAATGAATTTAACCGTACAGGGAAGCTCATTGGCTTCGTCCAGCAGAGCATCGATCGCAAACAAGCGGGCGACGATGTGGCCTTTATCGTCGCTTACGCCACGGCCGAATAATTGCCCGCCTCTTCGGGATGGTTCGAAAGGAGGAGTTTCCCAGAGCTCAATTGGTTCCGGAGGTTGAACGTCATAATGATTGTAGAAGAGCAGGGCTTTGGGGCTTTTACCCTTGCGTTGACCAAAGACCACGGGCGCGCCGCCGGTGGTCATGATCTCAGCTCTGAAGCCGCGTTTCCCCAAGAGTTCAGCAACAAGTGCGGCGCATTCCTCTATCCCCAGGGCTTGCGCGCCGACGCTTGGCTGCGCAACAAGCCGTGAAAGCTCGGATAGGCTTTGCTCGAGATGGGATTCGAGGTAGGCATCAATTCTTTTATAATCGGGCATTTCAGGCCTCCGTTTATGCAATCGAATTATCCCGGTTTCTTGAGCTGATTGCGAACGGCGAATAACGCCATGATCAGGATGGCTGGATCGACCTGCCTTGGAAGCGGTGCAGCGTACGGCGCCGCCCGGGATCTATGCCTCGAGGATGCTGACGTGGTTGAGTTTCACAGCCGGGGAATCAACCTTCGTGGGGTCGCGTGGCGGGATGGAAAGAAGGACGTCCATGCCCTGGACGACCTGCCCAAAAATGCTGTGTTTCCCATCTAGCCAGGGGGTGGGGACATGGGTGAGAAAAAACTGCGAGCCGTTCGTGTTTGGTCCGGCATTGGCCATCGAAAGCAGCCCTGGTTTGTCATGCTTCAGGGCGGGGTGAAATTCGTCCTCAAGGCGATATCCGGGACCGCCGCTGCCTTTCCCGGTCGGGTCGCCTCCTTGGGCCATGAAATTTGGAATAACACGATGAAAGAGAGTACCATCGTAAAAACCTTCACGGGCCAAAAAGACAAAATTGTTGACCATGCGGGGGGCTTTATCTGCAAAAAGTTCCACGACGATATCGCCTTTATCCGTACTGAATGTGGCTGTATATTTTTTCTGAGGGTCGATTGTCATTTTTGGAGGGGTGCTCCACTGCTTTTCTGACATTGTTTTTTCCTTTCATGATAAGTGGGAGATAAATGTTGTGGACTTCAACCATTAAATCGCATCAGGATAGCATTCTCTCAATACGGGCGACGACCATGTCGAGAGCAGCAGTATTGAAGCCGCCTTCGGGAATAATCACATCGGCATAGCGTTTGGATGGCTCGACAAATTCCAGGTGCATCGGTCGGACGGTGGCCAGGTATTGTTTGATGACTGATTCGGTCGATCGCCCGCGTTCAGCGATGTCCCGCTTGAGACGACGGATAAATCGAATGTCGGGATCGGTGTCCACGTATATTTTCACATCGAATAATTCCCTGAGGGAGGCCTCTGTGAAAATCAGGATGCCTTCGATGAGAATTACAGGGCGGGGTTCGATAATATAGGTTCGATCCGTTCGGCTGTGGGTGGAGAAGTCGTAGATCGGGATTTCCGCCGGCTGACCATTTTTTAATTGTTGGATATTTCGTATGAGCAATTCCGTATCGAGTGAATTGGGATGATCGAAGTTAAACTCTGCCCGTTGAACTGGCGGCAACCTGCTCAAGTCTTTATAATAAGCGTCGTGCTGGAGAAAGGAAATTCGCTCGTGACCGACACGCTGCAGGATTGCTTGAGCGACGGTCGTTTTTCCGGACCCTGATCCACCGGCAATCCCGATGATAAGAGGGGTATGTTCGGGCATGGATAAATTATACCTTCGGTCCCTTTGATCTACACTAGATTATCAGTTCTTGGAAATTAGTTTTGATTTCAAGGTTCAAAGAAAAACCCTCCCAAAACCTGATTGGAAAAGGGAGGGTTTAGAAAGCCACCAAAGGGAATCGAACCCTTGACCTGGCGTTTACGAAACGTCTGCTCTACCGGCTGAGCTATGGTGGCGAGTGCGGCGGGATTATACTATAGGAGCCTGTGCTCTTCAAGATGAGGACAGGCGGAGGATCTTTTCAACTCATGCTGCGGATTGCAATGCTTTCTTACCATACCTGCCCCCTGGCTACCCTGGGGGGTAAAGACACCGGGGGGATGAATGTCTATGTACGCGATTTGACGCGGCAGCTTGGCCGGATGGGTGTTCATGTGGATGTTTTTACGCGTTCCCAGGACGAGCACGTCCCGCATGTCCTGCACGACCTGGGATACGGCAATCGCGTTGTCCATGTTCCGTCCGGCCCGGAAATCCCGCTGCCTAAAGGGGAACTGGCTGGTTACATCCATGACTTCGTAAAGGGGGTCGAACAATTTGCTCTGGAGAAAGACCTGCGCTACGATCTTATTCACAGTCATTATTGGATGTCTGGTCTGGCCGCCATGGAGCTATCCACGGCCTGGGGGGAGGTGCCAATCGTGCACATGTTCCACACCCTGGGCGAGATGAAAAACCGGGTCGCGCGTACGCCGGAGGAACGGGAGGGAGCTTATCGTTTAAAGGGGGAACGTCAGGTGATCACCCGGGCAGACCGGATTGTCGTTGCCACCCTTGCCGAGCAAGCTCAACTTCAGTGGTTGTATAAGGCTGACTCGGCCAAGATGCGTATCATTCCACCCGGTGTGGACACCAGTCATTTTTATCCGATCCCGCCAGATGAGGCCAGACAATTTATTGGATTGGACCCCGATGCGCGCATGATCCTTTTTGTTGGACGCATCGAGCCGCTCAAAGGCTTGGATACTTTGATCAAAGCCGTAGCCTGCCTGAACCTTGGAAATCTGAAGGAGCCGGTCCGCTTGGCGATAATCGGAGGGGATCCGGATACAAGTTCTGCTGATATGACCGCCGAAATGACACGCGTCCAGCAGTTATGTGATGATCTTGCCCTCGGAAAATTGGTGGCCTTCTTGGGCAAGCGCGGCCAGGATACGCTACCTTATTATTACTCAGCAGCAGAGGCTGTGGTGATGCCATCCCATTACGAATCGTTTGGAATGGTTGCCCTGGAAGCGATGGCCTGCGGCACGCCGGTAGTAGCCTCTCAGGTAGGCGGGCTGGCTTACCTGGTCCAGGATGGAGTAACCGGTTACACTGTCCCGGATGGGGATCCGGATGTCTTATGCGAACGGTTACAAGCCATCCTTGATAACACTGACCTCCGTCGCACCCTGGGCATACAGGCTGCAGCCTACGCAATCAATTATGCCTGGGACCGGATCGCCCAGCAGGTCATGAGTGTTTACGAAGAAGTGGTGGGTCGTGGAAAAGTCGAATCTCGTCGTTATCCAGAGGAGGTAGTGCATTAACCGCCTAATGATGTGAGTATTTATTTTATACTAACCACATGCGCTAATATAAGTTGCGTAATATGAGTTGTATCGCTTATGGATTCGTCTCTCCTGGTTTCGGCTGCCAAATTTGCCGGTTGGTTTAGCGGCGCAATTAAATATCGACCATCTTATCCACTGGATGTAAGTCTCTTGGGAACGATGCGTATAGTGCTTAAGTTTGCGCGCGCTCTGCTTTGTTGGTCGATATTTCGGCACAAGACTCGAATGTTATGCAAGTTAATTTATAATATCGTTGTTAGGCCCGACATCATGGCGATATTCATGACACGAAAAGAAGGTGGAAGATAAGGACTATGATATTCGCAATCAAAGCTGAGGTTAGCGATCTTGGAGCAGATACATTCGCATTCACCGCGCAGAAGACGATGTATGGTGGTAAACACATTGCAGTAGGCGATACGATATTTATTTTCGCAAGCGAGAACGAAGGGGGCTCAGGTCTCATCGCAAGCGGCATTGTCACCTCAGCTAAAGCGATCGCAAAGAAACCTGGGCTCGCACGGCAAACCCCTCGAGTGAGCATCACTATCAGACGCACCGCGTTTGCGAAGCGACGCCTGGGACGGAATGAGCTCAAACAATTCTCCGACTGGAACGACGGTCGACCTGAGACCGAACTTAACTTCAAGTTCTATCGCCAGGCAACGAACAAGATTGTCGGCATCTCAGATGAAGCATCAGTGTTCCTCCGCAGATACTTTTAGCGTGACCAATTTCAAAATGAACAAGACCATGCCTGCCGGCTACAGCTGACCGTCTTTGTTTCGGTCCGCGGCGGCCAATTGGAAGAAAAAGTGATTTTACGCAACTTGTCTGTTCAAATCGGCGGCAGGTGAACCAAATCATTGGTGCAGCCCCTTCAACACCGTCAAAATAAACAAAATTTCTGTAGGGAGAAATTTCGTGCGCAAACTTATAGTCAGCAACTTTGTCACCTTGGATGGCTTATACGATGGGAAGGATAAAAGTATCAATTCGCTATTTGACTACTATCACGAAGATTATGCAAATGACGATATTTTCGATTTCTATAATGTTGAATTGGTGCGCGCGGCAGATTTCCTGCTTTTGAGTCGCAATTCATTTTTAGCTTGCAAAGAGTATTGGCCAGGTGTACCCAATGACCCCAATGCCACGCCTATCAGACGTGAAACTGCAGCACTTTTCAAGTCCATTGAGAAAATCGTTATTTCAGATAAGTTGACCACCGCAGAGTTAGCCCCTTGGGAAAATACGCGCATAATTAAACGAGCCGACGCATACACAGAGATTGCAAGTCTCAAACAGCAACCTGGCAAAGACATTCTAGTGATCTTGAGCCGCCTGCTCTGGAACGACCTGCTGGTTCATGATCTGGTAGACGAATTGCATATTACAATTTTTCCGTTGATCGGCGGCGAAGGAACGCCACTATTCGAAGGTCGCCCGCCAATTTCGCTTAAACTCATCCACACACGTTCATGGCAAGGCTCAGGCAAAATCCTCGCCGTTTACAAGGTTAGTCGTAAGAAATCATAAATCAAACTTTCCTCGCGTGTAATAAATCGAGGTATTGTGGTTGAATCGAGCGAACGAAATTCGAGCAGCGTAATGTATGTTCTCGAACTGGATATGACTGCTGTAAGGTGGATGAAGCGACTGCTTAGCAATCCTGTGAAGCTGGCACGATCTGAAACTATCTTCGTGGGAATCATTTCACTCGGTTTCTGCCCGCCAACAAGGGAGAAGCTAACGGGTCGCGTGGACCCATTTTTTCTCTGCCCCATATCCCACTAAAGGGCTCTTGCTTTCGATGTTATGAAATGAACATCGATTAATATCACCCTTGCGCTGCGGATTTGGGGCTGGTAATTGAGACCGATCAAGCAGCCAGTTCTTCGGCCATCCTCAGAATTGGGGACACCAGAGGTTGTTAATTTATTGCCAATTTTTGAAAAATAATTTCGTCCCAAGAATAATGACAATCAAACCGACCAGCAGGACTGATAAATTCATCACCAGCCAGGTTATCTCCGCCCGGTTCAGTTCCCGCCAGCGTTGGATCTCTTGGCCGAACAGCAGCATGTCCAGAAGATTGGCAGCAGGCTGGGCACTGATGAATAAACCCAGACAGACGCCGATGAGGCCGTCGAGTTCGCTGGATCCGGTGGATATCAGACGGATATAAAAGAGGGCGTAGAAGATGATCGCCAGTATTACCAATCCCCATAGTATTGCCCTATTGCGGCTGCGTCGGTGCCATTTCATGGTGTTGCTTTTATTATGGTGTTAATCACACCGCTTGGTGGAAATAAAGGGGCCCAAGTGGAATGCAGTATTTGTTCCAGCGGGAGCCGCAGTTCGGTATGCTCATGCAGACCAGGATTGCAGTTCGATAATATTTCCTTCCGGATCGGTAACATAACACCAGGTCACCTTTTCCCCTGTAGCGATTTGCAGTGTGACGACTTCTCCGACGCGGGCGCCCCCAGCCTGAAGCACCGCTGCCTGTGCTTTTGAAACATCGTCTGTTGAAAAAGCAATGTGCCCAAACCCGGGACGATTGACCGCGGTTTTACCGCCTCCTTCGAGAAGATTGTAATTGAGTATTTCCAACGTCGGGCCATCACTGCCATAGCCGGGCAGGTGCAGGTGCAGTCCGCGGAGGTGTGCACCCGGAAGGCCGGTCCCCGCTTCGAGTTCTTTTCCCTGGAAATCACGCTCCGGAGGGACTGGGACGCAGCCGAAAACATTTTCATAAAATAACGCCAGGGACTGCCAGTCTTTAGCAATAAGGTTGGTATGCACGTAACGGGCGGAGACACTCATATTTAATTTTCTTGAATCGATTTGGCGCCCAACAAGGTTGCCCTTGAATCACCCCATGCCAATTCAAGGAGCAATGGACTTATTCCTTCATTTTTATGTAAAACAGGGTGGAGCCATCAATTTCCTGCGTCCGCATGTCAAACGCATTTTTATAATTGGCGATCAATCTCGATAACTGCCGGTGGCCGTAAGTCCGAGGGTCAAAACCAGGATCAAGCTGGTAGAGGGCATTGCCGACATGATCCAGCCGTGCCCAGCCATCTTCTTGAACGGCGATCTCGAAAGCTTGGCGCAAAATCGGCATCGCTTCTGGTTCTTCATTTTTTTTGTTGGTGCTCCTGCGTTGCTTCGGTTGCCGATTTTCTTTTTTCTCCGTGATCAAGTTCTCTGTATAAACGAAAATATCACAAGCATTGACGAAGGGTTTTGGGGTTTTCTTTTCTCCGATGCCCATGACATAGACACCGGATTCGCGGATCCGCGTGGCCAGGCGCGTATAGTCACTATCGCTGGACACTAAGCAAAACCCGTCTACTACACCGGTGTGCAGCAGGTCCATGGCGTCGATAATCATGGCGCTGTCAGTGGCATTTTTACCAACAGTATATCGAAATTGCTGAACCGGTTGGAAGGCGTAGTAATTGAGGGTATCTTTCCAGGAGTTCATCGAATTGGTTGTCCAATCCCCATAGATACGGCGGACAGTGACCAGTCCAATTCTTCCGGCCTCAACAAGCATTGGCTGCAGCAGGCTGGCTTGAGCGTTATCCCCGTCAATCAGGATGGCAATTTTATGTCTTAGAAGTGCGTTGATTGGTTCTTCGGGCATTTTTTCCGCCTCATTATGTGAATATTGACAAAAGTAAGGACCATGCGAATGGAATTATAACTTGTTTTGATCGTTATGGTCGAAGATGAAATATCGACCCGGTGAGGGGACAGGTTGGATCATTCTTCCCATTGTTTATAATTCCGAATGGCATCCTCAGCCCTTTAGGGATGCTTCGTGATAAGGTTACTGCGGTCCCCGCACGGGATTTTGCATCGATCGTTAATTGTGGATCCCCTCGAAAATTGGTGTCAGGGTCGACATAAATATGGCGTAGGGAATTTTGCAGACGCCTGACACAGATGGCGACATTCATCAAAGAATAAATGGAGAATTTACGAAGTCTGTTCGTCCCATACCGACTTCGGATCTCGTGCTATACTTTGATTATCCTTTTTTGTCTAGGAAGCTATGCCGCGAGATTTAAAGATTCCATCAAAAAAACGGCAGATTGAGTTCGGTCGGGAAGAAGTCGAGGCGAGTTTCCGCAGCTTGGCGGAAATGGCAGCCTCGGCAATCTTTATCTATCAGGGGACGAAGCTCCTTTATGTCAATCCCGCTGCCGAGCGCCTGACATGCTATTCACGTCAGGAATTGTTCGAAATGAATTTTTATGATTTATTTAGTTCCAAACGAACCTTGAAAAATTGGGATTTACAATTAAAGCAGGGAAAAGATCAGTCATTCAGGGATGAACTCATCTTGAAAACGAGGGGTGGAGAGGAGAAGTGGATCGATTTAACTGTCGGGCTCATCGAATATAAGGAAAAATATATCAGCATCGGGACCGCTTTCGATATTACCGAACGTAAAAAAGCGGAGTTATTACAAGATGCTGTGTATCGGATTGCTCAAGCTGCATATCATTCGGACCGGCTGGATGATTTATTTCCTGAAATTCACGCGATTATTGCCCAGGTGATGAACGCCGGAAATTTTTACATTGCTCTTTACGACCGGGCGGCCGATCTTATTACCTATCCATATTTTGTGGACGAGTACGACCAGCAGCCAGACGGTGGGATACCTCCGGGGAAAGGATTAACAGAATATGTATTACGAACCGGAAAATCTCTCCTTTGTGATCCTTCAACGCACGATCAACTGGAAGAGGCGGGCGAGGTGGAGCTGATTGGAACGCCTTCTCCGATTTGGTTGGGCGTACCCCTTAAAGTTGATAATGATGTGATTGGCGTGATGGTTGTACAACACTATGCTGATCCTCTGGCATATGGTGAACGAGAAAAGAGGATCCTGGAATTTGTTTCTTCCCAGGCTGCGATGGTGATCAATCGGATGAGATCCCAGGATGCTTTACGTGAAAGCGAAGAGCGCAATCGTCACCGGGCGGATGAATTAACCGCTTTGTTTGAGACAACCCGCGAGCTTGCATCCCAGCATGATATTTCCACACTCCTGCAAACTGTTGTTGATCGGGCGGCGTCCCTGCTGCAATCACAATCCGGTTTAATCTATCTCTTTAATGCCGAGCGCAATGAGCTGGAAATAATGGTTGAGCATGGGTCAATGGAATTTATGGGTGGGAAGATCAAATTTGGGGAAGGAATATCCGGTCGGGCTGCCCAATCCCATCAACCGATTGTTGCCAATGATTACCGTAAGGGTTCCAGGAAGGTGGAAATTTTTGACCGATTGCCGGTGACGGCGGTTGTTGCAGTGCCGATGCTTTATTACGGTGAATTAGTGGGAGTGATCACCCTTTTTGAATGTAACGCTGCCGGCACGCCTTCTCCTAGAATTTATTCGCCATCTGATGTGGATATCTTAGCCTTTTTTGCCGGGGCAGCGGCAAGCGCGGTTTATAACACCCGGCTGTACAGCGAAACGCGTCAAAGTCTAGTGGAACTGGAACTGTTGTATCAGGCCAGCCTGGCGGCCGCCCAAATACACAGCCTGCATGCTGTGGCACAGAAAATCATCGATGCCATCGAGCAATTAATGAACTGGGATGGATCGATTTGGCTGGTCGACTCAGAAGAACAAAAACCGATACTTCTGGCGCACAACAGCATGGGGCTGAAGGGGGAAACGTTAATCGCTGAATTGGATCGTATCGGAAGTATTATCCCCTCGCTCGAACATGGGGTTATCGGGTGGGTGTGTCGAAGTGGGCGACCATTACGTACGGGTGATGTAAAAAACAATCCTTATTACATCGCCGCAGATGAAAAGATCAACTCTGAGCTTTGTGTTCCCCTGAAAGTTGGCGGTAGGACGATTGGATGTATTAACGTTGAGAGTGCGGTAGCGGATGCTTTTAGTGATCACGATGAGCGCTTATTGACCACCCTGGCCAATCAGGCTGCGGTTGCGATCGAAAATGCCCGCTTGTTTGAGGAAACGAGGCGGCGGGCCGTCCGCCAGGCCGCGTTGAACAGCATCATCCTGACGGCCACGCGGGCCAGCACGGATATTGATAAAACCCTGAGCACGGTCCTTGAACAGACCATTAAAGCCTTGAACCTGAATATGGGTGCCATTTGGTTGCTCGCCACACCGCGAAATGTGCAGCGGGTAGCCAGCAAGGGGATTTCTCCTTCGATCGGTCAGATGATGGCAAGTGCGGCCATTATGAACAATCTTACGCTTTCAAGGAACATGGTGATCAATGACTGGTCACAATTAAATAACCAATTATCTTCGTCTTTAATGTCGATGGGGATTCGTTCTTCAATCATCGTTCCCTTGACCTCGGATGATAAAAGAATCGGAGGATTGACTGTCGCTTCATCGGAAATTCACCAATGGTCAACTGAAGAAACCACGTTTGTCGAAACCATTGGAAGGGAAGTCGGTGCGGCTGCTGAACGGGTCAGGCTTTTCAACCAAACACAGGCTCGCCTGACCGAGCTCGAGGCTGTAAACAAAATTTCTATAGCGCTCAGGCTGGCAAAATCGATCAACGACATGCTGCCGCAGCTCATCGACGAGACGCTCAAAGCGCTGGATGCTGCTAGCGGGGGGATCTGGTTCTATGATTCCGAGGGTGAGAAGCTGCGCCAGGTGATCAGCCGTGGATGGTGCACGAATATCTCACATCTTGAGCTTGAAAAAGGAGAAGGGGTCCCGGGTGCGGTTTTTACGATCGGTGATATTTATTTTTCCAGTGACATTTACCATGATCCGCGCACATCCAGTGCAATGCGTGCCTTGACACCTCCGGGCTGGAGTGCGGTATGTGTTCCCATTCGTGCTGAACATGAGCCGATTGGTGTCTTGTTTGTCTCCGAAAGGCTGCCGCGCGAGTTTGATGGCGGAGATGCACGCCTGATCGTAACCCTTTCGGAAATCGCCGGTAACGCCATCCATAGGATGCGCTTGAATGAGCAGACGGAGCGCCACGCTGCCGAATTGGAGGAACGCGTTGCGGAACGAACCGCAGAGCTCCAGGAGGCGTTACAGAAGGCGCAAGCGGCAGACCGTTTGAAATCTGAATTCATTGCCAACGTCAATCACGAGCTGCGTACGCCACTTACCAACCTGGTGCTGTATTATCAAATGCTTCGAGCCCAACCGACCATCAAGACCGAGGAACGCCTGAATGTCATTGGCCGGGAACTTCAACGCCTGCGGAATTTAATCGAAGATTTGCTCAACCTTTCCCGCCTCGATCTTGGCCAGGTAACCATTCGCCCGCAGCCTCATGATCTGAATGCAATGGTCCAGACGCTGATTGACGATCGCCGATCGCTGGCCGAAGAACGTGGTTTGATCCTTACAACCGATCTGCGCCCCGACTTACCGGTCGTCTGGTTGGACGAACCCACTTTGATCCAGGTCATCTCAAATCTATTGACGAATGCCTTAAATTACACCCCATCCGGCGGGCAGGTTCAGGTTCGCACCATGACGGACAACCGGGAAGGTGAATTGTGGGTCGGATTCAGTGTCCTGGATACCGGATTGGGGATCAGCGAGGATGATCTTTCCCGTCTGTTCGAGCGTTTCTACCGGGGCAAGGCCGCACATAAATCCGGCGCGCCTGGGACCGGTCTTGGATTGGCGATCGTGAAACAGGTTATTGAGTTTCATCATGGGAGGATTGAGGTTGCCCAGGGGAAGGACGGACACGGAGCCATATTCACTGTCTGGCTGCCGCCTCATAAAGAAACAGAGACCGCTTGATTGGTCTCTGATCGAGCGCCCGCGGCGAGGCTCGAACTCGCGACCTCTGGATTCGAAGTCCATTACTCTATCCAATTGAGCTACGCGGGCAGTGCTAAAATTATAACCGAAAATCAGCCTTTACCTATTTTCGGGGGCATGTTATAATCTCGCCCCGCGTCCCAAGAGGGCAGAACCTGTAAAAGGAAAACGATAATGATTGACCTCGAAAAGAATTTTAATACAACCAAAAATACCAACATCCCCGAGCTGCGCCCTGGTGACTCGGTCAGTGTCCATGTCCGGATCAAGGAAGGCGATCGGGAACGCATTCAGGAGTTCAAAGGGACTGTAATCCGGGTACGCAAGGGAGGCAACAACGCCAATTTCACCGTCCGCCGGACTGCCAGCAACGGAATTGGTGTTGAACGCACCTTTTTGACGCTCTCTCCCCGGATCGACAAGGTCGTAGTGGAACGACATACCCATACACGCAGGGCGCAGTTGTATTTCCTGCGCGGGCTGACCGGTAAAAAGTCCCACCTGAAACAGAAGTTTGAATAATTACATGAATTTCGAATAAAATGGAAGGGTGCAGGCGAGTCCACTGCGCCCTTCTATATTTTTAACCGTGAAAAGCGAGGTAAATTTCTATGGCGCCGCCGGTAATTGGTGTAACCGCCACTCACAGTAAAAACGAACAAGGCTACCCCGCTGTCCTCCTTTTGCGGGCCTATGTGATCGCCATGATCGAAGCAGGCGGTATCCCTGTTTTGATCCCTCCGGATTTGAACCGGTCAGACCACATGGTTCTGGCCAGCCATCTCGATGGGATTCTCTTTACCGGTGGGGGTGACCTGGACCCCGAACATTTCCACGGCACGCCCCATATGAAGATCGAGGGTGTAAATCTACAACGGGACGAAATCGAGCTGGCTCTGCTGACGGATGCCTTGAAAAGAGGGCTGCCATTTTTAGGGATATGCCGGGGAATTCAGATGATCAACGTGGGATTGGGCGGGACGCTCTACACGCATATCGAAGACCAGGTGCCCGGTGCGCTTAAGCATGATTTTTTCCCCGATTATCCACGCGATTACCTTGCCCATACAGTCGAAATCGAAAAAGGGACGCGCCTGGCCGGAATCCTGGGAGCAACCACCCTGAACGTCAACAGCTTTCATCACCAGGGTGTAGATAGTATTGCCCCCGCCGCGAAAGGGGTGGCCCATGCTCCAGACGGCCTGGTGGAGGCGCTCGAGGTTCCTGATCATCCGTTTGGATTTGGTGTACAGTGGCATCCCGAATGGTTAACCGACCAGGAGCCAACGCGCCGGCTGTTCAGGGCATTTGTTGAAGCTGCGAGCGATTATCCCCGCCCATGAATGTCACCTGCGAGCACCCGATTGGTATTTTCGACTCAGGGGTGGGAGGGCTTTCGGTATTGATTTCCATCCGCCAGGTACTGCCGAAAGAATCCGTCCTGTATTACGCCGACCAGGGACATGTCCCTTATGGGCCTCGTCCACGGGAGCAGGTGCAAACATTTTCTCAAGAAATCACCCGCTTCCTCCTGGATTCCGGGGCGAAACTGATCGTCGTTGCTTGCAACACTGCCTCTGCGGCAGCCCTCCATTTTCTGCGCCAGACCTTTCCGACAGTGCCGTTTGTTGGCATGGAGCCAGCGGTCAAACCGGCAGCAGAGACCACCCGGACCGGCCTCGTCGGTGTGTTAGCCACGCCGGCTACTTTTCAGGGGGCGTTGTACGCCTCCGTCGTGGAACGCTTTGCCGGTAATGTGACTTTGCTCCAGGCCACCTGTCCGGGGCTGGTCCAGCAGATTGAACTGGGTGAGTTGGTATCGCCGAAGACACGTGAAATACTGGAACATGCTCTTCGACCGATGCTGGAGCAGGGGATTGACACCATCGTTCTGGGATGCACGCACTATCCATTTGTCATCCCCCTTATTCGTGAAATTGCCGGGAGCAGCGTCCGGGTGATCGACCCCGCCCCGGCAGTCGCGCGACAGGTCTCGCGGTTGCTGGAAATCTCTGGATCGACCTGCAGCAAATTGGAGGCCGGCGCCTTGCGGTTTGTCACCTCCGGGAGTCAGAAATCCATGGAGGCCATGCTTCCACGTTTGCTCGGCGAGACCGGCCCTGTACTTGGTGTTGCCTGGGAAGGATATCAAATAAAGCCGCCCTCGATCTGAAGCACTGGAGGGCCTTCACAGGATCAACCTGAAAGGCTCCCGTTTTAATCCGCAGGTTGAATGCCAAGATTTCTCGGGGGTAACTCGAATATTTTCAAAATTGATGAAAGTCAAGTCAGTAACGGATAATCCGAGTTCGCTGCGCACTTTTTTGAAGAGGGCATGGTAGCTTGTGGGAAGGGCTTTCCCCCAGTTTAAACCCAAACGTTGGGCGGCCGATCGTATTTCTCCATCTTCGCCTTCGATTTCAACGAAACTCCCGAAAGGGAGCTGGTCGAGCATAACCTGATTTTTCTCCAACTCAAAAACCGTCCGGTATTTTTCATAAACAAAGATAGGGATAAAACCAAGTGTTTCTAGAATCTGTTGTGCACCCGAGACCGGGTCCACCTTGATCTCAATTTCCTGCCGCGATAAGATGCCATTATTTTCCTGGCCGGGTCCTTTATATGTGAGGATGGCGTCGTTGCTTTGCCTGAGGCGCAAAAGCCTGTGGGTCCGGCTTAAATCCCCGCCTTGTGTATCGTATCGGAGGTTAAGCTCAAACCTGCGCTCCTGAATACAAACTCCACCGAGATTCCGGAGGCGTGTTTCGATCCCAGGAAGATCCTTTATGAAAAATTTAACTTCTACCTCCTGCCCCGACAAATTCACGGCTGCTGCTCCATCAATTCACGCACATCAGAACCTGCTTCTTGTCGACACTCTCTCCGGCCTTGACGCGCAGGCTGTGAACCGTGCCATCCCGCGGGGAGCGGAGCTCATTTTGCATTTTCATGGATTCGAGAATGAGAAGGACCTCCCCCTTTTTAATCGGTGTCCCATCCTCAACCGGAATGGACACAATCAATCCCGGCAGGGGGGCTTTGAGCACGAACTCAATGTCGGGAGCGGCCACCCCTGTCCTTGCCATGCCAAGTTGGGCCTCGCGTTCATCCATCACTTTTACTTGATACTCCCGACCGATCAGGATTACCTGCCACTTGTCCTCTTCAGGATAAACATGGGCTTCGAAAGAACCACCGTCGATTATTAAGGAATAAACCGGTTGTCCACTGACCGAGACGAAATCCACATAGTGAATTTGCTCACCAACCCGGACGGTGTGCTCGTCAAGGATTTCAATCCGAAACTCAATTCCATCTAACTGGGTGAGATAACGCATATCGATCCTTCAGTGGCGGAAAAGTTTTGATTGCCCGGCCCATTTCCAATTCCTGCTGTGATGAATGGATTTTTGCATTGTCGTTGCCGTAGTATGGTGAGCGACCAAGGTCGCCATCAAGGCTGCGATTTCTGGATACGTCTTTAATCCTGCCTCCAGATCTGCTGCTGTGAAATGTTCTTCTACAAAACGGGTGTTGTAATATCCATTGATAAAATTCGGGGAATCCATCATCAATTGATGGAAGGGGATGTTCGTTCTCACTCCAACAATGAGATATTCCTCGAGTGCCCTGCGCATGCGCAGGATGGCTTGATTGCGGGTTTTGCCCCAAGTGACCAGCTTTGATATGAGAGAGTCATAATAGGTGGATATTTCGAACCCGGGATAAATTCCTGTATCCACGCGTACTCCCGGGCCAGTTGGCATGGAGATATGGGTGATGCGGCCGGTCGAGGGTGCAAAATCATGATACGGGTCTTCAGCATTGATACGACATTCTATTGCTGCCCCGTCCTGGTGGATGTCTTCCTGAAGGTATGACAAACTCTCTCCCTGGGCGATTCGAATTTGTTCTGCGACAATGTCGGTTCCCGTGATCGCCTCGGTAACGGCATGCTCAACCTGCAGCCGGGTGTTCATCTCGAGGAAATAAAAATGTTTGTCTTTGTCAACCAGAAATTCAATCGTCCCGGCGTTCAGGTATTCAACAGCGCGAGCTGCCTGTACACCTACCTTGCCCATTTCCCGCCGAAAGGAATCGTCCTCTCCGATGAATAATGATGGGGCTTCCTCAATCAATTTCTGGTAACGCCGCTGGATTGAGCATTCACGTTCGCCCAGGTGAATTACATTTCCTTGTTGATCGGCAAGGATCTGTACTTCAATGTGACGAACATCTTCCACGAGGCGTTCCAGATAAACAGCCCCATCCCCAAAAGCCGATTCGGCCTCCCTGCGTGCTGAATGCAGTAAATCCGGCATCTCTTCAAAGTTGTGTACTTCGCGCATTCCTTTTCCGCCGCCTCCCGCAGCGGGTTTGATCATCAAGGGAAAACCTATCTTTGGTGCGATCGCAATCAATTCTTCATTTCGCAGAGCTCCTTCGCCTTCTGTCCCCGGAATTACTGGTATACCAGCTTTTGCAACCGTGACGCGCGCAACGGCTTTATCGCCCATGGCTGAGATGGAGGATGGCTTAGGGCCGATGAACACCAATCCAGCGTGTGCGCAGGCTTCGGCAAAATCAGCTCGCTCTGCCAGAAAACCATACCCCGGATGGATGGCATCGGCACCGCACTTGCGGGCGATGGAAATAATTTTTTCGCCCTGTAAATAGGACTCGCGTGAGGGTCCGGGCCCCAGCAAATAGGCCTCATCGGCATACCTCACGTGCAGGGCCTGGCGGTCGGCATCGGAAAAGACTGCCACGCTGGCAATTCCGAGCTCCCGGCAGGCGCGCAGTACGCGGACAGCAATTTCACCCCGGTTGGCGACAAGTATTTTCTTAAACATGCTGCTAAAGGCTTTCGATGGTCGGCATAATGCTCAAATCTTTTTCACCCACAAACTGGCAGAAAAATTCGATTTGCATATTGAGCTGTTCGATGAATAGCTGTTTTCCCGTTTGTGTGAACTGCATATTTTCATCCCGATAATTTTCCAATCGTACGATTCGTTCTTTTAATTTATCTGCCATAGTATAGTAGTCACCCATATCGGAGTAACACCATTGAACCACGCGATAAGGCCCAAACCGGTCGACATTGTCGGCGTCGCGCAGGATTTTGGCCTCCAGGCTCGTCGGGTTTTCGACGTCCACATGGGAGGCGATCGCATAGCAGATGTTCTCGATTTGCTCCGGAAGATAGGCCAGTTCTTGAAGTACCGGGCGGGAAATGCCTGCACCGATCCGGCCATGCTCCCGGCTGTTTTCGATGCCAGTGTCGAACCAGGCGACATCATGCAGCAGGCCGGCTGCCAGGAGTAGTTCGATATCTGCCCCTTCAGCCTCTGCGATAATTTTCCCATACTGCGATACTCTCAAGGTGTGCTGCCAGCGGTAATCGGCGTGAAATAGTAGACGATCAAGGCGCTCACGGTCTTTGCGTTTTTCATAGGTTTTGATTAAACGCGCGTGGACGAAATCAGCGATTTTTTGAAGGCGGTCATTTGCCAGCATGCATTTTTTCCTTGGCGATCAGAGGATTTTATAGAGGGATGTTTCCATGTTTTTTTGTTGGATTGGAGTCGCGTTTATTGACGAGCGTCTCCAGCGCATTGATCAACCGGGACCGGGTTTCGCTTGGCTCGATGATATCATCAATGTAACCACGCCCGGCAGCGACATATGGGTTGGCAAATTTGTCGCGAAACTCGGCGAGCAGCTCTGCCTTGCGCCGGACTGGGTCCGAGGCCTTTTCCAATTCCTTGCGGAATACAATACTGACCGCCCCTTCCGGCCCCATGACCGCAATTTCTGCGCTGGGCCAGGCCAGATTGACATCTCCTCGAATGTGTTTGCTTGACATGACAATATAGGCTCCACCGTATGCCTTGCGCATAACCACAGTAATCTTGGGAACCGTTGCTTCACAAAAGGCGTATAACAGCTTCGCTCCCGATCGAATAATTCCAGCATGCTCCTGGTCTGTCCCGGGCATGAAACCAGGCACATCCACGAATGTGACAAGGGGGAGGTTAAACGCGTCGCAAAAACGAACAAAGCGGGCCGCTTTCTCGCTGGCATCAATGTTCAGGACCCCGGCCAGGATCGCTGGCTGGTTAGCCACGATCCCAACTGAAGACCCCCCGAGACGGGCAAAACCGACGACAATGTTTTGAGCAAAGTTTTCCTGGATTTCGTAAAACTGGCCATTATCCACGATCGGATGAATTACCTCTTTCACGTCGTATGGCTTTGCAGGATCATCCGGAATGATCGTATCAAGGATCGGGTCAGCACGCAGCGGATCATCGGTGGTCTCATAAAATGGGGGTTCTTCCATGTTGTTTTGCGGAAGAAAAGAGAGCAGCTTGCGGATAAGGTAAAGCACATCCGCTTCCGTATCCGCTACAACGTGGCACACGCCGGACTTTTCTGCATGAATTTCTGCTCCTCCAAGCTCGTCCGAGGTAACCTCCTCGCGCGTAACTGCTTTAACCACTTCTGGCCCGGTGACAAACATATTGGAGGTATTCCGTACCATGAAGACGAAATCGGTCAATGCTGGCGAATAAACGGCACCCCCGGCACAGGGTCCGAGGATGGCAGAAATCTGCGGGATGACGCCGGAGGCGAGCGTATTGCGCAAAAAGATATTCGCGTAACCCCCCAGGGAAACCACCCCTTCCTGTATGCGGGCACCGCCTGAGTCGTTCAGGCCAATGACAGGTACCCCATTCTTAAGGGCCAAATCGAGGATCTTGCATATTTTTTCAGCATGGACTTCTCCCAATGAGCCACCAAAAACAGTGAAATCTTGTGAGAAGACATACACCGGCCGGGAGTCGATCAAACCCCACCCCGTGATAACGCTATCGCTTGGATAGATCTGTTTCTCCAGGCCGAAGTCGTGAGTTCGGTGAACTACAAACGGATCTGTCTCGTGAAACGAGCCTTTATCCAAAAGCAAATCGAGTCGTTCGCGGGCGGTGAGTTTTCCCTTTTGATGCTGGGCTTTAACCCGTTCAGGACCCCCTCCCAGCTTCGTCCTCGCTTTTTGTTCCCTCAGGTGTTTGATTTTCGGATTTTCGCTCATAAGCCTCTATTCGGAAGAAACGGGAAGCGCTCCGTGAAAATAATGAAAGTACGATAAAGAATATGGAAAAAATGGTGACTCCGAGGGTAAATGGCCAATTTGCCTGGGGGGCTTGCTGAAGTACCAACCGGTCGAACCAGTACCAAAGCACATACCCCAGCGCTGCAGCGAGGGCGGCCGGCCTTCCCCATCGACTTCCTCGCCACAATCCCCACAAGACCATTATCCCCGCGATCAACCAAAACGCGCTTACCAGAGTGATGTATACAGGCCCCGGGCTGGACCGGTATGTCACCAGCGTAGTCCAATAGATTACCGTGCTGATCAACCTTAAACCATTCCACGAAGTAATCACCAGGACCATTATAACGGCAAGAATGATGTCAAAGGGATGTTTGCGTTTATGGTTTACCATGTTCTCAAATTTGATATTTCATGCTTAAATTTGTATGGAAAAAGTTTAGCAAAGGTTAAATCATCCAGCTGTCTTCTAATGGATGGAGAACGAGACGAGCGGCGACTGGATGCCCCGGGAACCGGTGGAATCGATCAGGCGGCTGCCGTCGAAGAGGCGCACGAGCCAGCGGTAATCGCCGTCGGGCAGAGGCTGCGGGATCTGGTACTGGGTGGCTGTGGAGCTGATCTCGCCGGATTCGAAGGCGGTGTCCCAGATCTTCAAGTCGGACGGGGATTGGCTGAGATTTGTGGTGATCATCAGGGAGTCGATAAGGACGCTGTATTCTTCATCCTTGCCGTAGGTGCGGGAAAGGGAGATCGGGAGTGGGCCCTGCTGGAGGGAGAAGAGGCCCAGGTCATCCCAGACCCAGTCGTTAAGGGTCGTGCCGTTTTGGGCGATCTCGGTGGTTGTACCGTTGATGGAGACGAAATTGTGCTGGTCGTTCTCGCGGCGCTTGTAGGTGCGGATCCAGATGCGGTATTGGCCGGCCTGTGGGACCTGGAAGTTGTATGAGGTGGGGCCGGAATTCCACGAGTTCCTGGATGAAGCCGGAGCCGGTGAAGCCGTTGACGAAAGCGCTGGTGTACCAGCCGGAGCCCTGGAAAGCGTCTTCGGCTTCGATCAGGAAGTTGCCTGGGACCCTGCGCTGGATCGAGACGCTGAAGCTGGTGGAGGCGGTCCCGTTCGGGTTCCAGGTGAGGATGAGCGGGCTGCTGGGGGGGAATACGGCGCCATCCGGTGGGGTGGTGATCACCGGGTTGGCGGATTGATAGCACCTGGGCTGGCTCAAAGTCTGAGCGTTGAAATGGTACACGTCAAAGAAACGCCTGGAGGAGCTGAGGGTGGCGCCCGGGTAGCAATTCAAAACGATCTGGAGGGTCTGGCTGCGTTGATCGGTCATGCTGTCGGCCGTTTTGTCGTAAAAGAGGTCGAGAGCGGGAAGCTTGTGATCCTGCCAGAGGGTGGGCAGGATCTGGTCGAAGAGGATCTGGTTGTAGTGGGTATCGGCCTGCAGAGCCAGATGGGTAGCGGAGGCCACGGAGAACAGGATCACGTGGGATTCGACTTCGTTCGTGTCGTTCTGATTTGGTTCGTACGGGAACAGGGCCATGGGCGTGCGGCTTGCGGATTGAACGGTCAGGTCGGCCAGCTCACGCCGCTTCTGGCGGTCGGTTGCGTCGATGAGGGAGGAAGTGAAGATGTGGTAGTCGTTGAAGAGGATGACGACGATCAGCAGGGCAAAGAGGGGAACGGCCAGTTTGAGTCTGAAGGCATCCAGCCAGGCGCGTGCAGCGCTGAGCAGGGTCCACAGGCCCATGGCAGCCCAAATCATGAGGGGGATCAGCGTAGGATAGAGTACCCGCGGCCAGACGGTGCCGAGCAGGAGGGGGCCGATGATGATGTTGATGAGAAACCAGAGGGGGATCAGGGCGAAATGGGGTCGGCGAAGATTCCAGAGATTGTAAACCAGGCCGATGACGATGAAGGGCAGCAGGATGGGGTTGACGAATGGGCCGGGCCAGTTGAGCAGGGAGTCGGTCCAGACGACATGGGAAAAGAGGGTGGTGAGCAGGTCGGTGATGTTCTTGCCGAGGAATTGGTAGAAGGCGATCAAATTAGAGAGGTTGGCTGTGGAATTCATCAACATGCCAAACTGGTAGCCCTGGCGGGCGGCCAGGTAGCCCCGGGTCAGGCCGAAGTAGACCAGGATGGCTGGCCAGGCGGTCAGCAGGAGGACCTGGAGCCAGTGTTTAATGGAGGCCTTGTGTCGGAGGATGCGGGTGAGGCCGAAGGCGAAAAGGTAGAGCAGGATCAGGGCTCCGCAGGGCAGGAAGGTGTCGTAGGACATCATACCGGCGGCGATCAGCACGCCGGTGATCTGGAACAGCCACAGTTTCTGTTTTTGGAGGGCCAGCAGGAAGCAGGTAAAGGAACTGAGGATCCAGATTTCGGGGGAGGTTTCGGCCAGGGCTTGATGAGCAAGGTTAAGCTCGACGAAGGAGAAGGCGAAGAGCAGCGAAGTGAGCAGGGCGAGGGGCTTGCTGGAGGACAACCTGCGCACCAGGAGGTAGAGCAGGCCCACCGAGAGGAGGCTGAGGAAGGCGCTTTCGATGCGGGCGGAAACGAAATTGAGCCCGAAGAGGCGCAGGAAGAAGGATTTCAGCCAGAAATCGACAGGCAGGTACTTGTAATGCATCGTGGCGAAGTCGCCCTTGTCGACGCGCAGGATGGCAGAATACCAGCTCTGGACGGTCCATTTGGTTTCGTCCGCTTCCAACCCGTACACCCGGTAGGAGAGATCGTAAAAGCGGAAGAACGCTGCGGCAATCAGGATGGCGGCCAGGATGAATAACTCGATGCGGGTTGAAAGCTGCACCTGGTTGGTGAACACGTTCTTCCATTTTGGGTTTTTGACTGCCCAGGCGACCAGGCCGCCGGCGCTTAGGAGGTATGCCCCCGCTGTGGGCAGGGTATACTGGCCGGAGGCCAGGAGCTGGGCTACAACGGCCGTGAAAACGGAAAGGACCAGAAGCAAAGGGTTGGGAATGTGCAGGACGGGAATGGAAAATTCATGGCCTTTAGAAATGGTTTGCCCCGGCAGATGAACCTGGGGAATATGGATGCGGAGATAAAGGAATTTACCCTCGTCGTTTTTTACAGCTTTAATTGCCAACCAGTCGGATTTTTTATAAGAATTGGCGACGGGTATTTCGATAGCCCATTCGGGTGGTTCGACAGAGCCCGCCGGAGCACGCTTGGCTGGAGTTTGTTCAACCAACGGGAGTTTTTCTTCCTCCGTCTCGGTCATTGCGACTTCCGGCTGCTCCGGACGGTTGAACCAATCTGCCACGCGTTTGAGCCTGACGGGCAGATGCGAGATCCAGGCCGCGGGAATAAATACAGCTAGAGCGAGGAGTGTGATTAAACCGAATATAAAGATTAAGAAGGGAGGATGTCCAAGCGAATCCAGCAGTGTATTCAGAAATGGTCGATCCCGTTCAAAGACAAACGGCGTGTTCATCTCCGCAACAAGAACAGCTTTTCCGTCCGAATCATAGAATGTGCGCCGGACGAGCTGTTTGCCCCATTGTGCCTGTAAAAGGGGTGTTATCTGTTGGGTTAATTCGGGTGGAAAGAAGGCGAGGGTTTTTGTTGTATTAGAAATAGTTTTATCCCCGTTCAAAATATATCCAACTGGCACGGTCTCATAAGGGAGTGTCTTGAGAAATTCAGCCTTTACATAGGGAACAAAATCTTGCTGGGTCGGATCCTGGTAAATGTATACAATCGATTCCCCGTGCGAGTCAAGCTCGGCCCAGGAGAGGATATCTGTCGGTTTTTGTTTGAAATACTGCGGGCTGATAACGTAATAATCGACCAGTCCACCAATCCCGACCGCGGCAAGCAGGATCGCTAAAATGATGTTTCGATGTTCTGTCAGCCAGGTATAGGCGGACGAAAGAGGATAGCTGAGCGCGTTCAACCCTAACCCGATCAATACCGCCATGGCGGGAATGACAGGAACCATGTGGTCTTCGCGGGGAGGAAAATTATTCAGCGCACTAAAGACTGTAATGACGGTGAAAAACCAGATAAGGATCAACAGGTAACGCGACTGTTTTGCATTCTTGATAGACAGACCCAGACCGATGATAAGAAAGACAGCTCCAACAGTACCTGCGAGTGGACTTGACAAATAGTGTTCCCCCCATAAGAGCCACGGCTTTTGAAAGGAGAGCAGGGTGATGACGTACCCCCGGATGATCAAGACGAGGTAAATGACCGGGTTGAAAAAAAACTGGGTTCCTCCTAGCTGGAATAGGTTCGCATATTTCGTCAGCTCGGCATTAGAGTACATTGTTCCCCCATACGCCACGCTGTTGAAAAGAGCTAAAAATATCCTGTATCCCATCGAATTAGAAGATTGTTGGAAGCCGTAGACAATATATGGGGCGGCGACGAAGATTGTTCCCAGGGCCAGCATGGCCATGGCGTAGGCTGCCTTCCGGAAGTTTACCTGCTTAGTCACCCAGATTAGGAAGACAAATAATATTGATATAACCAATGCGCTCCGGCCGGAGAAATAGGTATAGAAGCCTAATCCAGAAACGCAGCCGGCTAAAAAAAGGTAAAAGCTGCTGGTTCGGCGCAGGCCACAATTCAACCAGTACAGAGCCAAAGTTGTGATGAATAACGGTTGAATGTTGGTGTACCCCAGGTGAGAATAAACCAGCAAATAAGGATTGGTGATTAGGACGATGGAGGAAATAATAGCAATTTTTCTATTGAAGGTGTCGCGCACCAGGAGGTATAAAGGAACGATCGCGAAGACTCCCGGCAAGACGGATGCAAAACGCCAGCCCCAGAGGTTGATGCCAAACAATTTCATCACCCCCGCCTGGAACATTGAGGTCAAGATCGGGAAAGTATCCACCCCGATCGCAAAAATGGCTGGCTTGTAGGTCCAAAAGGCAATATCACGGGCGACTGATCCAAAAATGCCTTCATCGCCCATGAGCTGATCTGGCCACCCAACCAGGCGATACGTAACGATCAACAGCCCGACAATCAGCAGTCCCAGCAGCCAAAGCAGATCCCGGCGGTTAAGTCCGGGGGACAGGTCGATCCCTCTTCGGCGGTCCCATGAGGCCGTTATTGCGACGAAGATCAGCAGGGTAATGACCCACAGAATTGGTGAGTACGATTCGTAATCCTGCTTGCTGAGCTGCAAAAGAAGAAGGGCGAATAATCCAAGTCCGATCACAATCCAGAGCCATGCAGGTCGGAGCAAATTAAATGCAATCGGATTTTCTCCGAATGGCTGTTCCGCTATTGAAAAAAACTTCAAGCCACGCAACGCAATGGCCAGAAGAATCCCTGCGAAAAGGATTATTAACAGCCCGCCAAGGACATAATCGATACTCGGAATTCCGAAATGAAGTGTGTTATTGAGCCAATTTCCCAGGGATGTGGTGGGAGTGGATGGGGCGTTGCGATTAGAGATTACGAACTGCCCGGCAATAATAAAGATCAGCCCGACCAGGGCCGCCAACCACCGATCCTTTGATTTAAAAGGTTTATCCGAAATCATATTCGTTCTCTGCAGTTATTATATGTTACAAATTGAATCCTCTGCAGAGTACGGGAGAGGGCCAAGGTTATGCGCTCAAGGTTCTATCGAGAACGAGACGAGCGGCGACTGGATGCCCCGGGAACCGGTGGAATCGATCAGGCGGCTGCCGTCGAAGAGGCGCACGAGCCAGCGGTAATCGCCGTCGGGCAGAGGCTGCGGGATCTGGTACTGGGTGGCTGTGGAGCTGATCTCGCCGGATTCGAAGGCGGTGTCCCAGATCTTCAAGTCGGACGGGGATTGGCTGAGATTTGTGGTGATCATCAGGGAGTTGATAAGGACGCTGTATTCTTCATCCTTGCCGTAGGTGCGGGAAAGGGAGATCGGGAGTGGGCCCTGCTGGAGGGAGAAGAGGCCCAGGTCATCCCAGACCCAGTCGTTAAGGGTCGTGCCGTTTTGGGCGATCTCGGTGGTTGTACCGTTGATGGAGACGAAATTGTGCTGGTCGTTCTCGCGGCGCTTGTAGGTGCGGATCCAGATGCGGTATTGGCCGGCCTGTGGGACCTGGAAGTTGTATGAGGTGGGGCCGGAATTCCACGAGTCCTGGATGAAGCCGGAGCCGGTGAAGCCGTTGACGAAAGCGCTGGTGTACCAGCCGGAGCCCTGGAAAGCGTCTTCGGCTTCGATCAGGAAGTTGCCTGGGACCCTGCGCTGGATCGAGACGCTGAAGCTGGTGGAGGCGGTCCCGTTCGGGTTCCAGGTGAGGATGAGCGGGCTGCTGGGGGGGAATACGGCGCCATCCGGTGGGGTGGTGATCACCGGGTTGGCGGATTGATAGCACCTGGGCTGGCTCAAAGTCTGAGCGTTGAAATGGTACACGTCAAAGAAACGCCCGGAGGAGCTGAGGGTGGCGCCCGGGTAGCAATTCAAAACGATCTGGAGGGTCTGGCTGCGTTGATCGGTCATGCTGTCGGCCGTTTTGTCGTAAAAGAGGTCGAGAGCGGGAAGCTTGTGATCCTGCCAGAGGGTGGGCAGGATCTGGTCGAAGAGGATCTGGTTGTAGTGGGTATCGGCCTGCAGAGCCAGATGGGTAGCGGAGGCCACGGAGAACAGGATCACGTGGGATTCGACTTCGTTCGTGTCGTTCTGATTTGGTTCGTACGGGAACAGGGCCATGGGCGTGCGGCTTGCGGATTGAACGGTCAGGTCGGCCAGCTCACGCCGCTTCTGGCGGTCGGTTGCGTCGATGAGGGAGGAAGTGAAGATGTGGTAGTCGTTGAAGAGGATGACGACGATCAGCAGGGCAAAGAGGGGAACGGCCAGTTTGAGTCTGAAGGCATCCAGCCAGGCGCGTGCAGCGCTGAGCAGGGTCCACAGGCCCATGGCAGCCCAAATCATGAGGGGGATCAGCGTAGGATAGAGTACCCGCGGCCAGACGGTGCCGAGCAGGAGGGGGCCGATGATGATGTTGATGAGAAACCAGAGGGGGATCAGGGCGAAATGGGGTCGGCGAAGATTCCAGAGATTGTAAACCAGGCCGATGACGATGAAGGGCAGCAGGATGGGGTTGACGAATGGGCCGGGCCAGTTGAGCAGGGAGTCGGTCCAGACGACATGGGAAAAGAGGGTGGTGAGCAGGTCGGTGATGTTCTTGCCGAGGAATTGGTAGAAGGCGATCAAATTAGAGAGGTTGGCTGTGGAATTCATCAACATGCCAAACTGGTAGCCCTGGCGGGCGGCCAGGTAGCCCCGGGTCAGGCCGAAGTAGACCAGGATGGCTGGCCAGGCGGTCAGCAGGAGGACCTGGAGCCAGTGTTTAATGGAGGCCTTGTGTCGGAGGATGCGGGTGAGGCCGAAGGCGAAAAGGTAGAGCAGGATCAGGGCTCCGCAGGGCAGGAAGGTGTCGTAGGACATCATACCGGCGGCGATCAGCACGCCGGTGATCTGGAACAGCCACAGTTTCTGTTTTTGGAGGGCCAGCAGGAAGCAGGTAAAGGAACTGAGGATCCAGATTTCGGGGGAGGTTTCGGCCAGGGCTTGATGAGCAAGGTTAAGCTCGACGAAGGAGAAGGCGAAGAGCAGCGAAGTGAGCAGGGCGAGGGGCTTGCTGGAGGACAACCTGCGCACCAGGAGGTAGAGCAGGCCCACCGAGAGGAGGCTGAGGAAGGCGCTTTCGATGCGGGCGGAAACGAAATTGAGCCCGAAGAGGCGCAGGAAGAAGGATTTCAGCCAGAAATCGACAGGCAGGTACTTGTAATGCATCGTGGCGAAGTCGCCCTTGTCGACGCGCAGGATGGCAGAATACCAGCTCTGGACGGTCCATTTGGTTTCGTCCGCTTCCAACCCGTACACCCGGTAGGAGAGATCGTAAAAGCGGAAGAACGCTGCGGCAATCAGGATGGCGGCCAGGATGAATAACTCGATGCGGGTTGAAAGCTGCACCTGGTTGGTGAACACGTTCTTCCATTTTGGGTTTTTGACTGCCCAGGCGACCAGGCCGCCGGCGCTTAGGAGGTATGCCCCCGCTGTGGGCAGGGTATACTGGCCGGAGGCCAGGAGCTGGGCTACAACGGCCGTGAAAACGGAAAGGACCAGAAGCAAAGGGTTGGGAATGTGCAGGACGGGAATGGAAAATTCAATTTCCTGGGAGGAGCGGCGCCATGGGAGTGTAAGCGCCGGGATGAAGATACGGAAATAAAACTCCTTTCCAAGATCTGTCTTAATCAATTTGAAATTACTTTTAAGACGCTTCGGATTCTGGATGGGATTTGATCGAGAAAACTCAGTGATCCATTCAGGTGGTTCTTCGGCCGCCAATTCGGGTTCTGCAGCCACGCTCGTGCCGATATCGATAACGGGTTCTTCCTCAACATTTTCAACGATGGGCGGTTCCTTGCGATTAAACCAGTCTGCCAATGGTTTGAGCCCTTGGGGAAGGCGAGTCATCCAGGTGGTGGGCAGGAAGGCAAAGAGGATGAGGAGTCCGGCTAGCGCGACCAGGAGGATGATTAATGAGAGATAATGATATGAATCGACCAGAGTGGTTAAAAACGTCCGGTCCCGTTCGAAGGTAAAGACGCTATTCATTCCGGCTACCAGCAATGGGGTCCCATCCGTGTTTACGAAGGTGCGTTGGACGAACTTGCTGCCCCATTGTGCTTGGAGCAGTGGCGTTATCTGTGACGCCAAATCGGGGTGGTAGAAGATCACTGTCTTGGAATTTTTCGTGTAGGATTGGATGCTGTCCACAAATTGAGGAATCTGGATTGTGTTAAATCGTGCTGACTGCATTATTTCAGTTTTTATGTAAGGGCTAAAGTTTGTTTCAGACGGATCATTCGTGATGTAGAAGAATTGTTCTCCATGCGAATCAAGGAGCGCCCACGACATAATTTGTTCTTGTTCAGGAGGATAATAACGAGGCATGGTGATGAAATAATCAACCAGGCCTCCAGCTGCCAGAATTCCAAGTAAAATGGAAAAAAATAAAATGAAGTGTTCTCTCAGCCAGGGATGAACGTAAGCAATGGTACGCGTGAGCGCGTTCACGCCGATCCCGGTCAACAATGCCAGCGCCGGTATGAGGGCAACCATGTGAGTATGGCGGGGGGGGATGGTATCGAGCGCACTAAACACGAGGAGGTTGGTCAGGAACCATATAATAAGATATTGGCTGCGTGGTTCTTTAATTGTTTTTAGCACCACGCCGAGCCCGATCAGATAAAAAATAACGCCGACCGTCCCCGCCAACGGAAAAGCAATAAAATGTTCGGATACCAGCCATGGTTTCTGAAAAACCAGGATGGATCGAATCAGGCCGCGGATAAAGAGGACCAAATAAATCACGGGGTTGAAGTAGAGATCGTTGCCGCCCAGATGGAACACCGGGGCGTATTTGAACAGTTCTGCGTTGGTGTAATACTGGCTTGCATAGAAAACATTAAAGAAGATGTTTTCCAGGGATTTAAAGCCCATGGATTGAGCGTTTTCACGCGTGCCGTATACGACGTAAGGCGCGACGGCAAGAGCGACACCAATAAATAGGAGTATCAGGTCAACAGCTGCCTGGCGGAATTTTAGTTTTTTCGTCAGCCATAGGAGAACAATAAACGCCCCGGCGACAAAACAGGCCCCCCTGGCCGCCAAAAAGGTATAAAAACCGAGACCGGCGGCGCATCCCGCCAGGTATAAAAGAAAATAGCTGTTTTTACGAAGACCGGCGTATAGAAAATAGGAGGTCAGAGCCGCAATGAATAAAGCCTGGATATTGTTATATCCCAGGCGCGAGAATGCGATGAAATAAGGGCAGACAATTAAGGCGATGGAAGAGGCAATTGCAATTCTTCGATCGAATGCATCGCGAGCGAGCAGGTAGAGCGGAGGAATGGTGATGATGCCTGCAAAAACAGAGCTCAGGCGCCAACCCCACAGGCTCGTTCCAAATATCTTCAAAATATATGCCTGAACGATTGAGCTGAAGATCGGGAACGAATAAACTCCATTTCCAAAAATCCCCGGGTGATATGCCCCAATAGCAATATCGCGGGCGGTTGTCCAGAAATTACCCTCATCTCCGATCAGCTGGTCCGGCATTCCCTGTAAGCGGTACGTTCCGATGATGAAGCCGGCGAGGACCAATCCACAGAGCCAAATTAAATCCCTCCTCGTCAAACCAGGGGAAATGTTTACACCTCGGCGTCGATCCCATGCTGCGGTGATAACCGCGAAGATCAGCAATGTGACCACCCACATGATGGGTGAGAGCACCGAATAATCCAGCTTAGATAGTTGGACGAGAAGGATAGAAAAAATTACCAGTCCAGGTATCATCCAGAGCCATGCGTAACGCATCAGCCGCAGGCCGATCGGTTTCATCTCCAAAACAAAATCATCCGAAGGGACTAGTTTCAAACCCTGCAGACCATTTATCAGAAGAATCGCGCCGAGGATTAATACCGGCAAGCCGCGTAAAACGTTATCAATGGTGGGGATGTCTAGGTGCCAGTTATCATTCAACCATTTCCCCAGCTGCAGAGGAGGAGCGGATGGGATCTTATTCGACGCGATGAGAAATTGGCCGACAATGAGAAGGACCAGACCGATGATGACGAACGGCCAACGGATGCTTTTCCATGCAGCATTTCTTTGAGGCTCATTCGAGTTCATGTGTTTTCTTCCTGCCCACAGGATTATTTCGAGGATTATAGCATGTCTAAAACCACCTGTGCTTGCCTACCCACATCTGAAATAGTTGTCTCCCGGACGGCTTTAAAATACGAGAAATTTAATTCAAAGACTTTAGGGTAAAATCAGGTCGATGATCCCTTCCAGGAGTTGGTTTATTCATATGGTTATCCCTTGGTTCTCGCGCGTATCGAATCCGAGGTAAATACGGATAAAAGTACCGCCTCTTTTATTTATGAAAAGACTCTTTGCAAACCTATCTATGGATTGGAAGATCGCGGTTTTGACGATATGCAGCACCCTGTTATTAATTGTGGATGCATATCACCCCGTGCTGGTTCCCTGGAACAAGATTTTTATTTTCGGTAGATCGATCGCACCCGGCTGGCTGCCAATTTCAGGAAAGTATCTCGATCGGACGATTTTATACTTGATCATTCCTTTGGCGCTTACGATATTTGTTTTTCATGAAAGCCCGAGGAATTACGGTTTCACAATTGGCAACTGGCAAATGGGGCTGCTCTTTACCATTATCGGAATTATTCTCATCACTCCGATTCTGGTACTGGTCACTCATACCAGTACCGACATGCAGGCGTACTACAAGCCTCAGGTGAGCAGTCTCCCCTGGAGCACCATGGTTGACTTGTTCGGGTGGGAATTTATTTTCCGGGGCTGGCTGCTTTTCGGTTATGCTCGAAAATTTGGGCCGGAAGCGCTCTGGCTTCAGGCAGTACCGTTTGCATTGGCCCATATTGGTAAACCAGAGGTGGAAACTCTTTCAACGATATTCGGCGGATTTGCCTTTGGATGGGTTGCCTGGAAGACGAAATCGTTTTTTTGGCCGTTCCTTATCCATTGGTTCGTAGCTTCCTTTACTATTCTGGTCGCGGCAGGGATAATTGTTTGAATATATAATTCGTCCGGCAAAAAAGGAAGATTTTCCGGGGATCCGTGCATTGATCAATGCCGTTAGAATTAACCCGACAGGGTTGGTTTGGCGGCGCTTCCTTGTTGCCACAAGCAAGGATGGCCGGTTGGTCGGATGCGGACAAATCAAGCTTCATGCGGACGGTTCCAAAGAGCTGGCATCGATTGCAGTACAGCCGCAGTTCCGCGGTCAAGGAGTGGCTCGAGCAATCATTGAAAATCTCCTTCAGCGGGAGCCGTTCCGGCCTCTTTTCCTGATGTGCCGCGCTCAATTAGAACCGTTGTATACTAAATTTGGTTTTCAGAGTGTATTTTTCGATGATTTACCTCCTTATTTTAAAAGGATTAAACGTCTTGAGGAGATATTTAATAAAATGGCCAAGTCTGGTGACCGGTTAATAATTATGCGAAGCGATTGATTTCCTGGAAGGGAAGTATGAAAACGATTCTATATATTACTTATGGAGTTTTGATCGGCTTACTTGCCGGCGGTCTCATCTGGCTGGCATTGTCAAAACCCCGAGGCGAGCCAGCAACTTTGTTACCCACTTCCACTCCCGCCAAATTGGTCGTTTATGTAAGTGGCGCAGTGATGACACCGGGCATCTATTCGCTGCCAACCGGCAGCCGGGTTGGAGATGCTATTCAGGCCGCAGGTGGGCTGGCAACTGGTGCAGAAACCGACACGGTTAATCTGGCAATGCCCTTAAAAGATGGTGACCAAATTAGTATTCCCGGAACGGTTAATCCCAGCCATGTCATTGCAAGCAGGATCAATATTAACACCGCGACAGCTGACGAACTGGCTACTCTACCCGGTATTGGCCCCACCACAGCCACGAATATCATTGACTATCGTTTGCAGCACGGCCCATTCCAATCCATCCAGGATATTCAGAATGTCCCCGGGATTGGGCCCGAGACATTTGCGATGATCGAAAATTATATTAGCATAACCCCTTAAACATGCCATTCAATCACTTCGACTTTCTGGCCGGGATCTATTCCCGTTCGGGGAATATATCCATTTCAGAAACTGAGGCGCGCCTCTTTGGGCTCCCTGCAGAGGGATATTTGCTTGATGCAGGAGGTGGCCCAGGTCGAATAGCCGAAGCTTTACAAGGCCAGGTCAAGGGGGTTGTCGTGGTAGACCTTTCCTGGCGGATGTTGTCTACCGCAGTGAACAGGAAGCTGCCCTCGACTTGTGCACCGGTTGAAAACCTGCCATTTGCGGATGGGATTTTTGACCGGGTGGTCGTGCGGGATGCATTTCATCATTTTAAAAATCAGGCCAGGGCTGTTCAAGAATTGTGGAGGGTCCTCGCTCCCGGAGGGAGGATTATCGTCATTGAACCGGATATCCTTAAGGCTTCTATCAAGGGATTGGCTGTTTTCGAAAAAATTATATTGATGCGTAGCCATTTTTATCGAGCGGAAGCGATCGCATCATTTTTTGGAGATCCACGAGCCAGAGTGACCATTATTCGAGAAGCTCTTTATGCGTATACCCTGGTTGAAAAAGAAAGGAGAATGTAATTTCGGTTTCTATAAGTTGATGCTACAATCTTCTTGAGGCATCGGTGCCGACAGGAGGCAGCAATGAGTGACAAGGAAAAATTAAGGAGGATGCAGTCCTGGACGATTGCCGTCTTTGCGACGATCTTTGCAGTTGTTATGGCGGTGATGTGGTTAATTTATTATCGTGTAACCAAGGGATCGCCATTTAATGTCATTGAATCCATTCTTGGAACGATCTGGTACGCAATCCTTCCTGTCGCAGTTTTGTGTATTGGGGCTTATTTCGGCTACTCGTTTTACCTGAGCAGAAGGAAATAGAGCCAAACAAAGGCGACCGGTGTTATTCAGGCGCCTCTCTATTATTTTTTGCCGATCGATCCTGTTCTTTTAAAAAATGATGGACTGGGATTGGTCCAGTCGGAGGCTAGAGCAAAAAATAGGGCAGGCAGGTAAGGAAAACGGGGCTCATCTGCAAGAAAGAGGTCCAACATCTGGACAGCCCATTCGGGTCGTTGGGATTGGAAAGCCGATTCTATACAGAGATGACTTTCCTTGCTGACTGCATCGCCTCGAGGATATCCGGCATGCCTCCGACGATCCCAACCATGACTTTTTCTGTAATCCCAAAATAATTCAAACAAGTCGAGCATACAATCAGGCGCACCCCCTTATCTTCCAAGGCGTGCAGTTGTTTCAGCACCGGAGAGTCCGCAACGACAAGTTTCACGCCATCCGTATAGAAACAAATTGCACTTGGCCCCTCCGCAGGCAGGTTAAGCAATTCCAGGAATTTGGCCATCAAGGTCAATTGCAGGTCTTGAGGACCATGCCCCAGCCCATTTGCGGTTATCAAAAACACGACATCCATAAAAGGCGTCTGGTTATCCTTCATCACTACTATTTCCTTCCTGGTAGGATCGAAGCAATTCACGCGCCTCGATGATTTTTTCCATGGGAACGAATATTTGCACGCGGCCTAGCCCATCTACTGTTGTGGGGTAACTGGTATGCCCGATGGATTCTTGAAACAATTCGGTATCGATGCCTTGCGCCTCCAGGAAGCTTTCGATCAACTCGGCTTCCATCCTGTTGTTGATTTCTGCGAGCATTTCCCATTTTAGTTTGTCCAAAATTCGCCTCCGATTTCATGGAATGACCGATGCAGTTTCCAGAGAAGGAATCTTTATCAAGAACAAGTTATCAAGAATGCACCGTAAACCCCCCGGCCTTCAGGTCCGGTGATATAAGGCGTAAAACCCGAACATGTATCCGCTTCGGTGGAAAAACCTGTCCACGGGTAAAACTTGGACAGTTCATGATATGTCTAGTGGGAACCACCCGAAGGCAGACGAGGATGGAGAGCAGGCAAGACCTGATTTCAGGCACAGCTCATGGATGTAGGCGGCCCCCCGTTTTAGCGGTGAGGTAGTTCACATATTGAGCCATTGTGCGGCCGACCGCGGCAGATCAGACAGGCTCCCAGCTTTTACCGTGCACGGAGGCAGGGACTCGAGAAACGCGCGCCCGTACTGCTTGCTGAGCACACGCCGATCAAGGATTGCGACTACACCGCGATCGGATTGGGAGCGGATCAGGCGGCCGAATCCCTGGCGAAAGCGCAGTATGGCTTCGGGCAGCTGATATTCGTTAAACGGATCTTCAAAGATTTCAGACCGGGCGGCTACCAGCGGGTCGCTGGGCACTGCGAAGGGGAGCTTTACGATAACCAGGACTGAAAGCGCTTCTCCGGGCACATCCACCCCCTCCCAAAAGGAACGAGTTCCCAGCAGCACTGCCTGTTCGGAGCTTCGAAAAAACTCTAGGAGAGCGTTGGGGGAGGCTCCCTCGCCCTGCTCGTAAACGATGATTTCTTCTTTGGCGAGGGGTGAAGTAATGGCTCTGGCTGTTCGTTTAAGCTGAGCATACGAGGTAAACAACACCAAAGTCCTGCCTCTGCTGGCCTTGCATAGATTGATCAGGCCTCGCTCTACCTGGCGCTGATATTCGTTGGTATGCGGCTCGGAAATATCGTTAACCAGATAAAGCAGCGCAGCACTTTCATAATCAAACGGGGAGCCGAGTGCGACCTCGTTTGCCTCGTCGGCAGACAGGGTGTTCCGCAGGTACGTGAATTCGCCGCCGGCCGTCAGGGTCGCAGAGGTGAGGATGACACTGCGCTTTTCATGCCACAGGTACTTTTCCACCAATGTCCCGACATGGATGGGGGCAGCGTTCAAGGCGAGACGGTTGTTATTGGGACTTACTTCGACCCAGTACACGTAGTCTGTCGAGGGTTCAAATGTCATCTCGGCGACCGTACTTTCCACTTCGGTCAACCTGCGGTTGGTGTTGCCCAGGGTGCCGATGACCTCCTCGAGTTCTTCGAGGCCGCTGGCATAAAGCTCGCTGGCTCCTTTTTGGATTTCACCCAGGAGTGCAAGGAGCAGCCGGAATGTTTCGGAAGCTGTTTCCCAGGAAAGCTCGACTTCGTCCCAGCCGGGCTGCTTGCGCGTGGAGGGCAGGATGCGCACCTGATAGGCATAAGGACTGTTCGGTTGACCTTCTCGCTGGTAAGCGATGAATTCCGCAAGAGCATGGAAGAACGACTGTGTCTGGTCTTGCAGCCGCCAGGCCAGGTCTGTAGCGCGCTCGACTTTCTGATCAAGGGTGGCAAAATCGGATGGTCGGACCTTACCTCGGGCGGTCACCAGTAAATTCCCCAGGAGGCCTGAAGTGGAACCGCCCACCTCCTTGATTAATCGTTCTATATCCGCCTGGGTCAGGCGAAAGCTTAAAGCCCCGGTTGTGGCTGCTTCCAGGTGGTGTCCCTCGTCGATGATGAGATGGTCGTAATCGGGCAGGACGCGGTTGCCCGTGGCAACGTCCGTCAGCAGCAGGGCGTGGTTGACAATTAGAATGTGGGCATTCTGCGCAGCCTGGCGCGCCCTGAAAAAGGGACATCCACCGCCCATCCGTTCAAGGCAGGTCTCGGAGGAGCAGGCGTCATCTTCAGCAGAAATATGGAGCCAAACGTCCCTTTCTGCAGGCCCGGTCAGATTGATTTCGTTCCGGTCGCCACTGCCATTCTCCTGCAGCCAGACCAGCAACTTCGCCAGCACCCGTAATTCATCCGCATTCGACGGTCCATGGTGCCGCAGCAGTTCGAAGCGTCGCGGGCAGAAGTAGTTGGCTCTTCCTTTAAGCACCGCACTGCGAAAATCCAGATTTAACGCGGCGCATAAGTCGGGGATATCTTTATTAATCAATTGATCCTGCAAATTAATCGTATTGGTCGATATGACCACGCGCGTATTGTTTTGGAGGGCAAAGAGTGCCGCAGGGACAAGATAGGCATACGATTTTCCGACTCCCGTGCCTGCTTCAACCAACAGGTGCTGGCCGATTGAGAGGGCATTCGCAACCGCTTTTAGCATTTCTACTTGTTCGGGCCGGTATTCGAAATTCTCAACGTATTTGGAAAATGGCCCGCCGTGTTCAAGCATCGAAGCTGCTTCTTCGGGATCGATGGGAAGCGGTTCTTTAGGAACCTGGAGAGGCGGCCCTTTTGATTCTTCCAGGGGTTTAAAGAGCGGACCGCTTGCGGCAGTTCCTCTTGCCTGGGGACGTACCTTCTTCGGGCCGACCTTTTCCCTGGCCCGACCAAGCAGGATCTGCCTAAATACCCAGCCCCCATCCCATTCAAGTGGTTCACTCATCCGCACAATTTCTGCCAGCAGATCGATGGGCAGTTCCATGGCCTGGGCGATGAGCCTCTGATAAACTCCATGGGTTACCCGGGCATCATCCAGGGCACGATGGGTCGCGGGGAGCGGAATATTCAGCAACTGGCCCAGCGAGCCCAGGTTGTAGCGGCTGGCAGAAGGAAGCAGCACCGCGGCCATTTCATAAGTGTCAATCCGCTCGTTCAGCGTGAACAGTTTGTGTTTCTTGAAAAAAGAGAGATCGAACTGGATGTTGTGCCCCAGGATCGGCGCATCCCCGATAAACGTTGCCAGTTCTTCAAGGACATCCTGGATCCCCGGGGCCTGCTGCACCATCCCGTCGCTGATGCCGGTCAGGCCTGAGATGAACTCGGGAATATGTCGTCCTGGATTAATCAGCGTCGTCCATTCATCTTCGACACGGTTCCCGTCAAAACGACGCGCACCTATTTCGATGATCGTGTCAGACCGGGAGTCCAGCCCGGTGGTTTCGAGGTCCAGCGCAACAATTGAACTCATGCGAGGCAAACTTCCAGAAGCAAGCCCGCCGCTGCGGCCTACTCGTTCTCCGGTTGAGGCAGTGCTTTTTGTATTATTTGCACATCCTCCATACTGATCGGTTTCTCTTTGGCTTTTTGGCGGAGAAATTCTTTCAAGTCCTTGGACAAGAGGGCCAGCTGAGGAGAATTATCTGCATGAAGTTCGATTTTAGGACTGACAAATATAAGGGCAGTGTTGACCTCGGGCAGGTCTGTCCCTTCTGGTAAAATACGCTTGAAATGGCGCTGGATGGCCTGGGTCTCCGCATTTGCTTCAAGATCCGGACGTCCGATGCTTTCTGGTCCGAAGATGCGCAAATAGGCCTGCATAAAACCGCCGCCCCTGGCTCGCCAGCGCTTTTTTTCGTAGGTGACGGTCCCGCTTTGATAATATGGGAGGAGCACCCATATGCCGGCCGGGCTGACCAGAAGGTGTGAAGCGGGGGTTACATAGTGATAAACAATATATTCCCGTCCAAGACCTTTCAGGTTTCTATCAATGACGTCATGCGCCCGAGGATTTCGCCCCCAGCGGTTGGTGAAGTAGGTGCTTACCTGAAGCAGGATGATGGCGAGAAGGAGAGCGCCGAACCAAAGGCCGAGATAGGCCTGCGCTCTTAACCCGAAGAAAAATCCGACAACCAGGATCGCAATTGCAGCCAGGTTGGCATATTGACCTATCTTGGCATTACGGTTGACCAGTTTTTCATTAACCACTGATCTCATTAAACTACCTCGTTTCTTTTTGGAGGGATTGTTCAATCGCACTGCGGATTGAATCGAGGACCTTGGACTGAACGGCGTTATTTGCCACGCGCACGGCATTCTTGATGGCGAATGCATCTGAACGGCCGTGGCCGATGAAGACCAGCCCGTTGACCCCGAGCAAGGGGGCCGCGCCTTCTTCGCTCGGATCCATCATTTTTTTGATCGAGCTCATTGCGGGTTTGACGAGCAGGCCGCCCAGCATGACCAGGGGCCCTCCAGATTGAATGGCCTCCTTGATCTTGTCCACCAGTAATTTTGCCACCGCTTCGGAAGTTTTGAGCATCACATTTCCGGTGAAACCGTCCGTTACGGCTACATCCGCAGCCCCTCCGATTAATTCCTTCCCTTCAATATTGCCGATAAAATTCAGACCGGATTTTTCCAACAGAGGATACGTCCCTTTGATGAGCTCATTCCCCTTCCCGGCTTCCTCGCCGTTGGAAAGGAGGCCAATTCTTGGGTTGTTTACGCCGCGTACTTTTTCCGCGTAGATGCTGCCCATCAGGGCAAACTGGAGCAGGTTTTCCGGTTTGCAATCCGGATTGGCACCAATATCGATCACAACGCATGAACCGGTTGCGGTCGGGAAAACAGGAGTGAGGCCTGGACGGTCCACACCGGGGATCGTGCCCAGGCGAAAATAGGCTGTTACGGAAGCAGCCCCGGTATTCCCAGCGGTCACGAATGCATCCGCCTCCCCATTTTTAATCAGATCAATGCCTATCGCCATCGAGTTCTTCGAATTCGGGCGGCGCGCTTTCAGCACCAGGCTCATGCCCTTATCTTCCATGGTCAACATTTCCGGGGCATGGACAATCGAGCATCTCTTTCCTTTCACATTTTGGGCTGCCAGAATGGGTTTAATTTTATTCTCATCCCCAACCAGGACAACTTCGACCCCATATTCTTGCGCTGCCATGACCGCCCCCTCGATATCGGGGGTCGGGTAGTTGTCGCTTCCCATCGCGTCCACGACAATTCTGGTCATTATCCACTCCAATTTTTATTTGATTGCCTGCCCGCAGGAATGATTTTATCGTTCACGGAAAGCCGTCGAGACGGTAGGTTGACAATCAATGTAACGTGATTATAATACGCTTGCTCGCGCTGGTGCTGGAATTGGCAGACAGGCATGGTTGAGGGCCATGTGCCGCAAGGCGTGGGGGTTCAAGTCCCCCCCAGCGCACAAGCCGCAAGGGCCGCCTTTTGGCGGCTCTTGATTTTAAAATTCATACAGAATCCTCTCATTTGATTTTAATATGAGGCAAACTATTGATAGTTTCACCTAACTAACTTATAATCCATCGCTAATTATATTCACCTCGCTTTGAGAGATGATCCAACCTATTAATCACGCCGAAGAAGGAGGAAGAAGATATGAATAAAGTTCGCTTGTTCAGCATCGTCATGTGTATCTCCCTGATCTTGGCCGCCTGTACTCCAGCGACGAGCTCTGGAGGCCTTTCAGGTCAGCTGGCTCAAAAAGGCCACCTGCTGATTTGCACTGATTTCCCTTATCCCCCCCAGGAATCCTTTGATAATAACGGCAACCCCCAGGGAATGGATATCGATATCGGCAATGAGATCGCTAACCGTATGAACCTGAAAGTCCAGTATGTCAACAGTATGTTCGACTCGATCATTGAGGCGGTTACCAGCGGAAAATGTGACATCATCATTTCCGCGATGAATATCAATAGCACTCGACAGAAGCAAATTAGCCAAATACCTTATTTTAAAGCCGGGCAGTCGATGGTCGCAGCCAAAGGCAATCCACAGAAGATCAACACTCCCATGGATCTTTGTGGTAAGTCAGCAGCCGCGGAGAGCGGTACGACCGAAGCCGATTATTTGCAGGGAACCAACGATTACGCGAACGGCGGGAACGGCGGTGGTTTGACTCAGGCCTGCGCTGCGGCTGGCAAACCCGCTTTAAATGTGGTTCTGACAGAGAAGGATACTGACGCGCTTCAACAGCTGCAGTCCGGGAAGGTTGCGGTGTATTTCGCTGACACGCCCGTCGCTTTCTATTACACCGTCCAGAACCCCACCGAATTCCAGGTAGTTGGTCAAATGGTCCAACCCGTCGATGAGGGAATCGGAGTACCCTGCGGATCGGCCACGGATTGCACCAATGCGCCTTTATCCCCAGTCGGTCAAGCCGTCCAGACCGCCCTCAAAAGCATGATGGCTGACGGTACCTACCTGAAGATTCTGAACAAATATAACCTTGCCAGCGGGTCAGTAGCCCCGTAAAATATTTTTCATCAGGGTGTTTTGGGTGTCCGTTTGCCCAAAACACCCTGTTCATTTTTGTTTCGAAAGAAGCACCCAGCTGAGGGGAGTGCTAATTAATGTGTGTTCGTGATATAAGCTTTTATTTGAGGCCAGCATGTATCATTTTGATTGGGCAATATTCTGGAAGTATCTTTGGCCTGTCACTGCTTTGCAAAATCCGCTGATTCGCGATGGATTGATTGCCACTATTGTGGTGAGCATCATCGCCCAGCTGATGGGGGTGATCCTTGGTCTTTTTGCAGCCCTGGGAAAGACGTCGAAAATCCCACCCCTGCGCTGGTTGGCCAACACCTATATCTGGTATTTCCGTGGAACTCCGCTGCTGGTGCAGATGATGCTCTTGTTTTACGGGCTGGGTGTTACCCACATTTATAATTTCCCAAATGTGCATATCGGTGTCTTGACGATCACAGGTGCAATTCAGGCCGGCATCCTGGCTCTCGGGATCAATGAAGGGGCTTACATGGCGGAAATTGTCCGTGCAGGCATTGAAGCGGTTGATGCCGGACAAATGGAAGCGGCCAAGTCCTTGGGCATGACTTATGGAATGGCCATGCGCAGGATTGTCCTGCCTCAGGCGGCGAAAGTCATTATCCCGCCCCTGGGAAATGAGTTCAACAACATGATGAAAACCACCACGCTGATGACAGTCATTTCCGCTGGCGAATTGTTCTTCGGTTATGAGCAAATCAATGCGAACCTGTTCAAACCCTTCGAGCTTTTTATTGACGCCTCTATTTATTATCTGGCAATGACCACCGTTTGGTCGCTGATCCAATCCCGGATCGAAGCCAGTCTGGGTGAACGCAAGGGGGTCGAACAAGGGCCGGGATTATTTGAGCGCCTCATCGGCGCAAAAACTGGAGGCCGCTGATGCAACCGACCACTTCCCCCTCATCGAAGTTGGCGGATTCCTCCTTAATCGTCAAAGCCGTCAAGGTAAACAAGTTTTTTGGTTCGCTGCATGTGTTAAAAGATTTCGACCTGGAGGTCAGTAAAAACGAAGTTGTTGTGATCATCGGTCCCTCGGGATCGGGAAAAAGTACGCTCCTGCGCTGCATCAATCACCTGGAAAAGATCAACAGCGGGCATATATATGTCAATGGGCGGATGATCGGTTATCACGATAAAGACGGCAAACTCGTCGAAGAGTCGGAGCGCATTATTGCCCAGCAGCGTGCCGAAATCGGCATGGTCTTCCAGCGTTTTAATCTCTTTCCTCACCTGACGGCCCTGGAAAACGTCATCGAAGCCCCGCTGAATGTTCGTAAAACTCCAAGAGATCAGGCTGAGGCGGATGGAGAGCGCCTGCTTGCCCGGGTCGGTTTGTCCGAAAAACGCGACAAGTATCCCAACCAGCTTTCCGGAGGACAGCAGCAGCGAATTGCAATTGCACGCGCACTGGCGATGAAACCCAGCCTGATGCTCTTCGATGAACCGACCTCCGCCCTGGATCCGGAAATGATCGGAGAAGTTCTGGATGTAATGAAGGAATTGGCTAGAGAAATAACGATGATCGTTGTGTCTCATGAGATGGGCTTCGCCCGGGCGGCAGCCGACCGAATTTTGTTCGTGGATGAGGGCAGCATTATTGAAGAATCAACGCCCGAGAAGATTTTAAACACCCCAAGGAAGAACGAACCAAGGCTTTCTTGAGTAAAATCCTGAATTGAACATGCCCGGGAATGGCAAGCGGATCTTTTGAAAAAGGCAGGTTGGCAACCTGTCTTTTGTTTTTGGTACAATACACGGGAAGCGGAGGTACTCTTATGAAACTGGTAACTGTAGATGAAATGCGGAAGATCGAACACGAAGCGGAGGCCGGTGGCCTTACTTACGAACAAATGATGGCAACCGCCGGTACCAACCTGGCCATGGAAGTCCAAAGCATTGTACCCAGCCAGGAGGGCGAGGAAATCCAGGTGCTGGGCCTGGTAGGCCCAGGCAACAACGGGGGGGACACCCTGGTTGCCTTAACTGCTCTGGCCGAAAAAGGCTGGAAGGCGTGTGCGTATCTGGTACGGCGGAAATCCAGTGGGGATGAACTTGTGACACACCTTAAGGATGCCAATGGGGAAATCGTGCTTGCGGAGAAAGATAATGATTATGCTCAATTGACCACCATTCTCGGCACAGCGGATGTTGTCTTGGATGGCCTGCTCGGGACCGGAACCAAGCTGCCTTTGAAGGACGAGATTGGACAGGTACTGGCTGCAACAAAGGCTGCCATTGCAGAACTGGATTGGACCCCGTATATTGTTGCTGTGGACTGCCCCTCCGGTGTGGATTGTGATTCCGGGCAGGTGGATCCGAAGGTTCTCGATGCCGATGTGACCATTACCATGGCAGCCGTCAAACAGGGACTGTTAAAAACCCCGGCCTTCGATAAGGCGGGAGAAATTCGAGTAGTGGATATCGGGTTAAAGGATGACTTCCCGACCTGGAAGGCAATTACCGATGAGGTTGCGGATGAGGCACAGATTTCTTCCCTCCTGCCCCAGCGACCATCGGATGCTCATAAAGGATCATTCGGAACTGCAATGATCGTCGCCGGCTCGTTCAATTATACCGGGGCGGTTCTGCTGTCCGGGAAAGCCGCTTACAGAATCGGGGCGGGCCTGGTTAACCTGGCAATTCCTGCAGCCCTTCACGCTGTCCTTGCCGGGCATTTTCCGGAAGCGACCTGGCTGCTGCTGCCCCACGAAATGGGCGTCATTGCAGCAGGTGCCTCCAATGTGGTTATCCAGAATCTTGACCGGGTGACAGCTCTGCTCCTTGGACCCGGATTCGGGCTCGAGGATACTACCCAGGAATTTTTGGAAAACCTTTTTAATGAAACACCAGCTGGAAAATCTCCACATGGCAGGATTGGTTTTCTAAAAAATAATATGGGCGAATCGGAGCCAAAGACGTTGGCTCTCCCGCCCATGGTGGTCGACGCGGATGGATTAAAACTGCTTGCCAGGCTCGAAAATTGGCCGAAAATCCTTCCTGCTCCGGCGGTTTTGACCCCCCATCCGGGCGAGATGGCCATCCTGACTGGTCTGACTATCGATGACATCCAAAAAGATCGACTGGAGACTGCCAGGCACTTTGCCCAGAAATGGGGTCATGTAGTTGTGCTCAAAGGCGCCTTCACGGTTGTAGCTGCTCCTGACGGCCGGACAACAACCCTCCCGGTGGCAACTCCCGCTCTGGCACGGGCTGGAACAGGCGATGTTCTGGCGGGTTTGATTGTCGGTTTGCGCGCTCAGGGTGTGGAAGCCTACCCGGCTGCGCTGGCAGCTGCCTGGATTCATGCACAGGCCGGACTGGTTGCGGCGGAGGTCGTGGGAAATCCTGCCTCGGTCATGGCCGGTGATATTTTGGAGGCAGTCCCTGACGTGATGGCTGAATTCTCCTGAAAGCTGTCGGGAATAAAAAAAGGAGCCCAGTCTACAAGGATGGGCTCCCTTTTTTATCCTGGTTCTTCTTCAGCTTTTAAGGAATTCTTCCACGGCTTCCCGGCTGATGCGGTAGGCATTGCCGAGTTTCTTAGCTTTCAGGCTGCCGTCATTGATCGCTGCCAGGACGTCTTCTTCGGAGACTTTCAGGAAACCTGCAGCTTCGGAGGGTGTCATTACCTCTGGCATGTCACCTGACGGCGTGTTGCCCGCGGGTCCCTTCGGCTGCTGCTGGCCGGACTGCATTCCACCCTGCAGGGCTTGCCCCATCAGGTTGCCGATGCCCATCCCGGCGCCGATGCCGGCGGTCAGGCCGGCGCCACCGCTTTGGTTGTTGGCGGCATCGCGCATCGCATCCGCTGCCTGTAGCTGGGTATAGGTGGCCATGTCAAGCATGCCCATATCGCGCAGTTCCTGAGCGGATTTATCGGAGGGCTTTAGGTTGCCGATATAGAATGACTTAATCGTGAGGCCGATGGCATTGAAGTCATCTTCGGTTTGCGAGCGGACAAACCCGCTGAGCTCGTTTACCCGGCCGATCATTTCCGGTACGGCGACCTTGCCAGCCCACTCGCCAAGGGCATCCGATAGTTTCTGTAGCAGCATGGTGCGCAGACGGTCTTCGATCTCGTCGATCTTGAAGATAGCTTCCTTGCCGACGATCTGGACAACGAACTGCTGGGGATCCTTGACCTGGAAGCTGTAGGTTCCAAAACCTTGCAGGAGTGCTACCCCCAGACCCATCCCAGGATTACGAACGATGATCGGTTGGGGCGTCCCCCATTTTCGATTGGCAAACTCCTTCATCGAAATGAAGTAAACCTCTGCCGGGAAAGGCGTACGATCGTTAAAAGCCTTGCCGATCAGGTTGATCAGCAGGGGAATGTTGGCGGTGGCAATGGTGTGCATGCCGGGGCCAAAAACGTCCAGTGCCTGGCCGTTGCGAAAGAAGAGTGCCGCCTGCCCGTCACGTACGATCACCTGCGAACCGATGCGATAATCGCCAATCGTAGTGCTGTCAGGGAAGCGATGGACAACCTCCTCTGCCATTTCATTTGGATATTCGATAACATCAAAAATGCGCGCCATAATTCTCTCCTTTTCCAGTTCAATGGCCTCATTATAGTCGAAGCAAGGTGAGCTTACAAGCAATTTTAATCCACTTCTATCTACGCTGCTATGCCCCAAAGGTTTTATTCGCGACCCTGTCTTTTGCTCCGTGCCCTCATCTGCTTCCCCGATCCTCCATTGCGGATCATCAGGATTTCGGCCAGTATGCTGACCGCGATTTCCTCGGGAGACTCAGCCTGGATCTCCAGGCCCATCGGTGAATGGATCCGTGCCAGTTTCTTTTCTGAGACGCCGGCTTTTTTAAGCTGATCGACAGTGGTCATCCAGCGCCGGCGGGAGCCGATTACTCCGATATACCCAGCCGGCGTTTCAAGCAGGGCAGGCAGGCCGGGTACATCGACTGTTACGCCGCGGGTGGTCAGAACCAGGTAGGTCTGTGGTGAAATGTCCAATTGGCTGGGCAGTTCTGCCATCGGCAGCGGATAGAACTCATCAGCGTCCGGGTTGGCTTCGGTGGTGCAAAATTCCGGCCGGTCGTCAGATACGGCCACCCGAAAACCGAGCCACTTGGCCAGGTGGGCCACGGCTTTGCCGACGTGCCCACCGCCGACAACTACGATCAGCGCTGTTGGGAGAATCGGTTCCACATACACCTCCACCTGACCACCACAAACACCTACGTCACCCCGTGACGGATCGGCCATGCTGTACTCGCGCAAACGTGGTTTCCCATCTCGGATTGCTTCCATGGCTTCTTGAATGACGCGGTTCTCCAGTTCTCCTCCGCCAATGGTTCCCAGGATGGCACCATCCGGGTAGACCAGCATTTTACTGGTGGAATGGCGCGGTGTGGAACCACTGGTGCGTACGACAGTGCACAGGGCGGCGGCCTGGTGGTGTTGTTCGAGATCTGCGAGGGCTTGATAAATGGACATGCCGGTACTATTATAAACCAGCCATGGTACAATCTCACCCAAGATCGGACCGGTAAGGGATAATGTCGAAACGAACCTGGAATATCAGCAACGGGGGGATTGCCATCCTGCTGGCATGCCTGACAAGTATTCTATTAACCACAACCGCCCCGGCAATTGGTTTGACCTGGGATGAACCATCCTACATTGCGGCGGCCGAGTCATACACGGGTTGGTTCGGTTTGCTGGTCAGGAATCCAGGCCAGGCTTTTAGCAGCGCAACCATCGATGCATATTGGACCGCAGGCAACGAACATCCTCCATTGGACAAAATCTGGTCTGGCCTGGTCTGGTCTCTAGCCCGGCACGTTTTTGACGATCTGACGGCACGCCGCCTCGGGAATATTCTCCTTGTAGCCCTGCTGATAGGTCTGCTCTATTTCATGGTCGCGGAAACCTACGGCAGGCTGGCTGGTTTGTTTGCAGCGGCTGCACTACTATCCATGCCGCGTTTCTTTTTTCATGCTCACCTGGCAGCACTGGATGTACCGGTTGCCGTGGGAATCTTTGCGGTGACATTCGTTTTCTGGCAAACCTTTGAAAGGAAGGGATGGGGATGGGGCATCCTGCTTGGGGTGGTATTCGGCCTTGCCGAAGCCATGAAGTTGAACGCTACCTTTGTTCCCATTTCACTGTTCTTGTGGCTCCTGATATCTCCGCGAAAATGGACAGTTGTTCTTCGCATCTTCCTCATGGGGATATTCGGGTTCCTGACCTTCCTGGTGGTCTGGCCATGGCTGTATTATCATACCTGGGACCGAATTGTGGGGTACATTCACTACCATGCTTTCCATTTCAAGATCGGGCAGTGGTATTTCGGCCAGTTCTATGTTCCTCCGCCCTGGCATTTCGTCTTCGTGATGACCTGGGCGGTCGTCCCCTTGACGATCATGCTGCTGGCTGTACTGGGGATGGTACGCGCTGGCAACGGGAAAAAGGACAGGGGTCTCGGCTGGCTACTGATCATCAGCGCGTTTGTCACTTTATTGCCATTTATGTTCGGGAAAACCCTGGTTTATGACGACGAACGGTTGTTCATACCGCTCTTCCCCTTCCTGGCAGCGCTCTCCGGGGCTGGATTCGGTTGGATCACTGCTGGTTTGTTTAGGCTGGCGAGGCGGGTAAAGCGTCCGCTCCTTGTCGGGGCTATATGCCTGCTTTTGGCAGTGGCTGCATTCCTTCCCCAGTCCCTGGCAATGGCTGGACTTTATCCTCATTTGCTTTCATATTATTCGGAGTCCGTGGGTGGACTCCCTGGCGCTGCAAAACTCGGTCTTGAGACAACCTACTGGTGCAAATCATACGCCAGCGCGCTGCCTTACATCAATGCCAACGCCCAGTCGGGCGACCGCGTCTGGGTCGAGCAGTACAGCTATGACGTCCTGATCTATTACCAGATTCACGGGCAGCTTCGATCCGATATAACCATCCTGACCGATGGCCCAGCGCAATCTGCTTTCGGCCCTGCAGCTCCCCAGCCGGTCGTGGGGACTTTTTCCACGGCTAACTGGTTCATTTTTCAATACAGGCAATCGCAATATGGAGGGCCGGCAGAGGATTACCCCGTGTTGAATTTCTTGAACAATTTAGCACCCGTTTATGAACTGAGTTATCGGGGGATTCCGATCATGCAGCTGTACCACCGGTGAATTAACGGCATTTAAGCCGAATGGAGCGCTCGCCAGACTTTTTCCGGCGTGGTGGGATTTTGGTCCACGTTTACACCCACTGCATCCAGAATGGCATTTCCGACCGCCGGCGCGACACCGTCCATGGGGATCTCGGCGACTGCCTTGACCCCGAATGGATGGGTCGGTTCGTAGGTCTCGACGAAGATGGGGATCATCTCGGGCATCTCATCAGAGCGAAAGATATGGTAATCGGTCAAATTGCGCTCTCGGGCGGCGCCGTTCCGGTCGTATGTCATCTCTTCGCAAACAGCATAGCCGAGAGCTTGGGTCATCCCGCCTTCAATTTGCCCTGAAGCGGTTAGAGGATTGACGATCACTCCGCTGTCCACGGCCATGACCAATTTGTCCACAGTGACTACCCCGGTCTCGCTATCGACGGTGACCTCGGCGAACTGGGCAGCAAAGGGTGGCGGCGAGGAGGGTGAAACGTAGGAAGCCACTCCCATGATCTGTTCCTGGTCGTTATGATGAAGTGCATCGAGGGCGATCTCAGACAGCTTGATCGAGCGACCGTCCGGAGCAAAGGCCTGTTTGTTTGAGAGACGAATGGCTTCAGGCATCAGAGGGGACTCCTGCGATGACAGTAATTTTGCTGCCCGCCACCGAATGCGTTCGGCTGCCTGCTCGGCGGCTTTTACTACTGCGGTTCCGGAAATGTAGGTTGTGCTCGAGGCGTAGGCCCCCTTGTCAAAGGGAGTAAAGTCTGTATCGGACGAGAAGATGATGATGTCATCTGTCGGGACGCCCAGGACCTCAGCGGCCATCTGTGCCAGGACAGTATCGGAACCTGTCCCTAGGTCCGTGGCTCCAACCAATAGGTTAAAAGAACCATCCTCATTCATTTTGATAGAGGCGCCGCCCATATCCAGATAAGGAATGGCGGTGCCTTGCATGACCATCGCCACGCCGATCCCCTTTCGTTTTCCGGCATTCCCAGACGTGAAGAAATGCCATTTTTCGTTCCCGTATTTTTCATCCCAACCTATGGCCGCCTTCCCCTGCCGGACGCACTCTTCCAACCCGACGGTGTGGATGGTCTCGGGATGCGGCTCGCGGCCCTCATTCCAGGCAGTGCTGAATGGCTGGTATTCTCCAGCACGGATGGCGTTCTTCAGCCGGAATTCAAGCGGGTCGCGGCCCAGCGCCCGGGCGACCTTTTCCATGTGCCTTTCGACTGCCCAGAAACCCTGCGGGACGCCGTAGCCGCGAAAAGCCCCTGCCGGTGGATGGTTGGTGTAAACGATGTCGGCATAAAAACGGATATTGGGAGCATTGCGGTATTTTCCATCCCCGACGTACAAGGCCATCGCCTTCTGTCCGGTGTTCCCGGTCACTGTTACGGCGTGGCAGCCGTAGGCCCCGGTATCCGTCAGGACGCGCATCTCATTGGCGGTCATTGTTCCGTCGCGTTTAACGCCGGTCTTCATCCAGATGCGCATAGGATGGCGAGAGCGGGCAGCTATGAATTCTTCCTCGCGAGTGTACTCGTAAACGACCGGGCGTCGGGTGGCAATAGTCAGGTGGGCGGGGACATCTTCCATCAGGACTTCCTGCTTACCCCCAAAACCTCCACCGATGCGCGGTTTGATCACCCGGATGCGTTTGACCGGAAGACCGAGCACTGGTGCCAGCTGGCGGCGTACGTGGAAGGGGACCTGCGTGCTGGTGCGGATAACCAGGCGGTCATCTTCATCCCAATAGGTCACAGTCACGTGCGGTTCGATGGAGACCTGTTGCACCTTGGGGACATCGTAAACGCCTTCGAAAATCTCGTCTGCCTCGCCAAACCCTTTTTCGACGTCGCCGATATCGATGCGGATTTTTGCGGCCAAATTATGCCTTGGGTCAGAATCGGCAAAGTTGACGTACTCTGGTTCGTCGTGCAGGATGGGCGCTCCCTTTTGCAGCGCCTCAGCCGGGTCGAACAGGCTGGGTAACCCTTCGTACTCGACCTCGATGAGTCGCAGAGCCTCTTCGGCAATTTCCGGCGTCTCGGCGGCGACGAAAGCCACCCGGTCGCCCACAAAGCGTACTTTGTGATCCAGCGAAAATGTGTCCAGCGGTCCGGGGATCGGATCCGATTGACCCGCTGTCGAATAGACGACGCGGGGGAGGTCCTGCCAGGTCAGGACGGCTGCCACACCGGGGAGGGCTTTGGCCTTGCTGGAATCGATCCTTATGATAAGCGCGTGGGCGTGTGGGCTGTGCAGAACTTTAGCATAAAGCATGCCGCGCAGCTCAATATCGGCTGTATAGGCGGGTCTTCCCTGGACCAGCTTTATGGCATCCACCTTGGGCTCAGGTTTGCCGACATTTTGATAGGGGGAGGTTTCGGGAGCGACACTAATCTTCGGCATGACGCGTGTCTCGATTCCATCTCCTGCAGTGGACGGCTCATTCTCTGCAGCCGGAAGGTTGCCAGGCTGCCATTCAAGCGGGGCGGGGATGGGTTCGCCGATCGGTTCCACTGCATCGCCGCGCAAGGCAGCGGCCGCACGCAGAACTGCCTGGATCGGTTTGACATAGCCGGTGCAGCGGCACAGGACTCCCGATAACGCCGCACGCACTTCGGCTTCGTTTGGGTCTGGGTTGGCATCCAGCAGGGCTTTGGCGGCCAGTACCTGTGCCGGTGTGCAATACCCGCATTGGATTGCTCCAATTTCAACGAAGGCTTTTTGGATGAGGTGCAAGCCACTAGTTTGTCTCCAGCCCTGATCGGGGTGCTGACCGATCAATTCGATGGTTTCGATAGCATGTCCTTCGACCTGGGCAGAGAGCAATATGCACGCGTTAACCGGCTTCCTATCCACCAATACTGTACATGCCCCACACGTGCCGTCCTCGCAACCGTGTTTCGCCCCGAAATAGCCGAGCCTGCGCAGGGTGGAAAGCAGGGTTTCGCCAGGCTTCGCTGTAATCTCCTGTCGGGTACCATTAATCGATAACGTTATCTTCATCGAATGTACGCTCCTGCGGTGAGGTGAAATTTTGACCTCATTACCGTTTTCAAGATTTATCTACAGGATCAATCTCTGCGATGAGTTTCTGGCGTAGGACATCAATGGGCAGGCGTTCCCCCGTGGTTTCGTCCTGATAAAACCAGTGCTCCCAGCCATTGCAGGGAGCGTTCTGGATCTGCCTGCCGACCTGGTGGATGGAGCCGCTGAAACCATTGGCTTTGATGTGTCCATCTGCGAGGATAACCGCTGAGAAAGACCCCTTCTGCCCGAAATAGAGGGTCTGGCCTGGGCGAAGAAGATTGTTTTCGAGCAGTGCACCAAAAGGAATTCTGAGTTTCTTGTGCGGTTCGAGGGAAAACACATCCTCCTCGAACAGATCCGGCTGGACCACCTCCAGGCGGTTCCGCGCCAGTTCCACATAATGGCGGTTTTTCTCAATCCCGATCCAATTCCGGTGCAGGCGTTTGGCGACCGCCCCGGTTGTGCCCGTTCCAAAGAACGGATCGAGAATTACATCACCTTGGTTCGTGCTGGCCAGCACGACGCGGTAAAGCAGGGCTTCCGGTTTTTGGGTCGGGTGAGCTTTTTGGCCGTTCTCCCGAAGTCGTTCGCTTCCCGTGCAAAGCGGCAGGTGCCAGTCTGAACGCATCTGAAGGTCGTCGTTGAGGGCTTTCATGGCGTGGTGATTGAAATTGTATTTTGCCCCATGCTTTTTCTGGGCCCAGATGATCGTTTCATGGGCATTTGTAAAGCGTACGCCGCGGAAGTTGGGCATCGGGTTGGTCTTGATCCAGGCGATATTGTTCAGGATCCAGTAGTCCAAATTCTGCATGGCTGTGCCAACGCGGAAGATGTTGTGGTAGGTGCCGATCACCCAGATCGTGCCAGTGTCTTTCAGTACACGGCGGCAGGCGGTCAGCCAGGCGCGGGTAAAGATGTCATATTCCTCGAAGCTGGCGAATTTATCCCAATCGTCGTCGACCGCGGCAACCCGGCTCATATTGGGCCGGTACAGATCATTCTGCAGCTGGAGGTTGTAGGGCGGGTCGGCGAAGATCATATCCACCGAATTCTCGGGGAAATTTGCCAGAGTCTCAATGCAGTCGCCCTGAATGAGTTGGTTGAGGGGCAGCTTGATGGTCAAGGGTTGCTCATCCCGTCTATTTTAACCAAAGCCCTTTTTACCAAAACTCCTGCCATTTCGGCCCGATACTCGGCACTGGCCCACTCATCTCCTGCCGTAGCGGCTGCTTCCCCAGCTGCCGCCTTGACTCCGCCAGGCTCGTTCCCGTCCATGGCAAGGAGGGGCACCGCGCCCCAGCCACCTAAAGCCAGGCGCGTCCGTCTCGAAGGCCACATGGCAAGCGCAGCACTGACGATCGGCCAATCTGATGGAGTGCGGGAGACCCATTCAAAGGCGAGTTTTGCGCTCAATGGTAGGGTGATTTTGGTAATCAATTTACCCTTAATCAAGTCATGACGTAAAGGAAGCATGTCGCCAAGCGTTATGACTGTGGACAGCGGATCCTCTTCTTTGGTCGGTTTGCCCATGATGGTTATTTTTACGTCGAGGGCGAGCATGGCGGTAGTGAATGCCGAGCGTCCATCAGCGCTGACCAGCGTTCCTGCAACAGTCGCCATCTGGCGCAGATTGTAGTTTGCCTCCAGCCTCAGGGTTTGTTTGAGCGCCTCCGGGAGGTACGGGCAATCATTCAGAGCTTGTAGAGTGGATGTGGCGCCGATTTCAAGGAAATTGCCGGACTTGGTAATTTTGTTCAGGCCAAGCTCCTGCAAATCAACAACCGCAATCTTGTCTGGACTGGGACGGTTCAAAACGGTTCCTCCACCGAGGGGACGCGTGAGCGGCAGAGTCCTGGCGATCAAACCCAGGGCTTCAGGAAGGGTTTTTGGTCGATGATATTCGCTGATCATCCCAGTTTCTCTGTCTTAATTATACTCACTCTGGAATCGGGTGGGAACCGGCTTGCCAAGGAACAACATTAATGCCCGGTCCAATCTTGAAAACCGGGCATGTTTTTTAATCATCTGGATCGACTTTCCATCCAAAACTTTCCAATTCGACCGGGTCAGGCGGTTTCGGAATGTCCATATACAGGCCGTCTGCTTCCGCCAGCAGGGTTCCTTCCGAATCGAAGATCCCAGCCCAGCCCTCAGCCACGCGTCCTCAACTCTTTCCGGCTTTGCCGACAATTTTCAGTGGTTTTCCGACGGGTACATTTTTCCGATAGCGGAGTTCGAGCTTGGCAGTGAACATGAAGCGCGGCGGGAATCCTCCCATGTGGACGCGGCCGGCGGTCTCGTCCAAAATAGCAGCTACGATCCCTCCATGCAGGACTCCGGGATAGCCTTGATACAATTCCGGTGCGGTGAATTCGACATTTACCTCGCCGGGTCCAGTTTCGTAAAATTTCAAGTGCAAGCCAAATGGGTTTTCCCGACCACAGACGAAGCAGCTGCGCGAGTTAGCTTGTTTTTGCATTAAGTTCCCTGCCTTCTTTTGGTCCGAGCATCATGGCCAGTTGGGACACCTGATTGGCATGGACAAGAGCCAGCACTTCATCGGCGGGCTGCAGGAGAGTGTCACCATGGGGAATGAGCAGCTGGTTCTTGCGGATGATGGCGACGACCACGCATTCACTGGGCAGCTCCATTTCCCGCAGGGGTTTATTGGCTACCTTGGCCAGCGGATGGACTTTCTCCTCGATCAATGAATACTCACCCTTGCGCAGCTTGAGCAAGGTCATCATATCGCCCAGAGACATCTCCTCTGCAACCAGGCGGGCAAGGATCTCAGCCTGGTTGAGGGCAACATCGACGCCCATTTCACGAGTGAACAGCCAGGCATTCCTGGGATTGTTGACACGGGCGATGACCCGCGGCACGTTGAATTCAAAACGAGCCAGAGAGGTAATCACCAAATTGGTTTCGTCCGACCCGGTAACGGCTGCCAGTACATTGGCCTTTTGAATGTTGGCTGCTTCCAGGACGATCGGGGAGCTGCCGTCTCCGGAAAGGATTGTCTCGGGTGGGATTTCTTCCTTCAGCTTATCGAGCAGGGGCACTCGCTCCTCGACCACCTTTACAGTATGTCCACCCGCCAGAAGTAAGTTCGCCAGATAAGAACCGGTGTTTCCACCGCCGACAATGATCACGTACATGCCTACCTCCTCTCCAACCCCAACATTTCTTCCAACCGGTCCATTGCCGAGGAGAGGACCGTTAGATGGATGATGTCTCCTTCCTGGAATTCCCCCCCAAGGGAAGGGATGTAGGCCTGGTCATTGCGCGTGATCGCTACGACCATCACCTCACCCGGGACATTGAGCTGCATCACCTTTTTTCCAGTCAAAGCCAGGGGAGCTTCCAGTTGGACGAGGGAAACTTCGCCGCGCCCAAATGTGTTCCACACATCCAGGTCGGTATGCGTAAGCACCTGGACGATGCGCTCCGCCCCCCAGTTTGTCGACGAGATTGTGGTCAATCCCAGCCGCTGGTAAATTTCCGCTCGCCGCGGGTCGTAAAGGCGCGCCACCACACGAGGGACGTGGAAGACGTTTCGGACGATCCTGGCAGCTACAATGTTGGCGTTGTCTGATGAGCTTGCCGAGACGAAGGCGTCGGCCTGTTCAATCCCCGCTTTGACGAGCACATCGCGGTCGAAGCCCACACCTTTGACCAGATGCCCTTTAAAAGATGGGCCTAGCCGACCAGCGGCATTATTGTCGTGATCGATAACCGTAACGTCATGCCCGTGGTCGGACATCAGCATGCTGACCTGTGAACCGATCCGCCCGCAACCCATTATGACGACTTTCATTTTTACCTCCTCTCATCAGAATCGGCAGAATTTGCTTTCTGAATTTTATCGCTTCGACGAACCAGGCTTTTCCGCAACCATTCGAGCGTATAAATCGCAAGGGAATATACAATTAGAACACCCCAGAGGACGGCAGGAAACATCTGGTTATCAAATGCGTGTGCAAGGGGCGGGAAATAGACCAGCCCAAGGATGATCGCCACAGCCGTGGCAATGCCCGCGAGCAGCGTTGGGTTGCTGCCCCAGCCCATCTGGGTGTTGCGCGCCTTGGCTGTGCGGCAGGCGAACGCGTTGCCAATTTGAGCGAATACCATTCCGGCCAGAAACACCGTCCGGGCAATCGCGCTGATGTCGCCATTGATTGTGAGTAAATGGGGGAACTTTACCGCCGATAAAAATTCCAGATCGAGCAGATTGGCATTTCCGGAAAACAGGTAGATTGAAAGATATCCCAAATAACAGAGAATCGCTTCGATCAATCCCAACCAGAGAAATGAATGGATCATCACGCCCCGGTCTAACAAGTGCTGGGATTTGCGGCGGGGTGCATGTTTCATGATGTCCGGCTCAGGCTTTTCAGTGCCCAGGGCAAGGGCGGGAAGGATGTCAGTTCCCATGTCGATGGCAAGGATTTGGCGCACGGTGAGCGCTGGCGGGATGCCGATCCCAGAAGTCAAAAGGAAGGGGAGGACTTCCGGGATGTTGCTCGAGAAGATGTATGTGATGAATTTTCGAATATTATCATAGATTGCCCTCCCTTCTTCAATCGCGGCCACAATTGCGCCGAAATTATCTTCGGTGAGAATAATATCTGCTGCTTCCTTGGCGACGTCGGTGCCGATGACCCCCATGGCAATCCCAATATCTGCCTTGCGCAAAGCGGGGGCATCGTTTACCCCATCTCCGGTCACCGCAACCACATCCCCTCGCGCCTGAAAGGCTGACACCAACCTTAGCTTGTGATCGGGAGCCATGCGCGCAAAGACGACTTCCTTTTCAAGGATAGTTTGCAGGGTGCCATCGTCTACTTCGTCCAATTCTGCCCCGGTGAGGATAAGCGGATTGGATGTGGTTACCATGCCGACTCGACGGGCCAGAGATTCAGCTGTTAAACCATAATCCCCGGTGATCATTACAATCCGGATTCCCGCCTGGCGGCATGTCCGGATGGCATTTTCGACCTCTGGACGCGGCGGATCCATCATGGCCATCAGGCCCAGAAAGGTCAGATCCCGCTCCACATAATCAGCCGTGTAGGTACCCGTCCTGGGAGGCAACTCCCGCCGGGCGACAGCCAGGACGCGCAACGCCCGGCGAGCATACTCGTCATTGGCCGCCAGGATCTCGGCCCGCACCGCATCGCTCAGGAGCTGTTCCTCACCATTGATTGCTATTCGAGAACATAGTTGGACGACCTCACGCGGAGCTCCCTTGATGTAGGCGAGGTCGCCATCTTGCGTGCGATGAATGGTTGACATGCGCTTACGATGCGCTTCGAAGGGTATCTCGTGGATGCGTGGCGCAAACATCCCAACGATATCTTCAGCCAGACCAAATTTAAGGGCGGTGACCTTCATGGCCGCTTCAGTCTGGTCACCCAGGCTGGTCCAGGATGGCTGTCCATTTGAGGGGGGATTGATGCGGGAATTGTTGCAGCTTAGGGCTGCTTCCAATAATGCAGATAGGTCTTTCCGGAGAGGGCCATCACCTGGATCAGGGAGAAAGGTTCCTTTCGGTTCGTAGCCAACCCCGGTGACCTGAAGCTTGCTGCGAGCCACCCAGATTTCCCGCACAGTCATCTGGTTTTGGGTGAGAGTCCCGCTTTTATCGGTACAGATGACGGATATGTTCCCCAGAGTCTCGACGCTGTTGAGTCGTTTCGCCAGGACGCCTTTCGTTGCCAGACGCTGGACAGCCATTGCCAATGATAAGGTGAGTGTGGCGGGAAGTCCTTCCGGGGTGACTGCAACGATTGTTCCCAGGGAGAGCAGCAAGGGGTTTTCATACCTGCTGCTGATGTCAGGATTATATTTGGTGACAAGCCAGACGATCGCTCCCACGCCGATAGCAACGTAGGTCATGATGCGGCCCAGGTGATCCAATTCTATCTGGAAGGGTGTGGGTTCATCCTGGACTGATTGAGTCAGATGCGCGATCCGGCCGAACTGGGTCAGCATTCCCGTGGCGTATACGACTGCCTTCCCCGTTCCGGAGGCGACCGACGTACCGGCAAAGATCAGATTGGGGCGTTCCAGGTCGCTGATGCCGGCCATGAATGAGGCATCGGCATTCTTGCGCGCTGCGACTGATTCGCCTGTCAGGGAGGCATTGTTGACCCGTAGGCCGTATTCTTCCACTACACGGGCATCTGCAGCAATGTTGTCGCCTTCGGCCAGGATAAGCATATCCCCAGGTACAACCTCGTTCGCGGGGATATGCATTTCGGTGCCTCCTCGGACGACGTGGGCATAGCTGGGCAGCAACCGGCGTAGTTTCTCCGTCGCCTGTTCTGCGCGATGCTCGCGCCAGTAAGAGAAGACGGCATTGACCAGACTGAGCAGCAGGATGACCAGGGCCAGGGTTTTATCCCCTTCCCACAAGGCAATTGCCGAGGTCAAGATCATTAATATGATGAAGGGGTGACGGATCTGCTGGATATAGCGAATCCAGATAGGTATGTGCGGCTGCTCTGAAAGTATGTTTTCGCCATATAAAGAACGACGCGCTTCGCCTTCAGACGGATCGAGGCCGTTCGGCGAGGTTTCGAGGGACCGGTAGACTTCATTAATGCGCAGGCTGAAAATCGGAGAGGTAGTCATGGCTATATAATAGGAGACAATCTTGCCTACTTTCGTCTCCCACAGAGCTTCTTCTTTCTTACCTTCTTTCAGGCTCTTCGCGGTTTGCTTGGGTGCGTTTCCAAGCGTCGGTAGTCCAGATTGCCTGTCGAGAGGTCAAGCCGGATGGGAATGGGCTTCGGGGTGGTCCCCGTGCAGGGTGCGCGCCCTCTTAGCGAGCGTAAAAAGGAGGAGGAGTCTTCCATGCAGAGAGTCCAGCCGCAGCCTGGAAACCGATCTGATCGGCGCCATGGATCAATGCATGTTTTTATTTTCAACTGGGGCGGTTTTGAAGGTGAATAAAACAATGAGGATGAGAAATGCACTGTAAAACAACATATCTTCCTGTTCGTTTGATCGCGCTAATCCTTCGGGTTCTCGAAGGCCTCTCCCAAAGTTTGAAGTTCGGCGAGCAAATGTTTTCGAGTGGAGTGGCTGAAACGAGTATCTTGAGCGACCTTCGCTTGTTCCTCGATGGCGGCGCGCACCACGAACGCGGGCACGAACATGATCCTCCCTGCCGGAATAATCACAAAATTATACATCTTCATCATCAGGGACTGATCATCGAAATAAGGCAGGCTCAAGCTTAAACCCCGGTTGAGGCTTTGTGCATCCGCTCGAGCCTGGATGGCCCGGATAATCTCACTGGTTTGGTACCGCGCCAGGGCGCGACCCTGGTTGACAAGTTGGCCGAGCATCCCATATCTTTTTTTCTGGTATTCCTCGTCAGCGATGGAATAAGGGGCGAGTGATCTCGCTGCAAATAATATGGTCAGGAAGCGCTGCATGGAAATGACATGGGCATCTGCTTCACCGGCCGAGTTAACCAGCAGCTTGCCCTCATCGTCAAATGCCACCCATTGGGGTAAATAGAACCTCCGCGCGGCCGCCACGAACGGAACCTGCAGGTTGCCGCGCCCCTCCTCGGTATTGCCATCTTCTGTGACTGCATCAGTGCTGGCCATGATTGCGGATGCCGGTTCCAAATCCTCCTTGGTGGGGATGTTGGGGATTTCCTCATCTTCCGCAGATATATAGCTGACTGTACGTCCGGAGGGGAGCATATTGTGGATGATGTGCATGGCAGCCGAGTAGCGAAGGAGGGAGGCACATGCATTCACTGCCTGGTCGTGGGTTTGTTCCAGCTCGATCAAGCGTTGGCGCAAAGTGTTGTGAATCGTCTTCCTGCCCAACCGGTCAATTAATTTCCCAATGGATTGCTCGCGTGAGGCTTGGGGAACGGGCACGAGTTCGTCTTTTTCTCCAACTTTAATCGTGACCCGATCCGGTAACATAAAATGGAGAGTAGGCGTCTGCTCAGTGTACGCCTCGGCGATCTGGCGTGCCTGGGCTTCCAGAAAACGCTGCACGATCGGCGGTTGTGCCTCAAAAAGCTTCTGCTGCCGCTCGTATTCTTCACGTAATTGGTCGGCGGGGGAAGGGATGGTATTTGTACCATTAGGCATGTGTAGTTGTTCAGCCATGGTTTGATTTCCTTGGGATTCAAGTCGGCAATCATAACACAAATCGCCGTTTACGCGATCACCTCTGACGGAAGGTTTCGATGAGCAGTTTGACGTCGCCGCCAACAGGGTAAAGGATCGGGCATGTGGCACCGTGCCGGCGATATTCTTCCACCTTGCTGCGTGCCTCGTCAGGCGTTCCTGAGGCGGTAATGTGCAGGACAAGGTCTTCCGGAACAAGGTGTTTGGCTTTAGTGATTTGTTCCTTAGTCGCTGGCCAACCCAGGATGGATTGGATTTCCGTAACCACTTCCTGGGCTACGCCGCTGGCTTTAGCGATATGCGGTTGTTGAGCGAGATATTGGCAAAGCAGCATCTTGGTTGTTTCGATGGCTTGGTCATGGCTTTTATCCACAGAACAGACTATCAGCTGTGGGCGGTCAATATCGTCGAAGTTGCGCCCGGCGTGTTTAGCCCCGCTGGCAAGCAGTGCGAGTGCCTTGTCATTATATGCCGGCGGTACACAGTAGTTAAGCACGACACCATCCGCAATTTCTCCGCTCATTTCCATCATCTGGTCGCCGGTAGCCCCGATCATGATCGGGACATTGCGCGGCTCGCGCCGTCCGTGGACTATATCCAACTCAATTCCATCCACATGGACGAATTCGCCGTGGAAAGTGACACGCTCCATGTTGAGCAGACGGCGCAGGATAAGGACGGTTTCTTTCATCGCGGTCAACGGTTTCCTGCGCTCGATGCCGACATTATGTGCCAGCGGGTCCCACCAGGCACCAATGCCGCAGATGATACGGTTCGGTGCCAGATCGTCAAGGGTGAGGAACGTGGCTGCAAGCAGCCCAATGTTGCGCGTCCAATTGTTGATGACGCCTGAGCCGACCCGGATTCGTTCGGTCACCGCCGCATAGGCGGCCATTGGCACAATCGCATCTCGGACGAGCCTCAATTCCGCCTGCCAAACTGCTTCGAAGCCGGCTCCCTCTGCATACCGGACATAGTCCAGACCGTCGCGCAGGTCGTGAGAATCCTGCAAGTAAAGGCCAACGCGTTCCTTCAAGAGGACCTCCGATCGATCAAGAATGGATCCCCAGACCCTCAAGCCCGTTCACCAGCTCCAGGTCTTCGGGTAAATCCAGGTCCAGTCCAAGGGTCGGAGATGAGAGAATATCCAATTTTACACCGGACTGACGGGCTCGCTCGCAGTGACGATGGAAAGATCCAGGACCAAATCCATATTCAATTACCCCGGCGGGATTCATCAATAACCCATTTGTCCCGTCCTCCCGTCGATCGGGAGCGATGACCACGACCGGCGCTTTTTTTCCATGGTTGATCAGGGTACGGATATCCCGGGCAGTGATCAAAGGTAGATCAGCGGGTAAAACCAGAGTACAGTGTGCCTTATGCGCTTTGGCAAGGGCAGCGGCTCAATTCAACGCCGTGTTAAGCAGGGGTGCGCCTTCCTCAAGCAACGTGCGCGCTCCCTGGTCCCTGGCGATGGCCAATGCGGCGGGATCCCGGCTGATGACCAGGATGTGATCGATCTCTGGGAGCTCTGCCAGGATGGTCAAGGTATGTAAAAGGAGATAGCGGTTGAGCTGGTTGCGCTGGTCCACGGACAGGACCCCCGATAAACGGGATTTCCCGTAGCGCAAAGGTTTGACAGGAACGATTGCCCAGGTGGTCATTCCAGTTTCCGAATACAGTTTAACACATATTCGGCCAGGCGGTAGCGATCGGCCGCGGATTTCATCAAGGTGTCCGTAACCCAGGTAGCCGATGCGATCGAATCGGCCAGATCCGCGTCGAGGCGATCCATGATAAAACCGGACAGAAGCTTGCCGTAATGACGGGCAACCGCGAGGGCGGAAGGTTGAATGCCCAGCTCAGCAAACATTTTCGCAGCCGGACCTTTGACTGTTTTGCCGAGTACGATCGGTGAGATGGCTACAACCGGCTTGGCCTGGAGCAAGGGCAGGATTCCAGGAATCGACAAGATTGGGTCAATGCTTACCCATGGGTTGGACGGGCAGATAACGACTGCATCGGCCTTCACGATGGCTTCAATCGCACCTGCGGTAGGGGCGGCCTTCTCGCTCCCGGAGAAACGAAATCCCTTGACGCGCGGTTCACACTTGTGGTGGACAAAATATTCCTGAAAGGCCAGATCCCCGAATTCTATGGTGTCGACAATCGTACGCACCGGATCATCGCTCATCGGTAGAATACTGGCTTCAACTCCCCATATGCGGCAAAAATCGAGGGTAATCTGGCTTAGAGATTGGCCTGACCGCAGACGGCGGGTGCGTTCGAGGTGGGTGGCAAGGTCGCGATCACCAAGCCTGAACCAAGTCGGCCCACCCAGCTTTTCCAGGTGGTCAAGCGTGCTAAATGTATCTCCTTGGAGGCCCCATCCGGTATCGGGGTTGGCCAAACCCGCCAGGGTGTAGCAGACTGTATCCAGATCGGGAGAGATGGATAGGCCGAGGTATTCGAAGTCGTCGCCCGTGTTGACGACGACAGCCAGGGCTTTTGGGGACAGAAGTTGGGCCAATCCGTCGGATAATTTTGCCCCGCCAACACCACCTGCCAGCGCAACGATATTCATGAAATATTATGAACGACTTGTGAGACCGGTTTGAGAGGCTTTTCCCGTGGCGTTTCTGCTGGATAGCCGATAAAAAACATTCCTTGCGGCTGCCATTCTTTCGGTAAGCTTAATGTGGACCGAACAGCCTCGGGAGCGAAAAGTGGTGCGCAGGTCCATACGGAACCCAATCCTTCCGCATGGGCAGCCAGCAGGAGTTGTAATCCGGCGAGAGCTGTGGATTGGACTGCCATGGTCCGTTCAGCCTGCTCTCGCCGGGCATCCGGGTACAGGTCCATCCCGCTCTCATCCATGCAAAGAACGATGATCACTGGGGCCTCCAGGATGCGCCGGCGTGACCGTTCCAGTCGCGCGGCTACCTCAGCTTCGAGCAGTTTATCCCTTTCCAGATCCCGGCGGAATTCAACTTCCATTGCTTTTGCCAGGCGCGACTTGGCCACAAGGCTCGTCAGAACAGCAAAGCGCCAAGGCTGGGTGTTGTGGGCTGATGGGGCAAAGGTTGCGGTTTCGAGGATCCTGTGGACCACATCCGCGGGAACACGGTCGGGTTGAAAACGACGGATGGAGCGCCGCGAGCGTAAAAATTGATGCAGGTCTTGGATCATCCGTGGGGATCGGCTTTTTCCGGTAATATTTTATAAATCACCCGGACCTGACCCGGCTGGCGGTTCTGGTATTTTGGATTGCCGGTATATTTTGCGGATAGGGCGTCGATATGCTCGTCGGCGCCTTTCAGGGTTCTCTCGATCACTTTTCCGCGGAGCTGAAGGTAGCGGTAAGGGTTGGCTGGATCAGCAATACACAGCGCGACGGTCGGGCGGGAACGCATGTTGCGATCCTTGACACGCCCTACGGCAGTATTGATCAAGATGTGCGTTCCATCAGTACTGAACCAGATCGGGGTAACCTGGGGAGAGCCGTCGGACATGGTGGTCCCCAGGAAGACGAAAGCTCGCTTTTCGTCTGTAAGCAAGTCACGATGAGAATCGGGAATGATATTCATAAGGAAGTACCTCCTTAAAACTGGATTTGGTAGTGGGGTGGGGGATTGCGATTGCTTGCATTCTTAAGGTGTTCAGAAAATCCGCGGCGGTTTTTATCTCCAGTTTACTGCAACCACGCATTAATTCTTATCCCAGGTTCACGCTTGGAGAGATCGACCGTCATTATAATGGCAATCACCTCGTGCTTCCCGGATGCACTCAGCCAGACATCAATCCCGCTTTTTTCAGCGGCAGCAGTTCCTTTTGAACTATTAATGACCGCTTTTAAGAACCCTCCGCAAGCCCCCACGCTTCTAGAGCGTGTTATGGACTTTCATAGGACATGAGCCATAAGATGAATAAAGTTCTTGGCCATCATGATTGCGAACGCCAGGTAGCTGAGACCTGCAAGGGTTTCGGGCAGGCGTTCGTAGTCACGCGCCAAGCGGCGAAAACGAGCCATCCAACCGAAACTGCGTTCGACGACCCAGCGCCGCGGCAGGAGCACAAAGCCTTTCTTCGCTTCAGGCAGCTTCACCACGATCAAGCGCATGCCTTGATCTTCAGCGGCCTGGGCAGGCTCATTGCCGGTATAACCTTGATCGACAAAGGCGACCTCGACCGAATTCCCAGTGACCTCTTGCACCTGTTGCGCCAATTTCCCGACCTGCGCTCGGTCTTGCTCGTTGGCCGGAGTGATGTGCAATGCCAGCAAATGACCCAAGGTGTCCACCGCCATATGGGTTTTGCTTCCTTTTTTGCGCTTGGCGCCATCATATCCGGCGCGCCCACCGCTTTCCACCGTCGATTGCAACGTTCGGCTGTCGAAAATCGCCGCACTCGGGGCTTCCTTCCGCCCTTTGGCCAGTCGCAAGAGCGCTCGCAGATCATTGACCATGGCCTCAAAAACTCCGGCCCGGATCCAGCGCTGCGATTGTTGGTAGACCGTGTACCAAGGCGGCAGGTCGGTTGGCATAAAGCGCCATGGGGCTCCCGCACGCACAATCCAACGCAAGCCGTTGAAAACCTCGCGCAGACTGTACTCTCGTTGCGGCGCTTCTTCTTTCATCAGGGTCAAATAAGGAGCTATAAAAGCCCATTCGTCGTCCGTCACATCGCTCGGATATCTTTGCTTTTCCATGCCCGGAGTTTACCATCCCCGGGCCAAAGTTCATAACACCCTCTAGCGCGAGGGGATAGGCAGGTTTCTCGCAAAGGCTTTAGCCCGCCGATAGGTGACGCATAGACGCCAGAGAACAGTTGTGCTATACTGTGCATGGTTCTTTACCAAACGAATAGGTTGCCGGTTTAGACGGCGAAACTCCCGTCTTGGAAAACCTTGCGAGTGGGTTGCATTGGCACATTGGATATCCTCCAACTGTGGTGCAATCTAAAAGTATCGTAGCCCACGCTTGCGTGGGTCATGCGTAGTCGCTCGGACACGGCGGAAATGGCTTGGGCAGATCATTCGGTCGGAAGTCCCAAGAAGCTGCGGGGCTTTTAGCCCCAGCAGAGTGTCACGATCCTGCTTTCGGAGGTGAGCCCTTCGCCATAGGTCCAGATATCATCCATCACCGGAAAAGATCCATGTTTTTTGGGCGGAGAATCTCTCCGAGCGAACCCTCCCTCAATGGATATGGAAAACCGCGTGCATGTACTACCGGCAGCCCTTCAGCTGCCTGTCCCATAACAAGAGAAGCTGCCGCGGCCAGTTCGTCTGCCACGCCAACAACCGTGATCTGCAGCTTGTAGCCAAAAAGATCCTTCCAGCCGCGCTCATCCAGCACACCTGGCACCCCGGAGAGGCCGATCACCATCCCGACTGTCCCCAGCCGCCAGGCGCGCCCATGTGAATCGATTACCAAAACACCCACTCGAGCTCCAGAAGCGGTTTCCAGTTTGCGCCGAATCTCTTGAGCTGAGCGGCTGGGATCCTCAGGGAGGAGCAGCACCCATTCCTCGCTGGAGGCATTATCACTCTGGACATTGGAATGGTCAATCCCGGCGCTCGCACAAATGAATCCCAGGCGGTGTTCAACGATGATCGTCCCCGGGCGAACGCGCAGGATGGCGTTACTTTCCCGCAGAATGACCTCCACCAGGCGTGGATCTTTCTGACTTCGCATAGCCATGTTTGCAGCTTTTTCAGAGGGGATGATTGTCTTTAAATTGACCATGCGCCCTTCTGCCTTGGAAACGATCTTCTGGGCAAGGATCAGGATGTCGCCATCCCGGAGTGTGATCTGGGCGGAGCGGAGGGAGTTGAGCACAATTTCCGCCAGGTCATCACCCGGGCAGACCATCGGGATATCTGGCAAAGGAGTTAATGTCAATGTCATGGGAGCTCGACTGGTCGATTTACACCGGTGATCCGGATTCCCGCAGATGTACTGCCGTACTTTTTATTGATCCCAATCAGGACGGAAGTCAAACCTTCTATAACGGATGAATTCTCGATCGGTCCGGCATCCCATCCGATCAGGCCGGCAGCCTCGACCAGTTTCAGTACCTCAGCTCGAGTGGCTTTACTTGTCCCTGTCACAAGGACGTCGCACTCAACCGAATCGTCCCGGAGGAGATGTTCATAGGAAATGTTCTGGAAAGCGGAAGCCAATTCGACATTTTCACCCAGGACCTCTTTTGCTTCCAATGCTGCACTGCCTGCCGGAGGCATCTGCACCATTGCCACCTTGGGCGGGACTAGGGGAACTGTCACATCCACAATTATTTTTCCAATAATCGAATTTCTCAATAATACGAAGGTCTCCCGATGGGCGGAGTAAGGAACCGTCACGACGATGATATCCGCAAGCTGCGCAGCCTTCAGGTTACTCAGTCCTTCAACCGTTTTATTATCCTTGAGCATGCCGGTAACTTCGGCAGCAACAGTGAATGCCTTATCTTCACTGCGCGAACCAATTAATACCCGGTAGCCTGCTTTTGCCCAGCGGTACGCCAGTCCTTTTCCTTCTTTTCCAGTACCGCCGATAATGGCGATGGTTCGAATAATCGAAGGATTCATATCGAATAACCTTCGAATCGCTTCCAGACATTCGGGACACACTCGAGTGCCTTGGCGGTGATCTCTTCTTCGTCGATCGTCAGCAGGCGGCGGTCTTTCATCAGGAATTTACCGTTGACAATGGTTGTTGTGATCATATCCTCATTAAAACCAAAAAGGATGTGCCAGGGCAGGTTTTCAGGAGTCAAAGGCGTAAAAGGATGGTAGTCCACAAGGATGAGGTCAGCACGAGCGTCAGGAGTGATTTGACCGATCAGCCCTCCACGAAAAAACTGCTGTGCCAGGAGGCGGTTATGATGTACAGCGAGTTGGAGGACCTCATTTCCGGACATGCTGCGCGGGTCGTGTAGCCAGGCTTTGTGGACAAAGTACGCCATCTTCCATTCTTCCCACATGGCGTTGGAAAGACCATCATTACCCAACCCGACCCGGATGCCGGCTTTGAGCATGGCCTCGACAGGGGCCACGCCTACCCCATTGTTCATGTTCGACCGTGGCTGATGAGTGACCCAGCTGCCGGTTCTGGCGATCAGGTCCATTTCTCCTTCATCGACATGGACTGCATGTGCCAGGATGGAATTTGGGCCAAGGAGGCCGTGCTTGTCTAACCGATGCACCACGCGCATCCCGGATTTGGCCAGGCTGTCGAGTTCATCCGCTTCGCCTTCGGCGACATGAATATGGAATCCGGTTCCGGCGGGAGCAGCCTGACTACACAGATCCAGGGTTTGGTCGGAGAGGGTTAAAGAAGCGTGAAGGCCAAAAGTTGCGGCGATGAGCGAATTGGGTGTTCGTGCCAGCTTTTTGATCATGCGCGCGTTCTCAGCGATCCCCGCGCGAGCCTTTTCTTCTCCCCCGCGGTCGGTGACCTCATAACAAACCACCGCGCGTAGGCCTGCCTGGTGCACCGCCTCAGCAATGATGTCCAGGGAGCCATCGATAAAATTTGGCGAGGCATGGTGGTCGAACAACATTGTTGTTCCATGCTTTATGGCGTCAACCAGACAAACCAGCACGGACCAGCGAATATCTTCAGCGTCCAGGGCTTGGTCTAATCTCCACCAGAGTTTTTAAGAATTTCAGGAAAGTCGCGCGGGGCGCTACCCGGGATTGACATGCCACGAGCAAAGGCACTATAAAAATGGGTGTGAGCACAAATGTTGCCGGGAAAAACCAGCTGTCCACCTGCGTCGAAGAGCATGGTGTCAGGATGACGCATGGATAATTCAGAGGAAGGTCCAATCTCACGAATCAGACCCTCTTCTATGTAAACGGCATGATTATCCAGGATGCGGTTTGGAATATCCCAGGGTACGAGTTTTGCGTTGGCAATCAGCATTAAACGCCTAGACCATATTGAATGGGATCGGGGACTTCAAATCCACGGCCTGCCATCTCGTAGAGCGCTATGAAAACAGCCTCGCGGATTTCAGCGTCGCCCGAATACATGGCCTGGTAAAGCGCACCGAAAACGCCCTCTGCGGGCATCATCCGCAGATAGGAAAGGGACCCCAGCCGTTCTTCAGCTGTACCGGATTTAAGCGCCATCAGCAGAAGGTCGGTCGGTGTTTTATCCGGAGAGATTCCCAGTCCCTGCTTCCCAGCAAATGCGATCAGCCAGGGGGACTCGGAGGGCGGAGGCAGGCGCTTAGGGACATGTGGATTTAAATGCAGGCGGTTCTCGACAATTTCTACAGCGGCATTGCGGACTGCCCACTGATCGTCCTCGACCTGCATTTTGGTAAGCAATTCATCAGCCCAGGCGGTATGGATGCGGGCCAGCCCAAAAGCCGCAGCCCGGCGCACCATCAGATCATCTTTCATCACCGCGCCTTCACGCAGCATGCTGAAGCCCTCCACTGGATTGTTCGCAAGCGCCTCTGCAGCCGCCCTGCGCGAGTCTTCATCCGCGTGGAGGAGGACCGCGGCGACCGCGTCGAAAGCTTCGGACGTTCCGATGTTCACCAGGGCCAGGCTGGCAGCCCTGCGCACGGGAGGGCTGAGGGTTCCGAGCAAAGCAGACAGTTCCTTGACGGCTTTGGCGTCCTGGAGAACACCGCTGCCGAGGGCAACCAGCTGCAGGAGCTCGTTGGAAGATTCCGTCAACAGTTGGCGTAGCAATACTGCCGAACTGGGATCGCCGCTTTGAACAAGTGCCGCGGCAGCCTGTCCGCGCAGGCCGAGCGGCTCTCCTTCCGTCCGGAGAAGCTCGGCCAGTTTCGCCATGACCCTGCCTCGCCATGGAGCCTGGTAGGGTGCATCACGCAACCAGCGGCTGAGGGTGAGCAAATTTCTTGATAAAGGTCGGTCGGTCTTTGCTAGAAGGGCGGAGACCAGCTGGGTTGGATCTCCGTGGGCTGCAAAATACTGCATCGCCAAATATTTACCAATCCAGGGAGGTTGCTCCAGGAAGGATTCTGGTTTATAAGCAACCAGACCTTTCCCTGCAAGATATCCTCCGAAAATAGGATGGGTAAAGCTCATGCGGTTACCACGATGCTGAACAAGCAAACCGCTGTCTGCCATTTTGCTGATCAGGCCCAGAGATGGCGCCTGTTTCTTCTGCGTTTTCTTTGTGCCACCGTTTTGAGTTTCTTCTCGGTCGCCGGGGGGATTTTCAGAGGGCTCAAATGACTTAATCCATTCACGTGCCTTGCGCGGGTCAAAGATCGGTTCCGCGGCGAGATGAACTTGCAGTGCAAGCAGCTCCATCGCTTCCCGGGGAGCATTCGGAGGAAACAAACGATGGAGGTGGGTTTCAATGGCATCCATCGGGCGTGGGCCACGTGTGTCCCCGGCATATGCTCCCCAGGTCCGCAGGGTCAGTTCAAGGGGGGTAAGATTACCACTATCGAACATCAGCCATCCATTGAGCAGGAGTGGATCCACCTGATCCGGCCGGTTTTGAGTCCACGTTTCATTGGCGATGAACCGTGTCCATAAATCGCCCCACTTTTCCGTGAATTTTCGCCTCTGTGTGGGACTCCACGCAGCCATGGCAATGGGAATAAAATTAAGGCTCACCAGTCCATCCAGGTATTCCGTCGAAGAAGTGGTTACCATCCGGGTTTTTGGATAATTGCGTTTAATTGCCTTGATGAAATCGACAGCTTCCTTGAGACCGTCAGGGGTTAATTCGTCCGTTCCGTCCATTAGGAGTAATGCCCGACCTTCGGCGAAGGTTTTATGGACGAAATCCGGTATGCGGGATTCATCGAAAATGGAGGCTTTCTCTGCAATGAAATCGGCAATTGGGTTGAGAGGATCCTCTTTTTTCAACGGCAGTCCTAGGTCGGCGACATGGATCAAAAAGGGGATGGTATCTTCGGGCAGCCCCGGCACGCTGTCCCTTCTGGCAAGCCGGGAAGCGAGATAGGCCAGCGTAACCGTTTTTCCCATTCCGGTTTGGCCGACCAAAACGATATCCGAGTTGCCGGATAAAGCCTCGGACAAACTCAGGGTGGAGGCGTTGTAAACCGCGCCCAGCTCCGGCCATGCGGGCATGTACGGGACCGTGGTCGACACAATGGTTTCGAGATACAGGGGAGTTCCCGGTTCAACCCGAGGCGGCGGTGCAAGCAGTTCCGGGGGAATGACAATTTCATCTAAAGAAAACAAGGATTCCGCCAGGTGCAAGCGTTGTGCCTGTTGGAGTAATTGGCGGCGGTAGCGTTCCTCGAGTGCGTTGGATGTGTGCACCTTTTCCTTCGCCTCGGCCCGTTTGGCGCGCATATTTTCGCGCACTTGGCGAAAAATGGGTTGAAGTGCGTTGACGATTAACCAAAAAAAAGTTGCCAGCAGGAAACCGATCGCAAATGAGATGTCATCGATATGGGGCAAACGAATGGGCATAATGCACCTAGTCCTGGGTCAGTTGCTGTAGAGGATTCGCCCGCAGGAAGGGCAGCGCGCCATTTGAGAGGCGGAGCGTACATTCTGCCCTTGAGCAGGAGTTAATTTTGAACCGCAGGCATCGCAAGAATTATCGCTGATGGTTGCTACAGCCACGCCGCGTCTCTGCTGGCGTAGCTGGTCATACAGGCCAATATTCTCGTTGGATATCAGCCCAGCCAGGGCGCTGCGCTCGGTGGAAAGTTTCTGGAGCTCTTTTAGAAGTACGCTTTCCTCCTGGTCGAGGATTTGATTTTCCATCGCCCAATGTTCCTGCGCAGCCTGGAGAGCAGTTTGTACATCTCGGACTTTTTTTTCGTCTTCATCCATGGCGAGCATCGCCTCAAGTAGCCGATCTTCCAGGATGGCCAAATACCGTTTCAATGCAGCCACATCATTTTCCAGGTCTTGTAATTCTTTCGGGTTCCGGACCACACCAGCATATAGAGAGGATTCGGATTGCTCGATTTTTACCCGCTGGTCCTGGACGGCGGTTTCCGCCTGGTGCAGGTTCCGTTCCGCGTAAGCTTTTTGATCCTGAGCAGTTTTAGCCTGCTCATTGATTTCACGTAAAGCATCATCGTTGTCGCGTTTCTTTTGAATAGCGTGGAGACGAGCGTCGGCTCGATCTTTTTGGCTGTCAATGAGTTGAAGACGATACAAACTCAACGTTTGATTCATATATTAAATTATAGTACGGATGTATGGATTGGAAACAGATTTCGAAGTGTACTTAGCCGGTGTTCCGCAGACCGGCGGCAATGCCGTTGATGGTTAACAAGATAACATCCCTGAGCTTTTGAGCTGTGCGGCTTTCTTGATTGTGTTCAGCGCGCAGCCGGCGAAGCAACTCAACCTGGAGATAGTTCAGTGGATCGATATAAGGATTGCGCAGCAGAACTGCTTTCTGAGTAGCCGGTTCGTTGTCGAGCAAGGCAGAATGCCCGCTGATCGATAGGACGGCCTCCCTGGTTTTCTCATATTCACTGCGGATGAGGTTGAATATATTTATCGCTCTTGCTCGATCCGGGACAAGTCCAGCGTAAACAGCCGCAATATCCATGTCCGCTTTTACCAATGAGTTTTCTGTGTTGTCCAGCATGGTTTTAAAGAACGGCCACAGAGCATACATCTCACGCAGGGTCTTGATCTCCGGGAAAGAGTTAAAACCTGAACCTGCGCCGAACCAGCCCGGTAAATTGAAACGTCCTTGCATCCAGGAGAAAACCCATGGAATAGCGCGGATTTTTTTTACATCAAGATCTCTCGAGCGCGAGGCTGGACGTGACCCAATGCGCAGTCGTTGAATCTCGTCAAGGGGAGTGGCATAGTGCCAGAAATCGATAAAGCCCGGCGTTTCGTACACGAGCTGGTGATATACCCGAAACGCTTCCGCGGAAATGGAATCCATAGCGGTACGCCATTCGCCGGGGATTTGCTGGGAATGCTTTTTGTCCGTAGCTGAGGCAAGTAATACTGCATGCACGATTTGTTCCAAACGACGGTAGGCGATGATTGGATTGGAGTAGCGCGTGCTGATGGCCTCTCCTTGTTCGGTCAAACGGAATCGCCCCTGGATGCTCCCCGACGGTTGGGCGCGGATCGCATGATTGGCCGGACCCCCACCACGCGCTACTGTCCCTCCGCGGCCGTGAAAAAGGGTTAATCGGACACCAAATTTCCTGGCGACATGCACCAGATTTTCCTGGGCCTGATATAGGGTCCAATTGGACATCAGGAAGCCACCATCCTTGTTGCTGTCAGAGTAACCGATCATGACGATCTGTTCATTTGCACAGGTTCTCGAGGTGGGTGCGATAGGCAGCACAGGTAAATAACTCCTCAAGGATACGCGGAGCCTCTTTCAAATCTTCAATGGTTTCGAAGAGTGGACAAATCTGCAATCCGCCTTTCATCCCGGTCCACTGACTGAACAGGAGCACGGTGAGCACATCTGCCATCGAATGGGTCATCGAAATGATGAATGGGCCGAGCAGGGCGGGTCCATAGACCCGGTAAGTCCGCTCAATAAACTGGAAGAGCGACCAGGTCTCTGACGCCGCGGGCGTCGCCCCGGGATGCCTGGCCAGGGAGGGTGCAGGTTCGGAGAGCAGGCGGATGAGGAGCTTGGATCGTTCATCTGCGGAATCAGATTCAAACCCTGGCGTGATATTAATCGCACGTAAGATTTCGCCAAGGGATGCGTTTAATCGACCCGATTCTTCACGAATATCCAGGAGGGCGGCATGCAAACCGAAAATGTGAAGCTGGCGGCGGACCGTTTGAATTTCATCCCGGGCGAGAACCGGAGGAAGCCTGCTGGCAATGATTTCAAGCGGATAAATTAAATCTTCATCCATGATCCGCGCAGGGTGGGGGTTCACCGAGAGCAGGTTGGCAGTCATGTTATCCTGGGAGGCTTCAGCCAGGTCTTCAGCGAGGAGGGAGAGCACCAGGCGATATGGTTCGTTGGCATAGCGTTGTTCAATATAGGCAACATGGGGCGGGAGTGGACGGCGCTTCTCAATCCATTCCAGCAGGGCTGCTGGAGGAGGAAGGCGTCGTTTGCTCAGGCTCAACCGGCGCGCCAGATCCTGGAATGCCTGCCGGTGATTTTCAACCGCCAGACCGCGGTGCAGCCTTAATGTCTCTGCCGTAACCTCGGTCGTGACATTGGGATTGCCATCCCGGTCGCCTCCCATCCAGGAGGCCAGACGCAGCCATACCCTGTTCGTGCTCAAGCCGGGATAGTGCTTAGCCAGAGCAAGGTCAAGATTCGTATACAGTTTGGGAAGTGTCTGCCAGAAGATCGAGTCAACGAAAAACAGCCCGGTCCGTATTTCATCCGTTGCGGTTGGATTTGCGGTCCGGGTGCGCTCGGTCAACCAGAAAGCAGTGATTTCCGCATGGATGGCATCCAGGATCGCCTGGCGCTCGCGCGGCAGCCGATCCTCCTGGCTGATCTCCTGGAGAAGGTTGTCGATGTGCATCACCTTTGAAAGGATGGTTCTCCGTCTGGCCTCGGTGGGGTGAGCAGTTAACACCAACTCAATGGAAAGTTGATCGAGCAGGGCTGCCATTTTTTTGCGAGAGACCCCCCGGCGTTTCAATTCTGCCACCGCCTCCGCGATCAATTCTGGTATTGGTTCCGGGTAATTCTCGGATTCTAGATGGCGGAGGAAAGCGAGTTGCTGGTTTTCCTCGGCGATATTGACCAGATCGAAATAGGTCGTGAAGGCTAAAGCCACACCTCGGGCCTGATCCGATGACAGATCAGATACCTGGCTGCGCAGTCGCTGACCGGCGGCCTCATCCCCATTCCGCCGCGCTTTGGCATCCAACCGGATGCTCTCTTCGATCTGAAAGAGCGCAGGTGATTCCTGCTCTGAAATGACTTGACCAAGCAGGTCGCCTAGCAAGTGGATGGTCTGTGAGATATCCATGGAGGAAAAAGGCTGATACAGTCACCTGCGGATCCGGGAATTATCAGCATGGATCAGCCGAATGACCATTAAATATGCAAGGTAGTAATCATGGCAGGTTCATGTAGTTATAAACCAACCGCGACAAATCCGCGTACATGTGGTTGACGCCCAATCCGTTTGCATCCTCCCAGATGATTTGCACCGGGTGGTAGGTATAAATGGTGAGGATGTAATTGCCGCCCGGCGAGTAGATTAAAGCCGCGTCGCTCATATTGTGGATCACTCCTGAAGCGGCGTCGGCCACCCAACCGTGTTTATGCGCTACGACCGTTCCTTCGGGAACCCCGGTCTGGATCAATGCTCCGACTTGATCCTGGGTCAGGGTCTGGATCATTTGCTGGCAGGCGGTCTGTGTGAGTTGGCCAGGGAACGCTGCGATGAGTGACCCGCCACCAGTCTGCGAGCACTGGTAGAGAGCCTCGAGCAATAGCCCCAAGTCGGAGGGAGTTGTCTGGTCATAGGGGTCGGGGTCGGTGTTGATGTCCGTTCGGGAATTGGCCGGGGTATTGAAGATCTGAAGCAGCGGCGCACCCAAATAGTAGAAACCCGCCATGAAGGTATTGATCAGACCGAGCTTCTGCATCGTCTGGGTGACGAGCAGTGGGCCGCGAATTGGGTTAATACTTTGCATTACCTGGTCGGCAACGCTGTCGGTGGAAGTGGCAATCATGTTGACCACCAAGCTGTTGAGCGTATCGGGTAGTTTGCCGTTATTATAAAGATAGGCTGTAACCAGGATGGCGATTTTTTCCGTACTCAACCCGGAGAAGGAGATATCCGGGTTGACTGAAATCTCCTGTCCTGCCTGGTATCCAAAATGCAGGGCTTCGCCAGTCTGCAGATCAAGGAAATATATATCGATGAGACCATCGAAGTTGTTCAAATTAATGATATTTTCCATATCGACTTTTAATGTGGGCAAGGGGGGCCGTCCGGCTGCGGTCGTCTGGGCGGAAAGGATGACCACCCGTGAGGTCGGGGACTTAAGCGCATCTTCAATTAACACGACGGCGCGATCGATGTCAAGCGTTTGCCCTGGTGTACCGGGTTTAAAATCAGTGCTGTTAGCAATCGGTTGGGAAGGCAGGGGCGATTGATCGTAATGGGAGGCGATATCATCCTGCAGGTACGCGCGGAGCCGTTGCTCGGAATATGTCGCCACCAGGGGAATATCGCTGGCAGGGGAATGCCGGTTCCACAAGTAATCCCAAAAACCTCCCCAAAAGGATGCACCGGTTCGCTGAAGGTCGGCAGCTGCGAGCATGCTCTCCACGTCCAGCTGGAAGCCAATTGCATTTGGCGCCATATCAATTACCGCGTTCCCATAATGGAGTTCAATCGGAACGGAATAAACTTGCAGAAGCCTTTGCGAGGCAGTCTGCGGGTCGATTCCTCCAACCGGCACGCCGGCGATTGTCATACCGGACGGGTAGTTCGTGCGCGACAGGCTGTACCGAATAAGCTGGAAGACGGTCAGGATGACCGCCAGGACAATAAATAAGAGTGACGCTCCCCGCAAAAATAAGGAAGAGCCTCGGATGTTCACTGTTCCTCCGAACATGGTTAATCAGGTTCTAATTATCATACTTCGCGGAGCAAAAGTATAACACACTCGCCTGATGTAGATGTGCTAAAATCATATCGTAGCCGCGATTATTTGGATATTTATCTATGACTTCTCCTGCAAAAACGAGAGGATAACAGTGGTCTGAATTGTACTCTCCTCAATCAGCGGAAAGTTTAATATAATCAAGGCAAACCGCTGTGCGAGGACCAAAACATGTTCAAGGAAAATCACCGGCACCTGCAAATACCGCTCACCAGCCATGTAGATGAACTTCCCGAAAAGCTGCGCAAGCGTCTGGAGAATTCGTGGGCAGGCGTATTCTATCGAGAGTTCTTTTGCCGGTTGAACGAAGCGCCTTTCGAGGTTCTGTATGTTGATTTTCCGTCGCGGCCAAATGTACCGGTGAATGTATTGGTTGGACTGGAGTACCTGAAAGCAGGCAATGGTTGGACGGATGAAGAGATGTATGATGCCTATTGTTATGATGTGCAGGTGCGCTACGCACTGGGCTATCGCCAATTAGGGGAAGGCGATTTTGATTTACGCACACTGTACTACTTTCGAGAGCGTCTGAGCCGGTACATGCAGGAGAAGGGAGTGAACTTGCTGGACCAGGCCTTTGAACAGGTGACGGACCAACAGATTGCGGCCTTTCGGCTCAAGACCGGCAAACAGCGCATGGATAGCACACAGGTCGCCAGTAACATTCGTCGGATGGGACGGGTGCAGCTGCTGGTGGAAGTGCTGCAGCGAGTCCAGCGCATGCTGAAGGAGGGCGATCAGGAGCGCTATGCCGTCAGCTTTGCGCCCTATGTACAGGGACATGCCGGGCAATACGTCTACCATATGAAGTCCGAAGATACGGAGGCGCACCTGCAGCGGATCGGCGAGTTCATGCAGTGGCTGCTGGTGGAGTTGAAGCCGGTCTATGCGGACGAGCCGGTCTACCGGGTGCTGGGGCGGGTCTTCGGCGAACATTTCCAGCTGGAGCAGCAAGGCGTGGTGACCAAACCCAACCAGGCCCTGAGCGCCACCAGCCTGCAGTCACCGGATGATCTGGAAGCCACCTATCGGGAAAAACAGAGCAAAGGTTACCAAGGCTATGTCGCCAATGTGAGCGAAACCTGCGACCCGCAGAATCCGCTGCAACTGATTACCAAAGTCCAAGTGGCGTCCAACCACGTCGACGACAGCCAACTGCTGGCCGAAGCACTGCCCGACCTGAAGAAGCGCACGGAACTGGATACGATCTACACGGATGGTGGGCATGGCGGCCCGGATTCCGATGCGGTTTTGCAGGAACAGCAAGTCGAACATATTCAGACTGCCATCCGCGGACGAACTCCCGACCCTGAAAAGCTGCACCTGGCCGACTTTGTGATCAAGTTCAATCCAGATAACCAGCCGGTGAAAGTCACCTGCCCCCATGGGCAGACCGAGCCAGCTCATCCCGGCAACCAGAAGAATGCCTTCGTCGCCCACTTCAAAGCGGAAGTGTGCGCAACCTGCAAGCTGGTAGACAAGTGCCCGTCTCAACCTGGCAAACGCGATCCACGTCGTCATCTGCGTTTTACCCAGGCCGAAGCGCAGACCTCTGAACGACGACGACGCAGCCGCGAGCAGCAGAAAGAAGGCCGCAACTTGCGCGCGGCCGTCGAAGCCACCATGCGCAGTATCAAGCACCATTTCCCGGCTGGCAAGTTGCCGGTGCGAGGCAAGTTCCGGATGGCCAGTATGGTGATCGGTTCCGCCGCCGTGAGCAACGTGCGGCGTATTGAGCGTTACCTGCAGGCGAAAGCGAAAGAAGAAATGGCCCAGCCTGCGGCTCTTGATGTAGAAAAAGGCACCCGAAAACAGGCCGTGGATTCTCTTTGGGCTTTTTTATGGGCCAGCCTGGCAGCTTTGTGCGGCTTGGCAAAGCCGAAAATGTTAGCCTTGAATTGTTAAAGTACGAGTTGTTGCAGGAGAGTCATCTATTATTTATGAGGCGATGATGCTGAGAACCTTATTAATTTACTTGTCAAAAGCAGTCTGGGCACAGCATTTAGTGACCAGATGGAAATTTGCCTGGCAGGCTGCCAGCCGGTTCGTATCGGGGAATACAGTCCAGGATGCCATTGATGTGGTAAAAGAATTGAACAAGAAGGGGATAAATGCAACTCTGGATCATCTTGGTGAAAATACCGAGACAATCGCTGGTGCTGCCAATGCGACTGCTGAGATTTTAGGCTTGTTGGATGCTGTGGATGCCAACAAAGTTCGAGCGAATGTTTCCATTAAACTGACCCAAATTGGCCTCGCCCTTGACGAAGACCTGTGCGCCAGGAACCTGGTGCAGATTATATCCCGCGCCAAGCAAGCCAGAATCTTCATCCGGGTCGACATGGAGGATACTCCCTACACAGATAAGACCATTCGTTTGTTTCGCCAGGTGCGCCAGAAAGGGTTCGATGATGTCGGTCTGGTGCTCCAATCTTGCCTTTACCGAACCGAGAAGGACGCACGCGACCTGCTCGGCGAGCGCACCCGCATCCGTTTGGTCAAAGGAGCCTATAAAGAACCCCCTGAGCTGGCCTTTCGTAAAAAAACGGATGTGGATGCCAATTATGATTTACTCTCCCAGGTCATGATTGATAGTGCCATCGATGCCGGGTCACCCGCCGCCAGTAAGGATGGTCGTTTTCCGCCAATCCCTGCAATTGCAACCCATGATCCCAAGCGTATTCAATTCGCAAAAGATTATGCCGAGAAGGCCGGCTTGCAGAAAGGAGCTTTGGAATTCCAGATGCTTTATGGGATACGCCGCGACCTTCAAGAACAATGTGCTCAACAAGGGTATCCTGTGCGGGTTTATGTTCCTTATGGACTGTATTGGTATCCCTACTTTATGCGGCGCCTTGCCGAACGACCGGCGAATATTTGGTTTTTCCTTTCAAATTTATTTCGCAAGTGAGTTGCCGCTGCAGGCTGTGAGGCAAAGCCGGAGTTCTATAGTTGAGGAAACCTGATGGTGGATGGACTTTTTCCGCTGGCGATTGTTACTGGTGCCGCCCAACGGCTTGGTCGAGCATTTGCCTTTTCCCTTGCTCGACAGGGGTATGGAATCCTGCTGCATTATCATTCTCTCGCGGACACAGCAGCTTCGACTGTTGAAGCACTTTCATTAACAGGCGTGCCGGTTTACACCTTGAGCGTTGATCTGACTGTCCCGGAAGAAATTGATAAATTGTTTTCCTTTGTGGATCGCTTGCCGCATCGGTTGCAACTCCTGGTTAATTCAGCTGCAATCATGCCCAGAGGAGGTGCACAGGATGTTACCCCCGCTTTGTGGGATTCGGTCTTCAACTTGAATTTACGCGCTCCTTATCTGCTTTCTCAATCCGCTTTCGGCCGGATGGCGGAAGGTGGCTTAATCGTCAATATCACCGATGCTGGTGCATTCAAGGCATGGACAGGATATGTTCCTTACGTGGTGAGTAAGAGTGGGTTAGAGGCATTGACCCGCGTGCTGGCAAAAGCCTATGCACCTCGCGTTCGTGTCAATGCCATTGCTCCAGGTTTAGTACTGCCCTCTGAAACGACAACGCCCGAGGAATGGGGAAAATTGATAAACCGCCTGCCTTTAAGACATTCGGCTTCACTGGATCAGGTCTGTAGTGCCCTTGAATTTCTTGTAAAGAATGAAGCGATTACCGGTCAAACGCTGGTTGTGGATGATGGTTACTCGTTGATCTAGCCAGGTTGAGAATATGCGCCTGTCAATTGAGGAAAATCATGGTTAAGTTTCGAATTTTAATCAGATCGAGCCGTCCATTTTTCCTGCTTTTTGCTTTCCTAACCTATACCCTTGGTGCTGGAATAGCCCATTATCTGGGAAGGCCTATTTCCTTGATCTCCTTCAGCCTGGGCTTGCTTGGCTGCTTTACGCTCCAGATTGCAGCATTCCTGTTGGTTGAATATTTTAAATTGCCAAGCATGCCGCTTAATGAAAATGAAACTCGACGTCAGCGGGAAGAATTTAAAGTATTGCTCCTGCAAGTATCAGCAGCCGCCTTGGTCGTGGCGACCACTGTGGTGATCGTCATGATGCAAAGGGGCTTTCTCTCGCTGCAGGTCCAAATCTTATTTCTTTTTATCCTCCTTCTCCTGGTAGCCTACGCAGTACCACCCATCCATTTGTCAACGACAGGTTTTGGCGAATTAGCCCTGGCCTTCTATTTTGCAACCTCTCTCCCTGTCCTGTCCTTCCTGATTCAGACAGATACCTACCATCGTCTTTTAACAATGACGACCTTGCCTCTAACTCTTCTTGCGCTGGCCTATTTCCTTGTTCTGGATTTCCCCACCTTTGCTGCAGACCAGAAGGCTGATCGGCGGACGCTGCTCACTCGCATGACCTGGCAGAGAGCGATCCCCATCCATCACTTGCTAATACTGGCTGCGTTCCTGATACTTTCAATGGAACCCTCTTTTGGCTTCCCGTGGAGATTGATCTGGCCTGTTTTTTTAGTCCTGCCCTTCGCCGGCGTACAAATATATTGGCTCCAGCGAATTGCAAGTGGCGGACGGACGCTGTGGAATTTTTTCACTTCTCTCGCCGCGGCAGTCTTTGGCTTGACAGCCTACCTGTTAACATTTATGTTCTGGATTCGCTGACGGGCTGCCGAGATCTACATTCGGAGAACAGATATAATCTCAGCGTTACAGATTTGTTGTCGAATTCGTAGTTGCCTCCTAGACTGAGGGAAATCTTTGCACCTAAATAGGTAACTTGGGAATTGCCTGTATAATTTAAAAGCTGCGGAAATTCCAACGATATGATGGGATTTTGACCTACCCAGATCTTCCCAGGGTCTGCGGCACTTCCTGCAAAGGCCATCCGAGGCTATAATAATAACAGACCGGGATTTCGAGATGTCGGTAGCGCAGTGGATTCTTTTGGAGGCAGATAATGACGTTCGCATTGGTGATTGACGACAACCGACAGACTGCTGAAGCGCTTTGTCAGATGTTGCGAATATGGAAAATCCCATCCCGATCTGCCTTGACGCCAAGTGCTGGAATGGCGATCCTGCGCGAGGCAAATCCAAAAGTAATTTTTCTCAATATCAACATGCCGGGCGTGGATGGTTTTGAGGTACTATCGTATTTGCGCAGGGAGCCTCATCTATTTGGCGTCCCGGTGATCATCGTTACTTCGGATGATCAACCCGAGACGGCTCAACGGGCCCTCAAGGGAGGTGCGAGTGCAGTGATTATTAAACCAGTGATGGCCGAGATTTTGGAGGGGGCCCTTAAAGAAGCTGGCATTATTTAATTTTCGAAATAAAGGTAAGAAATTTATAAGTGTATGCGGCGATTGGCTTTCTGTTCGCCGCATTATCATTTATAATAAAGGCTATAATTATCAGATTATATCCAGGAGGTGAGATATGCTGCTGTCAAAAGGGATCCAGGCTCCGGATTTTGCTTTGCCTGACGAAACGAATATGGTGAGACGGCTTTCTGATTTCAAAGGCAGGCCGGTTGTTTTATATTTTTATCCAAAAGATGACACCCCAGGATGCACGACGGAGGCGTGTAATTTTCGCGACGATTACACGGCTTATGTCGAAGCGGATGTCATCATCCTGGGAGTAAGCCCGGATTCAGCTTCATCTCATACCAAATTCAGGGCTAAATATAAAATCCCTTTCCCGCTGTTGGCGGACGAAGACCATAAAGTTTGCGACCAATATGGGGTTTGGGGTGTAAAAAAATTTATGGGGAAAGAATACGAAGGGGTGTTGCGAACTACCTTCATCATTGATGCCAATGGCCGGATAGCCAGGGTGTTCGAAGATGTTAAGCCAGCCGAGCACAGTGTCGAAGTCCTGGCTGCTGTGAAAAAATTATAAACAACAATGACAACTCGGCTATAGGCCAAGACCAGCGTTAATCTTGGTTTGCAATACTATGGGGACTATTTTTTTATAAACAAATCGCTGTTTTTATCCTGGTAGCTGATTTCCCAATCAGGCGAATTCTTTAGTGCGCCTGCCAGGCCTGATCCAGGTTCCACGAGCACAATTTTGATATTGTTACTGGATAAAGCCTTTTCCCAATCGGATTGAGCAAGATAAACATTGATGTAATCATAAATGAAACGGTCGCCGTAGACATCTGCTCGACCGTCGATATACACACGGTAATTCGGATAGAGACGCCATATTAAATATCCTCCCCAGCCATAGGTATTGAAGATATTCCCTTTTGGCTGGTTTTGGAGGATCCAATTTACTGCGGCAGCGGGAAAGTCTTCCTTTTCAGTTTTTGACTGTTGCTGGTCAATAGAGATTAAGCGCAGCCCGGTGATCAGAAGCGCACAGACGAGGAGGATGGGCGCCAACCAATGAATGGGTCGTTTATTTTCGGTAATTTCCAGTTTGATATGATAAATCGAGTCGACTTCACTTGCCAGGATGGGCGCAGCTGCAATGGCAAACAGTGGGACATTTCGCATCGAACGGAGTGCGGCATATCCGAAAACCAGGATAAGAAGGATTTCCGTTACTGAAATGGATTTCTTTCCAAGAAGTCCCGATCCAAGCAGTGCCAATATCAACCACGCCAGTGGTTGCCATTCGATTTGATGAAAGTCCGGCGATGCCCATTCTTGGATGAATTGCTGCATTGAAGGGCTGGTCAATGTTTCAAACGGATAGGTATAGAGCCGGATTCCATTTGGGTTGACGACTACCAATATGACGCACACGATAAAAACACCGATCAACCAGAAAATGGTTTTAAAAGAGGACAGCTGGATGGGGATAACCCCCAGCCATATTTTTCTTAGAATTTCGAAGATATCCCCGATAATGTAGATGGCTATAATACCCATTCCAAAAGCAAATCCTGCATGCAGATTTACCCAAAAGAGTATGGCAAGGGGAAGAAGTAGAATATAGGCCAACGATTTGGATGTTCGGAAACGGTCAAGCAGAAATAAAAATAAGGCTGTAAAAAGGACGGAGATCATTTGCGGTCGTACGCCCCAGGTTGGCGCTGTCGCAAGTGCAGCAAGGAGGATGGAAAAACCTGCGGTATATGGCCTCGACTCCGGGGGAGTACGCTGATAGGTCAGGATAAAGGCGAGCGTGATGATCATTCCAAAAGCCAGGATCAATAACCCATACCCACCCAATCGATAGAGTAAAAAGATGATCAATTCAGACAGCCATTCATGGGCGATCCAGGTTTTCCCTGCGACGGTGAACGAGAACGGATCGGAATGTGGGATCGAATGAGTTTCAGCAATCAGCTCCCCTGTTCGAAGGTGCCACCAAAAATCTGGATCGGCAATTGGACGCAAAGTCAGTATCAGCAAAGCGAAGAAAAGCAAAAGAACAAATAATTTACGAATCGAGATTGTCTTCATCCCCATCCCTTTTTATGTATCTCGTCGAATGATAATGGCGGTTTGATCCTTGTAGAGCACCGTCCAGCCAGGGGTGTTCATCAAGACCAGGGCAATGGGTTCATTAGGTGGGACAATGATCCATTGGACCGCGTACTTATCCAGGATATCGTTCCACCCCTTTTCTACATCCATCAGCTGTTGATATTGAAGGATAAATTTTTCACCATAGAAATCCAGTTGCCCGTCGATAAATACGAGCTGGCCAGGCCACATCCGATAAATCAAGTATCCTCCCCAAGGAAAGTAATCAAACATGTTCCCCGTCTGCGGATGGGCGGCCAGCCAGTTAACAGCATCAACCGGAAAATCAGTTTTATTGAATTGATAGCCCTCTCCTGTGAAATCCAGAGAATGTCCAGTTGCCATCAAAGAAATTACGACGACCACGGTGATCATCGTCCAAAAAAACCCTCGAATTTGTTGTTCTATGTCTTCAATTGACCGAATCAAATTATTAGTTTTGGATAATTGATTGACCATTGGCTGGATGTAGGCGGCAAAAATAGGCATCGCAATTACTGCAAAAAGCGGCATGTTCCGGCCACTATACAAGGCAAGAGCTGCCCAACCTCCCAGGAGAATTGCGTCCGAGGTTGGGATTTTTTTCCAGGCGCGGCTTAATAAAATTAAAAAGACAACCAGAAAAATCAAAAATGGCCAGGTGCCTATCGAGTGAAAATCGAGGGACCGATATTCACTTGTGAGATTTACTAAATAGCTGTTGGTAACATAGCCGAGGCTGGTTGCCCATAAGTGCCATCCAACAGGATTGATCAAGGTGACTACAAGGGAACTCCCACCGGCAATCGCAAGGTTGCGCAATATTTTCCAGTCGGGCTTGTCCGTGTTTTTCCAGCGATCCCATGCCCATCCCGCAAGGTATGCTCCCCAGACGACGAAACCAGCAATAAAGGCCCCATGCGTATTTGCCCAAAGCAGCATCAGGATCGGAAATTGCCACAGCGAGGTGGCTTCTCCTTTTGAAACGCGCCGCATGCCTGGCGTCCAAAGGGCTAGGAACAACAGTGTGAAAAGGTGCGGACGTGCCAGCCAATGAGCGCTGGTCATCGCTGCTGCCCAAAGAGCCAGGCCAAAAGCAACGAGCCGGGGGGTTTCATGTGCGATCATTTCTCGATAAACGAAGATTATGGTAACCGCAACGAGAATCGCCACCAGCAGCACGACTCCGTTCAAACCAAGCAGGAGGTAAAAACCGGCATAGCATACCTGGGCTAACCACTCGTGGGGCGTGAGCGGCTGCCCTAACATGCTGTAGGAGAATATATCGTGGATGATGATGGTTCGGTTTTGGAGCATGTATTTTCCAGCGGTGATATGCCGCCCAGGGTCGCCATCACGGAAAAGGGTGGATCCAAACAGGATGATGAAAGCGAAAATCAGGATAAACAAAATGTCCTGCAAATGCGGCAGCAGATACGGCGTAAGATCGCGGATTTGCTTCATGAAAGTATTTTACCGCTTCTTTACAAAAACCGCCCTACGGCCCAGGGTTTGGCGTTTAAGATTGTGATCCCCAGATTATTTGTGCCCTTATATCTGCCTGATTAATTTATCGGACCGAACCGATAAAAGAGATAAAGGACGGCCCAAAATCAGGTTGAAACCGAAAAACGCTTGGTAGGGCGGCAGTATTTTGACGTGCAGGAAACACTTAGCCTTGCGTGGCGAGGCTTTCATGCTACTCAGAAACGGAAAGATATCTTGGAAGGTTAAATAAAATGGCGAGGGCAACGGGTTATTGTCCTCGCCAGGGTTCTACTATTCGCCCAGGTAATCCCGTAATTTCCGGCGGATAGACGGGTGCCGTAAGCGACTCAAAGCCTGCGCCTCAATTTGGCGAACCCGTTCTCGCGTTACCCCCATCTTGCGCCCAACTTCTTCGAGTGTGTAGGCCTGTCCATCGAGCAGACCATACCGTAATTGTAGAATGCGTACCTCGCGGGGAGGCAATCCATTCAGGACTTCACTCAGGTGTTCGCGAAGCAGATTGTAGGTTGCAGTATCGTCGGGAGGAGCCGCCTCGTCATCCTCGATGAAGTCGCCGAGCACCGAATCCTCCTCGTCGTCTGTCGGTGTCTCGAGGGAGAGTGGACGGCGTGCCACCTGGATCATGTTTTCGACTTTTTTGGGAGGTACTTCCAGGGCGTTGGCCAGCTCCTCGACCGAAGGCTCGCGTCCGAGGCGCTGGGTTAATTGATGCTGGACACGAAGTAATTTGTTTATTTGATCCCCCATATGAACCGGCACCCGGATCGTGCGTCCCTGGTCTGCAATAGCCCGGGTGACAGCCTGGCGGATCCACCAGGTTGCATAGGTGCTGAACTTATGACCGCGGCGGTAATCAAATTTCTTTGTAGCACGGATCAAGCCTATATTGCCTTCTTGGATGAGATCCAGGAAAGGCACGCCACGCCCCATGTATTTCTTAGCGACGCTGATGACAAGGCGCGAATTTGCAGTAATTAAATGCTCGCGGGCAGCCCAGCCATCCTCGATCAGCCGTCGCAGCTCCTGACGTCGACGTGGGCTGACATTACCGCGTGCCAGCTCTTCCCTGGCCATGCGACCGCGTTCGATACGCTGCGCAAGCTCCACCTCTTCATTCGCGGTAAGGAGGGGCACACGGCTGACTTCTTTCAGGTATAAGCCGATCGTATCATCGGTATCGATGTTCGCGAGGTAATCGTCCAAAGAAACTTCGGGCTCAGGTTCTGCCTCGGCTTCCTCGACAGCAGCTAATTCATCCTCGGGTGGTTCTCCTGTGGGAGCGTCCTCAACGAAAGCGACACCCGCGCTTAACAGAGCCGCGAATGCCTCTTCCAATTGCTCGACGTCCTGCTCCGCTTCAGGAAAGAAATGCAGGATGTCGTCAATCGTGACATACGACTTCTGCCGGCCAAGCTCGATCAATCGGGCAATAGCCGAATATTCCTCGTCCTCCTCAATCAGTAAAGGATTCTCCATTTTTTCCTTACGACCTTTTAGTAAAAAAAGAATACTCTTTTTCGAGTCTAAATGCAATACCCTAGATGTTAGGGCGTTGCCGGCGGGGTAGAGCCGGCCGACTCAGGCGCGATTGTCAGCGTCAGGGTTTGGTCTGGCGTACTCGTCGCGGGATAGGGAGGCGTGGAGATCAAATTCGCGAGCGAGTCGATCCCATCCTTGCTGATAACGGATATTGCTCCTTCGTCAAAACGGACATAATATCCGCTCCCGGTCGGGGTTTGGTTGCCGACTTCAATAATGTGCTGAGCACCACCGATGATCGTGACCTGGATGGTATATGCTGGTTTATCCAACCCCATGTCGCTTAGGGGCGGTGGCGTGGTTAAGGGGTCAATATTTGCAGGGCGCCAGCCTGAGTCTCGGCAGCTTCGGCTTGTGACTGGTCAGCCACTCCAGGCGTGGGCAGGGTAATATTCCATGAGCCGGTATTATCCCGCGTCAGAAGGGTGACATGATTTTGATCGTCCGTGATGCGGATAGACTGAAGTTTGTTTTTAGATAGATCCAGAAGGTAGGCACTTTTGGTCGCCGTGGGTGTCAGCGTACTCGAAGCTGCAATATGCCGCTTCGACAGGAAATAGGCTCCGACGGCAATTACCAGAACGGCCAATACGATCCAGGTTGATCGTTTGATCATAAGATTAGCCTCGCGATCTCCGGACCAACCACGATCCAATACCAGCTGCCAGGACCAGTCCAGGCAAGAGGATTAAGAACGAAATAATCAGCATTACTTTTGTGAAGCTGCTGATCAAATTAAGACTGCGGGTAATAGGCTGCCTGGAAGATAGATTGATCATGGTTTCCTGACCCGCGGCCCAGTCAATAGTATTCATGATCAGTGTGTTATTGTAATATTGCTGGACATAGTAGGTATCATTGGCAAACTCAGAACTGCCAAATACTACAACGCGGCCATTTGTGGTCGTATTTTGTGCCGCGGCAGCAAGCGTCAGAGGGCCTGCCAGGTCTTTCTGGGAGTTAAAAACAAGTTGGTTGTTTTGAAGATCGGTAACATCTGTTTTCCCATAGGAATTACTGGTGGTCAAAACCAATGGGGTTGAATTAACATTTGATATCGAGGTGATACTTAAGCTGCGCGCGTTGGGGAAAAAGGTGGTTTTATTCATGAGCTGGCTTGTTATTGGGTGATTGCCGTATTTCGAGGTATCTGCTACCGCGAAATTCGCGGGATTGGTATTCGGGTCAATCACCATGTCATTATCCATCTTGATCCCCCAGGTGGAAGCCAAATAGTCGGCAAGCGGGTCAGATGTGGTACTGGCTGTCCCCAAGAAGGGTGATTGATCAAGGAGGATCAATGAACCGCCTTTCGCCAGATAGTTTTGTAATAGGGTCACCTCGTCAGCTGGAATCGGCCCGGTAGGGCCGGCAATGACGATGGCCTTCGCATCTGCCGGGATTTGGTTCTGAGCTCTCAGGTTCAGGCTTTGGACCGTGTAATTGTTGCTGACCAGGGCTGTCTGGACGTCCGTAAAGGATGTCTGGCTGGCAGTTTGAATATCTCCTTCACCATGGCCGGTCAGGAAATATACAGACTTTTTGGTAGGATTTAACATGCGATTGAGCGCGTTGGTCAAATCCTGCTCGGTTGCCGAGGTGATTGATTCCTGTTCCTTTCCCATCACAAAAACAATGGTTCCATCGGTAATTACCTTGTAGGTATTGGCTTCGACGGGGTTTTGATTAGGATCGATCATTTGATAATTAAACTTCCCTCGGCTGGCAGCTTTTACATTTGACAACAGGGTGGTCGCATCAGGAGAGGCCGTGTTGGATGCAGTGTAAAAGGCGATTGCCTGGACAGGAGCGGGGAGTTCTTTCAATGTTTTCAAGGTTTCTGGGGCAAGGGTGTGCTGCTTGCCCTCCGTCCAGTCCCCAACCATCGGGTTTTGGTAAGTAATGAGATTGATGACAAAAAGAATACCAATAAAGGCGATCAACAGGATAAGCGCATTACTTCCGTATCGTGCCTGGCGGCCGGTGAGAAGCGTGCGTACCCGGCCAGGGTCAATCAGGGCAAATATCGCCGGTCCGATGATGACTACAGCCAGGCAAACCACCAATCCCCAGTTGTAAATATTGGGGTTGGATATGGTGAATAAACCCATCGCGGCGATCAATTTGACAAGAAGAAGGATGCCTCCGGTCAATAGGAAGAGACCGGAGATCCAAAGAAATATTGGGGCAAACTTCTTCAAATTAAATTTTGTTGAAGACTTCGATTTCTTGGCCATTATTGCCACCTTCGCATTTCAACTACGACCGATCCCAGGAACAAACCCAGACTGGTCAAGCTGAGGGGAAAAATGATGTCTGCTAATGAGACCGAACCGGTCATCATGCTGTTGAACTGGCTATTTAAATTTATGTATGTAAAGATGTTGTTAATCGTGGTCGAACTACTAATGGCGCTCGGTATAGACACCAACCACCATAGAGCGATCAAGATAAGCACTGTAACTAAAAAGGCTGCGAATTGATTACTGAAGATCGCGGAAACAGCGGTCCCGATGGCCAGAAATGTTGCTGCCGCCAGGATTATTGCTAAATAACAGGCAAGCATGAGTGTTTGGTCAATCCCGGGGCTGACCAGGCGGTTTAATACTATTTGGTAGATGAGCGTGCTTACAATAAGCGATAATACAAACAGGAAAGCACCCAACCATTTTCCAACCACCAGTTCCCAGTCTTTGACTGGGGCCGTTAATAACAGTTCCATTGTGCCCATGCGTTGTTCGTCTGCCAGAAGGCGCATGGTCAAGACTGGAGTGGTAAATAGAAAGATAGTTGGCATGGCATAGATGATAATGCTTGCATCTGGTGCTGGTGCACCCGAGTATACTGATTGGTTAGCCGAATAGATGATTTGTGCGACAAAGAGACCGCCGACTACCAGCAGGGTGAGAATAGCGATGATATACGCCAACGGGGTGGCAAAGTAGTGCTTATATTCACGTTTAGCAAAATACCAAATATTACGCATTTCTAACTTTCTCCTTCTTGGATTGGGATTGGGATCCATCCCGAGTCAATTCAAGGAAGATTTCCTCAAGGCTCATGCCTATTGGACTGAGTTCTAGAAGATCATAACCGGCTTCAACGACCGTCCTGGCGACCGCGGGGCGGACATCCACACCCGGGGCAAATTGAAACTCCAAGGATCCGTCAGGTTGAATCTTGATCTCCTGAACCCCGGAAATTTTCTTAAGTTGAGGCGCGAGCTCTTCAACCTCTCCTTTGATGCGCAACTTGGCTCGTTCAGATCCAACCAGACGAGCCTGGAGGTGTTCTGGCAAGTCCTCGGCGACGATATGACCTTTGTTGATAATCAGGACACGATCGCATAATTGTTGAGCTTCGGACAGGATATGGGTCGAAAGTAGAACCGTCCGCTCTTTACCGATATTGCGTATCATGGTGCGTACTTCGACTACCTGAGCTGGATCGAGGCCGATGGTAGGTTCATCTAGAATGAGAACCTCCGGCTTGTGTAATAAAGCCTGTGCGAGGCCAACACGCTGCCGCATTCCTTTCGATAATTTGCCGATGTAGCCATCAGCTCTTTGCTGCATGCCGACCAGGGTGAGTGCTTCATCCACCATGGATTCACTGTCGGGGACGTGGCGGATGTTTGCCATGAAATTCAGATACTCAAAAACTGTCATGTCAGGATAGAGCGGAACAGTTTCTGGTAAATAACCGACTCGGCGACGAACCTCCATGGAATCTTCGATAATATCGAAACCTGCTACCTGTGCTGTTCCGTATGTCGGAGGCATGTATCCGGTCAAGATACGCATGGTTGTTGTCTTCCCTGCACCGTTGGGTCCGAGGAATCCAACCACCTCTCCTTGTCTGGCTTCGAATGTTAAATTTTCGATTGCCCTCCTGGATCCATAATCTTTAGTAAGACCGACAGCTCGAATCATGATTACTCCTTGATGTGGATTGGTCGCAACCAGCGAAAGAAACGGCACAGCGGCCATTAAAGGCAGCAGTGCCGAAAGAATGTATATAATGTATGGCCGTTGAGTACTATACAATAATTAAGTGGGCAAAGTCAAGTGGTTTTATTAATTCTAATCAAATCCTAATCTTCTTTTTGGTGTTTTAAAAGTTGTTTGACTTAACCATATTCTTCGATTAAAATCAAATATTGAGGCGCTGAGGCGCCTCAATTTTTGAGTGTTGATTACACCCACTCTTAAAAGTCACGGAGGAGACATGACCCTTAATATTCTCTGGCTTGGAAGTCGCCATGGGCTATCAAATTTTGAGCAGATAGCCATCCTGGGGGTTTTGATTGTTGCATTCATCAGTTTGTTGTATGCCTGGTTGCTGCGCGGCAGTGTAATGAAAAAAGATAAAGGCAGCCAGAAAATGCAGGAGGTATGGGATGCCATCCGGATTGGGGCAAACAGTTACCTGGGCCGGCAGCTGCGAACAATTTTGCCCCTAATCGGCATCCTTATGGTTTTTCTCTTTTTGAGTGTTTATGTTGTTCCCCCATCTCAGGAAGCGACCGCCGAATTTGGAAATAATGCGCAGATTATTGTAGCAATTGGTCGCACAATTGCTTTTATCATGGGCGCATTCTTCTCACTGACAGTTGGACAACTTGGCATGCGCATGGCGATCCAGGCGAATGTACGCGTTGCGTCTGCCTCCAAGCGAACGTTTAATGAGGCTCTTTCGATTGCCTATTATTCCGGTACGATTACGGGGATGCTGACCGACGGTCTGGGATTATTCGGCGGCACTCTGATCTTCATCGTCTTTGGAAAAGCTGCTCCAGATGCCTTGCTTGGTTTTGGCTTTGGCGGAACATTAATTGCTTTGTTTATGCGCGTCGGCGGAGGTATATTTACAAAAGCTGCGGATGTTGGCGCCGATTTAGTGGGTAAGGTCGAAAAGGGGATTCCGGAAGACGATCCTCGGAATCCAGCGGTGATCGCAGATCTGGTCGGGGATAATGTTGGTGATTGCGCCGGCATGGCAGCGGATATTTTTGAGTCTTATGAAGTGACGATCGTCTCTGGTTTGATCCTAGGGTTGGCATTGGTTGCGATTGATCCAACCCACAGTTTAAAATGGATCGTTTACCCACTGATTATTCGAGCCATTGGCGTCCTTTCTTCGATCATCGGCACATTTACGGTTCCAATTTGGAACCATTTCCCTATAAAATTTTTGCGTGCTCACGGCGCAGAAGATGCCATGTTTCACTCGTATGAGGTTTCCAGCGTTAACACCGTTCTCTGGTCGTTTTTATTGGCAATCCTGTACGCGCACGACTGGCGTATGGCGATGCTGACCACGATCGGTGTTGCTCTGGCAGTCGTTTTCAATCCGCTCACTTCCTATTTTACTTCCACTAAAAAATCGCCGGTTAAAGGTATCGTTGAAGCCACCAACACCGGGGGAGCAACAACCATTCTCTCGGGTCTTTCTGTGGGCATGGAATCCAGCGTCTGGGCGTTGGTTGTCATCGCAATCAGCTTTATCTTTGCCCTGCTGCTCTATAATGCGCAGGGTGCGACTTACGTCTTTTATGCGGTTGCCATGATCGGGATTGGCATGCTCAGCCATACTGGCAACAACGTAGCCATGGACTCGTATGGTCCTATTTCCGATAATGCCAACGGCATTGGGGAAATGGCATGGTACGGGATGGAAGACAAAGAAACGTTGGATGCACGCCAGATTATGGCTGATCTTGACTCGGTAGGAAACACCACTAAAGCGATTACAAAAGGAGTGGCAATTGCATCGGCTGTAATTGCAGCTGTCAGCCTTTTCGCCTCGTTTTTCATCGATGTCAGCAGGGTGCAGGATGCTGCCAACGCGGTTGCCAAGGCAGCCGGCCAGGTAATTCCATATGCAACAATCCTGCGGGACACCGGAATCCGCGTTTCAGAAACAAATGTGTTTGTCGGATTACTTCTGGGTGGAGCTTTGCCCTGGCTCTTCAGTTCTTTGTCGATTTGCGCGGTTACCCGCGCGGCCAGCTTGATCGTTTTGGAAGTTCGCAGGCAATTTAAAATCCCCGGATTGATGGAAGGGAAAGTAAAGCCTGATTATGCTGAGGTGGTCGGTATTTCAACCTCTGCGGCTCAGAAAGAACTGGTCCCCCTGGCATTAATTTCCGTGCTGACTCCCCTGGCGTTGGGTTTAATCCTAGGCGTCGAGGCGCTGGCGGGTTTTTGTGCCGGCATCATCCTGAGTGGGCAGCTCCTGGCTGTCTTTATGGCCAATGCAGGCGGCGCCTGGGACAATGCCAAAAAATCCATCGAAGACGAACCTCGTAATCTGGAAGCGAATACCGGGAAAGGATCCGAGCGGCATAAGGCCAGCGTGATAGGTGATACAGTAGGTGACCCACTAAAAGATACTGCTGGCCCAGCCTTAAATCCGATGATCAAGGTCATCAATCTTGTCTCCCTCATTGCGGCTCCAATCATTGTTAAGTATGCGAACGCCCAAGGAGTTACACGGGTATTTGTTTGGGGTGTTGCGCTGGTGCTCCTTGCGATTGTTGGCTGGGAGATCTCCCGTTCTAAAGCTCCTGCCCCAATGCTGAAATGATAAAGTAGTCCAAATGTTGTTTGCGATTAGCCTGGACAGCCTGTTCTGTCCAGGCTTTTTGTATAAATCGCCCCCTACATGGACCCGATCCTGGCAAACCTAATTTCCAGGATGAGAGCTAAAGAGCCGTTCTATCCGGACAGAAAGGGATGCTTATCGGGCTGTATATTTTTTTCGCCATTCATAAATCTTATTTAGAGCTTCTATTGGGGATAATGAATTTATGTCGAGGCCATCCAGTTCTTCCAGGAGAGGATTGGTTTCTGGAAAAAGTGCAACTTGTTGAGCTGCGTGGGGATTGATCCGTACTGCCTGGCCGGATGATTTTTCAAGTTCCTCCAAGATCTCAGCTGCGCGCTGGATCACTGGCCGGGGTAGACCTGCTAATTGAGCAACATGGATGCCGTATGATTTATCTGCGCTTCCGGGGACTATTTTGTGTAGAAAGATCACTTGATTATCTGCCTCGGTGACAGCTACATTGAAGTTTCGGACGCCGGGGAGCAATTCAGCCAATCTGGTTAATTCGTGGTAGTGGGTGGCAAACAAGGTTTTTGCTCGTAATTGTGGGTGATTGTGAATGAATTCAACCACAGCCCAGGCAATCGAAACGCCGTCGTAGGTGCTGGTTCCTCGTCCGATTTCATCCAAGATAAGAAGCGATCGCGGCGTAGCATGATGGAGGATATTAGACGTCTCAATCATTTCAACCATAAATGTTGATTGTCCGGCATGGATTTCATCCTGGGCACCAATCCGGGTAAAGATCCGGTCGATCAGGCCGATTCTGGCTGATTTTGCCGGGACGAAGGATCCCATTTGGGCCATCAGGACAATCAACGCTGCCTGACGCAAATACGTGGACTTGCCCGACATGTTCGGGCCGGTGATTACCCGGACTATTTCTCCGGGTTCGAAGATGACATCATTGGGAACATACCGCTCGCCATGCATGCTCTGTTCTACCACTGGGTGGCGACCCTCGCGGATCTCAAGCAGAATCTCTTCCTGAACCTCCGGCCGGATGTAATTGCCCAGGGCGGCAGATTCCGCCAGAGAAGCGAAAACGTCCATCTCGGCGATTGCCCTGGCAGTCTCCAGTAAAAGAGAGGCAGAATTGGCCAGAGACGCGCATACTTCTCGAAATAGCCGCAGCTCAATTTCCCGGATCCTTTCTTCTGCATTCAATACCAGCGTTTCATATTCCTTCATCTCAGGAGTGATATATCGTTCTGCGTTGACCAGAGTCTGCTTGCGTATATAATCCGAAGGAACCTGTTTCGTGTTTGCGTGGGTGATTTCGATGTAATATCCAAAAACCTTGTTGTATCCGACCTTGAGAGATTTTATTCCCGTGCGTTCCCTTTCCACAGATTCCAGGTTGTTGATCCATTCCCGGGCATGTTGCGAGGCTTCAATCACACTATCTAGTTCTGAAGAATAACCTGGGCGAATGACGCCGGTGTTTTGTAAGGTGGATGGAGGATCATCCTGAATGGATTTTTGTAACAGGTCCAGTTCTGCCGAACAGGATCTCAGATTATTAATCGGGAATGTCTCTGGACCTTTTTCGGTGTCAAATAATTTCAGGATATTTGGAATTCGTGTCAGCGAATCGCGTAATGCAACTAAATCCCGCGGTTGGGCGTGCGAGGTGATAATTCTATTGGTCAGTCGCTCAATATCCGCGATAGGTTTTAGGGCATCGCGCGTTTCAGCCCGGAGCATCGCCCGAGCATAAAAGGTTTCGACGCCGTCAAGGCGATGAGTGATACGGTTAATGTCCAACAAAGGCTGGCTGACCCACTGCCGGATTAATCGTTTCCCCATCGGGGTGACACAGCGATCGATTGTGCCTAACAGCGAACCGTTAATCTCCCCTCGAAGAGTTTCCGTGAGTTCCAGGTTGCGACGGGTTGCATAATCCAGGGCCATGTAGTCATTCAGGCTGTAAATATGTAAATTGGTTAAAAGCGAAAGTGCGGCGCTCTCGGTATTCATCAGGTACTGCAGGATTGACCCAGCAGCCCGGGCGGCAAGGGGTAAATCCTTTAATCCAAAACCATCCAATGTCGAAATGCCGAAATGCGCCAGGAGAACTTCCTGGCATTTACCAGCCTCAAAGCGCCATGCTGTCCATGGAGTGGCGTGATCCGTAATACCGTCGGGAAATTTTATATTATCAGGAAAGATGATCTCGGCTGGATGTAATCGCGTCAGTTCAGCACGGATGGGCGTGAAATCTTCTGTATTGAGCTGCGTGACAGCAAATTCCCCCGTGGTGATATCGACATAGGCGATACCAGCGCGTTCCTCCTCCAGGATCACAGAAGCCAAATAGTTATTTGCGCTGCCGGAAAGCATGCCGGGTTCCACAATTGTGCCGGGCGTGACCACCCGAACGACTTTTCGAGGAAATATCCCCTTGATGGGCTGGTCCCCAACCTGTTCGCAAATCGCAACATGATACCCTTTTTCAATCAGCCGGGCAAGATAGTTTTCGATCGCATGATATGGGATGCCGGCCAGAGGGGCGCGCAAACCTTTGCCGATTGGACGTGAGGTCAAAACAATGTCTAGTTCACGGGCAGTAGTTTCGGCATCCTGATCAAATGTTTCGTAGAAATCACCCAGACGGAAAAGAAGGATCGCATTGGGATACTGGCGTTTAATTTCCAGGTACTGCTGACGGATCGGAGTCACATCCTCTGCCATGGATACATTTTATGATTTACGGACGAATCGGACAAGGGTGTGATTTTCATCCTTCCATAAAAGTACGCTCTTTGCCTCACCTTTTCCAGGATTTGGAATATAATAAAGTCACTATACTCTTTGAAACAGGAGGCCAAGATGTCCAGTGTTATGTACGACCATGTTACGAAGGAATTCGGCACCGTCACAGCAGTGAATGATCTAAATCTGAAAGTTGACGACAAGGAATTCCTGGTCTTCGTCGGCCCATCGGGGTGCGGAAAGACCACTGCTTTGCGCCTGCTCGCAGGACTCGAAGAAATATCCCAGGGGAACATCAAGATTGGCGATCGCGTTGTCAATGACGTTCCGCCCAAAGATCGCGATATTGCCATGGTATTCCAGTCTTATGCTCTCTACCCACATATGACTGTCTACGATAACCTGGCATTCGGCCTCAAGCTCCGCAGGACGCCCAAAGACGAGATTAAACGCCGGGTCAATGAAGCTGCAGAAATTCTGGGGATCGGTGATTTGCTCACTCGTAAGCCAAGGCAGCTTTCTGGCGGACAGCGTCAGCGTGTAGCAGTCGGTCGCGCCATCGTACGCGAACCTCAGGTGTTCTTGTTCGACGAACCGCTCTCAAACCTGGATGCAAAATTACGCATCGCAATGCGTTCTGAGATTACAAAGCTTCATCACCGTCTGCAGACGACATTTATTTATGTAACCCATGACCAGATGGAAGCCATGACGATGGCCAGCCGTATCGCGGTCATTAATAAGGGAATGCTCCAGCAGCTGGATACTCCCCAGAATCTCTACGACCGACCGGATAATATGTTTGTGGCAGGCTTCATCGGCACTCCGGCAATGAATTTCTTTAAGTCTCGCCTGCGAAAGGATGGATCCAAACTGTTGGTCGACACCGGCTCGTTTACGGTCCCTGTTCCTCCCGAGCGGTTTAAGGCCTATCAAAATTATGTCGGGAAGCCGGTGGTCTTTGGTATTCGGCCGGAAAATATTTACAACCCGGTTTTTGTTCCGCCGGGCATTCATGCTGCCCTGGTCGAAGCCAAGGTCGACATTACCGAATTAATGGGGAACGAAATCTGGATCTATCTGGTTTCCGGAGAAAACTCGATCGTTGCCCGCGTCGATCCACGCACCGATTTCCATATGGGAGATAAAGTCCAGGTGGCTTTGAATATGGACATGTGCCACTTGTTTGACCTAGAGACAGAACAGGCAATTCGATAATCGCCCATCGATAAAAAACCGCCAGGCGGATTCCAGCCTGGCGGTTTACCGTGTAAATTGAGGAAAAATGGCATCAGTGAAGTATCAGATCGTTTTCGTGCGTCATGGCCAGAGCACCTGGAATCTTGAAAACCGTTATACCGGTTGGACGGATGTAGGCCTGAGCGAACAAGGTGTCCGGGAGGCACATTTTGCCGGTCAGCTGTTGCGTGAAAAAAAGTATGTTTTCGATATTGCGTACACATCCGTTCTCAAACGTGCCATACAAACTCTCTGGATCGCCCTCGAAGAACTGGACTTAGAATGGATCCCGGTCGTCAACGCCTGGCAATTGAATGAACGCCACTATGGCGCTCTGCAAGGATTAAATAAGGCCGAAACCGCAAAAGAATACGGTGAAGGTCAGGTGAAGATCTGGCGGCGGTCCTATGATGTTCCGCCACCTGCTCTAGAATGGGAGGATCCCCGCCACCCCAGGTTTGATCCACGTTACGCTGGGCTTTCTAAGCAGCAATTACCCAGCGCCGAATCCCTCAAGATCACCCTGGAGCGCGTCCTGCCTTACTGGCACGAAACCCTGGTGCCTATAATCAAGACAGGAAAACGCCTGCTTGTTTCGGCTCATGGGAACAGTCTGAGGGCATTGGTCAAGTACCTGGATAATATTTCCGACGCGGAGATCCCCGAATTGAACATCCCAACCGGCATCCCCCTGGTGTACGAATTGGATCAGGAGTTAAAACCGGTGAAACATTATTATCTGGCAGACGAGGAGACTGTCCGCAAGGCGGCAGAAGCCGTGGCCGCCCAGGGCAAAGTAAAATAATCCTTCCTGGAGTAAAATGATCCCGCACGATCCCGCGGGATCATTTTCTTTTCCGATTGATCAGACCGACTAATGTAATCACGCTTGCACAAATAATTGCAAAAACGGCAATGATCACCACCGCCTCGCCCGCTTTGGCGACCGGCATGCCTGGAGATATTGTAGGCGTCGGTACCGGCGGGGTCGCTGTAGAGGTCGCAGTGGAAGTCGGCCATAGAGTTATTGTAGGGCGGAGTGTCGGCGTGCTGGTAGGTTGGGTGGGGGTTGGAGTAAACGCTGCACGGATGATCAATTTTTGACCAGCATAGATGGTTGAGTTGGTGTCCAGACTATTTAGCCCATCGATCGTACTGACCGAGACTCCGTAGGCAATTGCAATCGTCAGCACAGTATCTCCCGGCTGGACGGTATAATCGAGTGATCCATCCGCGTTTGGAGTGTTCATCGCGATTGTAGGTGTGTATGTAATCAGGGGCGGTGGTGGAGTATACGCAACCGGGGTACCGCCGGTGGAGAGGCCTGCATCTAAACAATAGTAATAAGAGTTGCCATCTATAGCTAAACCGGTACCGATATCCTTGTAGATCTCCGATAGCATGGTTCCCTGATTGGAAGCGTTACCCATCCAGGCCTGGACGGCCTGCTGAGGGGTCATCACCGATCCCAGGATTACGTTCTCAGAAAACAATCCACCGGTACTCAGATCCCCCGCCACCAGGTAGCCAGCATCCAGGGCTCGTTGAAACGGGTGCCTTCCCTGTGCATCAGTATCGGCATTCCCAACGTGAATGGAAGCATTGTATTCTGCCTGCTGCTGGGCGATGGTCATGAGAATCGTATTGATCTGGTACGGCGGCAGTCCTCTGGATGCCCGCAATGTGTTGACAGCATCTACGAGCTCGAGGGCGGTCGCGGTATTGGGCGCCGGCACAGAATTATTGGCGAATACGTTGGACGGTTGGATGGATAGGATCAGGAATAAGAGCAGGCTCCAAACGGTTGTGAATAGTTTGCGCATAGGGATATTATACCGGCTGGACTGGATGGGTGCAAATAAAAAATGGGGCAAGCCCAGAAGGGATAATCGTCTGATGAGTTCGTGACATTGGACACGAATCTTGTACGGGCGGTGGCAGTACAATACTTCTAATCGGAGGTGAACATGTCGCTTTTGACTCCCGGCCGCCGCTGGCAGCCCCCTTTTTATCCATTCCGAAACAACTCAATCGGAAATAAAGCCCTGGAGACTGTCGAGCGATTGGTCAAAGGGCCCCTATTCGGATGCCGGATGTGCGGGAATTGCCTGCTCCAGGAAACTGCTTTTATTTGTTCCATGGAATGCCCAAAGGGCATACGGAATGGACCATGCGGTGGTTCCACTGAAGAGCATTGTTATGTCGATGAGACCCGCCCTTGCATCTGGTACCAGATCTACACCCGTGCATTCGCCATGGGCCGCCAGGAGCTTTTATTGGAGGTTATGCCTCCCTTGGATTGGGATAAAGTGGGCGGTGAAACGTGGGGTGATGTCTTTATTCAGGTAAAGAAGGTAGGGATCGGTAAGACGGTTTCCGGTCTGTTGACCATGGACGTTTCTCGGCGATCTGGAACCTGGGATAGTATTTTCCGCCCGATCCGCCAGCCGGACTGGTGGCAGGGGGATCGCGAGTACCATCCGCCTAAATACACGGAGCCCGTATCGGATTTGGAACGACGCCTCAAAGCCGGAGAGTTCGTGGTTACTGCTGAAGTGATGCCGCCTTTAACCGTTTCAACGAACAAATTAGGAGCGAATATCGATCTGGTCAAGCCATATGTCGCCGCAGTCAATTTTACTGATTCACCTTCGGCGACGCCGCGCATGTCCTCCTGGGCATGTTCAGCCCTGGCCGTCCAACATGGGGTGGAGCCGGTCATGCAAATTGCAGCTCGGGACCGAACGCGGATCGGGCTTCAGTCAGAAGTGTTGGGTTCCAATTCCCTCGGTATCCGTAACATTCTCTGTCTTTCGGGGGACAGCATGAAATTGGCTCCCGGGCCGCGTGGTCGAATGGATATTGTCGATCTCGATTCTATCCAGATGTTGTGGATTCTCAGGAAGATGCGTGATGAGGGCAAATACCTCGACGGGCGGGAGATGAAGTTTCCGCCGAAATTCTTCCTGGGAGCAGCTGCATCTCCTTTCGCCTCCGAGCCAAAATTCCAGGCATTACGCGAGCACAAGAAGGTCAATGCAGGCGCGCAGTTTTTCCAGACCAATTTGGTTTATGATGCTGATCATTTCGAGAACTGGCTGAACGAGCTCGCCAAGCGGAATATCCTCGGAAAGGTCTTCATCCTGGTTGGCATCACGCCGCTGAAGAATTCCAAAGTGGCCCGATATATGAACGAAGAAGTACCGGGGGTAACCATCCCGGAGAGCCTGCTCAAGCGGATGGAAGCGGCTGAGGCAGCGGGGAATGCACAAGAGGAAGGCGTGACGATTGCCCTGGAGTTGATCGAGAAGATAAAAGCATTCAAAGGCAGCGGTGTTCATGGTATTCACTTGATGGCGGTGGGGTGGGAGGATATCGTTCCTAGAGTGGTCACGGAAGCCGGCCTGCTGCCGGAAGGCTTTGTTCCCCCCGCAAAGGCCCAGACGGCTTAATCAACTCTATTTAAGACTGTCACCGGCCGTTTTTGCTGGTATATTTATGCTTTAAAAAAAGGATGAAGACATGGATGTTAGCTTTATTGCCCACCTTCTAAACGGGTTATTGATGGTTGCTATGCCTGTCGGTCTGGCCTTCTTCCTGACCTGGAAATTTAATACTTACTGGCGGCTGTGGTGGATCGGTGCGGGGACATTTATCTTATCCCAGGTGGGGCATATTCCTTTCCTCTGGTTCACGTCCAATATTCTCAATCAAACATCGATGGTTCTCTGGCCTCCGCTCAGTCTGATGATTTTCAATGCGGTTTTCGGGGGACTTAGCGCTGGTCTGTTTGAAGAGCTGTTCCGCTACGGCATGTTCCGCTGGTGGGCGAAGGATGCCCGCTCTTGGCGCACCGCTGTACTGGCGGGAGCAGGTCACGGTGGGGCGGAAGCGATTGCTCTTGGCGCGCTTGCAATTAATTCTTTTATAAATTTGGCAGTTCTGCGCAACGCGGATCTTTCGAAATATTATTCGTCTGATCAGCTTCTCCTTGCCCAACAACAGATCCACGCCTATTGGGCATCGCCCTGGTATACCTCCATGCTGGGAGCGCTGGAGCGCGCCTTCACCATTCCGACTCAAATTGCATTGTCTGTAATCGTCATACAGACTTTTATCCGCAAGGAGTGGTTTTGGGTCTGGCTGGCGGTGCTCTATCATGCGCTGACAGATGCTCTTGGAGCAGCGGTTGCTCCATACTACCTCAATAATCCCTTTTTGATCGAAGCTGTGATTGGATTGTTTGCTGTGACCAGCATTATCATAATTTTTGTTCTCCGCCGTCCGGAGCCCGTCCCCGCGCCCCGCACCGCGAGCCCCAACCCGGTCCCAGGACCCAGGTTGGCGCCGGTGGAGGAGACCAAGGAAAATCTGGACGGGACCAGGTATCAAAAATAGGCAAGCCTTCAGCGTTGCTTCGCGATCTCTTGATTTCCAAGAAGCATTTATGATCCATACAGAAAATTTATCAAAAAAGTTTGGGGAAGTGCTGGCGGTGGACGAGCTTACCCTGGACATCCAAGAGGGTGAGGTCTTCGGATTCCTCGGCCCGAATGGCGCCGGGAAAACCACCACGGTACGCATGCTCTCCAGCCTGATCGGTCCGACGTCCGGCTCCGCGACCGTCGCGGGGTTTGTCGTCGGTCGGCAGGATACGGAAATCCGCCGGACCATCGGTGTGCTTACCGAAACGCCGGGAATGTACGATGCCCTTTCTGCCGAGTACAACCTGCGCATATTTGCTGAATTGTACGAGGTGAAGGATGTAAAAGGCCAGGTCGAGAAGTACCTGCGCATGCTCGATCTATGGGATCGACGGTTTGATAGCGCCGGGACATTTTCAAAAGGAATGAAGCAGAAGCTGGCCATTGCCCGCGCGCTGCTTCATGAACCCCGGGTCCTTTTCCTCGACGAGCCGACGGCCGGACTGGATCCGGAGGCCTCGCACCTGGTGCGTGAATTCATCGCAGAACTCAAGAAGGAGGGCCGGACAATTTTCCTTTGTACTCATAACCTGGACGAAGCGGATCGTTTGTGTGACCGTGTGGGGGTATTCAAGACCCAGTTGAAAATTGTCGATACACCTACCAATCTGCGAAACTCGGTCTTTGGCAGGAAAATTGTTTTCCATTTAAAAATTCCGGATGAGGCGCTGGTGAAAACTGTCAGCAAGCTGGCCTTTGTACGCGAAGTCAAGCTGATCGAAAATAAATTGGTCGTCATCCTGGACGATCCCGAAACGCACAACCCGGATATTATTCGGGCCCTGGTTAAGGCAGGAGCTGATCTCCAGTTTGTCGGCGAGCTGCGTCATTCACTGGAGGATGTATATCTGCAATTGGTGAAGGCTTCGTGAGGGCAGCATGAAAAAAATCCGGACGATCATACAAAAAGAGTGGACAGAGGTCTTTAGGAACCGGATGGTAATCTTTATTGTTGCCTTCTTGCCCCTCTTTTTTACCGCCCTGCCGCTGTTCATCCTTTCCTCGATGCGGGGAACGGTGCAGGCCAATTCACTCGGGAGCGAGTTGCCTTCCCAGATGGCTGGTTCTATGTGCTCCAGTGGTCTAAGTGGATCGGAATGTTTTCAGGTTTATTTGATCAGCGAGTTCATGCTGTTGTTCATGATCCTGCCGGTGGCCATCCCGGTGACCATCGCTGCATATTCCATCGTCGGGGAAAAGACGACCCACAGTCTGGAACCGCTTTTAGCTACGCCGATCAGTACCGGCGAGCTTTTAGTTGGTAAGGCTGTGGCAGCCGTACTTCCCGCGGTTCTTGCGACATTTGCCGCATTTGGTATTTTTGCCCTTGGTTCCTGGATCATAGTAGCGAACAGACTCCTGCTCGCCTCTCTTCTGGATCCCCGCTGGCTGATTGCGATCTTCATCGTCGGCCCACTCCTGGCGGTAATGGCAGTGACTTTTTCGCTGATGGTTTCCTCCCGGATCAATGACCCGCGGGTGGCTGAACAAATTTCGATGGTGATTATCGTGCCGGTTCTGGTGGGCTTCTTTGGCCAGATATCCGGGTGGTTTGTCTTGAATAAGCAGGTGATTACCTATACCGCCGTTATCATGTTCGCCATGGATGTGTTCCTCGTTTATTTAGCGACACGCGTCTTTCAACGCGAATCCATACTCACCCGGTGGAAGTAAAAAAAATGAAGAAAATAATCAGCGTAACAGTATTTTCATTATTGGCTTGTTTCCTCCTGGTTCCGCTGGCCCTCGCTCAAGCGGAACAGCTAAACCTGAGTCTCTCGCGTGATTTTGGATACGGCGGATTCGATGGGGATATTCAGGGCCTGTTCTCAATGAGCGCATCCGGACCCAAGGATCTTAACCGGGTCGTTTTTTATATTGACACCACCTCCATTGGTCAAGCTTCCCAAGCGCCCTTTCGCATCCAATTCAATACAGACAATTATCCCTTGGGCAGGCATACGCTTTCGGCGGCAGGCTATTCGTCTGGCGGGCAGGAATACCGCTCTAATGTGATTACTGCCAATTTCGTTCCTGCGTCGCAAAGTATGAAAGTCGTTCTTCCAATATTGGGGATTATTTTGGGGGTTGTATTGATTTCGGCGATCATTTCGATCGTTACAGGACGAAAAGTAAGAAACCTAGCACCTGGCTCGCCGCGTCAATATCCCATTGGAGGGGCAGTCTGCCCAAGGTGCAGGCGCCCGTTCGCTTTTCATCTGATTAGTATGCATGTAATGGGCAGTAAATTCGATCGCTGTCCTTACTGCGGGAAGTGGAGCTTTTTGAGGGGGGCTTCCCAGGCAGATCTGCGCGCAGCTGAGCAGGCCGAGCTTGAGGGAGCCGGGGGGAAGGTTCCTGAAACATCCGATGACGATAAGCTTAAAAAGGAATTGGATGATTCGAAATATCAGGGCTCTTGAACACAACCCCTGAGGCGCTTTGGTCAAATCGAGGGGAAGGATTAACTTGCTTTTTCCAATACTGTGATTAATTCTTTTTCAGTCAATTCAATCGGATTCCCGCGCATGCTGGTTGCTTTTTGCGCCCGGGCTACGATGGTTGGAAAATCTGTGGGCTTAATCCCGTATTCAGATAAAGAATGGATTTTTAAAACATCGATTAACTTACGAATCCACTTGGCTCCCTCCAGGGCGGTTGCCTGAGGGTTCCCTGTCAGGAGCTGGGCGACTTCCTCATACCGTTTCAGGGCAGGCGATTTTGGCTGGCGGGATTTAAGGGCGTGGATATTGGCTTCTATGACGTTGGGTAATAGCCTCGCACAGATCGCACCATGTGGAGCGGAATACATCCCCCCGATGGGGTTCGCGAACCCGTGAACGGCTCCCAGTCTTGCATTGGCCAGGGCCAGTCCGCCGAAAAGGCTGGCCAGTGCCATGTCTTCCCGGGCAGAGGCATCTCCGCTGTTTTCGCATGCCTTCTTCAAGGAGCGTGCGACGCACGCGATACCCTCGCGACAAAGCGGATCTGTCAATTTATTGGACGAATTTGAGACGAAAGGCTCGATCAGCTGGGTCAGGGCATCCAGACCGGTACTGGCGGTGATTGCTGGGGGCATGGAGCAGGTTAATTCTGGGTCGATGATAGCAATACGCGGCAGCATCGTCAGGCTTCGCAGGCTTACTTTGGTCCGTTGTTCGGGAACAGTAATTACCGCATTGCGGGTTACTTCGGATCCGGTACCTGCAGTAGTTGGAATGGCAATACACGGCGCAGAGGGTTGTTCTAGAGGCTCTCCTCCGCCGACGACCTCCAAGTAATCGTAAATGTCCCCAGGGTTGGTCAACAATGCTGCGACCGCTTTGCCTAGATCCAAGGCGCTGCCCCCTCCCATACCGAGGACCAGATCGCAGCCCGCGTTGCGTGCCGCCTGGACTGCGCTGGAAACGGTGGCAATGGTCGGCTCGCCCTTGATGAGAAAGGGGAGGGGGATTAATCCAGCCAGCATCAGCTGATCGATCAATGTTGATGAGCGGACCATCGAATCGACCACAATGAAGACGCGCCTTCCGAATGTCCGCGCGGCTGCAGTCGCCTGGGAAATTGTGCCGGGTCCGAAAACGATCCTGCCTGATGTGGCAAATTCGAAGGGCACGTCACCAGTCCTTGTCGACGGGGAAGACATTAGTGTAGGTCGTCCTAGTACGTGGCTCAATCATCATTGATTCGGCGGAATCCCGCCAGCGTTTGTAATGTGCCGTTTCTTTATGTCTGGCAGGGGCATCAGGAGTCCGGTAAACCTCAACCAGGATAAATTGGGTGGGGTCATCGGTTTGCTGGAGAACGTCAAAGCGAGCCACTCCGGGTTCCCGGATGCTCTGGCGGGCATTTTCCAAAGTGAAGGACTTGAACATTTCTACCTGATCTGCTTTGACGTGAACATGAACTTGAATGATCTGCATGTTAAGCTCCAGTCAATTGCGCATAGTCATATCAACCTGTGGATTGGGCTAAGGATTTTTTCAACTTTACTCTACATGTGCAGATTTTGAGCGGCTATAAAGGACAAGCCATTTTCCGTCAGGGCTCTGGCAGTTTTATTGCAGGCGTCGACCTTGTCCATAAAATTAGTTAGCATGGCATCCCAATCCCCTGAAGAGATAACTTCAGCCTTGTCCCTGAAATAGTCCAGAATGTCGGAGGGGTGCTCGCGAGCGCTGTCGACTTCCGGGTCGCCGCCTTCATGTTTGGCGGAGATGTTGGCGACATGGTCTGCCAGGCTAATCAGTTCGTCCCTGCGGTTATAGGGCTGCTTCACTATGCTCTTCCAGGTTTCAGTGATGTGATGCTCAAAGCGGACCACTTCCTCAAATTCGAGAGCCTTGCGAAATTGCGCTGTAATTTCCATGCTTTCGTTGTTGACCGAATTCGACCAGTTGAATCCAACCAATGGCGATGTGCCGTCATCGCGTGAAAACAACTTGGCTGCCAGCAGCGTCCAGAATGCAGCGTATGGATTGTCATTACCCACGAAGACTGAAATTTTGAATTGGATGTCGATTCCCAATCGATACAGGAAATATCCAATCAGGATGGTCCCCGAATTTACATTCAATACATGCTGGACGCCGTAATTCGTATAATAATACAGGAATTCATCCAGCCATTTCAGCGGGTAGTGATTTGGCTGGCCGACACCCCCAAAATAGCCGGTGATCGTTTCGGGTCCACCCAGGTGGATGTTGGATCCGTCCGTTCCTTTGGTGTCCAATGTCTCCACGAAGGAGGCCCCAATAATGTCCATGGCTGCCACAATTGCGGGCAAATCCCCATCGGCCTCGGCTTCTTTCATTTTACGAACCGCGATGAAGCGGCCGGGGACCAGAGTTTTCTTGGCGATGGCCTGTTCGGCCATCTTGCGAATCCATGGAAAGTACTGCAGGGCGCTCACTTCGAGGGTGACTGCATATTCATCCTTGAATTTAGTCCGGTCCGCTTTTGCCCCCATCACATTATGCTGGTATTCCTTTAGCGAGATAAACATACCTTTATCGCGCTGGTCGGACAGCCACTGCAAGTCGTCGATGTATTCCGGTTTGATCGATTTGATCCTGGCAATCAAATTCGGGTATTGGCGGGCCTCATTTGCTTTTTGATTTATTTCCTCAGGTGTTCCATACTTCTCGACAACTTTCAGGAAGTTGCTGACAATCTGCTCCTCAGGATCAGTCAAGACAGCGTTGATCGCGTCCAGGCGATCATGGGGAATTTTCAGAAGGTTACGAAGTGAGTTTTCCATCTTATCGTCCTCTTATTCCTTGGCCAAGGCGCAAAGCCGCTTGAGATTATCGTGGTGTCTTATTTCAACAACTTTACCAACTCGGTATACTCCTCATCCTGGATGCTAAACCAGTTTTCAGGTGCCGGGAAGGTTTTACTGGTTACCTCCGCGGCATATTGCTTCAAACCATTCAAGATGACCTCGCCTGCATTGCCGAACACCTTGGCCATCTTCGGTTTGAACTTCGGGTACAGGCCGAACATGTCGTGATAAATCAGCAGCTGACCGTGTGCATTTGGGCCCGAACCAAGCGACATGATAATGCAGTTATTTGCGCGTTCGGTAATCAGCTGGCAGACCCGGTCGGGGACCATTTCAAGGAGAATGGCAAATGCACCGGCTTCTTCGAGAGCTTTGGCATTGTCAATGATTTTTTTTGCAAGAGCTGCATTTTTTCCTTGAACCTTATAGCCACCCAATGCGCTGACGGATTGTGGGGTCAGCCCGAGGTGCCCAATCGCAGGGATTCCCGCACCGACAATGCCACGGATTTTATCGGTCTGCTCAACACCACCTTCCAGTTTGATCGCGTCACATCCTGCTTCAGCCATGAAGCGGCCAGCACTGCGGATGGCTGTTTCGACAGATGGCTGGTAGGACATATACGGCATGTCCCCGACCAGGAAGGCGGTCGGCGCACCGCGCCGTACAGCCTGGCTGTGACGGATCATATCGTCCATGGTTACCGGAAGCGTCGTGTCGTAACCAAGCATGGTCATGCCAAGGCTATCGCCGACCAGGATCATTTCAATCCCGGCTTGTTCCTGCAAATAAGCTGTAGGATAATCGTAGCAGGTCAACCAGGTAATAGGAACACCATCCGCCACCTTTTTAAATAAATAGGGCAGGGTAATTTTTTTGCGTGGTTCGGTCATTGTTCCTCCGTTTTTTGAGAAAGGATAAAGGTTTCCGGATTTTTCTAAGTATAGATTGAAACGATGGAAAGTGCAACTCACCGCTTACCATTTGGGTCCGACCAAAGCTTGGGGATCAATCACGGTTGGCCATCTTGAAATGACCGGTGGGCATGTTGACGATTCCATGCACACCGGTTATTAAATTGGAGCGAGGAACGAATGCAAGGGCTTGCTCGGAAAACTGCTCTCTGCAACCAGGTCTCTGCAACCAGGTTGACAAAATTGCTCTCTGCAACCAGGTCTCTGCAACCAGGTTGACAAAATTGCTTATGCAAGTAATTCCGGGATTTGCTCCGGGTGTTTCGCGACGCGGACACCAGCTGCCTCCAGGGCTTTAACTTTATCGACAGCTGTACCAGAACCGCCTTCAATGATGGCGCCGGCATGTCCCATGCGTTTTCCAGGAGGCGCTGTCTGACCGGCGATGAAGGCGACGACCGGCTTGGTGAGATTCTTGGTAATAAATTGGGAGGCTTTTTCTTCGTCGGTGCCGCCAATTTCCCCGATCATGACGATTTTTTCAGTCTGAGGGTCATTTTCGAACATATCAAGACAATCGATAAAATTCGTTCCGTTAATCGGGTCGCCTCCGATGCCGACGCAGGTGGACGAACCGATATGATGTTCCTTGAGCGCATACAGGACTTCGTAGGTCAATGTTCCCGAACGGGAGACAACTCCCACATCTCCGGGTGTGGCGATATCCCCGGGGATGATCCCGACTTTGGCCTCACCCGGTGTCAACACTCCCGGACAGTTCGGACCGACCAGCTGCACATTTTTTTCGTCCAAATATTCGCGCACACGCATCATGTCCTGAACCGGTATCCCTTCGGTGATACAAACAATGAGTGGAATGCCTGCATCTGCGGCCTCATAAATGGCGTCCGGGGCAAATCGCGCAGATACAAAGATAATGGATATATTGGTGCCAGTCGCGTCCTTGGCGGTTCGGCAGGAATCAAATACCGGGACTTTCCCATCCAGGACCCATTCGCCACCTTTGCCAGGTCTTGTTCCCGCTACGACCTTGGTACCATAGGCCAGCATTTGTTGGGTGTGGAAGAGGCCCTCATTGCCTGTGATCCCCTGGACCAGCAGTCGCGTTTCCTTATTAATGAGTATGCTCATCTTTATCCCTTTGACGCCTCCACCGCTTTCTTCGCTGCGTCAACCAGAGTCTTGGCAGTGGTCATCTTTGCGCCCGCCAGCAACTGGCGGCCCTCTTCCGCGTTTGTGCCGACCAGGCGCACCACCATTGGAATCTTGGGCTTCACCTCGTTCAGGGCTGTCAGGATGCCTCTGGCCACCTCATCACAACGCGTGATTCCACCAAAAATGTTAAATAAAATTGCCTTTACATGCGGATCTGACAGGATGATTCTCAATGCTGCTGCAACTTTATCCGCTCCGGCTCCACCGCCGATGTCAAGGAAGTTGGCAGGCTCGCCGCCGAACAATTTAACGATGTCCATAGTGGTCATGGCCAGCCCAGCCCCGTTTACCATGCAGCCAATTTGTCCCTCCAGTTTAATGAACGAAAGGCCGTATTTTCGAGCTTCGGTTTCAGCCGGTGCTTCCTCGTCGATATCGCGCATTTCCGCTAGATCCGGATGCCGGAATAATGCATTATCGTCCAGGAGCATCTTACCATCGAGTGCAAGCAGGGTATTTTCCTTGGTAATAACGAGAGGATTGATTTCGGCCAGCGTGGCGTCACAATCCAGGTAGGCACGCCATAAGGCACTGCATATTTCTCCAAATTGTTTCCACTGCTCGCGGGGCAGATCAATACCGATTGCGACATCTCGGGTTTGATAATCGCGCAATCCAAGGAGGGGATCTATATGAACTTTGATGATCTTCTCAGGACTCGTTTTGGCAACTTCCTCTATCTCAACTCCGCCCGCTGCCGATGCCATCAGGACTGGCCGGCGGGCCGCACGATCGTTTGTAATTCCAAGGTAGATTTCATGGTCGATATTGGCTGCTTCGTCAACAAGGACTTTCCGAACTGGTAGGCCTTTTATGTCCATTCCTAAAATCTTTGTGGCGACTTCTTCGGCCTCCTCAGGTGACTTGGCAAGACGGATTCCGCCAGCTTTCCCTCGCCCTCCTACCAAAACCTGCGATTTAATAACAACACGGCCACCCAATTCCTCAGCAATTTGTTTTGCCTCGGTTGCGGTAGCCGCCACATGTCCTTTGGGGATTGGCACTTTATACCTGGCGAAAATTTGTTTCGATTGATACTCATGCAGTTTCATGCAATTGTTCCCTCATGATCTTCAATGATGCCAGGAGGATTATACCACCGGGATTCTGGGCGATTTTTTTTTATAAACCTGTCAGGCAGGATGGATTAAGGCAGGGTAAATACTGCCACTCGATTATTTTTTGCATCACTCACATCCACATTTCCACTCTGGTCTACCGCAATCGAGGAGGCCAGACCGAAGCTGGCTGTGTCCGTTCCAAAATCACCCCAGGCGCGGATAAAATCGCCCTGGGTTGTAAATTCCAGCACACGATACATCTCCGGGTCAGTTACAAAGACATGCTCGTTATTGTCTACTGCAACGTAAGGCTTATTTTCCAACGAATCTCCATACCACCCTGAAATATTCCATTGGCGCAGGGGGGTATACGTTTTACCATCCGGACTAGGCGCAAAAACTTGAACCCGTTGATTCCAAGTATCCGCGATATACACGTTGCCCTGGGAATCCAAGGCAATTCCGACGGGCTCATCGAATTGTCCTGGCTGCAGGCCTGCGCTGCCAAACTGACTAATATACTGGCCATTCCCATCATAAATGATCACTCGTTTATTCCCCGTGTCAACTACCAGGACATTTCCTTTTGCATCAACGGCAATTCCACGTGGTCCATATAATCCAAAAGGATCTTGAGATGTTCCTTCCGCGCTATGACCCCATGCGGTAACGGGGGTTCCGTCCGCTGTGTATTTTGCGACGCGGTGATTCCAGGTGTCGGTGACATACACCCATTGCCCATCCGGGGATATGGCAATCCCCCAGGGTTGGTTTAATGTTGCCGGAGAGGCTGGAGTTTGGGCGCTTAGACTGACATTCCCAAATGCTTTGATGAAGGAGCCGTCCACTTTAAGGTGAACTATTCGATTATTGTTTGTGTCGGCAATAAAGATGCTGCCATCCGGAGCGACAGCGATGCCATGCGGGTCATTCAACTGCCCTTGTGCCAGTCCAGAGGGATTCATGATTAACTTTGCAGTCAGAGTAATCGTATTTTGCTTATAAGGATCAACCACTTGTGGGGCTGTCTGTCCAATATTGTATTCCCAGAGTTGTGTAGCGACATCTTTGCGGACAAAAAGTTCCATCTTCGAAGAGGGTTCCCAACTGGCAGGTGTTAAAGTGGTGTTCCCAGTTAACTGGGCATACTTGGTGTAATCCCGATTGAACCAGATTTGGAAGATTGCAGCACGCATCGATGGATTGCTGATCGCATTCCATATCCGCGGCCATGTAAGAGCAAAATAATCCTGATTTGGCCAGGCCAAGTGATTATAATTAAATTGATAGTACTTGTCCTGGACGATTGATTTTATTGAATTGAAATTATTCTGATCGACGATGACGGTAGGCGCATTGAGCACATCGGTTGTGGGTTGAGCAAAAGTTTGTGCGTTGGGATAGGAACGCAGATACCAATTGAATGGGTATAAAACGCCCTGATCATAGGCAACGACAATGTTGTGTCCTCCCGCTGTTTGAGTGGATATCTCATCGATTTGTTGCATGACTTCTTTTACCCCGCTCATATTCTGCGCATAGGCTAAAAATTCTGAAGCTGAATCGTAGTTGTTAAAAGCTGCGCGAAAGGCGGTTCGGGCTGTCAGGAAGGCAAGCAAACCAAAGAATATGATCGTTCCTAGCCTGCGCAGGACACCCGTCTCCCAATATTTTTTTAAATAAACCAGGCCAGCTGCACTTCCGCCAGACACAAGAATCCAAAAGATTGCAGTGGATGAACTGGTAAGCTGATTGAGGGATTTCCCTTGAAAGGGCGGATTTGAACCCAGAAAACTTGCCAGGACGCCCGCAAGGCCGATTATAAATAAGACGACCAGGACAATAGCTGTCGCAGCCTGGCCGGTCAGGAATTTTTTCCAATCGATGTGTTCAATAAGTTGCCCGAGGCCCCACCCGGATAATAAGATCATCGGCAGGGTGATATGATAAGTCAGCCAAGGCATTTTTTCGCCGGCAATTGAGTAAACCAGGAGGCTGCTTAGCGACCACCATAAGAGCAAGTAAAATGTAAGACGCTCAATCGGTGGATCCGCTGTTTTTTGCTTGGATTTTGGAGCGGGTGTAGGGGGGGGCATTGACGACTTTTGGCGTAATCCGATATATGCTGCCAGACCAAAGCCCAGAGCAGGAAGAAATTCATAGATTGGTATCTGGATCAGGAGATAATAATACCAGGGCTGGTTGCCTTTCTGGACAGCCTGTTGCTGCATCCAGTAGCCAAGGGAACCCACCAGGCCGGTCAGTACACCCTGCCAGTTTGAAAATATTGTCGAGAATAATAAAATATAAATTCCATAAAAGAGTGCTGCGTTCAATAACCAAAGTTTCTTATTCCAAAGAAGGCCGATTACAACCGCGAGGATGGTCAGGGGTACGAGAAATAGCAACACTCGACCGAGTCCTTGCGAAAAGATCGCCTGAATGTTCCAACCCGGCCAGGTGAAGTGATAATCGAGGGGATCCCAACCAAATACTTTTAGTGGCAGGGCAGACAATTGTGGAAGGACAAGCGTTCCCAGGAGAATGATCAAATTGAACGAGCGGTAGGAGCGGAGATTGGTCCATCCATAGCCGATGACGAGAAATATTACCGCTGTAAGAAAACCGATTAAGGATATTCCGATTAATGTCCCAATGGTTTGGGAGCTATTCGAAGCAGAGCGAGAGCTGGCAGATAAAGCTGCTCCTCCTGCCGCGAATAGAAGAATCACCCCGATAGCCAAAGCGATTAGGAAACCATTATATGAACTTGGATTTTTCCACGGGCTTTTTGCAATCCGTGATATTAAATAAATTGCCAAAAATAATAATATTAGAGCTGAGTAAATGAATGCTGTTTCCTTGGCGGTAAAGTTGAGCGCCGTGGCAGCTGTTAATAAAAAGAGATATCTGGATTTACCTGTCTCGAGGTATCGCAGGATAGCATAAAAACTGACCAGAGCGACCAGGCCGACAAAGGCTTCGTCGCGGGCATAGCGACCATAGTACATCATAACCGGAGAGATCAGCATAAAGACTGCAGCAACCAGCGTGCCTGCCTGGCCTAAATAGCGCCGCCATTTCCAAACGATGACGACGGTTAGGATGCTGGCGATGGCCTGGGGAAGGCGTGCAGTAAAATCACTATCCCCCAATAAGGAAAAAATGAGGGCGATCAGGTGAATTTGAAGAGGGCCATGCGTCCCAGGAAAGTATTGATATCCTTGGCCCTGGTAAAAAAGCCAGGAGGAAAAAACATTCAGGTTTTCATCGAGGCTCAGGACCCGCCCGCCTAGGTTGAATAACCTGCTGATTGCGACGATACCAATGGTGATGCCAAAAAGCAGCATCTCGCCGGTCAATGCCGGAAATGCTTCAATGAGAGGTCGGTTGAACCAGGTGCCGTTTTCGTTTTGGGTCATATTTCACCTGAGCAATAGGATATTTTTTTAAATGATACCTCAAACCCGGTAATGGTGATGAAGGAAAAAGCTGGAATATCCCAGGAATTCCATTGCAGAGAACATTCTGGACAGAACCTGGAGTATGAAGTTGCGTCCTGACGAACAATTATATAGCGAAACGAGGACTCATCCATGAAAAAATAGCCCCCCGTGTTTCAGGTTGTCGTACAGATAAATTCCATTAACCGGGTTTCGCTTCTGTTCCTTCCTAAAACTTTATTTAATTCACCTTGGGGCTGCCTGATGATTCGTGAAATATGTAACTTGACTTTACCGACCTACCTGCCTATACTAATAAGAGCATTTATCGGTGGGAAAGTACTTCCGGGGAAACTTTCTTAAAGCTTACGGATCTTTTAGGACCAATTCTTTGGGAGACCAGAGGTTAATTGCAAGAAGCAATAACGTGGGAGATGAATAAGAAACGCGCCCCTTCCTATTGTCATACAGCTATGCAGCATGAAAGGCCGGTTATCAAGAAACACCTCTTTAAGCAAACTCATTGGGCTATTTCTGCACCGCCTGGTTTGAAGATCGGACCTGGAGACAATTTATCAGCTGCTCCTCAGCAGATGCTCCTGGGTGTCCAGTGCGATTTGATCTCAGCTTATTTTGACTTGAGCATAGGAACTCTTTGGCACATTCCGAGACATATTCTCCCTGGATTTTGGTCTTTTTTATAGAATGTTCTATTAAATACCTTGCCTATCAAATGGAACCTATTGATTAAGTCCTGTTCTGAAAGGCAGAATCTTTACTAATGATTAACCCTCTTTGAGATAAAAAATTCCATGGGAAAAGGAGAATGCTATGTTCCACAAGAGTAGATTTTTGAAAGCCTTGTTATTTATTGTTCTGTGCCTTTTAAGCATCAGCCAAGCGGGTATTGTCTCCGCTGGAACCAATGTTTGGACAAGCAGCGGCCCGGAAGGCGGAAATATCATTGCATTGGCCATCAATCCGGCAACACCATCTACTCTCTATGCAGGGACTTATGGCGCCGGATTGTTTATAAGTACGGACGGCAGCAGTAGCTGGAGCCCAGTCAGCTGTATGACCTTTGGTGCGGTTGAAACCCTGGCAATAAACCCTGTGACCCCCACCACTATCTACGCTGGAGTATCTGCTGATGTGTTCAAGAGTACAGACAGCGGCACAACCTGGAAAGTGATCGATTCCGGTCTGCCTAGTGCAAATATTCGATCACTGGCAATAAACCCTGTGACCCCTTCCACTGTTTACGCTGGAACCTCTGGCGGGGTGTTCAAGAGCACGAACAGCGGCAAGGGCTGGAGTGCGTTCAACACAGGTCTGACCAATACCAATGTAATGACCGTGGCAATTGACCCGGTGACGCCCTCCACGCTTTATGCTGGAACCTGGAATGCCGGAGTGTTCAAAAGCATCGATAGCGGGAATAACTGGAGCCCATTCAATAGTGGTTTGACCAATCTTTATACGAATGCCCTAGCGATTAATCCCTCGACGCCGTCGACCCTTTATGTGGGAGGAAGTGGAGGCGTGTTCCAGTATACAGCCAGCGGGGGGAGCTGGAGCGCAGTCAATACCGGCCTGTCAAGTTCTGGCGTTTGGAGCCTGGCGATCGATCCAGGAACTCCTTCCACCCTCTACGCGGGTACAGGGTCTGGAGTCTATAAAAGCATAAACGATGGAGGAAACTGGAATGCAGTTATTAATGGTCTGACGAATATGGATGATCGCGCTCTGGTGATCAATCCCAGGAAGCCTTCCACGCTTTATGTAGGTACAAATGGCGGTGGTGTGCTGAAGAGCACGACCAGCGGAGCCAGCTGGAGCACAGTCAATACTGGTATCATCGGTACTTATAGTTTTGCTTTGGCAGTTGACCCATCGACACCGGCTAATGTCTACGCGGGGACGCAGTATACTGGCGCATTCAAAAGCACAAACGGTGGTGGAAGTTGGAGCGCCCTCAATAATGGCCTGGCTGAAACTAATATTGACTCCTTTGCGATTGACCCGTCGACACCAGCCACCGTTTATACAGGTGCGGGCGGCACCATATTTAAAAGCTTTGATAGCGGCGGGTCTTGGACAAGATCCGGTACCGGCTTTACCGGAGGCTCAGTCGGGGGAATTGTAATTGATCCAACCACGACCTCCACCTTGTATGCTGGTACAAGCAGCGGGGTATTCCAAAGTATAAATAGCGGGGGGAACTGGAGTGCGGTCAACACCGGTTTGACCACCACCGCCGTTCAGGCCATCGCCATTGATCCGTCTATACCAACCACCCTCTATGTCGGGACAGGCGGCGGTGGCGTATTTAAAACAACGACCAGCGGTGGGAGTTGGAGCGCGGTAAATACCAACCTGACGAATAACTATATTTCTGATCTGGCAATTGACCCGAACACACCTTCCACTCTCTACGCGGCTAGTGGCACCGGTGTGTTCAAGAGCTCAAACGGCGGAGGGAACTGGAGCGCAATCAACACCGGTTTGACCAATTTCGATGTTTGCGCGCTGGTAATCGATCCGTTAACACCAACTGTTCTCTATGCGGGAACCTCTGGCGGCGGTGTATTCCAAAGTACGGACGGGGGTGCAACTTGGAACCCGATCAACACCGGCCTGATGAATACTTACGTTTATGCCCTTGCAATTAATCCGGTGACACCGTCGATCCTTTACGCGGGTACCTATGGTAGCGGTGTTTTTTCTATTCAACTTCCACTTGGTACATTCAATAAGACAGTGCCCGTCAATGGTGCAAACAAACAGCCCACCAGCCTGACTTTATCATGGGGAGTCAGCCCAGGCGCGTCAAGCTACAAGTATTGTTTGAGCACGACAAATACTTGCTCCACCTGGACGGGAGTTGGAGGCTCAACCAGCGTTGACATCAGCGGTTTGAGTCGGGCGACCACCTACTATTGGCACGTGCTCGCCAAAAACGGCTTAGGGTCGACTGTATATTCAGACGGGAGTAGTGCAGCGTTTTCGTCGTTTACTACTGCAGCCGTGCCCGGGAAATTAATTAATTCTTATATTGGGGGTGTAAAAATGGGAACTTATGAGATTTCCTCCGGTTCGGGAGCGCACCCAAAGTATGCCGGGGTCAACGATGGTCCGGTGCAGGTAGGGAGCAGTGATGGCACTTCTATCATCGCCACGCAGCGTCTGGGATGGAAGGTGAACGGTGCCTACACCAGTATGGCCGAGATGATGGGACTGCCTGCCAACCAGCTGACTAACAGTTATATCTTCACCTGGTACAATGACGCCAGCATGGACACCCAGCTCAGGATCGGCAATGTGGGCACCTCCGACACCAATGTGACCGTGACCATCGGCACAACAACCTATGGGCCCTACCTTCTGCATGCAAATGATAATACCAGTGTCAGCTATACCGGGGTCAACGGCGGTCCGGTAACCGTCCAAGGTTCAGATCCAACTGTCCCGATCATCGTCACTGAGCGTCTGGGGTGGAAGGTGAACGGGGCTTATACCAGTATGGCCGAGATCATTGGACTGCCCGCCAACCAGTTGACGAACAATTATGTCTTTGCCTGGTACAATGACGCCAGCATGGATACCCAGCTCAGGATCGGCAATGTGGGTACCTCCGACACCAATGTGACCGTGACCATTGGTACCACGACCTATGGCCCCTACCTTCTGCATGCAAATGGAAGCACCAAGGTGAGCTATGCCGGTGTCAGCAGTGGTCCGGTAACTGTCCAGGGTTCAGATCCAACTGTCCCGATCATCGCCGATGAGCGTCTGGGGTGGAAGGTGGACGGGGCTTATACCAGTATGGCCGAGATGACTGGACTGCCCGCCAACCAGTTGGCGAACAGTTATGTCTTTGCCTGGTACGATGACGCCAGCATGGATACCCAGCTCAGGATCGGCAATGTGGGTACCTCCGACACCAATGTGACCGTGACCATTGGTACCACGACCTATGGCCCCTACCTTCTGCATGCAAATGGAAGCACCAAGGTGAGCTATGCCGGTGTCAGCAGTGGTCCGGTAACTGTCCAGGGTTCAGATCCAACTGTTCCAATCATCACTACTGAGCGTGTGGGGTGGAAGGTGAACGGGGCTTATACTAGTATGGCCGAGATGATTGGACTGGCTGCCAACAAGTTAACTGACAGTTACATCTTCGCCTGGTATGACGGCGCCAGCATGGATACCCAGCTCAGAATCGGCGTGCCATAGATCCTTAGACAAAAGCTTTGCACAGGCGAATGTACACCAGGGTGGCCCGTGGTTGAATGGGTCGCCCTGGTGTTATTAATGCGCTATCGACCGGATTGCCCTTAGGTTCAATTTGCCATTCCGTCGGTTGCCGTTTTGACAGCCGAGGCGTATGATCAAATTTGTTTTGGCGTCCTGAGTGCGAATATACAAATAATTTTTATCAGCTTAAGTTCAGGAAAAGTTCTCGGAGCCGCACTCCATCTCAAACCCATCAAGATTGATAAGCAGAGCTGCTTGCTAATTGGCCGCATCCGGCCCGAATATCAATACCCCGCCGGAGCCTGATCGTACAAGGCACACCAGACGCTTCCAGTATTTTTTTAAATTCAATTGCCCGCTCGCGCGTGGTTGCCTGGCCTGCATACCCCTGGGTCGGGTTCAGAGGGATGATATTGACATGACAAAGCAAGTTTTGAAGTTTCCTGGCAAGAAGATTCGCCTGTTCTGGCGTGTCGTTGACATCCCGTACCAGAGCCCACTCAAAGGTAATGCGCCTGCCGGTCCGCATAACATAATCACGACTGGCTGAAAGGATCTCTTCCACTGGATATTTCTTGTTGACAGGCAGCATCGAGCTGCGCAGCAGATCATCCGCGGCGTGGAGAGAAATTGCAAGATTTACCTGGCGGTTTTCATCAGCGAAGCGGCGGATTATCGGCACCAATCCTACGGTCGATATTGTAAATCGCCTTGCACCAAAATTAAATCCGGATGGATCATTCAGCCGATCCACAGCCGCCATTGTGTTATTGTAATTGTGAAAAGGCTCTCCCATGCCCATGATAACGATATTGGTTACTGTTAAGCCCTCCATCTGAAGGTTGCGAGCATAATACATTACCTGGGCGATGATTTCCCCGCTGCTGAGATGCCTGTGGAAGCCCATTTGGCCGGTGGCGCAAAAAACACAGCCCATCGCACAACCAACCTGGGTCGAGATACATAAAGTTCGACGATGATTGTAGCGCATCAGGACGGCCTCGATTGCTTGGCCGTCCTGGAGTTTAAATAAAGTTTTTACTGTCTGTTGATCGGAAGATTCCATGGTGCTGATTGGCTGGAGTACATCGAACCTGTATTGAACCGATAATTTTTGTTTTAGGAGTGCGGGTAGGTTTGTGAACTGGTCGGGTGAACTCCAGAAATTCTTGTAAAGCCCTCTCCAGATTTGCTCGGCACGATAATCTGGCACCTCCCATGTCTTCAGGCGGTGGGCAAGCTCCTTATAATCCAAATCGTAAATCAGGGATTCCATGATTTGACAAGGGAGGCTAAATCCGGTGCGATGATATCCGGCGATGGGTTCCATGCCTCGGCCATTTCCTTCGTGGATACACCCGACAGGACCAAAGCCACCGGACACCCTGCCGCCCGCCCTCCTGCGATGTCAGTCTCCAATCGATCACCAACAACGAGCGTCTGTCGAGTGGAAGTCCGTAATCGTTCTTGGGCAAGGGTGATCATAAAGGGTGCGGGTTTACCGACAACGACCGGTTCTACATCGCTGGCTGCCACAAGGGCTGCAAGAAGTGCACCGGCGCCTGGGATCAGTCCTTCCGGTGTGGGAAAAGTGCGGTCTGGATTTGTGGCATAGAATGGAACCTTCGCTCGAATCAGAAGAGTAGCCCTGCGGAGTTTGGAAAAATTGATATTTCGATCCATACCAACAGCCACGGCTACAATTTTTTGTGTAGGACTCCAATTATTCTCATCGATTACACTAAAACCGATTTCTGACAAAGCCTGACATAGTCCTGCCTCACCAATGACATAAACCTCCCCTTTTTGTGGAAAACGTTTTCCAAGTTCGCTGGCGAGTGCATGCCCTGAGGTTACTATTTGCCACGTCTCGAGGCCGTCTACGCCAAACTCTTTCAAACGAACCAGGTATTGTTCAGGAGTACGCGTCGCGTTGTTGGTTGCAAGACAAACATTTAATCCGCAGCGAGCGATGGATTTGAAAATAGTACCCAAATCTCCGATGGGGTTATCACCGGTCCATAGAACGCCGTCCATGTCCAGGATGAGGGCTTTTATCGTATTGGGCAAAATGGGCATTATTTATATTTACTGAAAGAGGGGCGACCAGATGGTCGCCCCTGCTGGGTTTATTTTTTAACCGGCATTTCCAGTATCTGATCCACAAGACCATACTCAACTGCCTGCTGGGGCTCAAGGTAGAAATCACGATCAGTGTCTCTTTCAATTATTTCAATTGGCTGACCGGTATGTTTCGCCATGATTTCATTTAATCTTGTTTTCAAACGCAGAATCTGCTTGGCCTGGATTTCGATATCAGTCGCCTGCCCTTGCGCACCGCCCAACGGCTGGTGCAGGTGGATGGTTGAATTCGGCAGGGCGTAGCGGCGGCCTTTGGCTCCAGCAGCGAGTAATACGGTCCCGAAGGAAGCGGTCACGCCGACCGCGACTGTACTGATCGGATTGGGGACCATCTGCATGGTGTCATAAATTGCAAGGCCTGAATAGATAACACCTCCCGGAGAATTGATGTACATCTGGATTTCTCTGTCCGGGTCTTCCCGGTTGAGGAAGAGCAGCTGGGCGACGATCAAATTTGCTACCTGGTCATCGATCTGCGAACCGACAAAGATGATGCGCTCTTTTAAAAGGAGAGAATATATATCATAAGCGCGTTCGCCTCGGCCGGAAGTTTCGATGACCATAGGAATTACATTTTCAAAATTGGGGACGGACATTTTTACTCCATTCTCGAAACGATAAGATTAGGATGTTTTTTTTCTTTTTGGGGCGGTTGTTGAGGTTGGTTTCCTGACAGGACTGCTCCGGGTGGATTTCTTAGCAGGGGAGGCCTTGGCCGCCGTCTTCGACTTTACACTTTTAACATTTTCTCCGGATGGCTTCTTCTTTTTTACAGAAACCTCTTTCTTGGATTCTTTGCCAGAGGTGTCCTCCACCGCCTGCCCGGTGGCGATTTCCTTTAATCGGGAAAGGGTTTGTTGGATAATTGCGCGGTTAGCCGATTCAACCGCAACCGCGTCCAGCAAACGCTTGGGAGGATTGGATTTACCGCGCATCACTCGCCTGAATTGATCTGAGGAGCGAAATTCCCCCCAGGTTTGTTGAAAAACCGAGTTTAGCATTTCTTCGTTGATTTCAATTTTCTCCGAGCGGGCAACTTCATCCATGATCAGGGATCTCTCAAACCGACGAACGGCGATCGGTCTCGCCTCCTCTGCCACAAATTTATCCTGATCCATCTCGCGGGTCTTTAAGTAAGACGCCATGTCGAGACCCTGCTCCGCCAGCCTGGTTTTTAAATCATCCATGACATGTTCGACTTCATGATCAATCGACTGTGGAGGGTATTTTATGGTTGCGCCTTCTTTAATCTTATCCATCAACTTGACAAAATACTGGTCGTCGTATTCAGCCTTGGATTGGGCGCTCAAGTTTGCGCGGACTGCATCGCGCAGCGCCTGCACGTTTTCAAATGGGCCTGCCATCTTGGCGAAATCATCATTCACTTCGGGCAGAATGGCCCCGCGGATCATCTTGACATTCACATCAAAGTGAATCAACAAACCAAGCAGGCTTTCATCTTTATAATCTTCGGGATATTGATGTGAAAAAGATTTTGACTCATCCTTATTCAAACCGACTAGTTCCTTGGAAAAACCAGTAAAAGGCCATTCGTCTTCCTTGACATCCGATCGGATGAACACCGGATATCCGGGCCGATCGATGATGGGTGCTTCACCCTCTGCTGATTCTGGCTTGGATCCCTTGAGGTCGATCATAACGAAATCACCGGCCTGGATGGGTCGATCAACGGTCTCGGTCCTGCTGTACATGCGCCGTAATTCTTCAACCGCCTCGTCGACCTTGTCTTCCCTGGGTTCCTGCCAATCATAGGGCAGCCGGATTGACCGATAATCACCCAGGTCTACCAATGGCATCAGCGGGACGGTTAGAATGAATTTTGCTGGGTTGACACTTTCGATTTTTTCCAGGGAACCTGGCCCGGATGGATCGACTTTGGCTTCCTGCAATATTTCTGGATACGCCTCGTCCAAGAGTAGGTCTAGCGCTTCTTGATTTATTTTTTCTTCTCCGATATAGCGTAGAGCAACATCGTAGGGAACTTTTCCTGGACGGAAGCCCGGTATTTTTGTGCGTTCAGAAATGCGACGGGCGGCGCGATGCTTTGCGCCTTCCATTCGTTGGTCATCGACTTCAACGGTAATCGTTACCTGGTGATCATCGCGGGGTTGGGTCTCGATTTTCAACTTAATATCCTTTTTTTTGTTTTTCCTGCCTTATTCGTGCTCAAGGAGGTGTGGGGAAGACGGGACTTGAACCCGTACGCCTTTCGGCACATGATCCTAAGTCATGCCTGTCTGCCAATTCCAGCACTTCCCCGGATATGCTGGAAGATTATAAGCGCAAGGAGTAGTGAAGTCAATAAACTTGTATCTTATGTTAACCATTTGCATACAGCGCGGGTTATTCCCCCGGATAAGGTATAATCCGCCCATTCTGCCATCCGCGAGGATCAGTGAGCCGGATTATTAATCCAGAAAGTGCAGGAAAGGAACGCACTCAGCTGGCGAAAGGAGTCGCCCTGGCTGTGCGCGAGCTTGCACAGAAATCTGAGGCTGGAGACGAGGCCCGCGATTTGGCCGCTTTCATCACCCTCGCCTTGAAGAGGATTGCCGAGACGATCGATGTCTCTACCGCAGCCTGGGAAAAACGAGGGTACTGGGTCAAGGCTGATCGCTTTCGCATGGATTGGATGTGGGCAGGACAGTTGGCCGAAAAAATGCGTCTTGCCCTCTTCAGCGATGATTGGGCTTCGATCGCTGGGATTGTCGCACAGATTGCTCAAAAACTCAGCAAAGTAAAAATAACCCAGCATCACCGCCTGGGGACACCCTGGACAGGAGCCTGGCATGAACTGAAACGCCAAAATTAAGAAATCCGGAGGCTCGGCCTCCGGATTTCTTAATTTGTTTATTTTCAGGGGGTCGTATAAGTTACGATAAGTTTCGGCCCACTAAAGCGGACGGCATCTGCGATGCCATCGCTGTTTGTTGCGATGCTGAATTGCAGCCGATATTGGATGCGGTTGGAAGCTCCGAGCTTGGCCTGAAGTTCGGTTTTAAAATCATTATCTGCCTGGGTTGAGTTTAAATCGGCTCTAGAGCACCAGTCGTGATCTTCGCCGGTTGGGGCAGGAAAGGCAACGAAGGCTCCAGCCGCGAGAGGGATTACATAGTTTTGCTGGTACCCCTTGAGACAACCGAGATGCGTAAATGGACTTCCAAGTGTATCGTAGCCGGTCAGGTCCATTTGCACCTGGGTAATGGTGGCATTGGTGGGTATTCCAGAAATGTCGAAACTAACGAAAGCCTCGAATCCCAAATTCGTTGCCGAATCCCCGACATTCATATAAGGATTAACATACCCATCCGATTGAACAAAACCACCTTCGGAGGCGACACTATTCACCGTAAGGTTATGGGTGACTGCAGCCGGTACCTGGATCACCACGATAAATGCTGAAAATATTGTCCCGCCGGGTTCACGAAAACCCCAGCGCCCGGTAAACGTTCCCGCGGTCATGGGCGCGGTTAGGGTGGGGGCAGACACATCAACGTTCTGTCCGGGCGAGACATATCCGGTCGTAAGCGGCTGAGCATAACCGGTGGGCACTCCCAACTGATCCCCGGAAATGAACACAAGCTGGTAAGTGGAATTCCAGGTACAACTGCCGATATTTTGCAAGCGCCAGGTTTTCGTGAAGGTCGTTCCCGCAGTTTCGACGGTGTTGTCGGGGATAGTCACATCAGTAACAAACATGGCCTTATTGCACGGCGGGGGCGTATTCGTACTGGTTAATTGATATGTGTTGGTTGGGATTGGCGTAGGGGTTGAAGGAGGAGCAACCGGAGTTGATGTAGCTTGAGAGGCGATAAGCGTGAGCTCGGCATTGACAGTGAGGGCCGCCTGCGTTTCAGCACCACTGGACGATTGAGTCGGATTTTCCTGGGGTAAATTGCACCCCATTAAAAAAACTATTATCAAAACAATAAGGGCAGAATGGAATTTCTTCATATATTCCTCCTTGGTTTATATGTTCCTGATTATTCTTAGTTTACTCATATCGCAGGTGTGGGTCAATGGGAGGAAAGGTTGATCATGGGATTGACGATATTATTTTTAGGTCCGAGGGGTTTTTAAAACAACTTTGGCTGGACCGCTTTTCGCTTGCCAGCAAATAGAAGAAATGGTCCGGCGCGTTCCACGGACACGCCCATTTTTTTAATGCCGAGACATCCTGGATAGGGGATTGTCGGCGGGTGCGTAAAATTGTCTCAACCCTTTTGAGGCCGATGCCAGGAATGTGTAAAAGGACGTTACGATCAGCCAAATTGATATCAACTGGATTTTGCGACAGATGAATTTGTGCCCATTCCATTTTTGGATCATGACTCATTGACAGCATGCCTTGGGAATCAAAAAGAAGGTCCTCGTATTCAAAACCATAGTCTCGCAGCAGATAAGAGGCTTGGTATAATCGTTGTTCACGAATTGGTGATATTGGATTTTGGTTTTCGAGCGGTGTATCCGGGATTGGTTTGAACCGGGAGAAATAGGCGCGCTTTAATCCCAGATGGTGATAGAGGTATTGAGTGGTGGTCAGCAGTTCGAGATCTGATTCACCGGAACCCCCGGCAACAAACTGGGTTACGCTGGATGGCCAGCGGTTGTTCCAGCCTTTTACTGCTGGTTGCGTTTGGCGGATCTCCTGAATCCACTTCAACGGTTCCAACAATTCTTCAAAGAACTGTTTGTGAGGAGCAAGATTGCTAAGCCTGTTCGTGTTCGGCGCTTCCAGGTTGATCGAGACGCGGTCGGCGAGCTGCATTGCCCTCTCGACTTGACCCCGCTCTGCCCCCGGCATGATCTTGAGGTGGAGGTAGCCCCGGAAGCCGAGCTTCGACCGCAATATGTCCGCTGTATCCAGCAGCTTGTCCTGGGTCCGTATTCCTCCACCGATTATTCCCGAACTCAGGAAGACGGCCTCTGCTATCCCACCTTGTACGAGCGAGGCAAACAGCCGGGCAAATTCTTCAGGTTGGAAGGTAGCCCGGTGCATATCCCTGCCTGCACGGAAGGGACAATAATAGCAGTCGCGTTCGCAGGCAGAGGACAAAAGAGTCTTGAGCAGCTTTATCCGTTTGCCGTTCGGCATGACTGCTGGGTGTACAAAAACATGGCCAGCCTTGCAGCTGTCCACGTCCGATTGGAATGCGCGCGCATCACCGTTCGCATTTGTATGCGAATCATTGTCTGTCTCGAGAGACATTTGCGAAGACAAGATCTTAAGACGCTCCAATGGTTCTTCCATGGATCCCAATTATAGAACATATATTCTTTTTGTCAAGAATGCCGAAAGGAGATTTTAGGGATTCCGTGGTGATGTGGGATTGCATTTCTTGGATCTAAAAGCTGAAACTCCCACCCTGACGGCAGGAGTTTTACGGCGGATATGGTAAACTCTATTCTATGGTTGACAGTCAAACGGCACAAGCCATTGTCGAGTTTTGTTCCCAACCGGGATGTCCGTTGTGTAATTTGGTTCAGTACAGTGTTGAGCGAGGGATAGAGTCTTTCTATTATGAGAGCATCCTGGACCCAATTTCCCGTCAACAAGTTCGCGAAAGTCTAGGATTATGCCGGGAACATGCCAGGTTAGCCCTGGAGGGAGGTTTAAGTGATGCTCTCGGATTTGCGATTTTGTACGAGGATATTCTCGGTACTGTACTGAAAGGTATTGCGGAAGATTCTGGATCGAGTAAAGATTCAAGGAAAAGGATTGTTCGGCAAGTTAATCAGTCTAAACCTTGTCCAGCTTGCTTGCAAAAAGAAGAAACCGAAAAACGTTCGATAGCAGTTCTGGTCGATTCCTTGCACAAACGGGAATTTGCCCAGGCCTTTCAAAAATCAGACGGTTTGTGCTTACCTCATTTCCGAATGGTCCTTGAATCCATCTCCAGCCGGGAAACTGTCACCATTCTATTGGAGCACCAGCGGGGGAAGATACAGAATTTGAAAGGTGAGCTTAAGGTATTTATAAACAAAAACGACTATCGATTCCGGGACAAGGCCTTTGGTGAGGAGCGAGATTCATACCGACGGGCGATCGATATGGTTGTGGGGAAGACAGGATATAAACCTCAGTAGTTAACAAATACACACTTTAAGCGTGTAGTTTCAGCTATGTTTGGGCCGGCTCGCTATATTCAGGCGAGGCCGGGGTTAGCCGGTTTATGGCAGGTCAGCGGGCGGAATCGCGAATCTTTCTCTTCGCGGGCGCAAATGGTGAATGGTATGTCCAAGGCCGGTCGTTTTGGCCGGATATTTTTATTTTGCACAAAACGATCAGCGCTGACTGGTGTCAGGCGAGGGCATATTAGTGTAGCGAAAATTATGTAATAAAAATACTAGTATATCCACTACGTTTTCTCAGGATCTATTAACCCGTGTCTCATTTTGATAATGGAAAATAGCTATAACAAGAGCGATATTTGTTTTCATTGGAATCAATGATCACCTTCCCAGCCGGCAGCAAGAACATCTGTCGTCGAGCCGAGCTATATACGTAATGCCTCAAAGCGAAATGTAACTATCAGGGTATCGTTGCTTCAAAGCGGAATGTTACCGTGAGATTTTCCAAAGGTTGGCTACTTTTACATCGATTGCAGCTCGCAATCGGACAGGATTGAGCTGGACATACAAGTTGGTCAAATGGGCCTTGGTCTGGAGGGGAATATCTTCGCTGGCCAGGATCCGCTGGAAAGGAGTAGCGGCTTGATCATATCTTTTGAGGAGTTTTTTGTCTATGTGTTGTTTCGAGACCAATTTCAAAACAGGCTGGAAGAAGTTGGTGTAGAGACGCAGGTCTGCGTAGATGCTTTGTAAGAGCAGGAATTCCGCTTCGGTTTCGAAGCGGTCGTACCCGATGAGGCGACGGACAACGGACCAGTTTTTCTGCTCGACATGGGCCTGGTCGTTCTTCTGGTAAGGCCGCGAGCGGGTGAAGGTGATCTTTTCGGAAAGGCAGTAGCGATAGAGCAAGTCGTTAATAAACTCGCCGCCGTTGTCGGAGTCGAGGCCGAGCAAAAGGAAAGGCAGTTGGGAACGCATGGTCTGGATGGCTTCGAAAACGGCCTGCTGGGTGCGCTGGCGCACAGCCAGGCATTCAATCCAGCCGGTGGAGAGGTCCACACAGGTCAAAGTGTTGATATATTGGCCTTCGGTGGTCTCCCCGCAGTGCGCTACCAGGTCAATTTCGAGGAATCCAGGATGATCTTCGTCCCAGGGAGTGTAGGTGCGCACCGGGATGGCCTTCTTGAGCAAGCTGCCGGGCTTGGTGGTGCTCAGACCATGCGGATGCTCAAAGCGGGCCGGGCCCAGACAGCGATCCATGGTTGAACGGCTCATTTGCAGCAAGAGCGTTTTCGTCTCTGGAGCCAGATGAAGTTCGCTACAGCGTTCCAGCACTTTCACCATCTCCGGCAGAAAAGGATGCAGTCGCTTCGAGCAAATCCGTCCGCACACCTCCCAGATCTGCTCCAGGGCCACCACCACTTCGCCTCGATAGATTTTCGGAAGACCATGCTTTTTGCCACTGCACCGTGGTCGACCATGTTTCAGAAGCCGGGTGGCATACTTGCGATGATAGTCCGTCGCCGCCACAAACTCATCCAAGATTATCTTCTTCTCGGATTTCTTTGCCTTTAGATAGCGTGGACGAATCTCTTCGAGCAGCTCTCGCTTACTTCGTTGACTCATCATGTTTTCCTCCGGCATTGCAAATGCGTCTGCCGTAGAGTAACATCCTTTTTGAGGCAACGATATTCTCAATAGTAAGATTTTATTTGAGGCAATGCGATATATTTTAAAAACCAAGTGAATAAATTATAATGAACACCTCCCCTGAATTAAATACACAGCGATGGAGGAAATGGTTTCATCGTTTTCTAAATGCAGCGAAGAGATTGATCCCATTTGTCGCCGGCATTGCCGCGGCCTTTATTGCCCTGGTGTTGTACAATGTCTTTGCTCCGGCAACGCCTCCATTGAATAACCAGGATGTGAAAAACACTGTCAATCAGGTCCTTGCTTCGGCCACGCCCGCCCCGGCATATTCTGATTTGGTTTACCAGATCATTCAACCTTCAATTGTTCTTATCGAAACACAGGGGCAAGACGCAAGCGGAAATGACCAGGGGAGCTTGGGGAGCGGCGTCATTATCGATCAAAGTGGGGATATCCTGACCAGCTTGCACGTCGTCTCCAATTCCGCGAAAATACAGGTTGTATTCGCGGATGGTTCCCAGTCAAGCGCACAGGTAACGGTGAAGCAACCCGAAAATGATATCGCTGTTCTTCGCGCGGACAATCCACCAGCCCAGCTCGTTCCTGCCGTTCTGGGAAATCCAAATGCAATGCGAGTCGGGGATGAGGCGTATGTGGTGGGCAACCCGTTTGGCCTGTACAGCTCGATGAGCGCAGGTGTGATCTCCGGCTTCGACCGCACCTTTCAGCCACCAAATAGCAGTCAAACCATTAAGGGATTAATTCAAATCGATGCCGCCGTAAATCCGGGGAATTCGGGCGGTCCGCTTCTCAATCGGGACGGTGAAGTGATCGGCATTATTGAGGGCATCGCGAATCCAACCGAACAGGACGTCTTCATCGGCATCGGCTTTGCCGTTCCGATCAATACGGCGGCTTCCGCGGCAGGTCTGCCACCTGATTGACCCCCAGAAACACAGCCCGATCTTAGTGCTGGGAATAAAAATATTTCTTGATGGAGAGTTCAATGGATAAAACTTCAAATCCCGAAACCGGCTTGCCGATGGAGCGAGTATTGTACGAAGTCAAAAAAGTAATTGTTGGTCAGGACCATTTGTTGGAACAGCTGGTTGTTGCTCTTTTGGCGCGTGGCCATATCCTTGTTGAAGGGGTGCCCGGCCTGGCAAAAACGATGGCCATCAAGACCCTGGCCGAATCCATCGGCGGAGAATTCAAGCGCATCCAATTCACCCCAGACCTTGTTCCGGCTGATTTAATCGGCACGCGCATTTACAATCAAAAAACGGGTGAGTTCAACACTTCGCTCGGTCCGGTGTTCACCAACCTGCTTCTGGCAGACGAAATCAACCGTGCTCCGGCAAAAGTCCAGAGTGCTCTGCTCGAGGTCATGCAGGAGCGGCAGGTAACAATTGGCCGCGAGAGTTTCAAAGTACCTGATCCATTTCTTGTCCTGGCTACTCAAAATCCCATTGAAACTGAAGGTACATATGCCTTACCGGAAGCCCAGGTAGATCGGTTCATGCTCAAGGTGCTTATCGGCTATCCGAACGCAACTGAAGAATTCGTCATTGTCGAGCGGATGACGGGAGTGTTGCAAGCCGTTCAAAAAGTGTTAACCACCAAACAGCTGATCAGCCTGCAACAGCAGGCGGATAAGGTATTCGTGGATCCGGCGCTTATTGAGTTTGCAGTACGAATAGTAACGGCTACCCGTAGTCCTAAAGAGGTTGGCCTGAAGGAATTGGAACCCTATATCATGTTTGGGGCCAGTCCACGGGCTTCGATCAACCTGATCCTGACCGGACGGGCGCTCGCTTACGTACGCGGGCGTGATTATGTACTGCCCCAGGACGTGTTGGATATGGTTCTGGATGTGATCCGCCATCGTCTGGTTCTTACGTACGAAGCTCTTTCAGATAATGTAACCAGCGATGATCTGTTGAAAAAGATCCTTGACCGTATTCCTATTCCGGTCGTGCCCCTGCATGAACACTCAAACGAACGTATCAACGCCTGAACGGATCTTACAGCGCCTCGACTGGCGTGTTATTCGCCGCCTTGACGGACTGCTGCAGGGTGATTACCGCACCCTGTTCTATGGATACGGCGTCGATTTTGCCGATTTAAGGGAATATCAGCCCCCGGATGATATCCGCTATATTGACTGGAATGTCACCGCTCGGATGAATACACCGTATGTCCGCCAATACGTTGAAGACCGGGAGATCACTGCCTGGTTTTTACTCGACCTCAGTCCCTCGATTGACTTTGGCACAGTTCAGAGCCTCAAGCGTACTGTACTCATCGATTTTGTCACCACGCTTGCCAGGCTCTTAACCCGCCACGGGAACCGAGTTGGCGCAATGTTTTATGGTAGCCGAATCGAAAGAATTATCCCTGCCCGGGGCGGTCGTAACCAGGTGCTGCTTCTTATAAATGACATGCTTAAGCAGCCGCAATTGGCTCGCGCACCGTTCACTGACCTGGCGCCCCTCCTTGAGGGCGGGTTGAATAGTATAAAAAGGCGGTCGTTGATATTTGTAATCTCGGATTTTATCTGTGCACCTGGGTGGGAACAGGCTCTCAATTTGCTTAGCCGGCGCCATGAAGTTATCGCCGTACGATTATGGGATCCACGTGAAGTGGAACTTCCGGATATCGGCATGATCGTCATGGAAGATGCGGAAACCGGCGAACAAATCTACGTCGACACCCACGACCGAAAGTTCCGTCGGCGCTTCGAAGATGCATCGCAGTTACGTGAAGCCAAACTTGACCAGGCGTTCAAACATGCCGGGGTGGATGTGCTTTCATTATCCACAGAGGACGATTTAGTTCGGGCAATCATCCGCTTTGCTACACTGCGGCAGCTGCGTAGAAAGTAGGTCGGGTTTCAATATGTCCTTCATTTGGCCCTGGATGCTTTTCTCTTTACTCTTGATCCCGGTATTAGTCGGGGTATATGTCTCAATTCAGCGGCGGCGGCAGCGATTGGCTGCCAACTTCGGAACCCTGGGTTTGGAAGCCAGGGGACGCCAGCCTGGCCTGCGCCGGCATATCCCGCAGGTGCTATTTTTACTCGGTCTTACGATACTGGCGATTGCTCTTGCCCGGCCACAGGCGGTGGTGGTACTGCCCAAGCAGGAAGGGACGGTCATTCTGGCGTTTGACATATCGGGCAGCATGGCAGCTGATGATATGAAGCCCACCCGGATGGATGCTGCGAAAACTGCCGCTGAAGGCTTTGTTAAACATCAGCCCCTTTACGTGCAAATAGGCGTCGTCGCTTTCAGCGATAATGGCATCTCAATTCAGGTGCCAACCAATGATCCAAGTTCTGTCCTTGCTGCAATTGGCCGCCTGGCTCCGCAAAGAGGCACTTCAGTGGCCCAGGGAATTCTTGCTTCGCTCAATGCAATCGCTGTTGCAAATGGAGGCGCGGCGCCATCGGAAATATACAGCAATCTTTTGTTGACACCCACGCCAACTCCCACACCCGTACCGCATGGAACATATACACCTGGAGTGATTATCCTGCTCTCCGACGGCGAAAACAATGAAGCTCCCGATCCCCTCGCCGCAGCCCAAGCCGCTGCAGATCGCGGCGTACGCATCTACACGGTTGGTATCGGTACACCCGTTGGAACGACAGTTCATATCAACGGTTTTTCACTTCATACCCAGCTTGATGAAGCGACCCTGCAGCAGATAGCGCAGATCACTGGCGGAACTTATTACAACGCCCGGAGTGAACAAGACCTGCAAAAGATTTACACTAACCTTTATACTCAAATGGTAAGCAAACCTGAGAAAACCGAACTCACCTCCCTTTTTGCGGGAGCCAGTGTGATCGTGATGTTGATCGGCGGTATATTTTCTCTTCTGTGGTTTGGCCGCATCCCCTGATTGAAAAGTTAAAATGCTGGAGGCACATTAGAGGTACAAATGGACTTTCTCTGGCCCGGATTCCTGTTCCTGCTGGGATTAATTCCCATAATCATCGCCGTGTATATTTGGATGCTGCGCAGACGGCGCTTTGCTGTCCGTTATTCCAGCCTGGCCCTTGTACGTGCTGCAATTCCCCAACATTCGCGCCTGCGGCGTCACCTGCCGATTGCCTTGTTTCTTCTCGGTCTTGCTGGCTTGATCCTTGCTCTTAGCCGACCCGTCGCCGTGGCGAGTGTTCCTACAAACCAGACGACCATCATCCTTGCCATTGATGTGTCGGGCAGCATGCGCTCGAGGGATATCCAGCCCAGCCGCCTCCAGGCGGCTGAAGACGCGGCGTTTTCATTTATCCAACATCAAAAGTCCAACACCCAAATTGGCCTGGTTGCATTTTCCGGTTTCGCCGAAATCATCCAGCCCGCTACAACGGACCAGGAGGCCCTGCAAGCCGCTCTGGAGAGTCTAACTGTTGGGCGCAGGACAGCGATTGGCAGCGGTATCCTAAAAGCACTGGATGCGATCGCACAGGTCGATAAAAATGTTGCCCCCAGCATCACCGATTCGCAACCCGGTGTGGAGCCAACCCCCGTACCAAAAGGTGACTACGCACCCGACATCATCGTCTTGTTGACCGACGGGGACAGCAATGCCGGTCCAGCGCCTTTAGATGCAGCCCAACAGGCTGTGGATCGGGGAGTCCGGATCTACACCATTGGTTTTGGAACAGTTGGCGGACCCGATGCGTCCCAAAGTCCTTTTGGTGAGGGAGGATTTGGCCTCGGCGGGTTCAATGGCGGTGGATTTGGTCGGGGAGGGGGTTTCCAGCTTGGCCTAGATGAAACAACTTTGAAGCAGGTGGCTGCCATGACTGGTGGAACCTATCATTTGGCTTCAAGCGCCAATGAACTTGAAAGTGTTTTCCAGAGTCTGCCCACGTACTTGATCATAAAACATGAAGTCCTTGAAATCAGCTTCGTGTTTACGGCATTCGGCGCGGTCATGACCATGTTGGCCATCATCCTTTCACTGATCTGGCATCCATTTGCCTGAGAGCGAAGGACCTGTATAGTGTAAAAATCCCATCCAATGCCAGAAACCAGAGCTAAAGGCTCCCTGGATTAATCGTGGACGACGCCACCCAAGACATCTCCTCTACGAACCCATCCTCTTCTGCTGTCAGTGACGGTGATACAGGTGACCGGGGATTATTTTAATTGTGCATGAAAGAATTATTCCGCCCGGATCAATACCCCGCAGTAATCGCATTCAACAGTGTTCGCGTCAACCCAATTGGCATCAGTGCCATGGATCGGGCCTCCGCACTTAGGGCAGTTTGTTGGCAGGCGGCCACGTTTTCCGGCGGCTGGAGGTACCGGAGCAGTGTTCAGTCCCACTCTTGGGCCGAATTCCTTTGTGAGAGCCTCCACCGCGCTTTTCATACCTTTGTTTGTCAATTTGCGCGTTATGTTGGCGTAGAAGACTGGTGTCCGTTGGACCATCTGGAATTGAAGGAAGAGGGTCAAAGCTGCACTGGCGTGGGTTAACGCAGCCGGCTCGTTTTGGCTGTCTGCATAGGTATGAGCCGCCTGGGCATGCAGGTTGGCAGCGCGCCGAGGATGATTCGCAAGCTCCATCTCACTCGCCAATTTTGCGAAAAGCGGCGCAGCCTGGCCAGGCTGTCCATTTGCCACGAACTGGTTCGCCTGTTTCATGGTCTGTATCTGGGATGGGGAGAGAAGATTGGCTTGGTTGGGCGAGTTTCGGAACATGGTGTCCTCCGTCGGAAAAGAATTAATTAAGCGCGGAATTGCCTGTTTCATGAGAAGATCGACTGAAAACTCTGGCACACTGAAACAGGGGGCTGCTCGTTGGATATTGTACTTGATATTTGCTTGTCGCCTGAGAAGGCAATAGGGATCTGTTGAGGGTTTTTAAACGGCCAGGTATCTATTGCAAACGAAAAATATCGGTAGTGCAGCTATTTAGGAGTGGAATACTGGGGGTCAGGCGATATCTGCTGTAGGTTTTTCTTTCCGCACGATCCCTTCGCCCTGCCCGGGGAGCTGCTAATCGAGCACCCGCAGTTTCTCTACGTGTTGTATATGTTTTGCACATGTATTGTCTTGATTAAATAGACATTTTGGGTTATAATTGGTATATATAAAAATAGTGAAATGAACAAAAGGAGTTTTTTATGAGTGATCGAGAAATTGTTGTTGAAGATCTGGTCAAATATTATCCCGGAAATGTGAAAGCCGTCCAGGGAATCAATTTCCGGGTGGAGGCAGGGCGGATCTTCGGCTTCCTCGGGCCAAATGGCGCGGGGAAAAGTACTACGATAAAAATATTGACCACGCTGGCACTCCCGACCTCCGGCCGGGTTACGATCGGAGGCTTTGATGTGATCAGCCAGGCTACCGATGTAAGGCATGTGGCTGGTGTGGCCCTTCAGGATGTGGGCATCGATCCCTTGATGAAATCCATGGAGCTGCTCGTCCTGCAAGGGCGGCTGTTCGGTGCCACCAAGGCGGAAGCAACTGTTCGCGCCCATGAATTACTGGAATTGGTCCAATTGTCCGACGCAAGTGATCGCCGGGCAGGCACTTACAGCGGCGGGATGCGCCGCAGGTTGGACCTGGCCATGGCTCTTGTGCATCAACCCAAGATCCTTTTTCTGGATGAGCCTACTACCGGGCTTGACCCGGCGAGCCGTCGGGATATCTGGCGGGAAGTCCGCCGGCTAAACCGCGAGCTGGGGATCACCATCTTCCTGACGACCCAGTACCTGGAAGAAGCAGACGAGTTGGCTGATACCGTGGCGATCATTGTCGAAGGAAAAATCGTCGCCGAAGGGACCCCAGCCAAACTTAAAGCAGCCATGGGCGAGGAGTCGATTAACCTGGTCTTTGACAGCCCAGAAGTTGCAGAAAAAGGCCTGCGTACTCTTGAGCGAATGGGTGAGAGGATCCAATTGGACCGGGATATGGTCCGGCTTTATCTGAGCAAGGCAGCCGGGTCAATTCCGCTTGTGGTCAACCAGCTTCAGGGCGCGGGTTTGGCACCCATCTCACTGACCCTGACTCAGCCGACCCTCGACGACGTATTCTTGAAGGTGACTGGACAGCGGCTTGTCGCATCCGAAGTAATTCAAACGAAATCATCTCGATCCCGCAAACGGGTGGAGGCAAATTAAGCTATGGAAGCAGAAACTTTTAAAGAAAATACAATTAATATTGCAGTAAAACCTCAGGATAGGAGCCAGGTACTTTCCCTCCCAGTGCATATCTTCCTCCTGGTCATCCGTTCTCTGACCACGCTCTCACGGACACCGGAGGCTCTTTTGCCTCCACTCGCCATCAGTATTTTCTTCCTGGTCATCTACCAGTCGACGCTGGGGAAGGCGGCGGGTTTCATCCCAGGAATTAACGGCAGTTACCTTGGCTTTATCCTGCCGCTTTCCATCGTGAGCGGATCCTTGTCCGGATCCGGCATCGCTGCCCAAAATCTGGTGCGTGACATCGAACGAGGTTATTTTGATAAACTCCTCCTGACCCCGGTCAGGCGTGCAGCGCTGCTGCTCGCCCCGATCCTGGCTGGTGCGGTTATCCTGGGGATCCAGGCGGCGATCGTGGTCTCCGTCGGTTTGCTGTTGGGGCTTAAATCCGCCACTGGATTTCTGGGTCTGCTTGCGGTGATCGGTTTGGGGATCTTGCTGGGGATTGGGTTCGCTGGTTTTACAGTTTCAGCTGCCCTGGGGAGTGGGAGCGCCGCTGCAACACAAGGGGCTTCCTTCCTTTTCTTCCCATTAACTTTTCTGGCGCCGACATTCGTCCCACTGTCCCTGCTTTCCGGATGGCTCGAGGTTGCGGCCAGGATCAATCCCATTACCTATGTAATGGAGGCCATGCGCGCTTTGCTTAATACCGGTTGGGATGCTAAGGCGATTGGCAACAGCATCTTGGCCTGTTTGATCCTGGCTGTTGCCATGTATGCATTGGCAGCCTTTGCCCTGAGCGTGCGAACGCGGAGAAGCTGATTTCTGCTTGATCCAAACCATTTTGATCTTCGAGGAACAGGCGATCAATTGAACCAAAAAGACTTGGCGATGAAAAAGCCAAGTCTTTTTGGTTGGAGCGTTTATAATCGTACGATCATCACAACAACCGCCCTTCGCACCTTTTTCCCGGCGGTTTTAGAATTATCCATCCTGGCATTCAAGGACAGTATGGCCAAGCAGGTTCATTCATCTTGGAAACCGGTCCGGTAAAGCTGGTAGTACACCCCTTTTTTCGAAAGCAGTTCTTTGTGGCCGCCTTGTTCGACAATTCGGCCGTCGTGGATGACCACAATACGATCGGCATTGGTGATCGTGGAAAGGCGGTGCGCGATTACAAAGGAGGTCCGCCCTCTCAACAGTCGTGCCAGGGCCTTCTGAATGAGCTGTTCCGTTTGCGTATCGACAGAGGATGTGGCTTCATCCAAAATCAAAATGCGCGGATCTGCCAGCAAGGCGCGGGCGAATGACAGCAGCTGCCGCTGTCCAACCGAGAGCATGACGCCGCCTTCTTCAACAGAAGTCTCGTACCCGCTGCGCAGGCGGGTAATGAACTCATGTGCTCCAACTGCTTTTGCTGCAGCTTCGATTTCTGCCCGGCTTGCCTCCAGCCGGCCAAAGCGGATATTGTCTGCAACTGTTCCATTAAACAGAAAGGGGTCTTGAAGGACGACTCCCATCTGGGCACGCAGGGAAGCCTGGGTTATTCTGCGCAAATCATAGGCATCGACGCAGATGCGACCAGCTGTAGGGTCATAAAAGCGGGACAGCAATTTGACGAGGGTCGTCTTCCCGGCGCCGGTTTCACCAACCAGGGCGATAGTTTCGCCGGGGTCAACATGCAGGTCGATATCTTCCAAGACGGAGGCTGGATCGTCTGAATAGTGAAAAGAGACATGCTCAAGATCCACCTTGCCGCGGAGCATGGGTACCGCGGAAGCGTCCGGCGCATCCTGAATATCGACCGGAGTGCCCAAAAGCCCCATGATGCGCTCCCAGCCGATCAACGTAGACTGCATCGCATCGTAGCGCCGGCTAAGGTCACGAATAGGATCGAAGAAGCGGTCTATATAAAGGATAAATGCCACCAGCACGCCGGCACTGATTTTGGCGCCGAGCACAGCCGTGCCACCAAGCCAGACGACCAGACCGGTTGCGATCGCCCCGAGCAGATCCACACTGGGGCTGAAAAGTGTAGAGATTTTGGCGGTAGCAATGGCCCGCTCGAGGTAGTAACGATTGACGTAATCCCGGAAGTGTTCGTAGTTTTGTTTTTGTCGTGAAAATGCCTGTACAACGCGAACGCCATTTACATTCTCGGCAAGAACAGAGTTCACCCAAGAAATGGCTGCCCTGACTTTGCGATATGCGACTCGTGAGGCGCGCCGAAGGACCACTGTAATAAGCACCATAATTGGCAGGACGCTGAAGGTGAGCAGTGCCAGGCGCACATCCATTTCCAGCATGACAAAGATGATCAACACCAGTGTGAAAATATCTCGGGTGATTGCCAGCACAGCCCAGGTGAGAAAATCTCGCAATGTCTCGACGTCATTGATCGCTCGAGTGATGACCCGGCCGACCGAATAGCGGCTGTAAAAGCCGAGCGAAAGCTTTTGAAGATGTTCGAACAGGCTTTTGCGCAGATCGTAAATGATTCCCATCGCAACCCGGGTCATGATGTTGACCCGGTAATAAGTACACACCCATGTGATTACGGAAACTCCAAGGTAGGCCAGGATTGTATTTCTAAGGATAAAGCTATCCCCGGCACCCAGGCCATTATCAATAGCGTAGCCGACCAGGTATGGCCCAGCCACTGACGCAGCGGACGCGCACAGCATAAGGAAGGAAGCCAGGATTAACCGAGCGATGTACGGATGAAGAAAGGTAGCCAGCCGGGATGCGTTTTTCAGGTTAACGCCCTGATCATATAGTTCTTCAGATTGGGTAACATAAAGAGGGGGAACGATCGTGGATGCCATTTCTCTCTTTTCGATGCGAAAAAGGCCGGCTAGTCAGGAAGCGAGCGGTCTGATGGCCGTTCTTCAAGAATTTCCTCGGGGGTTGGAAATTCTGCCTGGGCTTCTTCCAGGTAAGTACCTGGTTGGGATAGCTGCAGGTCATAAATCTCCCGGTACAACCCGCCCCGTGCCAGGAGTTCGACGTGTTTGCCGCGCTGGATGATGCGACCGTTTTCCATGACCAGGATCAGGTCTGCTCGACGTACTGTGGCCAGGCGGTGGGCGATCACGAACGTTGTGCGGCCTTCCGTGAGGCGGTCCAACGCCCCTTGGATGAGCTTCTCCGTCTGCGTGTCAACCGAAGAAGTCGAATCGTCCAGGATAAGAATGCGCGGATCCATCAGAAGTGCTCGCGCGATCGCGATGCGCTGGCGCTGGCCTCCAGAGAGCGTCACGCCGCGCTCTCCGACCAGTGTCTCGTACCCTTCGGAAAATTTTATAATAAAATCATGGGCCTGGGCGGCTTTAGCAGCAGCAAAGATTTCCTCATCCAATGCGTCCGAGCGCCCGTAAGCGATATTCTCCTTGATGGTAGCTGAGAAAAGTAGGGAGGTCTGCAGAACAATGCCGATCTGCCGCCTTAAAGAATCCAGGTCTGCATAACGAACATCCAGCCCATCCACTAAAACTGCTCCATCGGTCACGTCATAGAAACGCGGGATCAAATTAACGAGGGATGTCTTGCCCGAGCCGGTTTGTCCGATCAAAGCAACCAGCTGGTTTGGTTCGACAGCCAGGTCGATATCCGCTAAAGCGTCGATCTTTTCGTCCCGGTACCGCAGCGAGGCAGATCGGAATTCGACATGACCCAGCAGGGGACCCAATTTCGTTGCACCGGCAGGGGATCGTATCTCCGGCTCGTGATCCAGGATTTCAAGAATCCGCTGCGCGCCAGCCTCTGCCTCTCCAGTAGTATTTACCAACCATGAAAGCTGTTGGACGGGGGAGGAAAGCATTAACAGGTAGGCATTGAATGCAACCAGCTCGCCGACTGTCATGTGTCCCTGCAGGACCAGTGGTCCCCCAACCATTAGGATCAGGATGGTACCCATGGTGATCAGCAACGAGGTCGTAGGCATGACTTTAGCCCACTCACGGTTGACCTCGATGCGGGATTTGAAATAGTCACGGTTGATTTCATCAAATTGGGCGATCTCGTGTGCCTCCCGAGCGAAGGCACGCACCACCTGAACCCCAGTTACGTTTTCCTGCAAACGGGCAGATAAGTCCCCCAGGGTGTTATCCACGTTGTAGAAAAGGCGGGTGATGCGGTTGCCGAAGTCGGTGGTCATCATCACCATCGGGATGAGGGGCAGCAAGCAGATGAGAGCCAGGCCCGGGTTGCGTAGAATAAGGATTGTTACTACACCAATTGCGACAATCCCTAATTGGACAATCTCGACTATGCTCTCACCTGCGAAGGACTGAACAGAACGCACGTCCTCGATACAGCGGTTGATGAGCTGTCCGGTTGTGGTGTGGTCATGATAAGAAAAAGGCAGATACTGGATACGGTCGTACATGCTGTTGCGCAGGTCATAACCCACATGGGCGGATATCCACTCTGTCAGGTAACGCTGCCCCAAGTTCAAGGAAGCGGTCAGGATGCCGATCCCGAGAAGGAGCAGCGCCGAGCGGATTAGAAAAGCGCTTGCCCCAACTTTCAAACCATCGTCGATCACTTGCTGGAGGATTTGTGGCACTGCCAGCGACAACCCCGTGGTGGACAACAGAAGAGCCAGGCTGAGGATAAGGCGGCTTCGGTACGGATTAAGAAATGTACGTAAATTAATGAGATATTTCATGGATCAGACATGAAGAAACACGGGTTAAAATCATGGGTAGGTCGACGACGAGAACAGTCGATCGCCTAGATTTCATTGCCAATCAACGCGCTATAGTAATTTGGAGTTTATTGGTCCGGCCGGGAACGATCGTGTCAGCCTGGCGAGTCAAAAGGTGAGCGAGTCCAATATGGCGAGCACAGGCAACCATTGGTTTTGCCAATCTATCAACCACATCAAAATTGGAACGCCGAATTTTACAGTCGTTAACTGGTCTCGATCTGTATGCTAATTTCGTCTGCTTGGCGGTGGTCAGCCATCAGTTGCGGTTGGGCGAAAAACTTATTTTACCGCATTGTTTTCGAACAAGGATCCAATGGTAAGATATTCGCCCATCTGAACTGATTCTGGCTATTTCGGGGCAATCCTAACCTCGACAACATACGCCGATTTATCGTTTACTGACACAGTTCCTAATTGCAAGGACCAATCGTAATTGCCGAAAGACCCCAATTCGTTATCATGATTGCCGATCGCGGTCATCACGTCATTCACTATATCGAACGGATACAGTTGAACGAGCATATTTGCCACCATATCATTTTGGTCTAACTTTGCCTGATCGCCTGGGTCCGTTGACGGGTCTTGAATAAGGACTACCAAAAATGAACCATTCTCATAAATGCGTACGATCATGTTAAGGTTGAGGTTTTGGAATGATTGGCAGGCCGTAGCGCAATTTTTTTCATCATCCGAATTTTGAGTAAATCCATAATACTTTACTACGCCTACAGGGTCCGAAGGCGGGGTTGAGGAATCCATCGGGATCGGCGTTGCCGTATTCGTAGATGTGACCGGGAACGTGGGGGTCAACGAGGGCGTGCTTGTTGGAATTGCTGTGTTTGTCGCGGTTGAAGTGTCTGTAGATCCGAAATGCATCCCCGCTGTACTGAGGCTGCAGGAAATACCAATTATTGGTACCAGAAACAAAAGGATTGTGAGAGGTAAAAGCTTTTTCAACATTTTTCTCCTTTAGACATTTTTTAAAGAGTATAAATCCATTTCTATAGCTACCAAATCTGATGCCATCTACACTTGCAGGGGTGTTCGGTCTCAGGAGTTCCTGTGCATTCGATTAGGCCCTGATTCAATGCCCGACACTTCATTCGAGCAATAACTCGGATGGCTCATTTTCGAGCTCTGCAATCCATAAGTTGTTCTCATTACGCTTCCCAAGCGCAAAGTGAAAAGTCATCCAACCCGCAGCGCCCGAGATTAATATTCTCTCGCTCCGAATTAACTACCAGCAAGTTGTCACGGCTTGATGGTGATGCTAGACATCATGGCATCCAGAGTAGAAAGAGTTGGAGTAAAACTCGCCTCGGCCTTGGAGTTCAGCTTGCCGGTTATATCGGCAATGTAAGTGCTGAAAGATTTTCCGAACGCATCCCAGCTCTGCCCATTTGGCGGGTTATTCCCATTATCTGGCAGGATCGGATTGGACATTGGGAGGATGGCAGAAATCCAATATTTTCCGTCGCTTGTCAGCCCCTGGTAAGAATAGAACATATCATGATTGTTGATCGGATCATAGAACTGGGCATATTCTGTAAGATAACGGATACCGCTGCCATTTCCGAATGGGACCACCTGGTACTGGGCATAGAATTCCTGTGCAGCTTCGAATACTGGCAGAAGGGGCAACTCCGTCGTGCCCGGAGCCGTCCCATTGATCAGTGACTGCAGGGCGGGAAGTCTCAAATTCATGATGTCCGGAATAGCTTGCTGCAAACTTTGAACATTGAAAACGTCGATGTGGGGAGCAAAGTAACGGTCCGCTAGAATATAACCCTGCAGAGCAAGTTGATCAGCATAGATAGGCGGATTACCCGGCCCCTGATCTTCAGGTACGTTTTTACATGTAGAACCAGTTGCCAGGGAGGGGTTTACGTACAAGGTCATTTTATTGCAGGTTGTATTTGCAACGGGAAGGATGATAACCGGAGGTTTAGCGATGAGCGATGGGTTGAACTGCAAATTCGGCTTGCCAGCCGTAAGAGTGGCTGTCAGCGGAGGAAGGGCAGTCGGTTGCTGCGCGGCACTGGTCGAGGTGACGGACGCAATGGATCCCGGCTGGGCATTCAGCGTCTGTGCAACTGCCGAAGCTACTGCACCTTCCGACGCAGGCGCGGAGGTCTGGAGATTGCACGACGATAAAAAGGTAAGTGCGGTAACAGCGATAAGCGGGACAATCTTTTTCCAGTTCATGGACACTCCTCTCCCTTATAACAAATTTCACAAAGGTATCTTATCCGATCAGGCCAAACGCGACAACCCCCCAATATACCCGAACGCTGCTCGACCGCCGCCATTTCGATAAAAAAGTGGATATCCATGGCGATTCAACCGGTGCCACTTTCGTTCTAGTGAAAGTCGTACACCACCTGGATTGAAAGGAGATAATAAATTACGTCTGATGTGAAATCGAAAAGTTATTGACGAAAAGAGGGAATGCCCTCAAGATAAAGTTGCGAAACCAAATCTTGAAAGGACATTCCCGATGACAAGTATAACCATTTCTGATCTTTTGACCATCATTTATGTTCTCGTGGACGATTGGTATCAAGCGGAAGGGTTGAAGCTGCTCCAAGGCAAGCCGGGCAGGAAGCCCGAATTCAGCGATAGCGAAGTGATGACCTTGATGTTGGCGCAAGATTACATTCCTTACCCGAGCGAGACCCAGTACCTTGAGTTTCTGCGCGCCAACTATCTGGATCTGTTTCCAAAGCTGGTCGATCAAAGTCAGTTCAATCGCCGCTCCCGGTCCTTGCGGCTGCTAGTGGAACAACTGCGACGGTATTGGATCGTTCAAAAAGGCTGGGACTGCCAGACCCGTTACCTGTTGGACACGAAACCGGTGCCGGTGTTAGGCTATAAACGCAACAAGAGTCACAGCGACTTCTTCGGAAATGCCAATTATGGCGTGTGTGCCAGCCGGAAACTCAAGTATTTCGGCTACAAATTGGTCACTGTGACGACCTTGAGAGGCATTCCAATGGTTTACGACCTGGTTCCAGCCAACCTGGACGAGCGTCTGGCGGCTGAGGCCATTATCGATCAGCTCTCCTGCTGCGATCTCTTTACCGACAAGGGCTTCCTCGGCCTGGAATGGCAGACCCAAATCTTCGACCAGACCAACAACTTGATCTGGACCCCGCGCCGTTCCAACCAGTACGTTCAGAATGCTCGCAACCTGGATCGCTGGTTGAGCAGCATCCGGGAGCGTATCGAAGGCGTTTTCCATGAGATCCAGGACACCGGCCGGAATATCGAACGGTTACTGGCAAAAACCATTGTCGGCTTGTGCACTCGGGTGATCACCAAGATGACCAGCCATCTCTTGCGTCATTTGCTCCTGATCGATTTCGGTGTTAACGTTCAAACCTTTGAGATGGTTTCCACCTTTTAGGCTCAATTCACATCAGACGTAAATTAATATCTCAAGGACCTGACTCAAAGTGTGCGAGAAGGCTATTCTTTCGTTCTCGCAGTCTTTTTAACCATTTAATTCAGCTGACGCTTTCGGATCATCATGATGCTGGTGATGAAGAACCAGATCAGGGGCGGAACGTTGGCTGCAATCGCTGGGCCCCACCCGGTTGGGTTGTAAAACGCATGATAATCCACGCTATCAACATACATGGCCGGGATCGCCAAAAGACACAGACCGGCACTGAGCCAGGCCAGCCAGCCTACCCATTTTGGTAGCGCTCCAGTGCCCAGGATCGAATATCCTGCCAGGGCCATGAAGAAACCTGTTACCGTGAATGCTATCGCGCCGTTGTAAATGAGCATGGTGCCTTCAATCAATCCCCTGACGATAGAGGGATCAGCGCCGCCCACTGTATCGAGGACAGCGCCGGCTTCGAGGCCGTCTGCAACGAGAGAGACAGCCCACCAGACTGCTCCAGCTACCAGGGCAAGTGTTGCAACCCATTCGAAATCCGCCTGTTTCTTAAGGATTAGCTGGCGGAAACCAGCGAAGAAAAGCATTAAACAGAACGTACATGGCCATGTCGAGCAGCCCCCAGGTGAGAACCATGACTCTGTTAGCCGCTAGGAATTGGCTTTGACTGACCGCATTGTTGATCAATGGGGCTGAGCCAGAGAGAATCCTTAGGACCAGCTCGATCAGAAACGCTGTAAAACCAGCCAGGCCAAACCATCCTGATTTGCGAATCACGCTGAGATTATTCATAGATTCACTCCTTCGACAATAGGTGAGACATTCATTGCCAATTGGACTATCATGGTTTAGTCATTCGTGGATAAGAGCAATACTTGGCAAAAACCTCCGCAGGGTAAGTGCATGCCATCAATTCGCCACAAAAATGTAATCGTTATTTGTGCTGCAATAAGTTAAATATTGATGTGCAATTTTCACCTCGCTTTCTTATCATTCGTCTACGGGCTTCACGCGCGCGGTGCTTATTCCTGCGGATATATTTCTAGAAGATAAAAAAGAGTCGCAATTTGTAGTTTTTTCGCAACCTGATACAATTGTATCAAGTTGGAAGACGCGTGACTAATTTGAGACGAGGCACACATCAAGGCATCAAAGCATTGTTCATGCCAACCGGAAAGGGTCTGCTGCCGAAATATACATGGAATGTCGATCATGAAAAAGCAGCTAAATGGTTTGATTCGCCTCACGCGTTATAGGGAATATCCATTCTTCGTGATTATTACATCCTTATTAGGTGTTGCCGCGGAACACGGTGGTCTTAGTTGGAAATTAATTGAAGTTCTTATTGCCAATCTCCTTGCAGTAGCTTTTGCCTTCATGTTCAACGAAGTGGAGGATGCTCACGATGATTCTTTCGACCCGGCAAAAAGAAAGCGAAACCCGGTCACTTCAGGCGATCTCTCAGCCAGAACCGGTCAGCTCGCTTCTTTTGGCGTGGCTCTTGCAGCTGGTTTGATGTATGCTTTTCTCGGCATCCGCCCTTTGATAGCCGGCCTGAGCTGTTTGGTTATTGCGTACCTCTATTCCTGGCAGCGTGTCCGCTTTAAATCCAAGCCTTTTGCCGATCTAATTTCCCATTCTAGTCTTTTCCATGGTTGGTAGCTCATGATAGGCGTGGGAAGAGGTTGGCTACGGCTTCCCACTGCAAGCGATCTTTACGCCGGATCCTGGGATAATAACAAAGAGATGCGCATAGCCATTATCCCAAATAAAAAACATTTATCAAACTGATCTAAAAATCACCAAAATGCTTGATTAAAGTATTTTAGAAGTTGTACAGTCTGCAAATACTTTGTATAATAATTTATAGATCGTGTCATACTTTTGTCTCTTTTGATCGGAGGGTACATGAAGATCCATTGGATTATCAAACTTTCTTTTTCAATCTTCCTGATTTTGGTATTACCAGCTTGCAGCTTCGCAAGTACGCCTCATCCCACCAAGACACCAACTCGTGTCCCAAGCCAGACTTATACCTTAACTCCAGTTCCCACGAGTACTTCCACGGCGACCGTTACTCCTATTCCAACGGCGACACAAGACCTGACTGCCACCCAGCAATACGACAATATCTTAACCCTGGTAAACAACCTGGCCAAGAGTGGCTATCTCACTTCGACCAAAGGGGACTTTCGCATATTGGAGGATTATTCCAAGGAATGGGCGCAATTGGGTTGGTACGAATGGGTGGATACCGACCAGCCGGTAACAGACTTTGTTCTGCAAGCCGATCTTTCCTGGGAAAGTGCCAACCAACACCCTAACCCATCCGGGTGCGGCATCATCTTCCACCTCCAACCGGACGACAGTCATTACCTGGTCTATGTTGCCACAGATGGGTTTGTTTATTTCCAGTCTTTGGTCGCCGGCAAAGGAAATTTCATTGGTAAAAAGAATTACGGTGTTGCAGGATATAAAGGTACGGCGAACTTGATCCTGATCGTTACTGGCGCCCAATTTCGAGTTTTAATAGATGGGAAATCAATCGGGGTATTTCGAGGCTACAGCAGCAGCATGTTAGATGGCGACCTGGGATATACGATCGTATCTGGGACGAATACTGATTATGGGACACGCTGCGATATGACCAATGTGAATCTCTGGAAAATAATCCATTAGTTTTAACTTACCCGCGAATATCATTTTTGATTCATCGAAGGATGGCCGGTTTTTGAATCACAATATCTTAAAATTTGTCAAACAAAGGCTGGTAAAAATAATCATCCGGCTGGAATTCAGCCTGATGCTGTTTGGCATATCGGCATGCCAACCAATCTTACCGCTGCCGGGATCTACCTCGACGACCACGCCATTGCCAGTGGTCAGTGTGGATAAATTGCAGTTCAAGGATTCTGAGACAGGTCAACGATTCCGCTCCCTGGATCGCTGTATCCGTAATATCGTGGACAATTCCTGGAAAACAACATCCTATCAATTGGGGGGGAACTTTTACAAGTCGAGCTGGTGTAGTGGAAGCGGGGTCCGTTCCGACTGCCAGGTCGGAGAGTCAAACATTGACGACCGCGACCAGCATGTTCTCGAGTTGAACACCTTGTTCTATGACCAGAACTACCCGCAGGTTTTCGGCCTGGGGCTACGAGCAATCTGGGTGCCAAAATCGACAGGTTGGGGAGCATCGTATTTCTTCGCCGAAGAAGGCGCTGGTGTAGTGGGCGATGGTTGGCAGGTAACTTTTCGTCAATATACTACCGCTTCAGGACCATCCGCTGCATCTGTCGATCTTGGCTGGAATTACAGCTATACGATTGAAGGACCTAACCAGACTCCTTTCGAGTATCCTTCGATTCTTCCACTGCGGGAGGATCTGGCAATTTACCTGTCATCACCAGAGGGGATGCGCGATCGTGGGCTGGCACAAATCATGGCCCTGGCGGAGAAGGTCAATACGGCGTTAAATACACACCAGGTAAATACCTGCGACCTGGGGCCGTACCTGGGTGGAGGAATCCCGCCTGCGTGCTCGCTTCGCCCGCTCACGCAGAGTGAAGAAGCCGCAGCGCTCGAGCAGGCCGATACATATTTTTCCACTCAAGAGCAGTTGCTCCGAGATCACTATCAAGAGATGTATGCGGCGTGGATGATGGCTTTTCCATTTGATCAGTGTTGGCCTTAGGGGAATTTTCATTAATATTTGTTTTAAATAAATCATTTGCTTATCAGGGATGCAATCCGGACCTACCAGGTAAAACCACCGAATAATTCGTCCTGCTGCACCGCTCTTCTTCGACGTAAGCGCTGTGGTTTGGTTCACGACATTGAAACACATGCAGGTAATTTCCTTTGCCAAGTGACATTCCAACCTTCCGAAAAATATAGTGGCAATATAATTAACTCAATATCAGTTCGTTCGTTGAGATCAGGGAGAATTCATTGCTAAACTTTACTGTTCGAGACGTTCTGGGCGTTTTTTTAGGTTTTTCAATTTTTCCGCTGGTGTTGGTCTTTCCAGGATATGTACTCGGTTGGGGATTAAATTTATTTGATTTCAGAAGTCGGCTGCCGGTGATACGGTATGTCATCTCACTCGTGGTTTCTAATGCGGTCGTCCCGATTGTTCTGTACCTGATTTACCGTTTCCTTTCCGCCAATTATGCTCTTATAGTTTTAATCGCTTGTACAATTGGTTGGGGGATTATTTTGATCATCTCCAGAAAGAAGGATACTCCCACTGGAAGTACGGAAAGGAGTAAATCCAGATGGTATCAAACGATCGCCTGGATCATTGCCGGAGTCTGGGTGGGATTTTCGATTATCTGGCTGGTAGATGTACAGGTCGGAAACCGGTTATATTTTAATACAGTGGCTTACGATTACACCACTCGAGTGGCTGTGGTTGACGCGATCACACGTACAGGGGTACCACCGGTGAACCCGGGTTATTATCCCGGGTTTCCGGTAAAGCTGACCGATTTATATTATTTCTGGTATATCCTGGCGAGCGTGGTTGACAGGGTCGGGGGCAATCTGGTGGATGCTCGAATGGCATTTATCGCCAGCGTTGCATGGTGCGGACTATGTCTGATGGCGACCATCGGTTTGTATCTTCGGATCCGTAATGGGGAAGGCGGGACGAAGGCGTGGAAGCTGTCAATATTGGGTTCACAGCTGCTCCTTGTAAGCGGTCTGGATATTATTCCCGTTGTGATCCTTTTCATAAGAGCAGAACAACTATGGGGTCATCTTATCTTAGATGGTCGTATTGAAGGCTGGAATACACCAATCATGACCTGGCTTGGGGCGTTGATGTGGGTGCCTTTGCATGTTTCTGCCTTGATGGCCTGTCTTGTTGGAATGATGTTATTCCTGTACAGTTCTAATCAAGGTTTCCGAAAGCAGGCGGCTGCTGCATTGATTAGTGGGCTGGCTTTTGCTTCCAGCCTGGGTTTGTCGGCATGGGTAACCTTTACATTTGCAGTCTTCTGGGCAGTCTGGATGGTGGTTCGGTTTATCAATCCCCGAAATCGTACCAGCGTGTTGTGGATGGCCTTCGCTGGAGCGATTTCCCTGTGCGCTGCTTTCCCTTTTATCCGTGATTTATTAGCTGGTTCTACTGCATCGCCATTTGGCTCCTTCCCCATCTCGTTCTTTATCCGCCCATTCCCCATTTTGGATATTTTCTTGAATTCATTAACCCCCCTCATACACCAGCTGATCTATCTATTGCTCTTACCAGTCAATTATTTTATGGAATTAGGTTTCTTCTTCCTGGTCGGCCTGATTTGGATCCAAATTCACTGGAGAAAAGAGAAGAATCGTAATCCCTTCTATACACCGGAAATAATCCTGCTCCTGACGGTAATTTTCCTGCTCACCTTCGTTTCGTCCAATTTGACCGGTATTGATGATCTGGGGATTCGTGCCTGGCTGCTCGGTCAATTTGTTTTGCTTATTTGGACTGTGGATCTAGTTCAGCATCTTCTATTAAAGAATAAGTGGGCCTTTCCTTTAAACCTTCGAAATTTACAACTGTCCAAGGGATCCGCTCTCACCCGAAATTTATTGGTGGTTCTTTTTACGATCGGGGTTCTGACCACTGCTCTTGATATGTGCGTTCTCCGGACCTGGACGATTTTGATCGATCTGAACATAGTTGGATTTCCGAATGACCTCAGTCCGGATATGCATCTTGGGGAACGCACTTATGATGCCAGATTAGCCTATGACTTTGTCCGTGACAAATTACCCATCAATGTTATCGTTCAACCGAATCCGAGTGTGGTCTTGGATCGCCCCAGCGGCCTGTATGGGACCCGTCAAATTGCGATATCGGACCACACAGAGTATGGCATCTCCCCTATGGAATTTTTAAAGAGAGTTGATCAGATCAGCCAGATTTTTCTTGAAAAAAACCCAGCATCCTGGAGTAAGATCGATCATGAGTGCTCTCAGAATTTTATCAACATCCTTATTGTGAATGATACAGATCCCTTATGGTATGATTTCGCGAATTTAAAACTGCAGAGAGCGCCGCTCTATGAAAATAGCCGTTATGCACTATTCGAATGCGGATATTCATCCATATCTTCTCCGTAGCACGTCAGGGAATAATGACTGTGAGAATCGTGATGGACGGCCTCAATAAAAGGACGCAGGTGAGAAGATGAAACAACCCCGTCATTTTGATTTTGCAATGGTCTTTTTCCTCGTATTCATGACAGCGCTGGGGGCTTACCTGCGCGTAATCCAGGTCGTCCAGGTCAATTTCCCAATCAACGATGGTGGGATGTTTTATACCATGACCACCGATCTCCAGAAAACCGGCTTTCAACTGCCAGCTTTTACCACGTATAACCACCTTGGTATCGCCTTCGCGTATCCTCCTTTCGCTTTTTTCCTTGCCGGTCTCCTCTCTTCTTTTTTCAAGTGGCCTCTTATTGAAATATTCCGTTTTTTACCAGCAGCCATCTCAACGCTGACCATCCCCGCATTTTTTTTCCTGGCAAAAGATATTTTAAATAATAAAGGACAGACAGCCCTGGGCACCATGGTTTTTGCCTTGATGCCGGCTGCTTTCGAATGGTTGATCATGGGCGGTGGAATTTCGCGTTCCCTGGGTTTGTTGTTTTCCATTCTCACGGTCTGGGCCGCCTGCCGTCTTTATCGAAAGCTGGAAATCAGGTATTTGCTTGCAACCGCCGTCCTCGGATCTCTGGCTGTTTTGAGCCATCCTGAAGCAGCGATCCATACGGCAGCTATTGCCCTGCTCTTTTTCCTTTTTTGGGGTAGAAATAAAAAAGGGTTGATCTTTTCGCTGGTCACCGCGCTTCTGGTTTTGGGATTCACCGCACCCTGGTGGGTCCGGGTTGTAGCACTCCATGGTCTGGGGCCAATCCTGGCGGCCAGCCGTACCGGCGGGTACAGCCTGGATATTCTCCTCTCATTCGTGCAGCTAAACACCACCAATGAAATTTTTTTGACCTTCATGGGTTGTTTTGCGGTACTCGGCCTTTTTATTGAACTGGCCAGGCGGAAACTGGTTTTACCGGCCTGGTTACTGGTCGTCATCTTTTCGGAACCACGCAGCGCTCCACTTTACATCACGCCGTGCCTGGCGATGTTTGCGGGTATAGCTTTGAACGATTTGATCTTTCCGGGTATAAACTTTTCAGAACTTGGCTCAAAGTATAATTTGTCCGAATCAAACAGCGCCTGGGCCGAGACCCTTCTGGTTGGCCGCACAGCGAAAATCCTTTTTGTTTGCCTGCTCGCCTACTTTGTGATGACGGCCTTTGCGTCATCTTCTATTGAAAATCGTTCCCTGGTACTCAGTCAAAGTGATTTAAAAGCGTTTGATTGGATCAAGGGAAATATTTCCTCCGGAAATAATTTTGCGGTGTTCACCGGGAATTCACCGCTGGAAGATCCAGTCGCGGAATGGTTTCCGGCCTTGACAGATCAAACCAGCATCGGGACAGTTCAGGGGTATGAATGGGATCCGACCCGGAACTTCAATTCCGTGCTGAGTGCTTCAGAGGCCCTCCAGCTTTGTATTTTCCAATCGATGGATTGTATTACTGCCTGGGCAAAACGAACTGGACACCGATTTGATTTTGTTTACTTCAGCAAGATTCCAATTGAAAATCGGGTTGGCGGTAATCAAATAACAATTCCTCTGGAACAATCCCTGCTTGATTCGGGAAGATACCAAAAAATTTACGATACACAGGATGTGTCCATCCTGAAGGCAAATCAATAATATGGCAAGCTCTCGTCTAAAAAAAATACGCCTCCAAAGAATATCGGCACTGCGCCAGCAGGAATGGGTTACCCCCAGTCACCTGGTGGGATAGAAACTTGACAGTCTATATAAACTGACCGGTGAATTCCCACCCTGAGATGCGTGGTGTTCCGCTCTACTTAATCAAACTAAAAGGCCAAGGGGATGGAGATAACAAACAAATGATTGCGCAGTTGCAGATGGCACCAACAATCCTCAAAATTTTGAAGATGGATAAGATAGAATTCTTCTTTCACGATCGTGTCAATTTTTATAGTGAATCATCTTGACTAATTAAAATTCAGGTAGTATATTCGCCTACAACTGAATAACCTCGTTAGGTGAGGCGTCTGTGTAGTAAACAGGCCATTGCCCCGAAATGTCGAGAGACGCCAAGGGGTAGACCAGGTTGGGCCGGCTTAAGGCCCCGCTCAAAGTGGCTGGGAGTGCAAACCCTACGATACACAGTGCCAAAACTCGACCAGGAGGTAACCACAGCACATGCTGTGGTTAGTTGATGAAATTTAATAACCTCCTGGCGCGCCAGGAGGTTATTATGTTATCGAAACCGGTAAGGAGGTGAGGAATGTCTCAAATATTTACGCTTCCACTGGCCGATCCACAAGCCACGCTCGAGAGCGTTGGAGGCAAGGGAGCCTCGCTTGCTCGTCTTTTCAAGGCAGGCCTGCTGGTGCCGGCCGGTTTTCATGTCACCACGGCGGCCTATCGCCAGTTTGTGATCAGGTGTGGGCTGCAAGAACAGATCATGGCGGCCGCCTCCGCGGTCCGCTTGGATCGACCGGCAACCCTTGAGGAAGCATCCGGAAAAATTGCAGGGCTTTTTACACAGAGTGCAATACCTGAGGATATTGCCGCAGCGATTCGCCGGGCTTATGCCGGACTTGGTGGGGGGAATCTGCCTGTCGCAGTGCGGTCCTCCGCCACGGCAGAAGACCTGCCTGGAATGTCGTTTGCCGGTCAGATGGAAACGTATCTCAACATGTACGGGGAAGCGATGGTCCTGGAGGCAGTCAAACGCTGCTGGGCCTCGCTTTGGACTGCGCGGGCGATCGGCTACCGCACAAGAAACGGTATTTCAAATCAGGAGGTAAGCCTGGCTGTGGTCGTACAGGAACTTGTACCCGCTGAGGCAGCCGGCATCATGTTTACTACGGATCCTCTGACAGGAGCACGCGACCGGGTTGTGATCAACGCGGCCTGGGGGCTTGGGGAAGCTGTTGTTGGAGGCCAGGTTACACCCGATACGGTCGTTGTGGACAAGCTCAGCCGGAAGGTCGTGGAACAGCAGATCAGCAGGAAGGATATCATGACTGTGCGTACCCCGGACGGCACACACGAAGAAAGTGTCCCTGCAGATCGGCTTGCCCGGGCAGTACTCAGCCGGCGCCAAGCTGCCAGGCTGGCCCGCATCGGCATGCAAGTTGAAGTCCTTTTTGGACAGCCTATGGATATCGAGTGGGCTTGCACCAACGGCAGGTTTTTCTTATTACAATCCCGCCCGATAACCAGCCTGCATGGCCACAATCCACCAGAGGGGGAGTGGAACGACAGCCTGGCTGGCGATTTTCTATGGACGAGGGCAAATTACGGGGAGGCAGTGCCCGATGTCATGACGCCCTGCACCTGGTCGCTGGTCCAGATCCTAATTGACAACGCGGATCCGTCTGTCGGCCCCTACCCTTTCGGCAATATCGGTGGGCGGCTTTACAAAAACCTAAGCGAGGCTGCATCGTTGACCGCAGCGTTCGGGATAAACCCAAAGCGCTTCGCCGGGATGATCGAGACAGGCTTTGGAAGGCTTCCGGAAGGGGTGGAGATTCCGATTGTCCGACTGTCACCCTGGGGTTTGCTAATTAAATCGTTGCCTGTGGTCATCCGGGACATGTCCCGGATGGGCACTAACTTGAAGAGACTGCCTCAATTTATCGCTGGAGCTCCAGCACACTGCGAGGTGCTCAAGGCTCGGATACAGACCATCTCCACCGCTGCGGACCTGGTCACCTTCTGGCAGACTGATCTCACCCCCTTCTTTCTTGATTGCTGCCGTATGGTACAGGCTTCAGCCAACCAAGGCGGGGCTGGCATCCTGACGATTCCCCACAATCTGCAGAAGCTGTTGGGCGAGGACGATGCCAACATCCTGCTTACAGGTTCGGGCGCCGGCTCTGGTCCGCTGGCGAGCCTTGGGCCACTTTTGGGCCTGACGCAGCTGGACAATGGCGAAATCGACCGGGCGAGCTTTGCACGGCAATTCGGTCACCGCAGCCCACACGAAGCAGAAGTATCCACCCCGCGTCCGGCGGAGGATCCGGACTGGATCGACGAGCAGCTGACTGGCTTACGCAAGTCAAAGGAGAGTGCCGGGGCATTGCTCGCCCGGCAGGAAGCCTTACGCAAAGCCGCCTTGGACCGGCTGCATACACGTTTCCCGCGGAAGGAAAGGGCAATACTCCGCCAGCTCAACCATTGGTCGGCGATTGCCCACGATCGGGAAGCAGCGCGCTCAGAGCTGGTCCGGGCTTTGTGGGTGCTGCGTTCCTTTGTCAAGTGCGCAGGCGCACTCACCGGCCAGGGCGAGGATATTTTCTTTCTGTCGATTGACGAGATCCTGGCCGTACTTGGTGGTGAACGGGCTTCCCTCGTCCAAATCCCGGCTCGGCGTGCGGCTTATCAGCGCTACTGCGCCTTGCCGCCTTATCCGATCCTGATCCGCGGGCAATTCGATCCATTCCTGTGGGCAGCAGATCCCGGGCGGCGCAGCGATTTATTCGATGCCCGAGGCAGCCGCCCGTCCGTGGGTGGTGCGATTACCGGCTTCCCAGGCGCGGCTGGTATGGTAGAGGGGAAGGTGCGTGTAATCCCTACAGCAGAGGATGGCGGCCAGTTGCAGTCCGGCGAGATCCTGGTGACAACCGTGACCAATGTCGGGTGGACGCCGCTGTTCCCCCTGGCAGCTGCCGTTGTGACTGACATCGGTGCGCCGCTATCACACGCCGCCATCGTTGCCCGCGAGCTGGGAATTCCGGCTGTCGTCGGCTGTGGTGATGCAACGATGCGTCTGAAGACTGGCGACTGGGTGCGCGTGGATGGCAGCAAAGGGCTTGTGGAGGTTCTAAAGCCTGGATAGCTGTTCTGGATCTCACCGCCTGGCACATGCATCAAGGCAGACCAGTGCTTCGCGCCATAGGGCATATGCCCTATCCGGCCAGGTTATGTATCGGGCAGAACGCCATATCGAAACCTGCCCCGGTGGCTTGTGCAAGCTTCCCTGCAGTTAAAGCAACAACTAAAACTTGTTTAGTGTATGATAATGGTGAGATTAATGCCTTTTTGTTGGCTTAAACGCTGAAGTAAATTATGTCACAACGTTGTCGCCGATCTGTTTTTTGCCTGGCGATAAAGGAACTCAATGGATTCGAATGAGACAGTCACCAATAGAGAAAAACACCGGGCAGCACTTTTATCCGTGCTGGCCATCATTTTCCTGACCCTGGTGAAGGCCAGTGTGGCTTTATTAACCGGCAGCCTGGGATTGTTGGCAGAAGCAGCCCATTCCTTAATGGATTTAGTGGCCGCAGGAGTGACCTTCTTTGCTGTAAGGATTTCGGGCCGCCCGGCAGACAGTTCTCATACCTATGGTCACGGAAAATTTGAAAATCTCTCGGCATTGGTAGAAGTGCTGCTTCTTCTTTTGGCTTGCGCAGGCATCGTTTACGAAGCGATCCAACGGCTTTTCTTCAAGGCAGTCCCGGTAAAGATCTCAATCTGGTCTTTCCTGGTTATGGTTGTTGCAATTACTATAAACATTACCCTGGCGAGGCAGCTCAGCCGCGTGGCAAAGAAATATGAAAGCCAGGCGTTGGAAGCCGAGGCGCTGGATTTCTTGAATGACGCCTGGTCCTCCGCTGTGGTGATCCTAAGCCTGGCATTGGTTCTGGCTGCTGAAAAGTTTAATATCTCCTGGCTGGCAAAGGCTGATTCAATTGCCGGGGTGGTTGTAGCGGCGATCGTGGCCAATTCCGTCCTGCGGTTAGGGCGCCGGGCGGTTGGCGAGCTCCTGGATGAAGTCCCTGATAACCTCCAGGATGAAATCACCCGCGCAGCCAGGCTCCCAGGAGTGGAGGAAGTACGGCAAGTGCGCGTGCGCCGGAGCGGAAAACAGTACTTCGCCGATTTAACTCTGGCCATTAGCCGCACAACGAGCTCAGAACGTGCCCACCAGATCGCTGACCAGGCAGAAAAGGCCGTTCAGAATCTACTGCCCGAGGCGAGCGTCCTTGTGCATATTGATCCGGTTCGGACAGATGACGAGCAGCTGACAGAGGCGCTACGCACGCTTGGCAACCGCTTCGGATTAGGTGTGCATCATATCCACGTTTCCGAGGTGCACGGCCAGCAGATCCTTACCCTTCATCTCGATATCGAAGAGAAAATGCAGCTGGAAGAAGCTCATTCCCGAGCAAGCGATTTTGAGAAAGCCATATCCGATGCATTCCCCCAGTTCGACCGTGTGTGGACCCATCTGGAGCCGGTGCAAAGACAGATAAGTGGGCCTAATGAGGCCGTGTTCTACCACGATGAAAAAATTGAACGGTTTATTCTGGACCTGCCGAAAATCATGGGAATTCCCTGCGAAACCCACGAGATCACTTTGTTGAAGGAAGGGGATCGACTGAATATCTCATTCCACTGCTTGTTGCATGGTGATACATCCATTAATAACGCTCATGAGTTGTCTGAGCGGATGGAAGCTGCATTACGGGGGGAAATCTCCAACCTGGACAGCGTCATAATCCACATGGAGCCGCTGGATCAATAAACCTTTGTTTTTATCAATGCCTTCGCCAAATTAAAAAAGTAGGTTTTTGTAGTAAAGATATTGTCGGCTAAAACTACCAGCTGCCTACTTTCTGGCGTGAAAGTTGCCTATTGTGGCGCCAGCCTCTTCAAATCGTTTTGTTCGCATGTTTCGCAATGCATCACGTAGATGGATCTTTCCATTTCAGTGTTTGACCGAAAAGCCGCCAACGAAATATAATCTCTGAAAATTATTAAAAAAAGATTTCTCTTGATATTTTTTGGTCGATGTAGTAATATAGACAAGTTGTTATTGTAATTTACTGGTGGGTATCCAACAAAAACGATCTTTTGAAGTCAAAACACAATATTTTTTACAAGCCGCCTGGCATTACATATCTGACCTGGGAGGATTCCATGAATCGCAACCTTGATATCATCTCGAGATCATTGTTGATCGTTGTTTTTTTGATTCGAGCGGTCCAGCCAATTGGCGCGGCCTACGGATCCAATACGGCCGCGCCAGGATATTCGGGGCAGCACCTGGCGGTGAAAGCCGCGCGTACCCCCACAGGAACGCCAACCCCGACGCAAACATCCACGCAAACCGGGAGCTGCAGCCTGTCTCCAATTGCTCTATCGGGTGAATCATTAGTGGGGGTCAATATTGGTGACACGATCCCCGGAATTCAAAACGGCACCCAGCCTGGCAATTTCGGCTGGCTCACCTGGTCAGGGAACCCCAGCGAGGCGACCCTGGCAAGCAGCCTGACCCCTCCTGGGGACAGCTACACCTATATCAACCCAAATGACAGCACCGATCATATGGTGTCGGTTGGCGATTGGGTCCAAGGCATGTCCAGCGTGTCCAACAGCAGTATGCTGGCTGAGGCCCTGGATGCCCTAAAGACGATCGACATCGATATCGTTGTATGGAGCGCTGCGGCCGAAAATAGCGGTAGCAGCGAGTATCAGGTGAGTGCCTTTGCTCGTCTGCGCCTTACCTACTACTCTCTGGGCGCACCGAATCAGATATCGGTCCGGTTCTTGGGATACAGCTGTGAAAGCGGTACGCCGACCCCTACGCCGACGGCCTCCAGCATGTCAACCAATACCTTGATGTCTGCTCCTCTTGTTCCTGACCAAGCTTCCACCAAGCTGCCCTCATTCCAGCCTCTGACCGTCTGCTGGGTCAAACATTGGAACGGGACAGGCAGCACCGAATGGCATATCACCAATCCCAATCCTGTGCCGCTGCAGAGTTCGCCGGAAGTCAAGGTCCTGTACAACTGGTATGTCTATGATGCGTTTAACGCCCAGGGAAATGTGCTGCAATCGGCCAAGGCCTGGGATAACGGCAACCCCAACCCGGTCAACACCGTCTACTCCCAAAGCATGAAGGTGGAATGGTACCTGGACACGAATGGCACGTCTGGCCCTATCCTGGGATCGGCGATTGCCAACGCCAATGCCGCGGGGAGCTGCGCCGCGCAAACCACTACGCCGACCGCAACTCCCACCCTCACTGCAACAAGCACTCCTTCCCGGACACCGTCCAGAACAGCCACCCACACGGCCTCACCGACGCTCACGCAAACTCCTTCAAAGACATCGACATCAACCAGTACGGCTTCATTTTCTCCCACCCCGACGATAACGGGGACAATGACCTCCACGTCCTCTTCTACCCCAACAGTCACACCTACCCCAACCAATACACTCACCAATACACCTACCGACACCCCGACGGATACTCCGACAGATACGCCAACGGATACACCTACATTTACCCCGACAGACACCCCGACGGATACTCCGACAGATACGCCAACGGATACACCTACATTTACCCCGACGGACACTCCCACCGATACCCCGACCGATACCCCCACTTATACCCCGACAGATACGCCGACGGACACTCCTACGGATACCCCGACAGATACTCCTACTTATACCCCAACCGATACGCCAACGGATACACCTACATTTACTCCGACGGACACTCCGACAGATACGCCTACTGCCACATACACCTCAACTAATACGCCGACGAATACTTCCACGCCCTCTTCAACGCCTACTGCGACCCCGTCGCCGCTGCAAGGGGGAACACTGGTGCTCGTGCCCAGCGTTGCCGGTCCTAATGTGACCGGGACCACCCAGACACTCACTGCCACCCTCAAAGATCACCTGGGAGTGCCTTTAAGCGGCGTCAGCCTTCAGTTCATCGTAACGGGTCCCAACGTTACAACCAATACCACCACCACACTGGCTGACGGGACTGCCGTGTTTACTTATACCGGTGTGAATAATGGCACCGACAGCGTCCAGGCGATCGCCACCATCGGCATGGACCAGCTCAAATCCAACATCTCCCAGGTCAGCTGGGTAACCCCCGTTCAAAATGTTTCCACGACTACCCTGTGGGGACGCTTCTTTACATCCGACAACACTGGCAAGTTCAATATTCCTATTACCCAGGCCCCCGTTTTCGATCAGACATTCCCGACGATTAACTTTAATCCTCCGTCGGGTACGATTCCTGGGAATACTTCCGGAGTCGGCACGAGCACCCGCCCGTTCACCAATGTCACAACGGATTTGAACGGCAACTATACTGGCACGATTGTAGCGCAGGGCAATGGGTACCAGGCCGGAGTCGGTACGCTCAATAATTTCAGTGCAGTATTCACCGGGGTATTTGTAGTCAGTACTCCCGGCAACACCACTTTTAATTTTTATAGTGATGACGGCTGGATGCTAAGCATCGGCAATGGCGCGACACGTGTCAGCGGGCCGATGACCAATCCGCCGGCCTCAGGCCGTAGCACATTCGCAAATTTACCGGTGGTGGCTTCTTACAACCAACCCTCTTCGCCAGCTGCGAATGCCGCGACCGTTAATTTCCCAGCAGCAGGGAGCTATTCCTACGAAGTGGACTATACCGAATGCTGTGGCGGCACGCTGGCCCTGACGATGACCACGGCTGCATCCGGAAGCCATGGCGTCCCGCCTACAGGCTCGCTCACCCTCACACCCATTTCGGTGGCTTCCAAACCAACCGGGCAGCAGCAGACATTTACCGTAACCGCCCTGGATGCCTCCGGCACTGCCTTGGCGAACCTGGGGGTTGCCCTCATCATTAACGGGCCGAATGGACAGCAGCTTAACGCAACCACCAACGCATCGGGCCAGGCTACGTTCACCTATTCTGGGAACAACCCCGGAACGGATACGGTCCAGGCGATTGCCTGGGTGAGCGGTATTGCGGTCTATTCCTCCGTCGTGAATGTTTCCTGGACGACCGGAACACCTCCCACTGAAACCGGTCCGCTTTCCATTCCAGGCTGGATCGGTTCTCCAGCCAATCTGGCCACGGTTTCCGGCCAGGTCCCGATCACTCTGGCTTCCGGCATATCATTAAAGAGCGGTACGATCAAGTACTGGCCGGCCGACGACCGGACCGCCGTGACCACCCTGGCCAGTAATGTGAGCGGCACGGGCGGGGCGACGCTGGCCACCCTGGATACCAGCCTGCTGGCGAACGGTTCGTATATTATCATGCTGAGTGGTACGAACACCAGCAATGCCCTGCTTGACAGCGGGGTGCTGGTCACCGTCGCTGGCAATAACAAACCCGGCCGGGTGCGCTTTACCATCACGGACCTGACCGTCCCGCTGGTCGGCCTGCCGATCACCATCGGACGTACCTATGACAGCCTGGACCGCGGTCGCTCGGGCGACTTCGGTTACGGCTGGTCGCTGGCCATTGGAAACCCGCGCCTGAAGGAGGACCCGGCGCATGATGTTACCCTGACGATGCCGGATGGCAAACGGGTAACGTTCTATTTCAAACCACGCTCGGCCGGCGGGATATTCGGTTTCCTGCTGTTTCCGCAATATATCCCCGAGGCGGGCGTATACGGCAGCCTGACCTCGGATGGCTGCGGACTGGTGGTTGTCTCCGCCGGGCAGTACTTCTGCTTCCCGGGCAACCTGTACCAGCCCAGTGAATTCGTTTACACCGATCCCTACGGACGTGCCTACAAGATGGGGGCAGACGGCACGCTCCAGTCCATCACCGACCTGAATGGGAACACCCTGACCTTCAGCCCGAACGGCATCACCTCGAGCGCCGGAGGGCTCAACATCCCATTTGTGCGCGATACCCAGGGACGTATCACCCAGATCACCGACCCGGCTGGGAATGTCTACTCTTACAGCTACGACAGTTCTGGCAACCTGGCTTCTGTGTCAGAGCCCGGAGTGGCCAACCCGACTACCTATTCCTATACATCCGATCACTTCTTCCTTGATGCCGTTGACCCGCGTGGGAATACACTCATTACCGATACTTACACCACGGATGGACGGCTGAAGAGCGAGACCGACGCACTGGGCAATACCTATCAATATGCCTACAACCTGTCCACAAACACCACCACCCTGACAGACCCGGACAATGGCACGGTTGTTTCAACCTACGACAGCTATGGCATGCTAGTCAGCCAAACCGACCCGCTCAACCACACCACGACCTACACCTATGACAGCAACCATAAGCTAACCTCTATGACTGATCCGCTTGGCCATGCCACTAAGTATACCTACGATGGCAGCGGCAACGAGACATCGGTCGCCAATGCACTAGGGCAGACCTCATACACAACATATAACCAATACGGCGGGCCAACAACGAAAACCGATGCGGATGGAAATGTCCAGACGATCAACTACGACAGCCATTTCCGGCCGACCAACATCACCGACGTTCTGGGAACCCTGAACGGATTCAGCTGGGATTCCCATGGAGATCTTCTTACCCGTTCGGACGGCAACGGCAAACAGACCAGCTATACCTACGACGTGTATGGCAATCAGCTGGCCGAAACCGACCCGCTCAATCGCACCACGACCTACACCTACGATCAGCTCGGCCGGCAAATTTCGATCACGGATGCGGCGACGAACACAACTTCCTATGCATACGATGACCTGGGCCATCTAACGACTATCACCGAGCCACTTGCAAAAATCACCAGCTACGAATACGATGCCAACGGGAATCGTACGGCGATAGTTGACCCTCTTGGCCACCGCACAACTTATACCTACAACGCTGCCAACCAGCTTACTGCGGTGACCGCGCCCGGCCTCAGCACCCATAACTATACATATAACTGGCGGGGCCAGATTCTGACTGAGACCGATCCGGCTGGCCACACGACCCGATACCAGTACGATCTGGCGGGTCAATTGATCCATGTCACCTATGCGTATGGTACTGCAGATGCAGGCACGGTCGATTACGGGTACGATGCCGCGGGTCGGAAGATCAGCCAAACCGACCTGCTGGGCAACACCACCACTTACACCTACGACAATGCCGGCAGGCTCATCCAGACTACGGATCCTCTTAACAACAGCACGATTTATACCTACGATGCTAATGGAAACCGCACTACAGTCACAGATGCAGACAATCACCTGACCCATTCCAGCTATGATGGGCGCGGCCGTCTTACTACGATAACCTATAACAATGGGACAACCAGCCAGCTATCCTACGACGGGAATGGGCATGTGCTCAATCGAACAGATCAGGATGGTCATGTCACACATTTTGCATACGATGACTTCGGCCAATTGCTGTCGGTGAGTGACCAACTCGGCCATACTACCACTTACACATATGACCAGAGAGGTCACCCGTTGACCATAACTGACGCTAACAACCAACAAACGAGCTTTATGTATGATTCACTCAACCGTCAGATCCGAAAAACCTGGTCGGATGGTTCCTATGAAACCTTTGGCTATGATTTGAATGACAATTTAACCAGCCACCAGCTAGCCGACGGAAAGACCAACGCTTATATTTATGATGCACTGGACCGGCTGACCCAGGTCAACTATTTCGATGGTCAAACCGTCCAGTATACCTATACTCCAAACGGCCTGAAGCAGACGGTCCTCGACAGCCGCGGTACGACCACCTACGCCTACGATAACCGTGACCGCCTTACCGGGATTACCCAACCGGATGGGCAAACAATTCAATATACCTATGATGCCGCCGGGAACCGTTTGTCCATGACGACCCCGGCTGGTCTGACCCAATACACATATACCAGCACAGACCAGTTGATGAGTGTCACTGACCCATCACAGGGTATTTCGAGCTATACATATGATAATGCCGGGCTGCGCACCGGGCTGTCGCTACCCAACGGCGTGACAGTGGCTTACGGCTATGACACGCTCAACCGCCTGACGAACATCACCCAGCAGAAGGGCAGCTCGGTCCTGGCATCCTATACATACACTCTGGATCCGGCTGGCAACCGGTTGAGTGTCACCGAAGCGGATGGCTCCTCCATTCAGTGGACATATGATGATGCCTACCGCCTGACCGGCGAGACGCGCACTGACGGCAGCCATACGGTCACTTCCCAATCGAGCTTCAGCTACGACCCGGTAGGCAACCGCCTCAGCCAGACTGTGGATGGCGTTACCGCCAACTATACATATAACAGTCTGGATCAGCTGCTTACCGCCGGCACGGCGCAGTACCAGTATGACGGGCGCGGCAACCTCATCAGTATCACTGATGGTACGAACGTTTCCAAGTACACCTATGATGCTGCTGATCATCTGACTGGGGTATCCTTACCTGGAGGGACGAATATTGCTTACACTTACGATGTTGAGGGGCGGTGTGTGCAGAAGACCTCTGGCTCACAGGTCACCAACTATCTTTGGGATGAAGCTTCGACAAACGGGGATGTGATCCTGGAGACGGACGGCAGTGAGGCTACTCTTGCCAGCTACGTATTGGGTGGAACGCAACTTTTGTCGCAAACGCGGGGAGGAGTTACCAGCTACTATCTGCAAGATGGGCAGGGCAGTACCCGTTCCTTGACGGACAGCAGTGGAAATGTCACCGACAGCTATACCTATAGTGCCTTTGGCGAGACGCTCAGTCACACTGGAACGTCTGTAAATCCATACCAGTATGCTGGTCAGCAACTAGATGCTCTAACAGGAATGTATGACCTGCGGGCACGATATTACAATCCAGCCGATGGACGTTTCATGAGCCGAGATGTAGCTGGTTATGTTTTATTGGATCCAACTGAGATTGACCGCTACGTATATGTGGAAGATAATCCAATAAATGCAATCGACCCGCTAGGCATGCAGGCATTGGGGGAGTATTCTCAGTTAAATAAGAACTCAGAAGAGGAGGCTTCTGGCCTCGAGAGCTTCGAGGAGGATGTTCTTACAGGCCAACGACATCATGTCCTCAGTAACCCTATCAATGACGCGCTAAATGAACATGAGAATTTGAATGGTGTTTTTAACCGCGACGATTTTATCGTTCAGGCCAAGGATCTGGGAAGCCACCAAGGTTACCAAGATTGGCATAGGTTATATGACCAACAGGTAGTCAATTGGCTTCAAAACGAAGGTGCTTCTGCCACCCCAGAAGAGTTCCTCAATTACATGAAAGATATATATCAAAGTCCTGATATGCTCTCACGTTTCCCAGATGCTTGGCTATTATTACAAATGGCATTGGAGGAACTGCTTTGACCCGGTTTTATGTTCTCTTACCTGACGGAGGCCTGATTTTTTCCAGGAAATGGGCCTATGGAAGTCAGATTGACCATGTCAACCACGGAGAAGCTGAACATTGCCCGGTTTGTCATAGAGCTGTAAGCCCTCTCGAGTGGCTTCCACCCTATCGCATAAACCTGTCGAAAGCGAGTCCAGCAAGTTGGGGAGATTTTTTATGGGTTGGAGGTCACTTAATGATATCAGCACATTTTAAAGAGATATTTCAGAAAGAAATGTTATCCGGCATAGTTGAATTCGGCTCCCCAGCGGAAATTTATCGTGTGGGAACTAAAAAACTAAAGGATCTTCTTACACCACCGCCTGTATATCACCTTATCCGTGTTCCTTGGGGAGGTGCCAATCAAGATGATATAGCCTCAGGTACAGTACACGAACACCCCGAAAAAATTAAATGCTCATTTTGTAGGGTTGGAGCAAGTTGGAGAAGACAAGAAAAAGTAGTGATTGAAGAAGCTTCGTGGAAAGGTACGGATATCTTCCGGCCGCGCGGCGCTCCTTCTTTGACCTATATGGTTTCAGATAAGTTCAAAGAAATCACCGAGGCGTCAGCGCTAACAAATCTATGGTTGGTTCCTTCTGAAAAATATGGATTTGACACACGCAGACCAGGTACATGGTATGTGCATGAATAACAAACCAGGATAGTCAAATTCGTGATGTTGTGAGTCGTATTCTTTCCGACGAGCGGGCATCGCGGTGGAAGTTTTGGATGAAGCACGAGCGAATTCGAAAAGATTGATATCCGGCCAATTGCTTTGCTAATGGTTGGTAAGGGTTGTTTGTGCAATGAGGCGCATTGGCTCGTGTGTTTGATCTACATTTCGTGGCACTCGCACCAGAAATTAGAAGAATAATGGCACACCAAGCAAATTCGTGCAAATTAAAGCCATGGATCCGATAATCGTTGCGCCGTGTGGCGTGAATTGCAGCCATTGCCGCGCATACATTCGAGATCACAATCCTTGCCCAGGTTGCAGGGGAGGTGACAGCCACAAGTCGAACGCGTGCCTAACTTGTGCCATAAAAAACTGCGAAGAGCTTGCCACTGGCTATCAGTTTTGCTTTTCATGTACGATGTATCCATGCGCTGATCTGCTTCATCTTGACCTTCGTTACCGGACCAGATATGGAGTAAGCGTCATTGCAAATCTAGAGCGCATACAGACTGTCGGAGTCGGGCGTTTTGTTGCCGACGAAGTAAGCAAATGGTCCTGCCCAGAATGTGGCTCTCGCCTCTGCATGCACAAACCAAAGTGCATCAATTGTGGCTACATTTGGCAGGTTAAATAATGCTGGTAGTTAATTTAGACGCAATTTATCGCCTAACAACAACGCTGATTAGCTCGACAATGTTACATTTTCGTATAGGTTATTTATGTGCAACTTTTTATAGCGGTTTTTAGCAATTCAACAGTTTGCTACAAGTATTTTCGGACCAGAGAACTCGAAGAAAACAGAACACTTGTCCTAATCTAACATTGTCGAGGTAGAAACACACTCAAAATACTTGCTCATACTTCAAAGCCGCCTTGAAGCCGGAGAGGGGTTATCCTTTTTAGCAAAAAAGTATCTAATTGAGGCGTACAAAAAATCTTGAAGAAACAATAGAATGTCAATCAACCCAAAAACGGAGTATGATAGGATAAATGTATTGTTGGGCAGCCGACAAATACATGTATTCAATTTAAGGCGGATCTTATTCAAGCCTTGATGGTTACCTGGACGGAACTCATGGCCGAAATATTCTGCCCGGTCTGCAAATACAAAAACGAAGCCAGCGCCAGCGTCTGTGTTTTTTGCGGATCCCCATTGGAACAATTGGATGGAGAGATTCCATCCACGACTAGGAATGTGGATGCCGGCGCTATCCACCCTGCAGGCAAAGAAGCCCCAGGGAGGTACTATCTCCCCCCAAAACAGGGGCTTGCCCTCTACACGATCGAATCAGAGGTCCCGATCATCGTTCAAGATGAGAGCAGTTTTGTCCTTGGCCGCAGGATGACCGGAGAGATAGACGAGTCGTTCGTGGACCTCAAGCCGTACGGCGCTTATGAAAGCGGAGTCTCGCGGCGGCATGCCATGATCCGCAGGACAGGGAAAACATACGAAATTGTCGATCTTGGCAGCACCAACGGCACCTGGCTGGACAAGGAGCGCATTGTTCCTAATCGACCCTATCCATTGAAAAGCGGTGCGGTGATTTTCCTGGGACGCCTGCAGCTGTTCGTGGTTTACCAGGAGACCAAAGACTGACAATTTTCGTCACTTTTTGATCGTGCCGGGATTTCCTGGGAGCGATTATGAGCAGTCCGGAACAATCCGTCGAAGGCAAACTTCTCACCGCGGCCGAACTGATCAAGGGCGGCAGGAAGAAAGAAGCGCGCCAGCTGCTGCGCGAAGTGCTGGTGGTTGACCAGAACAACCTGTTCGCCTGGGAACTGCTCACCTCCGCAACCCTTACCCCCGAGGAGGAAATCTACTGCCTCAACCGCATCCTTAACCTGAGGCCCAACCATCCATGGGCCAGGCAGCGCCTGGCTGTCCTCAGTCCAGGCGACCCGCTCAAAAATCCGGACCTGCGCTTGAATCAAATGACGGAGGCAAAGCCAGCAGCCTCCACACCCGTTCGGCAGCCGCTTCCGGCGCACTCAAGCCAGCCCAGGAAGCGGCAATCGAGGTCCGCATGGTGGTTCGCGGGGGCCCTGGCCGCCTCCGTCCTTGTCGGCATCCTCCTGGCAGGCATCATCCTTTTTAACGCCGGCGCTTTTTCGCCGGTCCATTCGGCAGATCTGACCGCGTCTGCCCTCGCCGGTTACCAGAGCAGCTGCCAGGCGCTCATCCAGAAGGCCATGCAGGCTTCGGGAAATTTCTGCAGCCGGATCGGCGCCAACCAGGTCTGTTACGGGAACATCACCCTGCAGGCAGAACTGTTTCCGAACGCAGCCCAGCGGTTCTCCGAACGGGGGGATGTGGTCAATGTCAGCCTGCTGCGCAGCCTGTCCGCCTCGCCCCTCGATCTCGATAAAAATCAATGGGGGATCGCCATCTTCAAAGTGCTGGCCAACCTGCCGCGCTCCCTGCCGGGCGAGCTGGTGACCCTGATGGTCTTCGGCAATACCACCCTGGAAAAAAGCACGCAAAACCTGGATGCATTCTACTTCTCCAGCCAGTTCGGACAGATCCTCTGCCAGAAAGTCCCCTTTGACGGCATCCTGATCAACATGCCGGACGGAGCGGGCATCCACTTCACCGTCAACGGCACCGATCTTACCTTAATGGGGAATGCCAGCCTCAACGCGGTTAAAAATGGAAATATGCAGATCGGCCTGTACAACGGTTCAGGCCTGGTGCAAGCGGATGGGGTGGGACAATACCTGGGAGCCGGCCAGCAGGTCAGCATCCCGCTGGGAGGATCGAACGGGACCGAAGCTGTGGGACCGCCCTCGACACCCGGGACACTCCCTCCAGATGACCTGAACCTGCCCTGCGTCATGACCGGCCAGGACTGTTCTCCGGGAGATATCCATCCGCTCAACACGGACCAGGCCCAGGAGACCATCCAGGCCGGCCTCGGGACCACGCCCACCATCACGCCGATGCCGTCCCTTTCCGCGACCCCCGGCCCCAGCCCCACACCTACCAGCACGCCCTTGCCGACCCTCTCCGTGACCCCGGGCCCCAGCTCCACATCTACCTCCACGCCTACGCCAACCCTTTCGATAACCCCCGGCCCCAGCCCCACACCTACCCGCACGCCCTTGCCGACCCTCTCCGTGACCCCGGGCCCCAGCCCCACATCTACCCGCACGCCGACCGCCACCCCGACCCTCCAATGGACCGCGACGGGCTCGTACACAGCCAGCCCGAGCCAGACGCCTCTTCTAACCGCCACCCAAACCGCGGCGGGCAGCAGTCCTTCCCCAACCTACACAGCCTCGTACACTCCAACGATCGCGTCTGCATCCACTAATACCCCTCTCCCGCCCACGGCGACCGTGACCCATACCACCGTACCCACCGCCGCATTTGCTTGCAGCCTTATTTCGGTCGGTCAGGTGACCATTTCCGGCACGACTGCCACAATGCCGATCACCAACAACAACAGCTCGAGCGGTACCCTCACCCAGCTGGTGATCACCTGGGTCCCGGGTAACGGCAATAGCCTGGACAGCGTCACCCTGGGTTCGACCTCCCTCTGGACCACCGGCAACAGTAGCACAAATAGCTCCCCGGTAACGATTTCAGTCAGCGGGACTATTTCGGCTGGGAGTACAGCCACCCTGACCCTGACTTACAAGAAGACGCCCGCGACATCCGCAGCGGGGGACAATACCATCCAGATCACGGTGAATAGCACCTGCCAGATCACAGGTTCCAACTGACCTGGCGGATCGAATCAAAAAGCAAAAGTGGCAGGTGGATCGCCGAGTGGGCTAAGCTATCTGCGGGATTTTCGTATATGGGTATCCTTGCCTTTCCTCAAAAGGAACCTCTCTTCATCCACTATCCAAACTAATGCGGAGGAGAGTACAAAGTCCGTATGGGAATTGTCAAGGGCGATGGAGGCAAGCGTGCATTTATCGGGGAGTTTCAGCCTAACCATGGTCACCCATTTACCCCCTGATTGAGATTTCCTTAGTGATCAAGATTAGCGAGGTTGGCGTATCCAGCAGCATTCCCCACACCCATAATTCATGGATTTTCAATTTTAAAATCACTCAAAAGTGTCTTATCGATCACGCCTGCCGCGACCAATCTTTGCAGATCTGCGAGAAATGGCGCTGTATATCCTTTGGGAATTTTTATCTGATCCCCATTTTGTGTAGCGATATAGAAAATAGAGCCTGGGCCTTCCTCATCACTACCGGCAGGAACGACAAATATACCAAATTATAAATAAGGGGATCAATAGAAGGGTGGGGGAGGGATGGAACTATCTGGAACTAATAGTCAAAAGCGATGACAAAAAAAGCAATATTCAATCTCTTAGTCTCGATAAATTACATTCTTCCTAAATCTGACATCCAAACATGGAAATGGAATAGGGGATTGACAATCATCAATATACATTCTATAATGACCATGCTTTCGATAAGTATTCTTACAATGATCATAAATATATCCAGGGACCAAGAGAATTTGCCCAGAAAAACAAGATTTTCCACCTACACTTGAATCTCCAAATTCTTGGTGGTGTTGGTGAATTTTTTATCCATTAGGTTTATATAGAAGTTTTGAAATAAACTTGCTCTACTGCGTCCTGGCAGTCCCCCACAGGGATTCATATGAAGAGGTTTGTCACTTGTTCGGGATTCATTCAAATATCAGGAAATACTGCTAATTCTGCCGGCGGCATACAGGGACGAATTATCCTCAATATCGAGTAACCCAAGCTGGCCTTTTCGCTCCGGATTTTCAACCCATGGACACTTCCCCGACTGTTAAACCCACCATCCAATATTCCATGTCGGAATTTATCGATATGGTAAAAAGATCTCGCAGTCCGAATACGGCGTTAAGCTATGCGAAAGGATTGCTTTTCTTTTCTCGGATCCTGACAGAGCACAACCTGCCAGGTGAATCAACTCCTATAAACAAGCTGTCCGAGGACGCAATGCCCTGGCTGTTGGATGGCCTCAAAGATTATTCCCCGGCCACGGAGCAGCTCTACGTTGTCGCTGCCAAGAGGTTTATTAATTATCTTTCCGCCAGGAAATTATCAGAGATCAACCTCCCCAGACTAAATGAATTTGTACTGCAGCAGTCACGCCGACCTGGCCAGCGCCTTCCACAGTTTCCGCGCGATGAGATTGAATTAGTTTTGGGGTTCATTGAAAAAGCCCTCCCCTCCCCCATTGAGATCGTGCGTCTCCGGGATCTACGCGACCGCGCCTTTCTTCTGACCCTGGCTGATACCGGACTGCGCGTCCATGAAGCCTGTGCTCTCCGTCGCGGCGATATCGACTGGAACGAAGCCCAGGCGATCATCATCGGCAAAGGCGACAAGCAGGCGGTGATCCGCTTTTCCACACGGTCGCTACGAGCCCTCAAGGACTACCTGGCCGCCAGGGCCGGGTTGGACGGCAGTTCCGGTCGTCCGCTTTCTTCATTACCATTATTTGCCCGCCATGATCGAGGTGCAGGGAAAAAAGTTAAACCGATCTCGACCACAACCGGACGTGATATTGTCAATATACGCGTACGTCAGGCACTAGGAAATGAAGCTGAGAAAAGGATCACTCCTCATTCCTTTCGTCACTATTTTGTGACCTCGGTCTTAAGAGCGTCGGGAAATTTGAAACTAGCCCAAGAATTGGCACGCCATGCCAATATCCAGGTAACTCAAAAATATGCTCACCTTTCAAATGATGAGCTCGACAAAGGCTATCATGATATCTTTGACAAATAGTGTAATTTTACGAAAAACATTGCACGATATGACGATTTACCTTGCACTGAGATGGTTTAGGCAAGATTTTACGAAACCCCTGAAAGATAAGCTGCAGTGCAAAATACCGCGGAAAATCCAAATATGGAATTATTCACAAGCTCTTCGTCAGAAAGGTGGGCATATCTCTGTGTTCATCAAATCCAAAAAATGGAATTCATTCGAGTATTTATTTTCTTGTATACCTACCGACTGGTAGCGACACCCCGTGTAAGTGCTTAGCGCCTGTTGCGTAATTCGCTCAAATCGCACAGTTAAACGGATCATGTCGCACACTGAAGGGAAAAAAGCGCTGGCTGGATAATTGTACATCAGGTGTGCGGCATGGAGCGTATTGCCCGCAACCTTCCGGAATGTGTCAATGATTTGAGACAACTTGTTTTGGAATTTACTGTCGAAGTTTTCTGTATTGGCGAGATCTTTTTCTCCTTTCTTTCCGGCAGGTTGTGGAAAAGTGGACAGAAAAGCACTGCCCACTTTTCCACAACCACTACGACGACGGCGATTGGGTTTCTTCCTGCCTTAGCGCCGGTTTGGGTGGATTGATCCAAACTGCCTCGGGCAACTCTGGCGGTTTGGGCAGCCCTTTAACAAATCGTTCCGGGTTCTTTTGATAAGCGGCTTGCAACACTTGCTGGCGCTGCTGGATCACCACCGCGGCTCGGTCATAATGGACATCTGCAGGGGTGAGCAGCCCTAAACCGCTGTGGTGGTGGTCGTAGTTGTACCAGTCAAAGAAATCTTTGGCCCAGGAGCGGGCATCCGGTTGACATCCGAACCGTTCGGGATAATCGGGCTGATACTTCAAAGTCTTGAACTGGGCTTCGGAGTAGGGATTATCGTTGGAAACGTGCGGGCGGGAGTGAGTTTTGGTCACACCCAGATCCGCCATCAAGAAGGCCACCGGTTTGGAAGTCATCGAACTGCCCCGGTCGGCATGGATCGTGAGTTGATCCGGTTGAATGCCTTGGCGACCACAGGTTTCGGCAATCAGTTCCTTGGCCAGGTTGGCTGTCTCGCGTTCACTGATCAACCAGCCGACCACAAAGCGGCTGAAGACATCCAGGATCACGTACAGGTAGTAATAGGTCCACTTGGCGGGTCCCAGCAGCTTGGTAATGTCCCAACTCCATAATTCGTTGGGTTTGGTCGCCAATAGCTCCGGTTTGACGTAATTTGGATGCCGCAACTGGTTGCGGCGCTCGCAAATTTCATTGTTTTCATCCAAAATGCGGTACATCGTCCGCCAGGAGCATAGATAGTGCCCTTCGTCGATCAAAGTGGCATACACTTCGCGTGGCGCCTGGTCCTGAAATCGTTCACTGTTAAGGATCTGACGTACTTCGGCCTTCTCGGCCTGGCTCAGCGCTCGGGGGGAAACGGTTGGTTCAGGGGACGGCTGGCGTTCAATTGCCGCCGGCTGACGAGAGCGGTACAAACCGCTCCTGGGTACGTCCAGCGCCTGGCAGGCGCTCGAAACACTCACGGTTTCAGCCAACTGTTCGACCGACTGGATCAGTTCGGTTCGTCCGGGTCGGTTTCTTCGACCGCCACGCCGAGCATCTGAGCAACTTTTTTTTGGACATCGATGATCACTTCGGCCTGCCGCAAACGCTCTCGCAATCGCTCATTCTCGCGTTTCAGCTTGGCCAGTTCAACCGCCTGCGGATCCGGTTTCGGTCCTCGTTTGCGGGGCGACAGACCATCCAGTTCGCCTCGCTCGCGTTGCCGACGCCAGTTGCTCAGGCTGGAGGAATATATTCCTTCCCGACGCAGCAAGGCACCGATTTCACCCAACCTCTCGCAAGCATCTACTTCCTGCAGGATCCGCAGCTTGTATTCCGCAGTGTATTGCCGCCGTTTTGCTTTGGCGACTACTTCTGTTTTCGGCATCTCGAATGCTTTCGCTTTCAGCTCTACTACCATTGGTTTTCTCCTCCGCCCTGCTCACTAAATTATCGGGAGGAGTTGTCTCACTATTATAGTCACAGAGGGACCGTGCTGTTGGATATCTTACACGTCCGGGCGATCGCCCGGTTGGACAGTCCTGCTTCTTCTTTCAGCCGGAGTATTTCTCGGATCTTGCGCACAGTTAATCGCTCCTGGGTCATGCCTGCCTCCTTGTTCTTCAGAGGCAAGCATGCCACATGTTGGGATTAACCAGCGCGATTTCCCCAAATCAAAAGTGTGCGGCTTCCACCGTTTTGGTGTGCGGCATGCTCCGTTTTGGTGTGCGCCTTACAGCGTTTTACTGTGCGGCATGCGCCGTTTTATGCACCTGTTCCTCCCTCCCGACACTCGTAAGAGACTAAATATAAATATAGGCTTATACAGCGTTTACCATCAACGAACAAATCACTCCACTCAGCAGCCTCGTCGAGTTCTGTTAGAAAATTGGCATAGTAACTGCCCAAATTATGATGCTGATGAGCACAGATACGATGAACGCAATCTTTATAGGTAGGTGAAGCAATCTCTACTGAAGTACACTGTGCCAAAGAACTAGATTGTCCCCGATAACCGATCATATTAAGTATGCTAACGACCATGTCTTTAGAAGTCTGTCAATCCTCATTCTATAAGCTATATTTGTCTAAAAATTGACACAAAGCTCTTACCAGGTTTCTAATAACTACTAAGGCTCACAGATCGTAGACTTATAAAAAAGAGGATAAGCGAACCCAGCAAGAAAATGTAAAGGCCAATCCAAGGTGGAGTAAAGCCAATTTTTCCAATCAACAGATATAACTTCCAAATTGAAATAAGATGGTAAATGGATATAGAGAGAAAAAGTAGAGCACCCTCCAAGGTTATCCATTTTACGAGATGTGAAGATAGCCATCTAAACCCGAGTAATATGATGATACCTTCGCCAATTATGCAGGTTGAAACAGCTGCCATATAGCACAACTTAATGTAATAGCCCATTTTCATAAAGAGGCCTTTCGGCCCGTTCAATGGGTTACAGAAACGTACTCTATGGATTACGCCTGTAATAATCTCAAATTAAAATTTAGCTGTCTTTGCAAAATTAGACCCTTAGTGAGCCGCGGAACGCCCTACCACTATAGAAACAGGGTGCAGTGTTATGATACACGAAGACATGACCGAAGCGGTAATCAGCGAAGAGGGCGCCGCCGAGTTTTCTAATATCAGAAGGTGTTTTCACCCAGCTCTGCGTCTTCGTATCGAAATTTCCAAGTTTCTGCAACTCCCGATATTGTTCTTCCGTTAATGGCTCAATACCCATGGCAGCTGCCATATCGATAACGTTACCTTCCGGATGCAGCCCTTCCTTTTCTCTTTCCTCCTGCCCTTCATGGTCATAACAAGACTTTCTGCGGCCTTTAGGAGTTTCCGCCGAACAATCATAAAAAATGTATTCCCCCGTCGTTTCATCGTGACCAACAACGTCCGGTTCACCGCCAGTTCTTTCCATTTCATTGAGTGACCACAGTTTTTCGGGATTCGCTTCCAGCTTTGCCTGTACTTTAGCCCATTCAATAGCTTTATGGCGGCTCTTGTTTTTCTCAAAACGGGCTTTCAATGTTCTGAGTAGTTCTTCATGTTGTTCTGCTGACAACTCATTTTTTATGCTATTAATGTTGTTCATACCTTTATTTTATCTCTGTTGAATAGGCGAATCAAGCGAATATTTACCTTAATTTATTTTATAAACTCATCAACTGGAGCATCAAGCGCCCTGGCGAGCTTCTCCTCATTTCATTCGCCTATTTTTGGCGAAGGTATTGCTATGAGGCAAACTGGTCCAATTAGTGATAAAAGTCCAAGGGATATATTTTGTTGAACAGAGGGTAAATAAAATTTACCTCCTACTTCGGCAAAGGCTGTGGTCCATCTAATAACAAGAGGTCGTATACTCACAGAGACCAGATCACCAACTGCATACCAGGACAAAAACAGCCCTAAAATGATCAACGTCACGCCATTGAATCACGGTTCCTTAAAAAAGAAAAGGCTGTCCGGGACTTTTCGGACAACCTCTGTCATATTTGGTTCTGCCCAACGCAGCCGGGTTCCCTTTTCTAGGAGAACATCTCTTGGCCGATCTCGGCGACGAAGAGATGGTGCGAGTAGATCTGGGGCGAGAAGTGCGACCAGCCTGAGCGCGGAGTGCCAGGGGTGTTGAACGCCATGATGTTGTTCTCCTCTATGAAAGCATAAGGGGAGGTGGAGGCGCGGGCGGTGTATTGGGCTGCCGAGAGGATATTCGCGGCTGGCGTCGGTTCGCCGTCCCGCATGGCGATCAGCGCCGCCCGGTTGGCGGGGTCCCCACAGAAGCCGTTCAGGTCCGTCTTCCCGGCCGGGGTCGGCGTGACGGTGCTGAAGTTTCCTCGGGCGGGCAGGTGCAGGGCGCCAACCCGGGAGGCAATCCCCGCTGGCAGGGGGGTGGGGGTGCGTCCCGTGGTGAGTCCGTCGGTGATGATGCGGGCGTAGCCGATGGAACGGACACAGCCAAAGCTGAGCTGGATGTTTTGCGAGCCGGCCAGCGGGAGGCTGCCGAACACGACATTGTAGGCGGTCACCCGGCTGGCAGGGACGTGGCTGGCGGTCAAGCCAGCCATCAGGCTGGTGGCGTGGTCGCTGGCGTCGAGCACGGTGACGTGGTCGATGAGCGCGGGGGTAATGCGGCGGCGTTGCAGAGTCGCGGCCAGGCCGGCGGCGCCGCGGCTGTGGGCGCTCAATCGGACCTGGTCGATGGTCCCGGTGCGCCCTACGGCGGTCAGGCAACTGGTGATATCGGCGTCGCTGATTGTATTGGACCCGCCCAAGACGCCCGGCACGCTGATCAGGATCCACTGGCTGGCATCGGCCGCGCTGCGCAGGCCGTGGACGGCGGTGGCATTGCTGCCGATCCCGCCCGAGACATCACCGGGCGAAAAGAAGACGTGGACGCGGTTGGTGGTGACCGCGGCCGCGCCGGCCGGGATAAAGACCGAGAATATCCCGCAGTCAAAGGTGCGGTTGCCCAGCCGGTCGGTCCGGCCGGGTCCGGTTTCGTTGGCCCGAATCGGCGGTGTCCAGGGGGTCGGCGCGATCTGCCGCTGGACCCGGGCGGGGGCGAGTTGGGACGTGTCCTGCTGGACAACGTGGGCGAGTTCGTGGGCGATGAGCCGGCAGCCGTCGGCATCCCCCGGCCGGTAGGTCCCGGCGTCGAAGACGATGTGCCTGCCGGAGGTGTAGGCGATGGCTGCCACTGCCCGGGCCGAATCGGCGGCGCGCCCGCCGGTGTGGACGCGCACCCGGGAGAAATCGTGTTGGAAGCGGCTCTCCATGAAATGACGGGTGTCTGTTTCCAGCGGACGGCCGCCGTCCGAGGCGAGCACGTCCGCGACGATCGGCGGCGCGGTTTGCCCGCCTGCCTGGCCTGGCATGGCCTCTTTGCGCCGGACCTGCTCCTGGTCGTTCTCGCCGCATTCGGCGCAGCTTCTCTGCACAGCGGGCAGGTGCAAGGCCTGCGGCATGACGGGGGCGGCACCATCTTCGGACTGCATGACCCGTTCGGCGATCTGGTCGGCTTCCTGCTCGTACCGGTCACCAGGGGCATTGACCGCCAGCTTCCTTTGGATCACCAGGGAGGGCGGGGCGAATGCGGAGGTCTGTCGTTTGGGGGAGGAGCTTTGTTTCTGGATCAGGGTTTGCATACCACGACTCCGACCGGCTGCCGGAACAGACGTCGGTCAAGGGAACTCGCGCAGGTTTTTCCCGCTCGCAAGGGGTGCATCCATGCCCTTTGGCTTTTGTATATTTTACCCCTTATTTATCTGATTTCGAAGGGGGAAAAGTCATTCCTCGTGGAGGAAGCACTTGAGCACTTTTACAGAAAAACTCTTGCACTATCCTTCATGTTATTTTTTCCCAAAAGCGACCCAAAGTCAGGGTTTTATCGCCCACTGCAAAATATCACATCAAATCACAGCATGGATTTTTTGTACCTTACAGGTTAGAGCGTTCGGCATCACCGCCGATATCGGTATAACTGTCATAGAAATTGTGGATATATTTGACCAGCTCACCCATCAAAAAGCGGGTCTGGATCTGGTCGCCATGACATGTCTCTAGATTGCTCAGAACCGGCTCGCTGGACCGGACCAGCACGAGGTGCAGATCGGGTCGATAAATTCAATAATTACAACACATTGTTTTTCTCGGTTTTTCTCGCGTCCGTAATCTCATTTATTGCCGGATTGGTACTACAAAATGCATACCAGTAACCGATTTGACGTGCTGCAACGCAACATGCCTGGCCTGGTATTTACTTTTTCTGGCGGCCAGGTCCCAGCGGCTAGGTGACTTTCCGTCCGTGGTAATTCACCATCCCTTGACCGGGACGAACCACCTCATCATTAATGCCTATTGAAACGATGTACGTAGGCGTGAGCCGCAGGATTTCAGGCCGGAAGCCTTCATTAATTTCGGTTCCACCCTCTGAAAATGCCTGCACAGTTCCGCGCACCTCAACGAAACGGGGTTTCCAGGGCGGTAACACGTCATCGACCACAAAGGCGATCCGCCCATAGCGCAGTGCATCCCGATATTTCTTGGTGCCCGCAATATTGTGCCCACCTAGATCGATCGCGTCCTCTTCCGCGTTATAGCGGAAGCTCAATGGGACGACGTGAAGATCGCCTTTCGGATCAATGGTGGCCATCCGACCCAGACGCTGGCTTTGGAGATATTCAATCTCTTGAGGTGTAAAACGGTTCATAATTATCCACCTTTCACAGTTAGAACTCTATTGAAAATTCTTAGCGTTGTTGTCGCTTATGATCTATACCCTCTTTTTATCAGACTATTATAAGACCAAGTGTATGCCTACTTCACTGCAAAATATCGGCTCTTTGGGAATCTCCGTGAAAAAGCCTCATATAGTGGTGGTTTCGACGAGTTTCCGCAAAACCGCCCCCAGATATGGAGGGCACCACGCTAATTCCCAGAGAGCCAAAATATCTCCTAAAACCACTACAATGATTTTCCGGAAATTACAAAATTCAGAGGGGCTTCTCATCAGCCAGGAAGTCTTATAATAACCCTACCCCCCGAGAAAAGGTAACCAGGCCGGTACTCGTATTCGCCAGGTCGCCGTCCCGGAAGCCCAAGAAGTAGACTTCAATCCCCAGGTGTTTTGCGGCTTTGCGAAGCTCACGCTCACGAATGTCCCCGGCTTTTTCCGGTTCAACTCCGGCTATGCCGGCTTCACCCCGTGTGACGCACAACAAGACGACCTGCACGTTCTGATTAGCGTACTTCGCCAGTGTTCCACCCGCGGCTCAATAATCCAGTTTTACACCAGGGCGAAGGTCAGCAACTTGGGCCCTTTCAGCACACGGCCCATTTCCTCGTGTTTGACCTTTACGAGCGGCGGGTACATCATCAGGATCAGGCCGACCGCGATGAGCCCATTGGTCGTCCCGATCGAAACGGACTGGTTTAATGTCTGGACTGCCGCGGGGAAGAAGAAACCGATTCCCACCCCGACCGCCATGGCCAGGGAGATCCACAAGGTCAGAAAGCGGTCAAGAGAAGAGAGTTTCTTGGTGATGTCAGCCTCTGATATGTTATTCCTCCATCAACGCGTTGGTCAGGAAGGTAGTGATCTCGGCTTCACTTGGCACGCGGCCAGCGGAGACCACCTTTTCGTTGATGACCAGCCCGGGCGTGGCCAGGATCTTGTACTTCATGATCTCGGCGTAGTCGGTCACCTTCTCCACCTTGGCCTCGACGGACAGGCTGTTGATCGCCCGCTGGGTCAGGGAGGCCAGGTTCACGCAGTTCGCGCATCCAGGGCCAAGTACTTTGATTTTCAACATGGTTTCGATTCTCCTTTTTTGGTTTTTTATTGGATCAGTTCAATTGCCTTACCACAGCATGCAGCGACGTATGCGCCACCGGATGGCTGTCTCCGCGCAAGCCGGAATGGCCGGGCAAATCTTCCCCTAGGCGGGGCACTTGCGGTTGTCCAGGACCGGTTTCAAACCACCACTTCGATCTTCGGTTCGATGATGATCTCGGATTTGACCGAATTGGCAACCAGGCTGTATTTCTGAGCCGATTTGACAGCGCGCTCGATCCGCGCTTTCACTTTCTCGGGTTCTTCCCCGCCGGCCGAGACGCGGATGACCGGCCAGAAACGCAGGTGAGTGAATAGTTCAGTGCGGTCCAATTCGATCAGCTTGGTGCCCTCTGCCCGGCAATCATAGGAGAGCAGGTTGAGCTTGTATCGCTCGGATGCCCAAATGAACATCATCATGATGCAGGTATTGGCTGCGGCCACGAAGGCGTCCTCCGGAGTCAGGACGCCGGGATGACCCTGCGCATCGGGCGGAGCGGAAAAGTCCATCTCCGGGCCATTGCCCAGGACGATATGGCCCCAATGTTCGCCCTTCCAAGCGACGGTGGTATTGTAGATGACCGTGCGGCTCACTTGGCGGCTCCTTCATTCTCACAGAAGATTGCATATTCATGCGAAAGGACTGCTGCATAGGCTTCGTTTGCACCTTCCGGGATCGGATTGTAGATTTTCACTGCGTCCAGCAGTTCCTTCGCCGAATCCGGCGAAGCGGGTTTGCCGGCCTCGTGCAACTGCTGGAAGATGAGCGGCAGCGCGATCAGGGTAACTTTCTGCCCGTTGACGAGGATGTCCTGCACCGGGATGCCGGAGCCACAGAAACAAGTTGCCTGAACGGGTTCCTGCACAACAGGCAAAGCATCTTGTTCCACAGCCCCGGCCGTACGATTCCAGTGCTTTTGAAGCAACTCGTCCACTAACCCGGCTAACTGCGCGGCTGTTGCTTCGACCACCTGTTGACCGGCCGCGTTCAGGCGACGCTTCCCTTCCGGTTTTCCCAGGCTGCTTTCGGCTATGAGGTCGGTTACAACAATGCCGGCAGCCGGTTTCCCGGAGTACATCTCCGTGCCACGCGCCGCGCAGCGCTTGTCACAGCCGTCGATGGCGATGGTCGGATAGAACTTTGCAAAAGCCCGGTCGCCCTCCCCACCGGCAAGGAATAATGGCAGGCAGATCGTGACGGTGTTCGCAGGACGCAGTTGCTCAAGGACTTTAAGGGCAGCCAGGCGGGTCACCGTTCCTTCGGGGAGTTCCTCCCCGGAGCAGGAGACAATGCCAACTTTTTTCTTGGGCAGGTCAGGCATTTTCGCCTCCATATTTCATGGTCAAGAGTCCATCTACAACGGTAGCGACTTCCTCTGCCAGGACACGTGCCAATTTCTGACCACCCTCGTTGAGTTCGGCGATGCCCAGGGGTTTGAGATCCTTGTGCTGGCGGTATACGTCCAGGACGGCAAATTCCTGCGCGATCGTCCCACCGCTCTGCTGAACCATTTTGGCAGCGCAGGCCAATTTGCAGCCGTCGATGGTCACGGCCGGGCACTCTGCCACAACGGACCGGGATTCTTCATCCCCAAGAACTAACAAGGCCAGCGGCACGAGTTGGGTCTGCCCGGGACGCATATCGTCGGTAACCTCGTAGGCCGCTTCGCGGCTGACGGTGCCGTACGGCTTGCCGATGCCGCTGCATGGCACAATAATGACTTTTCGAGCGGGCGCAGTCATAGCTTCTTCGTCTCCTCTTCCGCCTGTCCCTTCATGACCTTGAAATACGCCTGTGGGTCGAGCAGCCTGGTGCGCTCTGCTTCCCAATTGTTGACTTCCATCACAGCCAGCCAGCCTGCGCCGTATGGGTCCTGGTTGATAGTCTCCGGGGTCTCGCTCGTCCCTGGGTTAACTTCCACGATCTTTCCGTTAACAGGCGATGTATAGGTAATGTTCACCTTGATCGTCTCGATGACGGCCATTTCTTCCCCGGCAGCCAGACCGGTCCCTGATGGCTTGACCTCTGCAAAGGCCACATCCCCGCTGCGCTGTTGGACGAAATCAGACAGTCCAATGCGGACGTGCCCGTTTTCTTCTTTTGCCCAAACCCCTTCGGCAGTATAAAAACGGTCTGTGGCCACCTTGAAGGTGAACTTATCCACCGTGGTTTCCAAGAAGTCAGGCATGGTTCACTCCTTTTTTACCAGCTCTCACGATCTTTCCTACGGGCACTGGACCACGCCCTGCGCCCAAAGGCAGCCACCGCAGGTCGGGAAGGTGTTAGCGAAGCAGTCCTCTTCATTCTTCTCAGCCATTTCACAACCACCGCACCAGGTGCAGGGGGCAAAATCGAATTCCTGGACGCGCTTGCGGAAGGCGGCGTACTCCTGCGCCTCCCAGATCGACAGCAGACTCTTCTCTTGCAGGTTTCCATAGACGCAGCGCCGCACCGTCCGGTGCTGGCCGTTGAGGTAGGTCTCGTACCCATGCATCAACGCCAGGCAAGGACTGACCTCCCCATTCCAGCCGACCACAATCGAGCCACGCTCAATGAACGGGCAGCGCCCCCGGTCCTGTCCAAGGGTTACTCCATTCAAATGGACATTGTTTCGGTAGCGCATCGCCTGGACAATAGCATCCTGACTGGCATCATTCAGGTCAATGCGCGGCAGGTCGATGCGCGGCGCCCAGGGAGAGGGTGTCGAGTCTACTCCGTCCAGGCTGCGTGTATAGAGCATTTCCTTGCACATCTCCTCCGTGTAGGGAAAGACATTGGTCACGATGTATCGTGAAATGCCAAGTTTGGAACTCATCTTGATCAGTGCCGGCAGGTCAGCAATATTTCGACGCATTGCCACGAATGAAATACCGATCTCGGGTTTGCGGGAGATTTCATGGCGCATATAAGCAATGCGCTCGATGTTTTTTAAGACCTGGGGCAAGGTCGCTCCAAGGCGTACATCGGCATAATTCTCCGGGGTAGCGCCATCTATCGAAACCCACAGGATATCGAGGTCAGCATCGATTAATTCCCGTGACCGTTCCTCAGTCAACAGGATGCCGTTGGTGATCAGTTCGACATTTTTCGCCACCCTTTTGGCCTGAGCCACCATTTCGGCGATATTTGGCAGCAACAACGGCTCGCCAAACCCGCCAAAGAAGACATCCGGGCGGGACGGCAGCGCCTTCAAGCTTTCAATAACTTGGTGCCAGGTCTCAACCGACATATCACTCTGCGGCTCCTCCCAGGCGTTGCGAATGCAGGTCCGGCAGTTCAGGTTGCAACGGCTGGTCAGCTCGATATATACCTTGTCCAATTGCATGATCGGGCGCTGCAGGTGCAGACCTTTTGACCCTTCCCGCACGAGCATCTGAGCACCAGGCAGAATCCCATAATGCTCCGCCACCTCCGGCGGCAGCACCAGCCGACCCTGTTCGTCTGCTTCGATCCAGTGTTCGTCAGTTGCAGACATGATTTCCTTTTTGCGGGGAACAATTGGGGCATTCGCACGTGGATTTTGCCAGACTCACTTTGGTAGTAAGGACGGAGATATCATAATCAGCGAGGCGAACTGCCAGTTCCACCATCTCCATGATTTCGGGCTTTTCCAACCGATAAAAAACATACTTGCCATCCCGGCGGGTGCTCAGCAAGCCGGCTTCACGCAACGCCATGAGATGTTGGGAGATATAGGCCTGCCGGTAACCGAGGGCGGCTTCCAGGTGACATACACAGGCCTCGCCCGTGCCAATCGCGAGCAGTATTTCCAAGCGCGGTCCAGAACCGATGGCTTGTAATAAATTGCTTACTTTTTCAATACTGGATGGTGTATCTAGTTTCGTCATATTCACAACTCCGAATGTATTATATGCTCGTATTCTGTAATTGGAATATGATGTTTGTCACTAAATCGGGGTGAATTTATTGTGGTTCTACCCCTTGATGGGCAAGACTAATATATTGAAACTCTTTACCCGTCGATTACCCGCCCTTAACCGCTTGTTAACCGGCATGGATTAAGATAAAGTTGTCTTATCATCCCTGGAGGTTCCCATGTCCCAAACGCGCGTTCTCTTTCTCTGCACAGGCAACTCCGCCCGCAGCCAGATGGCGGAAGCTTTTTTGCGCAAATACGCTGGCGACCGGTTCGAAGCTCACAGCGCCGGCCTGGAACCGAAAGCATTGAATCCTCTTACTGTCAGAGTTATGAAAGAAGTCGGGGTGGATGTCTCCGGCGCCAAATCCAAAGGCATCGACACCTATCTAGGCAAGGTGTTGTTTCAATACCTTGTCACAGTCTGTGACGACGCCGAAAAGAATTGCCCGACCACCTGGCCGGGCGTGAATCAGCGTCTGCATTGGTCTTTCGAGGACCCCGCTGCCTTCCAAGGTACTGATGAAGAAAAACTGGCGAAATTCCGCCAGGTCCGTGATCAGATTGATGAAAAGGTCAAAGCGTGGATTGCTGAGCAGAATTGAGTATAGGAAGAAAACAAACGGCGGAGCTGCTTCTATCCGCCGTTTTACTTTTTGACATGGACAATCCTAATCCTAGCGTTACAAGCCAATCCTTTTTGAATGACCGACAGGCCATGCTACGCGGTGATCACCAGACCTATTCCAACGAACAGGCCGCACACAACCGCATCCAGTGGCTCCGCCGCTGGGAGTGTGCATTGTTTCGCTAAGAAATGTGCGATAAGCAAGAAGGAATCTCGCCGGTCCCGCTGTTTCCGTCAAACCGGTGGGCGGTTTTTCATATATTCGACCCAAGCAGAATCAATCATCTCCATGTCAAAAATGTATCAGATCAATAAGATACTTTTGTGTACAACTCCTAAAAATAACTTGAACCTGAAAGACCCACCTAATCTCCCGTTCATGAAATCCCCAAGCAGTATTTACATCCTCAATCGTGTGCTTCGATTTTCCTACAATTCATTCTTCAAGGACAATGGGGACGGCAACAAATATGTATACGAGTTAAAGCAGCAAGTTCCTGAAATCGTCATCCCGTTCCTTTGGGTCAACCCACTTGATCCACTGCACATAAGCGACCTTGAAAAGAACATTCAAAACTATCAGTCTAGAGGGATTAAACTTCATCAAGCTTGGAATCCATTTGCCATCGATGGCAGCGAATTCAAGAGGCTAGTGGAAGTCGCTAAGACGCACAAGCTCCCCGTATTCATCCATTTGTATTCAAAAAAAGAGACTCAAAAGTTACTTCGATTTATCGGCAATAACCATGATGTGACATTCATAATCGCACACATGCTTGGCTTGGGTATCTTCAGAGAAATGAAGCTCAATCTTCCGAATGTATATTTCGATACATCTCAGGCTCTGAAAGAGTACGGGGAGCGGATATTATGCAAGCAATCAATTTATTCGGCTATCAACATGTGGTTTTCGGTACTGATACGCCCTATGCAAGAGTTGAAGATCAAGTTGCCAAGATAGAACGATTAAATCTATCGGATAATGTGAAGGAACATATCTTCAGGTTGAATATTGAGAACATCCTGTCCTCAAGTTCATAAAGCCCGAATGCGGCTAACACTGGATACTAAGAAACAACTTTTTGCCCGCTGTTTCCGGAGATGATCGACCTGATGTGCGGACTCAAGACGCAATACGGACTTAAAGTTGCAGCTGTCGGCAATGAAGGGCGCGAGCTTACAGTCTATTGCGTCCAACAGTTCAGACTTGGAAACTTTATATTTTTTATTTCATCCTGTTTTGCTCAATATCGTAAGCCGGATGAAGATATTTATCGGATTGCCCTGGAAATCGCTCAAGCGAGTCCCGACCAAGTAGTTTACATCGATGACCAGGCAATGTTTGTTGAGGTGACTCAAGGCCTGGATATACGGGGCATCCTTCACAATGGTTATGAGTCCTCACAGAATGCCCTTGAGACATTGGGACTTTCGTTGAGGGGTGAATATCGGGCGTAGTCAACCTCTTAAGCGCAGCGAGGTTAATAGTGGCTTTAAAATAACAGGCTCTATTGTTACCTGTCGACCTTCATAACATCGTGGAAGTTCTAAAGGGTAAACCTTCATAAGATCGTAGACAGAACTTTAACAACCGAAACCTTCATAAGATCGTGGAAAACGAGGCTATTATTCATCGTTCCAGACAAAAGGAACGGTGAAAGATGGGAAAAGTAGATGATTCTCAACGTCAAACATTAATCCACTTGCTGCGCAGCGAGAAAACCCCAGCAGAAGCGGCGAAAGAATTGGGGCGGTCTGTCTCGTGGAGTTACAAATGGCAAGAGCGCTATCGGCAGGCAGGCTGGGAAGGGTTGAAAGAGCAATCCCGCACTCCTCATCGGATTGCCCATAAGACCTGCGAGCAAGTACGGCAAGCCATCTTGAGAACGCGCAGCGAACTGGAAGCGGAAGCCTTGTTGGCGGATCGATTGTCCTATATTGGTGCAGATGCCATCCTTGGGCGTCTGCGCAGCCAGGCGATGATTTCTCCGCCGGGGGTCAGCACGATTGAGCGGATATTACGTCAGGCGGGTGTGACCCAGCCCCGGGAGCCAAAGTTGGAAAAGGAAGTAGAGTATCCGACCTTGCATTTCAGCGCCGCTCACCGACTCACGCAGGTAGATATTGTGCCGCATTATTTGAAGGGAGGCACCAGTATCGCCTGCTTCAACGCCATCGATATTGCTTCTCGTTATCCGGCGGGTAAGCAGTATGAAAACAAGCGTTCAGGCGAGGCAACCGATTTTCTTGTGCATGTCTGGCACGAGCTGGGCATCTCGGAGTACCTGCAAATGGACAACGAAAGTTGTTTCAGCGGCGGGTACAAGCATCCCGGGGTGGTAGGTCAGGCAGTTCGTCTGGCCCTCTACGTGGGGACCCAGCCAGTCTTCTCGCCCTTCTATCATCCAGAGAGCAATGGGTTCGTCGAGCGTTTTCACCAGGATTACTCTGGTTTTGTCTGGAAAAAAGCTCTCCTGGGCAACCTGGCAGATGTGCGTCAGCGCTCCGAATTGTTTTTCCCAAATTATCGCAGTAGCCATCATCACTCCGCCCTGGCTGGTAAGTCTCCGCAGCAGGTCCAATCTCAAACACCCGTTCGCAAACTGCCCGCCGGTTTTTCCATCCCTAAGAAACTGCCCATTACCGAAGGACAGGTCCACTTCATGCGAGCGGTGAGCAACGAATGCCAGGTACTTATCTTGAACAAAAAATGGGATGTCAAACTGGCTCAACCGGATCAAGGCGTTTGGGCAACGTTGTTTCTCACGCTCAAGGGCGCCAAGCTCCGCATTTATGACGCTGCCCCCGATGCGTCAAATCGACGCTGCCTGGTAGAGCATCCTTTTCCACTCAAAGAGCCTGTAGTGCCTTTGCAAAATATGTTTAGGCCGATGGCAACCCAGCAGAAATCCTGGTCGCAGATTTTCCGCATCCTGTTTCAACGTCCCATTTCTGCCCCGTCTACGATGCCTTGAAGGTTCATTCGGTTGTTAAAGTTCTACTTTTTCCACGATGTGTTGATGGATGACAGTTACCAATAAGGAAACCAAAAGATGGCTAAACAAAAATACGAGATCTGCTTTGCCGGTCGGGGAGTATAATGGGGCGCAATCTGGTGCTGAATATCGCGGACATCGAAAGTTCAGGAGCTACAAAAAGAAGCTGGTAGCCGTGCTATTAACGCAGCGCAGAGCCTGAAGGAATTTATCAGCGTACTTTCTAAACCGCATGGATCATAATGACGTTGGATGATCGTGAATGGATGTGTTCGATCTGCGGCACGCAGCATCACCGCGACCACAACGCCGTCATAAACATAGATACAGAAGCCTTACGGCTTTTGAACCAACCCCCAGTAGTGGCCACGTCGGAGTAAAAGCTCCTAGACAGAATGTAAGACTACCTGGTTGGCGATCTTGGATGAAGCGAGAACAGCACGGCGTGTAAATATACTTGCACACTAGAAAGGCAACAGATAAATTCCATGTTACCAATCGGTGAGGATAATAAAACCCGTCCCAAGGTAATCAGATGAAACCATTCAGCCTTTTTTCCAAAAAATCCCGGGCGCAACAACCCAAAGCCCTCGCACCTCTGGATACCTATTGGAGCCTCACCGGCGAACGGCTCATTGCTGAGCTGCATACCAACAATAACGGCATCCAACAAACCGAGGCTGAGAGCCGCATCAAACAATACGGGCCAAACGCGCTTAAAGCACAACGACAAACCACGGCGTTTGGGCTGCTGTTAAGACAGTTTAAAAGCCCGCTCGTTCTGATCTTGATTTTCGCCTCTATTGTCTCCGCCTTTGTGGGCGAGTGGACGGATGCCATCATCGTGCTGGCCGTGGTGCTTGGCAGCACGATGCTCGGTTTTGTGCAAGAATATCGGGCCAGCAACGCCGTTGAGAAATTGCGTTCGCAAGTCACCATCAAATCAAACGTATTGCGCGATGGCAAACCGCAACTGCTGCCTTCCGAGCAGGTGGTTCCTGGTGACGTAGTGCTGCTCTCAGCGGGCAGCCTGATTCCGGCCGATGGGATTGTGCTGGAGGCCAACGACTTATTTGTCAACCAGGCGGTACTGACCGGTGAAACTTTCCCTGTGGAGAAAGCCCCTGGAATTGTTCCGGCCAACGCCAGTCTGGCAGAACGCACCAACGTTGTCTTTATGGGTACCAGTGTGCGCAGCGGTATGGCGCATGTTTTAATCGTGCAGACTGGCAAATCCACTGTGTTTGGTCAAATCGCCGAACGGCTCACTCTGCGCCCGGCACAAACTGATTTTGAACGCGGCGTCCAACATTTTGGCTATTTGCTAACAAGGGTCATGGTGGTAATGGTGGTGCTTGTCCTGGCCATCAACATATTCCTTGCCAAGCCGCCCATCGAGTCGCTGCTTTTTGCGCTCGCACTGGCAGTCGGCCTGACGCCCGAACTCCTGCCTGCCATTATCAGCATCACCCTTTCTCACGGAGCGCAGGAGATGGCCAAGCATGGTGTCATCGTGCGCCGGTTGAACGCGATTGAGAATTTCGGCAGCATGGACGTACTCTGCACCGATAAGACCGGTACTCTCACGGCGGGCGTCGTCCGGCTGGATGGCACTTTCGACCCCAATGGTCAACCATCCTCTACTGTTCTGAATTACACCTTTCTCAATTCACAATACCAAACCGGGCTAACCAATCCATTGGACGATGCCATCATCGCTTATGCCCAACAAGCCGGATTAAAAACCGGTGCGGAACAAAAGATAGATGAAATCCCCTACGACTTTGTGCGCAAGTGTTTGAGCGTGGTAACGGCCAACACAAACAACAAGCGCACCCTCATTACCAAGGGCGCGTTGGAAAACATCTTAAAAATCTGCAGCCAGGTCAAATCCGGGAGTGAAAGCCATCCGCTGGATGAAAAAATGCTGGCCGGAATTGAACAACACTACAACGACTGGAGCGACAAAGGCTTCCGCGTGTTGGGTGTGGCAACCAAGAGCCTTGAAGAGCAAGCTACCTCATATTCAAGCGCCGATGAAAATGGATTGAGCTTCATTGGTTTCCTGCTGTTCTTCGATCCGCCGAAGGCCGATGTGCAGCAGGCTATCGTCGATCTGGCGAGCCGGGGCGTACAAATCAAGATCATCACCGGCGATAACGAGAAAGTAGCCCGACATGTCGCCGAGGCTGTGCATCTGCCACCCATGGGGTTGCTGACCGGTAGTGCGCTGAACAGCATGTCTGACGAGGCCCTCTGGCAAGCCGCTGAACGTACAAATATATTCGCAGCAGTGGACCCCAACCAGAAAGAGCGCATTATCCTGGCCTTGCGCAAGACAAAACATGTGGTCGGTTATATGGGCGATGGCATCAACGACGCTCCAGCTCTGCACGCCGCAGATGTAGGCATCTCGGTGGATACAGCAGTGGATGTGGCTAAAGAAGCTGCCGATTTTGTGTTACTCAAGCAAGATTTGGGCATTCTACGGGAGGGGATCGACGTAGGCCGCATGACGTTTGCCAACACTCTCAAGTATATTCTGACGACGATCAGCGCCAATTTCGGCAACATGTTCAGCATGGCCGCGGCCTCGCTGCTCCTGCCATTTCTGCCCATGCTCGCATCGCAAGTCCTGCTCGAAAACTTTCTTTCGGACATTCCCAGTACCGCCATCGCCAGCGACAATGTGGATCCGGAATGGGTGGCAAAGCCGCGCCGCTGGAACACTGTCTATATTCGCGATTACATGGTGCTCTTCGGCCTGGTCAGTTCAATCTTCGACTTCCTGACCTTTGGGGTGCTGTTGTTTCTATTCCGCGCTTCGCCAGTGGAATTTCGCACTGGATGGTTCATCGAATCTCTGTTAACAGAGTTGGTGATCGCACTGGTCGTGAGAACGCGCCGTGTGTTCTTCCGCAGCCGGCCGGGCAAAATTTTGTTGATAAGCACCCTAATCTTCATCGGTGTCACTTTTGTACTGCCGTATGTCCCATTCAACTTCTTATTTGGCTTCACCCCGTTGCCTGCGCCACTCATGTTGACGATGCTCGGGCTAACCGCGCTTTACGTCCTGGTCACTGAAATAGCAAAAAAATATTTCTACTCCCGGACGAAAAATGCGATTGCCTGATAACTCCAGGTGGTTGGGTAAACACCATGGGTATCGCCGAAGACATCGACAAGTCTGGTCGCTGTGACTCTGTTCGTGTAAAATTGGTCGAGATGGATCCCAAGTTCCAGAACCGCGAGATGCAAAAGATTGGCGTGATGCCTGATAAGTCAATTCCATCAAAGATAGTCCAAATAATGTCCCACCAGTACCAAAATAAATAGAACCAGAGACATCCCCTCACATACCTGAAATCACCGTAGGGTGATTTTTTATAATGCGGAGCTCGAAGTGATTTTGACGCATCAGCTTTATCTCCCCCGTGAAACCGCATCCAGCCAGACTTTTTCCCGGCTGCCAAGGTAGACCCGCCGCGCCTCCGCAACCCAGCTTTCCGGGACATCCGGATTGCCCTGCGCCCACACCATGCGCACACCCAGGACCCGTTCCACCAGCAGGTTTGCCACACGGTGGAAGCCAGCCCGGGCAATACCCCGCTGGGAGGCAAGATTGTCGAGGTTGGCGCCGATCCAGGCGCGGCACACGGGTTGGAGATATAACTCCCGGGTCATATGGGCCAGCAGGGCACTGTACAGGTGGAGCTGGCGATAGGGAGCCAGGGTCGCACAATCCCAGATGTATGCCTCTCCTGGAATCAATCGAAGGCGCAGGTTCAATTCCCCCACGATTTCTTCATCGAAGCTCACCCAGCCGTAGGCGGCCAGGTCACGACCCACCCAGGCTGCGTAAGCCTGGCGGCCGGCTTCGAACCGCCTGTGGATCTCCGGCAAAGAGCTTGGGCCCATCGCTTCTGCCAGGGCGGGTGCAGACTCCAACCCGACCTGGCAGAAGGTGGCCGTCAGCTGGGGTGGTACCTCCGGGAGGTTCGCATCCAGGTTCAGCGCCCAGATCGAACCGGCTTTGCGCGGGTCATTTGCAGCAGAGACCATCCTAGGCAGCCCTCAAGTGACCGGTACGGTCTGCTTCTGGCTGGTCAGCTCAGCAATGGCATCTGCAAGATGCTTGTCCGAAATGTTGTAGTCCCCGCTCTGGAGGCGCAGTCGGTGAGCCGTGCCGAGCACGTCGGCAATAGTATACCCTTCCGGCGGGACAAACTTAAAGCACGCCATCTCAAGCAGCTGGCCGTTGGGGTCGCGGAAGTAAATCGAATCCATAAAGCCGCGGTCGATCGGGCCGGTATTCTCGATGCCGAGCTCCTTCAAGCGGGCCGCCACCTGGGTATAGGTCGCCCGGGAGACGTTGAAAGCGAGGTGATGCAGGTTGCCGATGCCCTGAGGATTGGGAGTCGGATCGTTGGTCCGGTTCGGCCGGACAAAAAATGTGATCAAACGACCGTCGCCTGAATCAAAGTAAAGGTGGTTTTCTTCCGGAACGTCCAGGTTGGGCTGCTCGAAGACGAGCGGCATGCCGAGTACTCCCTGGTAGAAGTCGATGATCGCCTCACGGTTGGAACCCACGAAGGTAATGTGATGAACGCCCTGGGTCTGGATCTTGGTCATAGTCAATTCTCCTTTCTTATCTTGCATCAAATCTCGGCTGTGTGAAAATTTTTCACCACCGATATTGTTATTTTCAAGTCGGGTACTGCCCTTTGTTACGGACCTTCCGAGAGCGCGAAGCACAGCGCTCTCGGAATGATGGATCAAATCGTGAAGAACAGGTTGCGGACTTTATTGATCACCTGGTAGTCGCCGCGTGCGGCTCCACCGGGGAAGCGCTGGAAAGCGGTGAGCACGAAGTCGGACGGGTTAAACTCGAAGATGGCATCACAGCCGTCGAAACCGTTCGCCTCGGGCTTCGCCTCGAACTTGCCATCCTTGACGCTCGCCCGCCATTTTCCACCCCACTCGCCGGTCACATTGACGCCGTAGGTCACATCTACACCCTTGGAAGATTTGGCGTCGACGGTGGACGGCAGGAGGGCAAAGAGCATATACGGGATCAACACACCGGCGGTGCGTTCGTTCAGCTCGCGGGTCTTTTCGCCCAGACCGTAGCGGATGTCCCAGGTGTGGACACCGTAATCCATCACGTGGAAGGCAGGGTAGAAGAGCGTGGGCAGCGGACCCATGAACGGGTGGGTAACCTGGAAATTGCCCCACTCTTCGGAGGTCAACTTCTCGAAAACGGTCATCATTTTAGCAAAGTCATCCTTGAGCCGGTGGATAGCGTCCTCACGCTTCAGGCTGCGGAAGGATTGAGCATGATCATTGAGATCCCGGCCCATGACCAGCAGGCCGACGGAATCGGCGGATTCTTTTTTCTTCGCTTTGTCCCAGCGGGTGAGATATCCTTCGGTCACGTCGATCATGTGGCCGACCACATCGCGGACTTCCCACTCGGTGCAGCGCGTTTGCACTTTCCAGTTTTTTGGATCATCGACGAGCTTGAAAAAATCACTGCTTTCCTGGCGGACGACATCCAGGACGGTGTCTTTTCCGCTGTAATCCATTGAATTGACGGGGGGCATTTTATTTCTCCTTTTATCGGGTTTTTTGAAATCCATACCATTAATTATTTAGTTCACAGCGGTTGTTCTCTACTTCAGGACCACCTCCTTTACCAGGCTTCTCTTAAAAGCCTTTCTATTTGGCTCGCTTCGGTAATAGGCTTGGGATTATTCTGGACGGTATGATTCTGAAATGCAATCTGTGCCAGACGGGGCAGGTCGGCTTCCTTCACCCCCACCTGGCGCAGGTGCTGCGGTAGATCCATCCGGCCAGCAAGGTCGAAAATGGCCTGGGCGATGCTTTCGACAGCCGCCAGCGGTCCGGATCCGTTCACAGAGATGCCAAAAGCGTAGGCAACCGGGATGAGTTGTGCGGCAGTAACGTCGACATTGAAACGGATGGCATATGGCAGGATGATGCTGTTGGCGATTCCATGCGGGACATTGGCGGTTCCACCCAGGACGTGGCAAAGGCCGTGGTGCAGCCCCATGCTAACCCCCGCCAACGACAGTCCGGCCAGGTGGGCACCTGTGAGCATTTCCGCGCGGGCTTCGAGTTCGTTTCCATGCTGGTAGCAGCGCAGCAGCGACCCAGCGATATACCTCGCGCCGCCAACCGCTGCCGCGGTCGAAAGGGGGTTGTGCGTGATGGAGTACAAAGCCTCGACGCAGTGTGCCAAGGCGTTCATGCCGGTGGAGGCCGTCATTTCTGGCGGCAGGTCGAGGGTGAGTTCAGGGTCGTAGAGCACCAGCTTCGGGGCGATCCTTGGGTCGCTCACCGTGACCTTGCGGGGAGGAGTCTCACGCGAACGCGTTATCCCCACCACTGGCGTCATTTCTGATCCGGCGTATGTGGTGGGGATGGCTGCTACCGGCACGAGAGGCTGGTCGGTGGGAGACTTGGCAAGGCTCGCACCTCGGGTCCGCTTTTCCTCCAGCGCGTAGGCAACTGCCTTTGCCATCCCGATCGGGCTCCCTCCCCCCATCCCGAGCACCGCGTCCACATCCTTCTTCGCGGCAAGCGCCAGGGCCTCATCCAATTGAACGTCCTGGACATGCGGATGTACACCTTCGAAGGTCACTACGAGGCGGTCTCCCAGTACACCAGCGGCCCTCTCCGCCTGGCCAGATGCCATAACAGAGCGGCTGGTGCACAGCATCACGCGCTGCCAGCCGAACTGGTCGACCGCCTGGCCCAGCTGGGCTAGCGATCCCGGACCGAAAATCACTTCTTGCGCAAGGGAGACATAGCGAAATTGATCCATGGGACTGCCTGGCTAGATAATCTAGATAATTATTATCATTATTATAGCAATAGGGCGTCACAGGAACGTCACTGCGCACCAACCGTCTGGATTGGATATTATGAATGCTGAATTAATAAATCCCCCATCCCGACCAGTTTATGAGAAGGTAGCCAGGTCGGCCAGGGCGTGGCAGGCCTCCAGGGCAGCGCAGGCAGCGGAAAGTCGGGCGCGGCCCTCCTCTGGCAAGGTTGAATGCTCAACTGCGGCCTTGCCCCAGGCTGCCTGCAGGCGAGCGGTTTCCAGCGGGAGATCGAGATCCCTGGTCCGCTCCAGGGTATCCTCGAAAAGTGCCTGCGCGGCGGTCCAGTCCCCGGCTGAGGCCAGCAGCTGGGCGCGCAGGCGTTCACCATGGATAAGCAGGAGGGTTCGGCTGTGTTTGCGGGCGATAGCCAGGGCAGCTTCGAGGGGAACTGCGGACCTGGTCAGGTCTCCCTGTAAGAACAAAGTTTCCGCCAGCCAGATTTGAAGACGGGTGCGCAGATGCCAGAAGCCTTCCTCCCCGATGAGCACAAGTGCCTCCTCGAGCAGGCGAATGGCCCCATCCCCATCCCCGCTCCCCCGGGCGGCAAGTGCCAGGCCGCCGCGATAACCCGCCTGCCGTTCCAGGCTGCCCAGGTCTTCGGCAATAGCCAGGCCGCGCTGGAAGGATGCCTCTGCTTCGTTCCATTCTCCAAGATAGAGATGGATCTCGCCGCGTGTGCTGTATAGATGCAGCAGCGCCGCCAGCAGGTCATAGGCTTCGGCGACAGCCAGACCTTGAACAGCCGATTTTTGGGCAGCATCGATCTGGCCCAGGAGCAGGCTGTGATAGGCAAAATTGTTGCAGGCCAGGGCCAGGTAGTAGTGGATGTGTCCGGTTTTGGCTACACGCCCAGATTCGTCATAAAAATCGAGGGCGCGCTGCAGCTCGCCGCGCTGCGCAGCGATATTGCCGAGCTCGAATAGTGCCGCGCACAGGTCGCCCTGGTTCCGGGTATGCCGGTGGGCAGTCACGGCCTCCTGCAGATGTTTTTCGGCAGCGGCCAGGTCACCACCTTCCATGCCAAACGCCGCGCCGAGCAGCCGGTGTCCTCTCCCAATCAGCATCTGGAACTGGCCTGAAGCTGGGTCTGCCAACTCAGCTGTAGAGAGGCCTGTTCGAGCGGCCTGCATTGCGCGGCGGTAGTCATTGGCCATAAGCGCCAGCTCGCTCATCTCGAAGTATGCCTCAGCCTGGGCAGCTGGCTCTCCAGCCTTCTGGGCCCAGTCAAGACTTTGCCCGAGCCACCCCGCGGCAATTTCGAGATGGCCCAGGGATTGATGCAACGCCCCCAGGGCATGAGTGAGCTGGGCCATTTCGTCCTCAGATGCCGTGGGAGCAAGGAGGTCATGCAAATGATGTACAAAGTCCACTGTCTCCGCCCCGGCGTAATCTTGCGGCAGATTTGGCAGAACAGCCATGCCGTAGCGCCGCGCCCGGTCGACGTCCTCGCCAGCCACGGAGTGCAACGCAACCTGACGCAGCCATGGGCCAGCCTCCCATGGCAAATTCGACTCCATGGCCTCTGCCAGCTGGCGATGGATCGTCCGCTGGCGGAGGTTGCTCAGCCGGTGTAAAAGGGTCTCGCGCAGAAGATGATGGGGCAGCGCCAGCCCTGCCCCCGGGGGTTCGATGACCAGGCGGCGGGTTGCCAGGTCGTCCACCAGCAGGTCGAACCGGTCGGCCGGGATCCCCGGGAAATTACGCAGGACTCCCGCCGGGAGCGGTTGGCCGGCCACTGCCAGAATGTCCAGGAGGTGATGCGCATTCTCCGATAGGCTGGCAAGCCGCCAGGCAACCAGATCATGGGTGGTCTCGGGCAGCTCGAAAGCCGTTCGCCAGCGCCACCAGCGAGCCATATCCAGCCGCCAGCCCTCCCCGGCAGGCGCCAGGATGGCCTCCTTGCGCAGTTGTGCCAGGATCTCGGTAATAAGGAAAGGGCTGCCCGTTGAACGAAGATATAACCATTCTGAGAGCGCCTCCACCGAGGCCGGCTCGATCCCGTCGGCATGCAAAAGCACGGAGACGCTGTCCGCCGCGAGCGGCGTAAGGGGGAACGCTCTCAGGTCCCCCCGGCGGCGCCCAAGCGCGATGAGCCTTTGCAGGGCCGGGATCGAATTGGCATGCTGGACGGTCCCAATCAATAAGACGGGCATGTGTCGCAGCCGCATGGAAAGGAAGCCGAATAAATTCAGGGTTGAACTGTTGGCCCATTGCAAGTCTTCGATGACCAGGAGCAGTGGAAGGTTGTGGGTCAGCGAGCGGATGGTCTGCAGGACAGCCCAGGTAAATCGCCCACGCGCTTCCGGCAGGCTGGGATCCAGCTCGGTCGGAAGGGCGGCCGGGTCTACGACCGCCCCGTTTTGCAGGGCCTCAAGAAATGGACCAAAGGAGAGCAAATCGTCGAAAGGCGAGCAGGCCCCCTCCAGGACAATCCAGGGTGGTGCCTCGCCGACCAACCGGCCAGCCAGCTCATCGATGAGGCGGCTCTTGCCGATGCCGGCTTCGCCTTCGAGCAAGGCCGTCGCGCCCCGACCTCCCCGAACCTCCTGAGCCAGGGCGGACAGCTGCTCCAGGAGGCGTTCACGACCCGTGAAAGGCAAAACGTCAGGACGAAGGTCGGCCGTGGTCGAAGAGGTCTCTTGAAACATCCCGGCACTGTGCTGCTGCCGCAGTGTTTCGTACAGCAAGTCGCGGGTTTCGGGAGACGGAGCCAGGTCGAGCTCCTGGTGGAGCTGGTTCTCGAACTGGCGGTATTGGCGCAGGGCTGGGCCGACCTCACCCTGGCGCAGATACAAACGCATCAAGCGCTGCTGGATGTTCTCGGCCAGGGGATCGATCATGACCAATTGCTTGAGATGGCCGATCGCAGCAGACCATTCCTTACGCAGCTCGGCACCCGTCGCCAGCAGGTCGAGAGCACTGTAGCAGGCCTGGTTCAGGCGCACCTCTTCAGCACGCATCCACTCTTCGAACCCTGGCGCGTCGGGCAGGCTGAAACCCTGCAAAAACGGACCCCGATACACCGCAATCGCGCGGGATAGATCAGGTTCTGTTCCCAGCTCTATGAAATGGCGAAACTGAAGCACGTCGCAGTTGTACAGGCCGGGTTGAAGACCGAGCAGATCCCCTTCGCTGATCAACGCCATCTCCACCCGGTTGGAACGCAGCCCCTGGCGAAGGTAGTATAGGCTGGAGCGCAGGGAATGGTGAGCATCGCTCGGGCTGGCTTCACTCCAAAAGAATGTGGCAAGGAAGTCCCGGGTATGCGCCTGCCCTGTAGCAGCGAGGTAAAAAAGCAACGCCTGGGCTTTAAGATCGATTAATAGCTAAAGGCTGTCCCGCGGCAAGGGCTTCCGGTGTCCCCAGAAGGCGAATGCTCAAGCGGTCGCCGGTAGCGGATCGCGCAAATTCAACTCGGTGAGAGGTACTGATCCTGGTCATAAGCCGGTCGAAACTGCTTGCAGCATGCCGCGCACGAAATCAATCTCATCCTGGTTGACGGTGTGGTCCATATTCGGATAGAGGCGTTCCGTCACCTCGCCACCCAGCTTCCGCAGCACCTCAGCAGACTGATCGACGCGCTCCTTCGGTACATGGAAATCCACATCGCTGCAGCCAAGAAAAACAGGTGTCCCAGCCAGTGATCCGGCATAATCCCGGGGTAACTCATTCGGGCCGATCAGGGCCCCACTGAATCCCACAAGGCCCGCGTAGCGACGGGCATGGCGGGCGGCGAACTCCAACGTCAGGCAGCCGCCCTGGGAGAAACCCAGCAGCACAGTGCGCTCGGGCGGGATGCCGGCTGTACCGATGCGCGCAAGTACCTCTCCAACAAACGCCATAGCGGAGGAGAGCCAGGGTTCGTTGTCAGAAAGCGGGGCGAGGAAGCGGTTGGGATACCAGGTGTTCCCAGCCGCCTGGGGTGCAAAATAAGCAAAGCCAGGCAGGTCCAGCTGGCCGGTCAGGGAAAGGATGTCCTCAGACCTGGCACCGCGGCCATGCACCATCAGGAGAGCAGCCCGTGCACTTCCAACCGGCTCACCCTCAATCCGGACTGGCTGGCCCTGGTGGGGACCCTGAGCGGTATTGATCCATTCGCTTATCATTCGACTCCCAGCTACTAAAAATATATGCCTGACCGAAATGAAACAGGGATGCAGGCCGTGAGGTACACCCAGGATAAATGTTTGAAAATGCAAGTAAACCACGAAATTGGTTGGATGCGTTGCGGTCCCCCTCTTTCCTTATCACTGATAAAGTCGATCATGTGCCATCCTCATCGATCACCAATAAAAAAGACCAGATAAATCGACAAATCAAATAGTATTCTACTACAAGTGAATATGACCGAGATAGTCCAAATAATGCCCCGCTTGTACCATGCCAATGGCTCAACAATATCCATCTATTCAATCAATCAGCAAGGGATTGCGGAATTTCAATAAAAGGTCCGGGATTAATCCGTCCCCAACTTCAGACCTTGTTTCTTAAACATTTCTCTTCGGAACAGAGGGTTGTACGCCAGATAAATGCCCAGGCGGTACGGGTTTTGCAGGTTGGTTTTTATATCCCAGACGCGGTTGAATATAGAGCCAAAGCTGTTGAAGACCTTGCGGGCGTGGAAGGTAGCACAGGCTAATTCGTCCGCGCTCATGTGCCGGGGCTGAAAGGCTGCATTGTTGAAGCGATAATCCGGGTGCAGCCACCATTTACCGTCGAAGAGTAAGCGGTTTTCACCCTGAAGGCGCTGGTAGAGTGGGGTGCCGGGATAGGGCAGGAGAATATTGAACGCTGCAAAGGCGAATTTATTTCCAATTGCGAAATTCAGGGTGCGCTCAATCAATTCCAGGGTGTCATCGTCATGGCCGAGGGTGAAAGCTGCCCACGTTTGCAGGCCATATTCGCGCAAGACATTCAACTGGTTTTTGTAAGATTCAGGGCCGCCTTTGAGATTCGGGGCCTTTCTCATGGCTTTCAGACTCTCCATGTTGATTGACTCGAAGCCAATCACATGCCCAAGGCAACCGCTTTGGGCCATAAGCGACATTAGCTCGCGGTCCTGGGTCATGTCGATGCTGGCCTGCGAAACCCAGTGGATTTTAAGGGGGATAAGTACTCGAAACAAGGACTTGGCAGCCTCGAAATTTCCCAGGATGTTATCGTCCACAAAAAAGATGGTTTTTCGCTCCTGTGACTCGATTTCTTTGACCACCTGTTCAGCACAGCGGTGGAAGTGGTTTTTGTTGAAGTAGGCGCTGGTAGCACAATAGGTGCACTCGAATTTACAGCCTCGACTGAACTGCATCAATGAAACTGGCAGATATTTTTTACCCTTGTAAAGGTCGCGGCGGGTGAGGCTTTTGGGTTGGGGCGGTCCGGGCTGCGATCTGTAAACCGGCTGCAACCGGCTGTTTTGAGCATCCTGAAGCACTTGCGTCCATAAGCCTTCAGCGTCTCCCAGATAAATTGAATCGGCGTGCTCGGCAGCCTCATCAGGCATTAGGCTGGGGTGCATCCCGCCCAGAATGACCGGTACACCGCGCGCCCGATATTCAGTGCTGATTTCGTAGGCCCGGCGAGCGGTGAAGATCTGCACAGTAATGGCAACCAGGTTGGTGGGTTCATCAAAGGGGATGGGTTCCAACCGTTCGTCATGCAAGGCGACTTCCACATCCGGCGGAGTCAGCCCGGCAAGCGCGCCGAGCGAAAGTGGCTCCATGCAGGCCTCATCGGCATAATTACCAATCGCAGGCTGGATGAATGTCACTTTCATGCATCCTCCACGGCTAAGCTGGGAGACTCAGAGCTTGTCCGGCTTCTTCTTTCCAGGCTGAGGATAATGCCTCGCGCAAGCCAAAATTCGCTAGAAAGGAAAGCAGCCTGCTATGTGGCGCAACCTGGATGCGGTGAAAAATATGGCGATAAGAATAACTTTGTTTGATCGTATCGGTGAAGATTTGTTGCAATTTGGCAGGCGACAGGTGTTTAGGACGAAAAACGACATGTTGGCTGTCGTAAATAGACCAATCTTCGGTTAGAAGTCGCTCCTCACTTTTGAACCGGGAGTAAAGGCGCGATCCGGGGAAAGGGGTCAGCAAGGCGTAACGGGGAAAATCAATGCCGATGTCGTATACAAATTCAGCAGTGCGCTCCAGGATTTCGGGAGTATCGTCGTCAAAGCCAAGAACGAAGCAGCCCGATACTGCTATCCCGCGCTTGTGAAGCGTCGCGACACTCTCCTTGTATCGATTGACCTGATTGAACTTTTTACCATTCCGATCGAGACTCTGCTGTGAGAAGGATTCAAAGCCGATCATGACACCCTCACAGCCACTTCGCACAATCAGTTCGAATAGTTCACAATCATCAACAACGTCGCTGGTGGCTGCGGACATCCATTTTAACTTGAGAGGGATGAGGGCCTCGAGCAAATTTTTTGCGTGCTCGCGTTTAGAAATCAGGTTGGGGTCCAGAAAAATGATACGGTGGGTATGCAAACTTTGGATTTCATCAATGACCTCGGGAATAGGCCGGACAACGAAGCGGGAATAGTCTGATTGATTGACCACGCAGAAGAAACAGTGGTTCTGGCAACCGCGAGTTGCAACGACGGTCTGCGCCGGCAAATAGCCAAGGTGTGGAAATAAATCTCGCCGGGGGGGAGGGCTTGAAAGTTCGCCTGTATATTTAGCCTGGTAACGCTTCTGAGCGACGCCAGATTTGAAATCGCGCAAGAGCTGCGGCCAGGTTTCTTCGGCCAGCCCAACAACTATGGCATCCGCGTGCTCCTGGGCCTCATCTGGAACCAGGGTGGGATGCGCTCCGCCCAATACGACAAAAGCCCCGCGACCGCGCCAATATGCGGATAGCTCATAGGCTCGATTGGCAGAGGCTGCGACGCAAGTGATCCCAACCACATCGTAATTTTTGTTCTGGTATTTTGGCCTTTGAATGCCTTCATCGAGAATGTCAATCTGTGCATCAAATTCTTTCGGTACCAGGGCGGCCAGGGTCACCAGGGTCAGCGGCGCATAAGGCCCGATGATCTTGCTGGCGAGCCCGCGATAACGGTAGATGTGGTCACGAGGCAGGATCAGTAGAATTTTCATCTGGATCCCTCTGCTGGAGACGGGAGTAGGGAGCCATCGCCCAAAGGTTCACCCTGTTTTTTTAAAATCTCTCTTCTGGAAACCAGGTTTGCCGCCAGATAACCCAGAACGTGATGCGGGGAATGGAAATTCATCTGTGGGGCGAGAGCGCGTCGAAAAATGGAGCTATAACGATTGAAATCACGCCGCAAACGGAAACAACCTTCGGTCAACTCCTCGGCGCTCATGTTTTTAGGCGCGAAAATAGCCTGTCCATAGCGGAAATCATCATCCAGCCACCAGCGTGGATAGAGCAGGCGTCCTTCGGCTTGTAAACGGCTGTATAACGGCGTCCCCGGCGTTGGGATAAGCGGGTTGAACTGGGCCAGTGTTAGTTTGGAGCGCATGGCAAAATCCAGGGTGCGGTCGAAGACTGCGGGGGAGTCATGGTCATATCCAAAGACAAAGGAGCCGCAGACCATGATGCCGTGTTCGTAAAAGCGCTTTATGGCAGATGCAAAATCCCCAAGTTTTAGATTCCACTTTTTTCGCATCTGTATCAGGTTGGCTTCTTCCAGCAATTCAAATCCGATAAAAACGGCAATACACCCGCTGCGGGCCATCAGGTCAAGCAGGCGGCTGTTTCGGGCCAGGTCGATGCTGGTCTGGCAAACCCAGTGGACTTTGAGCGGCTGGATGGCGCGGAATAATTCCTCAGCCTGGCGTTCGTCGACGAACAGGTTGTCGTCCACGAAAAAGAGATAACTTCGGTGAACGCTTTCAACTTCGGCAATTACATCGTCCAAACAGCGGTGGAACAGCGTGGAGCCGTAAAAAGCGTGGACGGAGCAGAATTCGCATGCAAAGCGACAGCCGCGCCCGTACTGCACCAAGCGCATGGCTTTGTAACGATTGGTGTGGAAAATGCTTCGGTCGGGCCGTATCCCCTTCAACGCAGGTGGCACGGAAGACTGGTATCTCGGCTTCAACCGACCGGCGGCGGCATCCCGTACGATTTCAGGCCATATATTTTCGGCGTCGCCAATTGCAACCGAGTCGGCAAAGTGCTGGGCTTCATCGGGGATAAGGGTGGGATGAACACCACCCATCACCACCGGGATGCCGCGTTTGCGGTACTCGGTGGCAATCTGGTAGGCGCGTTTGGCAGTGAAAGTTTCGACCGTCAGTGCCACCAGATCGGTGGGCTGATCGAAAGGAATGGGTTCAATGCGGTCGTCATAAAAAGCCAGTTCCACTCCAGGCGGAGTGATGCTTGCTAGAACGGCGAATACCAGCGGTTCCAGGGCATCAGCAGCGCGTTTCTGGATCAGGTGCGGGCGAATGAATGTAATTTTCATTGGTCGATTTGTTGCCCTAAGCGGTGGTAAACATCCTGCCGCAGGACAACGCAGTCACGCAGTTGCTCAATAAACGAGCCCATGTCACCCCCGCCAGCCTGATACGGTTGTCGGGGAATCTTGCAAACAGGAAATGGGTTTTCACGCAGCAGCCTCTGCAGGTCAGCATCCTCGGCTTGAGGGGTGCAGTGCGATATTCAAAATTGGGCATGGTCGTAGGCTGGTGGAGGGTTCTGGCGGACTTTAAGAAGTATGCCGCGCCAGTTTTCATCACCGAGGGGGTAGTTGTCTCGCTGGCGCACTTCGCCGCGAAACATGGCGTTGATGCTGTAATACTGCAGCCACATGAGCGGGTTGGAGCGGTTGACTGGGTCGAGGCCGCGCTTCCAGATGTTATTCCAGCTATAGAAGCGGGCGCGCGATTCCACACAGCCGCGTTGGATGCGTTCGGGGGTCATATGGGCTGGTTGAAAGGGGATCTGGTTATAGCGGTAGCGGTCGTCCAGCCACCAGGCGTCATAGAGCAGGCGGCCCTGCTCCTGGAGAGATTGATAAAGTGGTGTTCCGGGGAAGGGCGTGAGATGGTTGAAGGCGGCAATGTAGAACTTGTGCCGCAGGGCAAAATCGACGGTGGTGCTGAAACTATTCTCGGTGTCTTCATCGTAGCCAAAGACAAAAGTGATATAGAGCTTGATATTGTGCCTGCGCAGGTTTGCGAGCGCCTGCTCGAAGCCACCTTTCATCATATTGAAGCCCTTGTTCATCTTCTTAAGATTTTCGATGTTGAGGGATTCGAAACCAATCAGTACGGCCTGGCAACCGCTGGCTGTCATCAGCGCCAATAGCTCATCATCGAAAGCAGCATTGATGCTGACCTGGCTGACCCAGCGCAGTTTAAGGGGAATGAGTGCGTGGAGAAATTCCTTGGCAGCAGAGAGGTCAGCAGTCAGGTTATCGTCCACGAAAAAGATGAGCGGGCGGTGGCGCATTGACTCCAGTTCAGCCAGGATATCATCGGTGGGACGGCGGGTTTGCGAATGATGGAAAACAGTCTGCACCGCGCAGAAATCGCACTGGAAGTTGCACCCGCGCCCGGCTTCGATCAGCCCGATGGGCAGGTAGCGCTTTCCGGCATAGATCGAACGGTCCACACGCAACTGTATCAGCGGTGGACGACCTTCCTGGCGGTAATAGGTGTGCAGGCTGCTCCGTTCCGCATCCGTCAGGACCTGCTCCCACAGGTTTTCGGCTTCGCCAATCACGACTGCATCAGCATATTGGGCGACTTCTTCGGGGCAGAGCGTGGCATGAAACCCACCCATGATAACCGGAACCCCGCGCTGCCGGTATTCGCTGGCAATCTGGTAAGCGCGCTTGGCGGTGTATGTCTCCACGCTGATCGCAACCAGGTCGGTAGGCTGGTCATATGGAATGATCTCCATACGGTCATCATAGAAAGATATTCGAACATCTTCGGGGGTAAGCCCGGCGATGGTGGCAGGGGGAAGTGGCTCCATTTGCCAGGTGCGGATGTATGCTTGCCCCGCACGGTGGCCAATACAAGGATGGACAAGGGTGACGTGCATGGGATTTTGGATTGGGATTATCCAGGCTGGAATTTGTATGGGAATAATGGGTTGAATTATAAGTAGTATAGGGCATATCTAGGTCCAGAACAATGCCCATCCTCAACAGGGATTCTGCAATATGTCAAAATTGGTGTGACGCCATATCTTGCTTTTTTTGATTACGGCCCACGTTCTTGCTAGATATGGCAGATGGTATTTGCCTTGGCTTGAGTTGAACGAATTTTAGAATACTCGGCAGGACTCAAAAAGGAGTCAAAGTGGGACAGAATCGCCAGAAAGGCAGTTGTTTTTAGGTGCCCATCCCAAATAGACGTCATTTCAAGGCCAAAAGTGGGACGATATTTTGGGCTGACATATTGCGTTATCCCTCAACATATTAACGCCCCATTTCCCTCGATCTTTTTTCAAATCATATCGTGAGTTGCCAGCCGGGTGTATCGATCAGCCGAATAGGTGCTGTCATGGATTTATGGGCGAAAGGAACCAAAATCATGCCGGTTGATGACACTGAAACTCCCGCCTAAAGGCGGGGCCTTGCGGCGGATACAGTAACTCCAAAAAGCGAAAAGCCATGACGACTTTTCAAAAAATCGCACTACTTCTGACCGTCATATGGCTTGTGATGGTCGTCGTTCGATTTCGCCGCTCGGGCATTATTTTGATCGGTGGACTCTTTGCTGTTGGATTTTATACGCTTGTGTCCTTTGCCCGCGGCGAAGTAACCCTGGGTGAGCTGGGCCTGACCAATCCTAATTCATGATTGCTTACGATCAATTTTGCCCTGGCGTGGCTGGGGTTGATGATCGCCTACAGCCCCCTGGCTGACCGGTTTGCGACTCGGTTGTTTGACAAACCACCAACCCTTGATTCGTTTGGGGTGATACAACAATCCACAGGTAAGCTCATCGCTGGTATTTTTGCAGCTTGGGTGCTCGGAGGGATATTAGAAGAGCTTATCGCCAGGGGGATCGTTCTAAAATCCGTCGAGTCATTTTTGGCTGGAAGGCTTGTCGAACCGTTTTCAGCTGCGGGCGCTGTTTGCATCGCTGCGCTAGGTGCCGGCCTGATGCATCTCTACCAGGGCCCTAGAGCTGTGGTTATCATCACTCAACTATCGATTCTACCTGGCGTTCTTTTTGTAATCAGCGGTAACAATTTATGGACTGTCATTTTTTGTCATGGATTGTATGACACTATCGCTTTTATCCGGTTTGCCAATAAAAAATCCGAATATACAAATCTTGATAGGGAATAGACTTGGGATTCCGCAGTATGTGCGGGGGTGAATCGCAACTCAAAAAAACGGGAGCGCCAACTCAATAACTGACCCACTTTAAGCCAAGACGACGGCACCTCTTTGCTGGATAATGGGATTTACCGAATTCCAAATCCTAGTAAAGGAGATGCCGTCATGTCTATTGTACCTATTTGCCACTCGAATGGAGTGGCTCGTTTTGCGTGTGCCCAGGCAGGCTGCCAGGAATGCCAGGAGGCCCTGCTGCAGGCCAATGAAGGGCTGATCCACAGTTTCATCCTGCAGCAAGAGTTCGGGGGGATCGAATACCAGGATCTGGTCCAGGAGGGGCGGATCGCCGTGTGGCGGTCGATCTTGAACTATGACCCAGGGCGGGGCTATGCCTTTTCAACTTATGCCTGGACTGCCATCTACCGCCACCTGTGGGCATACGTAGAGATGGCAGAGCAGTCCCGGGATTATGTTGAAGGGGGAGAGTGGCTGGAAACGCCAGGGCTGGCCGAAGCGGTCTGGCAGGAAGAGCAAGTGAGTCAGGCACTCCTGGAAGAAGTGGAATGTCTGCCGGAGCGTTTGCGGCAGGTGATCGTTCTGTACTACGGCCTGGGGGGATACTGGCCACAGGATCTGGGAGAGATCGGGCGGGAGTGGGGGATCAGCGGGGAGCGGGTGCGCCAGCTGCGCAACGATGCCCTGGTGCTGCTGCGGCTGCCTGCCCTGTCGCAGCCCGTGCGGTTCTTGTGCGAGCAGGACAGCCGGGCAGCCTACCACCGGGCGCTGGCGCTCAACCGAGCCTGGCAGCGCAGGATGCGGAGGCGGCCATGAAAAAGAGAATGCTGGTCCCTGCCACGCCCATCGTCTCGGCCATCAAGGTGCTGGACAGTCCTTTCCGCCACTTGAAGAGCCCTTCCCGCAGCCAGCTGGCCGAGACCCGGAACATTCCCGCCGCCAAACGCCGTTTGCTGCAGTCCCAGTTCATCTCCACCTTCCGCTGGGGGGCCATCCGCCCTCTACTGCCGTTCAAGCTGCCAACTCCCGGCAACCCAGCTCCCTGGAAGGCACGCTGCTGTCGTTCCTGCTACCAGTGGCAGCCCCCCGAGAACTATTCCAATGCCGAGCTGGCCAGCATGGATCCGTTCGACCTGGTCCTGACCCTCTTCGATTTCTCTCCCTGGCGGCCCTACTTCGCCTCCCGCTTCAGGAGTTCCTTCGGTCCATCCCCCTTTGACCCGCTCAGCCTGGGATTGGCCGCTTTTCTGACTATCGATCACCACTGGGGTTGGGAAAAACTGGTGCGCGAACTCCGCCATTCCGAGCGCGGCTGCCTCTACCGCCGCCTGCTCGGCTTCCAGGAAGGCGATATCCCTTCCGCTTCCACCTTCCGCATGGCCTTCTCAGGCACCCCCCTGGATCAATTTCGCTCCTGCCAGGATAGTTTGGTGATCGCTTTCATCGCCTATGGCCTGATCCCCTCTTCCAGCACTTTCCCCGAGGATCCCCCCGAGAACGGCATCTCCCTCTCCGCCGACTGCCAGCTGGTCCAGTCCCGCTCCCATGGCCACTGCAACTCCCAGGTGCCTGCCTGTTCGGACCCGGCAGCCTCCCGCTCATGCCCGGCTCGGGAAGCTGGCAAGGAAGGCTGTACCTGCGATACCGAGGCCTGCCGCGATCACTGCCGCTTTGCCACTTTCCGCGATCCCCAGGCTGTCTACGTCTTCTACTCCGGTTCCAACCAGCCCCACCCCACCCCCAATACCCACCAGGATCCTAAACAGAGATCCGCTCCGCACGGCAAACATCACTTCGGTTACAAATCCAAGGCCTTCAACATCATCGATGATCGCCTGTTCGTCTTCTGGCCGATCTCCGGCCCCTTCACCCCTGCCAACCACAACGACAACCTGCTCACTCTCCCTGGCCTGACTGACCTGCGCTCCCGCTTCCCCGCCCTCCAGATCGGCGAGTACCTCGGCGATGCCGCTGAAGGCTTCGACGACATCCTCAAGTACGTCCACTCCGACCTGCATGCCCTGCGCACTATCCGCCTGCGCCACGCCGAGAATGATGATCAGCCCCTCACCTGCCTCCAGCGCGGCTATGACCACCACGGCACCCCCCTCTGTCCCCATGGCTACTTCCTTTCCCCCAATGGCCACGACTTCTCCCATCATTCCACAAAGTGGATCTGCCGCGCCAAGTGCCTGCACCAATCCCAGCCCGACATCTCTGCCCCTGGCCAACCGCCTCTTTCTCCCTGCTCTTTCGCCGATCCCGTTCACCCCCTCGGCATGTCCCTCTCCGTTGGCCTCACTCTCCCGGATGGCTCCCTCCGCCTCGCCCGAGATGTCCAGGTCGATTCTGACCTCTGGCATCTCCGCATCGGCAGACAGTCCTACGCCGAATCCCGCAATGCCTCCCAGACCCGCCTCAGCCTCAAGCGCTCTCCTTACTTCGGTTTGAATAACTCCGCCAAGGCCACCCTCATTGGCGACACCCTTTCCATCCTCCTCAACCTTGCCCGCTTCATCCAGGAAGCCTCCCGCACCTCCCTGCCTCCTCCCACATGATCTCCTGACCCTCCACCCCCTTCGGCTTGAGCAGGAGCCCAGGCCTGCTTCGGCGCGCCTGCTCTCCCCTGCTTTCATCCATTCGCACGGAAATTTCTTCCTCGCTGTTCCCCCTTCCGCCATCCCAACGCTCCGCCCCCACCGTTCCCGGCCCTTTCTACCACTTACTGCGCACCTGCACTCCACTTGTTGCGCAGCCTGCCACCCCCGGCATGCCTTCCCACCAAAACAACTCCCTCAACCTACCTTGCCTCGCCTGGCCACCTGCATGCCCCACTCCTACATAAAATACATACTGCGGAATCCCGACTTATAGAGGTGTTGTCTGAAATAAAAACTGCGGGTATAGTTACTTCAGGAGGCGAAATCATTCCCAGGGGAAAATCAAATTTCATCGGCAACATTCAATACACTGAAAGGGAATTCTAAAATGGCAAATATATTGTCCGGTATATTATCTGCAGCTTTCGTGATTGTCCACGCAGCCGGCCTCGGTACAGCAATCTTCCTTTTAATCAAGTATAAGAGTACATCAGCTGTCCTGGCGGTGATTGCCTTCGTTCTTCTGCTGGTCGAGGATATCGGCACAGGGCTCCGCTCAGCATTTCTTGACGATCTCCTGTTCAGGCAGCTGTCAGGTAGTGTCTCAACGGCAATGGAGAGCTTTAACTGCTTTTGCGGCCTGCTGCGATTGGCTGCTATCGTCTGCCTGATTTTTGCTGTCGGGGAGGCAATCAGAAAAGGTGCCCGTCAATCAGTGTAGACCTACAGGCAGACGGTGATTCCATCCGTCTCCCCCTGGTTATCCTGTTGCAAAGTTCATGACAGGTCTGGTTCCATAAGTTTCAAATACAGCAGGTCGATATGAAATCAAACATGGTCGCAAGATTTCCTGTCAGCACTAAATTCATGATGATAATTCTCCCGCTATTCTGTGTCTTCCTACTAGCGGGCACCCAGCCGGGAAAATTGCAGGCTGGGACCACTCCTACGCCTGGTCCCATGGTTACGCTCCATGGGCGGGTGACCAGCCAGGACGGCAAAGGTCTGCATGCGCTCATCTCGGTCAGCGAGTTAGATAACCACCCCCTCGGCGATGTGCAGTCAGACCAGGCTGGGAATTACACCATCCGGATCCCGCAGCGCAGTGAATATCTGTTGTATGCTCAGGAGCTTGACGGCAGGGTTCAGTTCGGGGCGGATGTGATCCCGACGGGATATCTGGACCAGTATCAGGTCGTTACGCCGATTGGGGATGAGGTCATGGCGAATTTTTCGTTACTGGCCGGCGGGTCGATCTGGCTGAAAACATACGACCTATCCGGGAATTACCTGTTCCGCCAGGATGTCAATCAAAACAATTGGACCGTCGGCATCTATCCGCTGGGAACCGCCCCCACCACGCACCCCATGCAATATCTCAATCACCAGATCAATACATTTTGGGGCTGGCGGAATGGCAGCGATAAAAACAACACCGTGCTGCTGACCCAGGCTGGCCAGGCAGTGGAATTGTGGATCTATTTTCATGTGGCGCAGGTAGGAAACACGTACATTCACCTGGATAACGATGGGAAAGGCTACATCGTCAAGCAAGGCGAGGTGATCCAGGTCAACTTCCTCTACGATGCCGCGCGGACCGAATACCGCATCTACCAGCAAAAAATGACCAATTATCTCGCGGCGGGCTATACCTTTAGCCAGGATATCTCTGATTGGAACGCGACCGCCGCCCAGGTTGTTGAGACCATGACACAGGCGTGCCAGGCTGGGAATTTCGCCGGCTGCATGGTCGGCGCCAACACAGTGCTGACCCGCACGATCCGGTCACGCGAAGATGCGCTCCTGCAGATGGCGCAGCAGGATATCGAGAAATATCGCAAAGGCGATATATCAGTAAAGATCCGTAATTGCGCCGGCGCACCGGCGAGCGGCGTAACCGTAAACTACCAGCAGAACACGCAGGATTTCATTTTCGGAGTCGGCTGGCCCGATGCCGGACAATTAAACCTCTTGAAACAGGCCGGGTTCAACGGGGCCATCCAGGAAGCCTGGTGGGGAGAAATCCTGTCTGCCAATGGGGATTTTCAATACCGGGACAATCTATTCGCTCCCTTCACCCAGCAGGGGCTGAAGATCTTGATGCATACCGGGGTCTGGATCACGCCTGACCGGCGTTTTGTACTGTCGAACATCGACAGCCTTACACCAGACCAGATTGCGGAAACCGCGCGGGAATTCAGCGCACAGGTCACCGCTCACTATCGGGACCAGATGGATATTTATAACGCCTTCAATGAGCCGCAAAATACTTTTTACACCCTGCCGCTGACCTTAACCGACGTGGTCAATATAGCTGCTGCCTCGGTTGAAGGTGCTGGACAGGGCGCGCCGGATGTGCCAACCTATATCAATTTCTACTATACATACCTGGGCGATATGAGCTGGTACGTCAATCCAGCCAACCAGACCTACCCGGCTCCTGAAGAAATATTGAAGGCGCTGCTTGCCAGGAACATCCCTTTCGATAATATCGGCCTGGAATTTTACAACTCGCCCTCGCTCGATTTCGGCATCTACAATGATACGATCGAGCACTACAGTCAATTTGGGAAAAGTATTTTCGTTTCCGAGCTATCCTACAGCGGCAACTGGCGAGACGAAACCACCGACCAGGCCCCAGCCGAGTGGGCCAAATATGCCTACACTATTGCTTTCAGCAAACCCTATGTGAGCGGAGTGACCTGGATTCCCGGAGATAGTTCAAATTCTCCTGCATACCTATTCGGGGCTGACGGGAACCCCAGGCCCGTCCTGGAGACCATAGGAAACCTGATCCATTCCTGGACCTCGGCGGGGAATGGCACCACGGACAACCAGGGCAAATTAACCTGGCGCGGCTTTTTTGGTGACTACACCATAACGTGGACTGGCCCGGACGGTGAACACGAAACGGCGTCAGTGCACGTTCGTCAAAATGCCCAAAATAACTTTGACCTGCAGCCAACTGCATGTGCTCTTGCGGCAGCCCCTACCCCGACAACTGCCGCGGCAGAATTGCCTGCCAATACTCGAAAAACCACCGGCTATAAAGGGTTATCCTGGTTGGCAGGCATAGCCATCGTTTTAGGTATCGGCATAGCGATTGTCTTGCTGGTTCTTGGGATCAGATTATTTAAAAGTAGAGCTAGATAATATTGTTGCAACCGCAAAATCAACGACCTTTTAGGCTGATCTTTATCCAATGCCTTCACTTTCTCCCCAACGGGCACGTCCTGCCCGCTTTAATATACTATTCGGTATGTATGCCTGAGATGACAATGGACCTTTTACTCAGTGGATAGAAGTCGAGGTTACTAATTATCTATGTAATTTGATTGGATATACTGGCTATGCGCAATTAATTATATTTGCCCATAATTTTCCAAATTCCCCTCGCGGCCTTGCCTTTATTTTTGTTCTGACGTCCTTCTGAGGTTCGGACTTAAGTTCGGACAGGGAATTGAACCAAGGATATAAAGGATATCAGGACAGTCTGGAAGACTTTGGATTGTTGGGCTGGGGTAAAGACCAGTTCTGCCTGAGCAAGATGAACAGGCTGGAGCAGCGTTTCCACTTCTTGCATTTCCTGCGGTCAGGGATGCCCGGGATGAGATCCTTCTCAGAGACTTTTTCGCCTGCGCTAATTTGTTCCCCGTAGAGAACGTCGCGAAGGCCTTCGCCAAGCAGCAAGGCATTGGGGACAATAAGTGGCAGCAGTGCGATACCCACAAGGGTTCCGATAAGCCTTTCTTCCAGTACCCAATCAGATTGACACAGGCCTGCCCTTTGTACCAGACCCGGTTGTGGATCACCGTCTCTCCAGGCGAGATGGTCAGGGCCACTTCCTGGCTGTCTCGGTCACAGAACTTGGGGGGACGATCCACCAAATTGGTCGAATGACGAATTTCAACTGCTCTTCGATTAAGTTGAGCAACAATTCCAATAACAATCTATATCCCCCTTTTTTAAAAAATAAAAACCCTCCCATCTCTTTTTCCATTTATTTCCAATTCAGTTGGCCGGGTCAGACCCGATCCAATCTCAGTATTGACCAGAAAACCATGCACTCAATTTATTGTTGGTGTATAGGTAAATCGATCAATAGTCAACCGCGCACCGCAGAAAAAAAGGCGGCGATGAGCCGCCATTCTGCTGCCGATCCTGCAGATAGTCAAGATCGTACAAATTAACGTCAACAAAGTGGACGATTAATCCAGCACGAAGCGCTACACTCAAATTGCCTGTCAAAAAACCGCGACAGTCTCCCATTCTCACCCATCATTTCTGCGTATCAGCTCCACCGACAAAAAGGAGGTGTCCCCAGCCCAGCCGGCCATGTCATCTAATTACTGCGATCCCGATTTGGTGCACAAATCTCATCGTGCAACCGGTCGGGAACCAGATCCTCTAAGTAGCGCCCGTTTACAAAAGAAGAAAGGAGAATGAAATGACAAGCCTAAAAAAGTTTCTTTACCCGCTGATCGTCAGCACCCTTCTGGTAGCGCTAATTGCACCAGCTCCGATCCTTGCTTCCGCAAAATCAGCGACCAGTGATGTTCAGAACCTCACTAAGCCTACCCGGTTTTTTACCCCCAGGCCCCTTGATGGTGCATTTAAACAGATTGCTCAGCTCATCTCCAGTCACGATTACGCAGATGCGGAACTCGTAGCGATGATGATCGCGACACCTCAGGCAGTCTGGTTCACCAGCGGCACGCCTGACAGCGTTCGCCATGACGTGCGCAGCACAGTCAGGCAGGCTGTCGCCTTCGGCACAGTTCCTATCCTGGTTGCCTATAACATCCCCGGTCGCGATTGTGCACAGTACTCGGCCGGCGGCGCAGCCACGGGTGATGATTACAAGGCATGGATCGATTCTTTCGCTGCAGGACTGGATAACTGTCGACCTTCATAACATCGTGGAAGTTCTAAAGGGTAAACCTTCATAAGATCGTAGACAGAACTTTAACAACCGAAACCTTCATAAGATCGTGGAAAACGAGGCTATTATTCATCGTTCCAGACAAAAGGAACGGTGAAAGATGGGAAAAGTAGATGATTCTCAACGTCAAACATTAATCCACTTGCTGCGCAGCGAGAAAACCCCAGCAGAAGCGGCGAAAGAATTGGGGCGGTCTGTCTCGTGGAGTTACAAATGGCAAGAGCGCTATCGGCAGGCAGGCTGGGAAGGGTTGAAAGAGCAATCCCGCACTCCTCATCGGATTGCCCATAAGACCTGCGAGCAAGTACGGCAAGCCATCTTGAGAACGCGCAGCGAACTGGAAGCGGAAGCCTTGTTGGCGGATCGATTGTCCTATATTGGTGCAGATGCCATCCTTGGGCGTCTGCGCAGCCAGGCGATGATTTCTCCGCCGGGGGTCAGCACGATTGAGCGGATATTACGTCAGGCGGGTGTGACCCAGCCCCGGGAGCCAAAGTTGGAAAAGGAAGTAGAGTATCCGACCTTGCATTTCAGCGCCGCTCACCGACTCACGCAGGTAGATATTGTGCCGCATTATTTGAAGGGAGGCACCAGTATCGCCTGCTTCAACGCCATCGATATTGCTTCTCGTTATCCGGCGGGTAAGCAGTATGAAAACAAGCGTTCAGGCGAGGCAACCGATTTTCTTGTGCATGTCTGGCACGAGCTGGGCATCTCGGAGTACCTGCAAATGGACAACGAAAGTTGTTTCAGCGGCGGGTACAAGCATCCCGGGGTGGTAGGTCAGGCAGTTCGTCTGGCCCTCTACGTGGGGACCCAGCCAGTCTTCTCGCCCTTCTATCATCCAGAGAGCAATGGGTTCGTCGAGCGTTTTCACCAGGATTACTCTGGTTTTGTCTGGAAAAAAGCTCTCCTGGGCAACCTGGCAGATGTGCGTCAGCGCTCCGAATTGTTTTTCCCAAATTATCGCAGTAGCCATCATCACTCCGCCCTGGCTGGTAAGTCTCCGCAGCAGGTCCAATCTCAAACACCCGTTCGCAAACTGCCCGCCGGTTTTTCCATCCCTAAGAAACTGCCCATTACCGAAGGACAGGTCCACTTCATGCGAGCGGTGAGCAACGAATGCCAGGTACTTATCTTGAACAAAAAATGGGATGTCAAACTGGCTCAACCGGATCAAGGCGTTTGGGCAACGTTGTTTCTCACGCTCAAGGGCGCCAAGCTCCGCATTTATGACGCTGCCCCCGATGCGTCAAATCGACGCTGCCTGGTAGAGCATCCTTTTCCACTCAAAGAGCCTGTAGTGCCTTTGCAAAATATGTTTAGGCCGATGGCAACCCAGCAGAAATCCTGGTCGCAGATTTTCCGCATCCTGTTTCAACGTCCCATTTCTGCCCCGTCTACGATGCCTTGAAGGTTCATTCGGTTGTTAAAGTTCTACTTTTTCCACGATGTGTTGATGGATGACAGATAACCATAAAGTGATCGTCATCCTCGAACCGGATGGCCTCGCCTTGTTGCCGACCGATTGTGGACAACCCGATACATATGACCGGGTGGGCCTCATCAACTATGCAGCCCATTCGCTCCTGCGCGACCCGAACGCGGCCGTTTACTTGGATGCCGGCCACAGTGCCTGGCATAATATTGGTGACATGGCTGTGCGCCTTGTAAATGCCGGGGTCCAGGATGTTCGAGGCTTTTTCCTGGACGTTTCCAACTACCAGTTCACGACCAACTCGGTCGAGTATGGAAACTGGATTTCGGACTGCATCGCCTATGCCACGAGCGTTGTGGCAGGCGATTATGGCAGCTGTCCAAACCAGTACTGGAACGGCGGCCCAGCCGGCACGGAAATTGCCACCCTCCTCGGCGCATGGACCGGGGTGGCACTCAGCCCATACGGCGAGTGGAGTGATACCTCAACCGATGCGACGCTCAATACATCGGGGATTAACGCCCGGTACGCGAGCATGCTTGGCGCTACTCAGCCCACGGCTCATTTTGTAATCGATACAAGCCGCAATGGCCAGGGGCCATGGAACCCGCCTGCCGGTCACCCGGCAGGTGATCCGCAGGATTGGTGCAACCCGCCCGATCGCGGCGTGGGCATCCCGACAACCGCCAATACAGGACAGCTGCTGGTAGATGCCTACCTGTGGGTGAAGCTCCCCGGCGCGTCGGATGGTCAGTGCTATCGTTGGACAAGCGGCCCGACCGATCCGGTCCGCGGTATCCAGGACCCGGCCGCCGGGTTGTGGTTCCCCCAGATGGCACTCGAACTGGTAAAGAACGCCAACCCGCCCCTACCATGACAATTTAGTGACGATGCTCTGATATCTGCAAGAGTGTGGACAAAGGGTTGTAAAATAATCAGAAACGAGCAGGGCAGAAATGCTCTGCTCGTTTCTACCTATAGTATAACCACCGCAGTTGGCCCATTTCATGGGCTTGCTCCAAACGTCCTTATAGTCTGGCAAGAACTGGTCGGTCGGCGATGGACTTGGGGTTGTTCCTCCTGACATACCTCTGACAATTCGATTTTGGTTAAGGCAAAATCCAGGTGGTTCGCATGCCATCTTTTTGCCATTTGGTCCAACGTGTATCCGCTTTGGCTTTCCGGGAGTCACCGTGGGAGAGCCCCGGAGGCGGGTGGAGTCATGTAATTCCGGTATAAATACCCCCATCTCCAGCAGGTACCGCACCAACCCCCAATGACCTGCAATTCTTATATTCTTTTTCAGGATAGTTCAGTACGAATCAACTGTATCATTTATAATGATTTCAAAACAACTCGGAAGGGGAAATCATGAAAAACCTTATTCCAGCACTATTCCTGGCCATCGGATTGACGTCCTGCGTTCGCGCCCCGGAACTCGTACACCCAACTCTAACCTTGTTTCAAACTCAAACGGTGTCTCCTGCATTTGCAACCCTCCAACCCACCGCAACTTCCTTTCCGCCCCTCCCTCCCACTGCAACTTTCTATCCAACCCTCACCCCGCTTCCTGCTCTGGGAGCTGGCCAGCCGATCACCCTGATCTCCCTGAACATGCTGGATACCCAAACCGGTTGGGGGATAGAATCTGCCGGCCACATCGTGCGAACCACGGATAGCGGCAGTACCTAGCGGGATGTCTCTCCTCGCAGCGAAATATATCCCCCCAGGTCTTTTTTTGCCCTGGACGCGCTGCACGCCTGGGCCATCTCCTCAGACCAGATCCCCTGCCAAAGTGGTGGTCTGTGTACCAGTGCCCTCACCTGGCGGACCTCCGACGGCGGCGAAACCTGGCTGAGCGGCACGCCTTTCAGCGTTGATCAGGATTTCGCCCCTGTCTCCCTGCAATTTGTCAGCAGCATGAGCGGAGGGTTTTTATTCGCTGACTCTATCGGGGGTAATACCAATATGGATATCGTCACGACCGAAGACGGTGGCAATTCCTGGACAAGTCCTAATCAGGTAGAGGTTAATTGTCCTGCTGTCATGGTCTTCCTCAACGATCAGGAAGGCTGGGAAGGAAAAGATTGCCGCTCCCTGCAAACCGTACAACCACCGCCATGGCAGGATTTCCTCGACGGGAAAATCACACCCGACCTAAAAATAACCAATGACAGCGGCCGGTCCTGGGATCCTTATCCGATGCCCGCACCAACCGTCTTTCCCCCTGGACTGACCCCGGGCACCCCCTCTCCGACCTTTGGGGACCTTTGCGGGGCAACGTCGCTCGAGCGGCTCTCCTCGGAGGCCGTTATGGTGGAGTGGAACTGTGCCGGCGGATACATCTATGATTATTTAACCTCTGACCAGGGTCAGACCTGGCACTCCTGGCTGGCAACCGGAAATGAGAGCTTTGTCAATGCTGCCACCGGCTGGCGCATGTTCACCTCTGGACAGGGACAATTAAACCAGTTTCAGCAAACCACGGATGGCGGCCTGACCTGGAAGACGATCAAACAAATAACCTGGCCAAACGTGCAGTTCGACTTCATCGACGGGCAGACCGGTTGGGCGATTGTGACCGACAGGGCTGGTCCCAATTGGGCGCTGATCCACACGGTGGACGGCGGAACGTACTGGGTCGAGATCAAGCCAAAAGGCCTACCCAACCAATCTCACACCCTTTGCTTCGATTGCATAGGTCCCTCGGCACCGAGTTTTGCCTCACCATCCCCTCTTCCACCAACCCCAACCTATGCCCCTTCGCCCACAGCAGTTTCCACTATGGCTCTTTCTAATATAACTGCCATCTCCGCCGGTTGGGACCATACCTGTGAGCTGACATCTGGCGGCGGGGTCAAGTGCTGGGGAGACAACTCGTACGGTGAACTGGGCGACGGAACAACAAATAGCAGTAACATGCCTGTAGATGTAAGCGGGCTGACGAGCGGAGTCAGCGCCATCGCTGCCGGTGGAAAGCACACCTGTGCGCTGACATCTGGCGGCGGGGTCAAGTGCTGGGGAGACAATAGCTGGGGCCAACTGGGCGACGGCAAGATCGACTTGGGCAGCAACGCGCCGGTGGATGTAAGCGGCCTGACGAGCGGGGTCAGTGCTATCTCCGCCGGTTGGAACCACACCTGTGCGCTGACATCTGGCGGCGGGGTCAAATGTTGGGGAGACAATTCGTACGGGGAACTGGGCAACGGCACCCAAAACGGCAGTCCTCGGCCGGTGAATGTAAGCGGCCTGACGAGCGGGGTCAGTGCCATCTCTTCTGGTGGAGGACACACCTGTGCGCTGACATCTGGTGGCAGTGTCAAATGCTGGGGAGACAACTCGTACGGTGAACTGGGCAACGGCACTCAAAACAACAGTCCTACGCCAGTGGACGCGAGCGGACTGACGAGCGGGGTCAGCGCTATCTCTGCCGGTTGGTTACAAACCTGTGCGTGGACTTCGAGCGGGAGGCTCAAGTGCTGGGGAAATTATACCTGGGATCAACCGGGAAATGGCACGCCCATTAATCCTCCCACACCAACGCCAGCGGCTATCCCAACCTTAGCGCCTACCCCAACCTTGCAGGCCGGACAATCTATTCCATTTACCGATCGCCAGATGGGCAATGCCTCCGTCGGCTTAGGTAAGATAGCACCGGCCATATTATGCAGACAACCAATGGGAGACTGATTCCGTCCCAATGGAAGAATTTACCCCAAGCCAGGTCATCCTAAACGATCCTTTCTGGCTGCCGCGGCTAGAAACCAATTCTCGACGCGCCATCTTCCATCAATGGGCGCAGCTCGAAGCCAGCGGGTGCATCGACAACTTCCGCATCGCCGCCGGTGAAAAGGATGGTTTCCGGGAAGGCTGGTTTTTCTCGGATTCGGATGCCTACAAATGGTTGGATGCCGCCTCCCGTATCTCAGCCATCCATCCCGACCCGGAGCTATCCGCGCGGATGGAGGCCTTCATCGCCCAGCTGGGCCGCACTCAATCCCCAGACGGTTACCTTTTCACCTACAATCAGATCCACTTCCCCGGCACACGCTGGGTCAACCTGCAGATCGAGCACGAGCTTTACTGCCACGGCCACCTGATTGAAGCCGGGGTCTCGAATAATGCAGCTGACGGCAGTACCGAGCTTCTCACCATCGCCCGCCGCGCCGCCGATCGGCTGGTGGATGATTTCCTGGGCGCTGATCCAGAGCGCACCCCTGGCCATGAGGAGATTGAGCTTGCCCTGATCCGTCTGTACCGGGCCACAGGGCATATTCCCTACCTGGACCTGGCCCAGCATTTCCTTGAACAGCGCGGGCGTTCTCCCCGATTTGCCTTTTCGATATTCCAACAAAACACCAACTCCACGCGGCGCGGGAACCTCGTTCGCCGCAAACGGCAGGCGTACATGAAAACCCATCCCCAACACGCCGCCTTCAGCCTCCCGGAAAACAATCCTGCCCGGCAGCCACCTGGCATTTCACTGCGTATGTTCGCCAGTGCCCTGTCCGGGAAATTCTTCCAGCAGCATGCCCCAATCCGGCAGCAGGATGTGCCGGTAGGGCACGCGGTCCGCTTTGGCTATCTCGAGACTGCCATCGCCATGCTCCACCGGACCCGGCCGGATCCCACGCTGCTTCCTGGCCTAGAGCGTGCCTGGGAGCGGATGGTAACGCGGCGTATGTATGTCACCGGCGGGATCGGCTCGCTGCCCGTCGTCGAAGGATTCGGCCGGGACTACGAGCTCAACCCGTGGTATGCCTACACCGAGACCTGTGCGGCCCTGGCCAGCATGTTTTGGAGCTGGGAAATGGCACTCATCACTGGTGAGGCAAAATACAGCGATCTCTTCGAATGGCAACTTTATAACGCGGCTTCCGCCGGAATGGGCCTGAGCGGGGAGAACTACCTGTACAATAACCCGCTCGCCTGCCGGGGCGGTGTCACCCGCAAGGCCTGGTACGAGGTGCCTTGCTGCCCGTCCAATCTTTCGCGCACCCTGGCAGACCTGGGCAAATACATCTACTCATTCAACCAGAATGAGCTTTGGGTCCATCAATATATTGGCAGCCAGGCAAGCCTCCAGACCGCCGTTCCCACAAACATCACGATCGAATCAGGTCTCCCTTTTACCGGGAAAGCCACCCTTCGCCTGGACCCGGTGATCCCGGTCGACCTTACTTTGTACCTACGCATTCCCTCGTGGAGTGCGAGAACGCAGGTCACGATAAACGAGATGCCTGTTGATCAGCCTCCGTCTCCCCTCCCCACCGAACCATCCGCCCAGGGGTATAACCCACGCCTGAGCCAATTCCTACCCATCCACCGCACCTGGCAGCCAAAGGACACCGTCGAGATCACCTTCGACATGTCAATCTGCAAGCGCATCGCCCACCATAAAGTCAGGGGCTACAAAGGCAAGACCGCCCTGACCCGCGGCCCCTTGGTTTACTGTCTGGAGAGCCCCGACAACCCCGGCGTCGATCTTTTCAACTGCCGGCTGGATCCAACCTCCCTACACACTGAGTTCGACGCCGGTTTGCTGGGAGGGATCGAGGTATTGCGGGGCACCTCCAGCGATGGCAAACCGCTCACCTTCATTCCATATTCCTTTTGGGCCAACCGGGGGGAATCGCAGATGAATGTCTGGATAAAAACAAAAATTTAAGGCCGATTTTTAACCTGAATTTGGGAAATGCATCCCACTCACCCCAGAAAAACGCTGTATTTCATGGATGGCACTTTTCACTCCTTGAAAAAGGAGATATCGACTACTGGAACTGATCCGCAACATCTTGGTCCGTTCAGACCTCCTTACGGTAGAAGCGGTAGCGCTTGTAAATCTTGGCTCCCATATGATGCGCCAAGTCCCAGGTGTCCGGATTATCATCGCCGGTCATGGAAAGGTCCGCCCATTGATATCCCTTCGCCGCAGCGCGGCGGGCCATCTCATCGAAGAGCAAGACGGCCACGCCGGTGTCCCAGTATTCGGGAGGAACCACTACGCTCTTTATCGCCAGGCACCGCGGTTTTAAATTCCGATAGCGCAGCGCCCGCAGGTAATCCCAGGGATAGCGCAGTCCATTGAGGTGGATCAGCACCTCATTAAAGTTGGGAATGCCCGGGAACCAGCCAACGGTCTTTCCATCCATCTCGGCAAACAGGATCAGTTCGGGATCGGCAAGATCCTTGAGCGGCAGCACCAGGCTCTCGATCGCCTCGCGCGGGTAGGGGATGAAGCCCGCCAGGTGCGCCAGGGCGCGGTTTTCGAGGTCCTGGATACGATCAATTTCACCGTCCACGTCTGCCATGTTTGCGCTGCGTATAGTGATGGCTTTACGCTGGCGAACGCGCTCGGCAAGGCGGCCGAGACGGCGGATGGGCGGAGCATCCAGGTCGATATCAATGGCATAAGCCAGGTTGTCTGCTTCGCGCTTCGTCAACCCGAAGCGCTCATAGAAATCAACATAGTAAGGTGGGTTGTACCCACACAGGATCGCCGCCGGGCGGTCGCGGCCTTCTACCAGAACACCGCGCGAAATCCTCCCGGTCCAGGTTGAATGGACCGTAAATAGCGCTCAGCTTATGAGTACGCGCCCAGGCCTCAGCCTGAGCAAAAAGAGCCTCGGCGACGGCGTAATCCTCGATGCATTCGAGAAAACCGAACATGCACTCGCCGTGGCCGCGCTCGCGTGTGTCGGCAGTATCTTCGGCACAGCATATCGTTCCGGCAGGCTGCCCATCTTTCCACGCAATGAAGAAATCGGCATAGCCGTTCTTGAAGAATAGGCCGTTCTGTGGGTCGACGACCTTTTTTCGATCCGGCAGGAGCGGCGGGACCCACAGCGGGTCATGCCTGTAGATACGCCAGGGAAAGGTCAGGAAAAGACGCTTTTGCCGCGGCGTGCGCACTGGGTGAACATCGATCACAGCAGCCTCATTTTAGGCCCGTCCCGCCGGATTTTCGACGCTCTTCCAGCTTGTGGGCGATCTCACTGTAGTTTTCCCTCTCCAGCGGGTAAATGGCGGCGAACAAAATGCCCAGGCCCAGCAGGACAGCCGGGATCGGTCCGGCAATGATGCGAATACCGGTCACGGCGCTGGCCGGCTCGGCGGAGCTGTTGGGCAGGTAACCGGAATAGTTCAGGACGAGAAGGGCCAGCGGCAGGGCAATGGAGGTGGCGATCTTCTGGGCCAGGGTAATCAGGCTGTAGAACATGCCTTCGTGACGCTCTCCGGTCTGCCACTGACCATACTCGATGGCATCCGGGATCATCGACCAGGGCAGGACATGCGCCGAGGCGACGCCGATTCCAGCCAGCACGCACAGCCCCAGCAGCAGCGGCATTCCAGTGGTCGGGCCAAGGGAAGCGAGGCAAAGCAAAACGGCAATCAGAAAGACGATCCCGGCGATGTAAGCCAGGCGCTTGTTCAGACGGCCGGAGATCCACTGCCAGAGCGGCAGGGCGAACATAGCCACAACAAAGATGGTCGCCATGATCAGATCGCTCTGGGTTTCGCGGTGCACCACATACTTGATATAGTAGAGCAGGATCAACTGGATGATGGTGATCGTCACCCAGGTAAACAGGAAGATGACCAAGCCAAAGATGAATGGGCGATTTTTCCAGGCTGCCTTGACCGACTGCCATATACCCGTCTGCTCCATATTCATAAACTCCTCCCGTTCACGCGTGCCGAAAAACACCAGCAGCACGGGAACAGCCGCGACGAGCCCAAAGATCCCGCCCATGAGCAAGACCCGCCCGGCGTGAGCCGGGTTGAAGCCGTTCACGATCAGCAGCGGCAGCGTGAATGCAACCAGGCTCCCCAGGATAGAGAAAAACATGCGGGTGGTGGTTAGCTCAGTACGCTCGTCGTAGTCAGAGGTCAGTTCGGGGGTCAGGGCGAAGTATGGCATGTAGGCGAATGTAGCTACAGTGTCGTACAGGGCGTAGATCAGGGCAAAGTACAGCCCCAGCATGATCTGGCTGGAGATCGGCGGCCGCCACCACATCAAGGCGAAGGCCGCGGCAAGCGGCAGGGCAGCGAACAGCAGGAACGGACGGCGGCGCCCCCAGCGAGACCGGGTCCGGTCGGAAATATAACCAACGATGGGATCATTGATGTAGTCCCAGGTGCTTCCCACGAAAATGGCGAGAGCGGCGATGGCAGGTGAAACACCCACCACATCCGTCAGGTAGATGGCAAAATAGGCCCCGATGATGGTAGAGGTCAGACTGAAAGCCAGATCGCCTGAGCCATAGGTCCATTTTTCCCGCCGGGTGAGCTTCTCGGTCATCGGTATATCCTCCTCCGTTCAGTATGCTGCAGCATGATGCGCCGGTTGTTGCAGGAGCTGGCAAGCAAATAATTAAACTTTATTTTACGCCTAATATACGCTTCGCGCTCGAAGGTCGCATAGTCTTGAAAGACGACCGGTCGTAACGTTTGGGAGCTCAGCAACCGGATGAAGCGCATATAGAGCAGGGTTATATAAGAAAGGAAATGGCGATGGGTGTGTATCATTTTTTCGGAGAATCGTCTCGTTGATAAAGGCCACGTCCATATTTGAACTTACGCCAGGGATTGTCCTTGGGGTCTCTCGGCTGGGCGGGAAATCAAGAGAGAGATTTTTTGGGTGGCCAGGAACGCTTCCCGGTGAGAGGGGGATCGGCGAGTTGGAGCGGGCTTTTGCCGGGATTGATGCAGCTTCTGTCTTTGTAGAGCAGCTTGTTGGCGTAAGCGCATTTCTATCCTGGGCCAATCTTCCTTCCAGCGGCCGCTGCACAGGATGTTGCGCAGGGCCAGCATCGGATTGACATGCTGCTCCGCCCAGTGCATCCCGGCGCCTTTCAAGCGGGCTTCCACGACCAGCTTATTGCCGCTTTCCACAATGCCGCTGGCGATTGGCCAGCCTTCCTCCTGAAAGCGTGGATATTGAAGTTGCTGCTCCCGTTTTTGGAGGTAGGCCAGATTGGCAGATATTTCCACTGCTTCAGGATGTTTGGTCCGCAAACGCCGTAGTTCAGTCAACAAGCGTTTAGGCCCTTCATGCTTGAGCCGATGGAGCCGTTCCTGGAGCCACTCCTGGGCCCTGGGAGTGCCTTCTCCGTATAGGAATTCTCCCACCTCACTGAGGTGTTCTCCGGCATGCGGAAAATCCAGGATGCGCACGGCATCCGGCCGGTGATAATCCGTGAATCCCTGCAACCAGTCCGACCCATCCATAATGGCGGCCACCTGCAGGGCATTTTCCACTCCCCGTCGTTGGATCTCCACCAGAGCCTGCCGGGCGAACTCCTCTGCACTGATTTTGCGGGAAAAATACGACAAATGACGGGTATGCACCACCCATTCCCCCCTTTCCAGCACGGCTGGTTGCACTTCCCCAATCACCAATGTGCGCACTTCTGCCCACTGCCCATGCAACAGCGGGACCATCGCGCCATCCGCACTGATTTGCATTTTCTCCGCTCCTGCCGGCGCCGCAGGCTGTTCTTTCTCTAATCGCTCCATTTCCTCCTTTTGCATCTCTGCATACGCCGCCCCGGCGGCCTCACTGTAACGCTGGCTGACCGACTTGCTCACTCCAATCCCTTGCATGTCTGCCATCATTTCTACCGCACGCACAAATGGCATCCAACTCGACAGCCGCACCAATTGCTCGTGGGCGCGCGGGGTCAGGCTACCTGGCAAAAGTTCAAGTTCCTCATCCAGGGGGAAAAACTGCCCGCCCACATTCCGGACACTTGCCATATTCCCGTTGGAGCTCCACCTCGTTCCCCCCGCGCACTTCCAGCCGCCGCTTCTTCTTCCCTTTCCTCGACAGGCTGGCTCCACAGTGCGGACACTGCGGCCCATCCGGCCCCTCGATCCATTCCGCACTCGCACTCGCATTCGCCGTGTCCGACAGCATCTGCGCTCGAAACTCATCCAACCGCCGGTCCACCTCTGCCTCGATCTCTCGAAAGGTCGCCCGCGGATGCTGCCGCCGCCATTCCGCCATCCCTTCGTTAATTTCTTCGCTCTTCTCTTGCCAGCCTTTCTTCATCTGCTCGCTGTTCATACGGCCTCCTTCCTTGCTTTTCCCCCATCTTACCCCTTTCCCGAAAAAATGATACACACCCAATGGCGATAAACGGCTTGCCATGTATCGCATTTGCAATTAAACTTAGGGGGCACTTTCGGTCTGCCACGCCTCCCGACCAGTTCGGATGGAAGAGAGGAGTGAAACCAATTTTCTTCGGAGGGAATTCCAATGCCAAATGCTCAAGTACAACCCACGCCCGAACAGCCAAAGTATCCTATCCTCAACATCCTGCTAGGGATCTTATTTTTAATACCCGCGGTCCTGGCGTGTGCCGCCTCCCAACTGGCGCTTTCTGTCGGGACGGTCATTACAAGCTTGCAAAAGTCACACCTGACCTCCTCGGCCGGGTTCATCGGCCTGCAGAACTATGCCCAGCTTTTCAAGGCATCAGCCCTGGGGGGAGCAATCAGTTTTACCGCCTCGACCATGCTGGTACGGATTCTTGCAGTCATCCTTTTCCCCTTGCTGCTGGGGTGGGGCGCCAGCCGGTTCCGAAGCGGCCTCCGGATAGGCCTGAAATTGCTCTTTACTATCCCGGTGGCGGCTTTCTTCCCGCTGGCACTGGCGGTATTGTGGGCTCTCCTGTTAAGACCGGCTGCGGGCTCCGCAAGACCCTCCTTGCTGACCAACCCTGCCCAGGCCCGGATGACCCTGCTGGGTTTGGATTTCATTTACACGCTCGGTCTGGCATGCGGAGTCGGACTGGTCTTCACCCTGGCGGCTTCCCGGAATCCGCAGGCGGAACTCGAAGAAGCCTCTCCTGGTTGCATGGGGGATCGGCCTGCTGGCAGCGGCTGCTAGTTCATTGCAGTCATTCACCTTCAGCTTCATCTTGACTGGCGGCGGCCCGGCCATGGCCACACTCACCCTGGTTCATTATATTTACCTGGCTTCCTTTCAATACATGGATCTCGGGATAGGCGCTGCTGTCGCCACGCTGCTGCTCATCCTTCTGGCTATCCTGGGCCTGGCTGCCGGAGCGCTGGCGGTTTTTTCGGGCTTAAAATTTGGTATGACTCCGAAACCCACAGGGCAGGGATCAAATGGCCAGACTGGGGCCTCCAACGGGCTGAGGAAAGCAGGCCTCATCATTGGACTGCTGGCCGGTCTGGCTGCGCTGGTTGTGGGCATTCTTCCGCTCGGCGCGACTTTCACCCTGCCCAGGCTGGGGCAAGGATTCTCCGAACTGCAGGGGTCTATGCCGCCGGGGGAGAACTTATCCAGCCTTTTGACCAACACTCTCCTGCCGCCATTGATCTCCATGCTGCTTCTCCAATTCCCGTTCAGCTACCTGGGCGCTCTCGGGATCGGCGCCCTGCGACCGCTGGGCCGGCGCAGTGAATGGCTGCTCCTGCCTTTCTCCCCCTGGCTTTTCACGGGGCTGGCCCCATTCAGCGTGATTATGTTTAAGGTCTACTCCCAGATGGGCTTGTGGGGGAATACAGCCACCCTGATCCAACCCCTGGCCATTTCGGTGCCTATGCTGGTCGTCCTGACCCTGTTCTTTAAAGGACAGGAAAAAGCCTTCCGCGATGACCAGGCTCTAGGCATGTCCGGAGTAAAGGCATTTTTCGTACATTATGTATTCCCTTCTCTCCCTCTAGCCGTGCTGCTGGTCATTGCAGGCGTGTTCGCCTCCATGCTGGACTTTTTCTGGTCGTTGGTATTCGCCAGCCAAAAGCTTTTTACCGTGAACACCATCATCCTGTTTATCAGGCAGACGAACTCGGCATCGGTGCCAGCCCTGGCCGTGTTCGTACTTTTAGCCCTAATCCCCGCGTTCCTGGTTGCCTTCCTGGCCTTTGGTGTTTTCCAGATATTTTACGTGGACCGGTTGTCGCTCTCAGCCGGCCATGAGCCGGAATAGTCCAGTCCTGTCTTTTCGATCGGTGACCTCCGGTTCATTGCGCGGGACCGGAGGTTTCCGTTTCGATGAACTGAATAAAGGATTGGATTGTCCGATGATACCCCTAAGGAGATCCTATTCGATAAAAATCTTTTAAGTCAGGTTCTCGAATGGACGTGCGGACCCAACCTATCGGTTGCTTCTTCGCAGCAGGGTCAAGGATAAATTACATTCCAATCCTTTCCGCCATCCAATGTTTGAACCAGGGATCCTCCGGAGATTCCCCAGCCTATTAGAGGAGAGATAAAGTCCAATTGAGTCAACTTCAATCCACTCTGCGTAATTTTTGACCAGGAGCCACCTGCATCGGATGTAGAATACAGGAGACCGGTTCCTTCTTCCGCGGCGAAACCATGGGAAGAATCCGGCCAACTCCAAACGAAATCATTGGTTTGAGAGTTTAACGGGCTTGTGGGCAACCAGCTGTCACCGCCATCGGCGGTTGTATAGAAGAATAAATTGATGCCTGGTGAGGTTTTTCCCAGGTAAACCGGCATCAGACCTTTTTTGTCATCAAAGAATGTGGCTGGATAGGATCGGGCTGAACCGCCCTCTGCAGTAAAGCCCCGGGGAATGGGCAATTGTTGGAAATCCCATGTCAGGCCACCATCCCCGGTCCGAATAATATAGATTGTATTGCCCGCACTGTAACCGGTCAGCCAGCCATTGGTTGAATCGCGGAAACTGACCCCGGTTTTCTGACCAAGGGTAGTAATCGACCCGGTTTCCCCACCCGAAATATTCGAACGGGCCTGTGCAATCAGGTTCCAGGTTGCACCGCTGTCCTGTGACTGGTAGAGATCGACGTATTCGTGAGCAGCGGAACCCTGTGTAGCCCTTAACAACCAGCCTGTTTGTATATTTAGGAAGGCAAACGAGGTTATCTGAATGGGAAAAACCTGTTGGGGAGCTGAAACGACCAGTTCGGTTGTTTGCCACGATTGACTGCCGTCTATGGTACTGAAAATGGTGATCTTATCCAATCCTGGAACGGCGATCCAGGCTGCCTGCGCATTTAAGAACGACCCTTTCAATTCAAAGGAACTGAGACCTGCTGCAGGAATTGCCAATACAATCGCTGCCAATTCTGAAGGTGTGACATTTGACCAGGACATGCCACCATTAATTGTTCGCAGTATCGATCGATTGGCAATCCCCCAGCCATGCGCCTCGTCGATCATCCGGACATAGTTAAATGGATCACTTTCACCATAGCTTGTCGCCTGCGACTTAATAAGCTGAACTCGAGGGAAATGTTTCTGTTGAGGGCAAAACAGTTTTAGTGGACAATGCTTGCCCGATAGCGCTTCGTGATGGAGTTGAGGAAACGTCAGCAAGAGGCAACTTGAGAGCACATCCGATAGGAAAAAGAACCAGGAATAAGAGTGATGCTGATCTTGAGATAATCTTCGGATAATTTCTTATTCGCACAATTTCATCCCTTTTAGATCGGATGGATTATTTTAATCCAAAAGACAGGAAAAATTGCAGATGTCATCTTTCAGGAATCTCATTGGCAATTGCAGCAATTTCCGCAAAAAAGATGGGCGTAGTGTAATTTGGTGTGGGCCGAGAAAGCCTTACTGAAAAATCAATTAACAAGTGGGCGTCCTGGCAACACCGCATTCGGAAGGTAGTGCTATACTATTTTTTTGAACAAGGATTAAAAGGAGAGTATATGAAACATACGGAAGGAAATTTTAAGAGCATACGTGATGCAAATATCTACTACCAGGCCTGGCTCCCGGAGGGGGAAGTAAAAGCTGTCTTGTTCCTTGTCCACGGGTTGGGAGAATACTGCGGACGGTACACCAACCTGGTAGATAAGTTCGTCCCCCTGGGGTACGCCATCTATGGGCTGGACCACATCGGTCATGGCAAATCGGATGGAGGACGCGAAGTCATCGTACGCTTCGAGGATTATACCGAACCGCTCACGACCTTTTACAATATGGTTAAGGGCTGGCAGCCAAGCAAACCTATTTTTATCTTCGGCCACAGCCTGGGCGGATTGATCACCTGTTATTATCTCCTTGACCACCAAATGGATTTTAATGGCGCAATCATATCGGCGCCAGCGATCAAAGTCGGCGATAGTATTTCTCCATTGACCATCACCATGGGCAAAATCCTGTCCAGGATCGCGCCGAAAGCAGGCGTATTGGCACTCGACGCAACCGGTGTCTCGCGCGACCCGGAAGTCGTCAAGGCTTACATCAACGATCCGTTGGTCTTCCACGGCAAGACCCCTGCCCGACTGGCAGCTGAAATGTTGAAGGCCATGATGCGTGTCACCGACGAATTGGAGAAAATTACCTTACCCTTTATCGCTATTCAAGGCAGCGCGGATAAGCTCGTTGATCCCTCCGCCGCGCAAATGCTCTATGATAAATCTGGTTCAAAAGATAAGACCCTTAAAATCTACGAGGGGCTGTATCACGAGGTCCACAACGAGCCGGAACGCCAAACTATGTTCAATGACCTGGAAGCATGGCTAAAGACGCACATTTAATTAATCAGGCAGGCGTTTGTTCAGGAGGTGCTTTTGTGATAGGTTGGTGAATTCTACTCGCCATTTTAGCAGGTCGAGGGAGGATGTCCGGAGACGCCCAGGGAACTAAAGGCACTTTCACAATGACCGGAGGCTCCCTGGCCAACACCGCGACAGATGGACAGCTGTTATACATCTCCAATTCGACCGGGATCATCCTGCTAAAAGGCGTTAACTTGACTGCCGCCTCGGGAACCCTCGTCAAAGCCGCCGCCGGGAATCGGAGTACCAGAGGTTCAAACGGTGGGACGGTCCTCCTCACAGCAGACGGGCAGACTCTGACCGGGAATCTGGTCGCTGACAACTTCAGCTCTATCACCCTCACCCTGCAAAACAGGTCCAGCCTGAATGGTGCCATTAACGCCGACTAGACAGCCAAGGCTGCCGACCTGTCCCTGGATGTCAACAGCACCTGGATTGTAACGGCTGACTCTTATCTGGCTGGCTTGTCCGACGCAAGCGGGATTTCGGCTCAACTATTTCCATTTTATTGGAAACGGTCACACTGTCTATTACGACGCCAGTCTTATCGCCAACAGCCTTTTGGGCGGAAAGACCTACAGCCTGACCGGCGGCGGAACCTTGACACCAATTAAATAGCAGTTCTGGCAAAATCATACTGGGATAAAAACCGGGCGGGAAATGAGCCAGAGACTGTTCACCACTCAGCGCAAACGATCAAGTAGAGTCGAGGTTACTCGACTCTACTTTCATGTTCGCCAGCAGAAAACCTGGAACAGACTCGCACCTTGTTCGAATGACTTCAAAAAAAGGGAATGCCTGTCCTTATAGGTTGGAATCGTGCAATTAAGGGGGGAGAACTCAATTCATAAAATTAGAAGAAGTCAACAAGGTTGAGTTGAGTCAGCGGATTGCGGTAATGGCGGTTCGCCAAGAGCCAGCCTTCTAAACGGAGTGAAATTTTTGAGCCAACAAAACCATTTTATCGAAAGCGCAGTGAGCAGTTCATTGCCCTTGGTTTGGGTGGCCCGGTCTGGAGGCAGGCAGGGTTAAATTCTATTGACCGACTAGCAGGCTTGTCCTGCAACGTCTGGATGAAACGATGGTTATCTTCCAATTTAGAGTTTAATGGTAGTATTAGATAGCGTCGATTGGAAAGTTGTTTTCTTTGGAGATTGAAGATGATTCTTGTAACAGGTGCTACTGGAACGACAGGCAGCGAATTGGTGCGGCGATTATCAGCACGAGGCGTTAGAGTACGTGGGTTGACCCGCGATACCGCGAAAGCCGTCGCGCTTTCCGCTTTGCCGAACGTTGAGATTATGCAAGGTGACATGGCACATCCTGAGACGCTTAGCAGCTGTGTAAAAATAACTTCCGTTTTTTAAGGCCTTATAGCAAAGGACGATTAGAATAGAGGGTAGATAAAACGATCTAACGGAGCATGGTATGCCGATCTCAGCAGTGCATGAATGTCAATGTGCCCATTGTCAAGGACCGGGAGAACATCCGGATAAAAAGATCCACAGGCAGATGAACCTTTTAGCGAGCCGGTTGGACGAGCAACAGCGGCGCTGGTATGTAGCGGTGGAAGCGAATCGGCTGGAGCATGGTGGTGTTCGCTTGCTCTCACAGATCATCGGGATGGATGAGAAAACGATTGAGCGCGGGCAGCAAGAGTTGGAACAAGGTTTGGCCGAGCGACCAACGCAGCAGGTGCGTTCGGCTGGCGGTGGACGACCTCGAGTAGAAAAAAAGACCCGCAGATAGAGACCAGGTTGCACGAGATGGTTGAGCCTGAAACGGCCGGCAATCCGATGAGTGAGCAGAAATGGGTGCGCAGCAGTTTGCGCCAATTGAGTAAAAAGCTGAGCACGAGCGGACATCCAGCCTGTCCTAAAACCGTGGCGCGCCTGTTGAAGAAGGACGACTACTCCCTCAAGGTCAATTCCAAACGATTGGCTGGGGCGCAGCATCCGGATCGGAACACGCAGTTTGAATACATCCAGGCGCAAAAACAGCTCTTTTTGAGCCACGGCTGGCCGGTGATCAGCGTAGATGCCAAGAAAAAAGAGCTGATTGGCGATTTTCGGAATGCCGGACAGTGTTGGTGCCAGGCCGCCGAAGCGGTCAACGACCATGATTTCGAATCGGAAGCCATTTGCAAAGCAGTTCCCTATGGCGTCTATGACTTGAACCACAATCGCGGCTACATCTACGTCAGTCAATCCGCCGACACGGCCCAATTCGCCGTCGAGATGATCGCTCGCTGGTGGCAGACCTTTGGGCAGTACGATTTTCCCCATGCACCTGGCCTCTTGACCCTGTGCGATGGCGGCGGTAGTAATGGTTGGCGTTCGCGACTGTGGAAACTGCAGGTGCAAGAACAGTTGGCTGACCGGCTTGGCCTGGCAGTGATGGTCTGCCATTATCCAAAGAATGCCTCCAAGTGGAACCCGATCGAACATCGTTTATTCGGCCCGGTCAGTCTCAATTGGGCAGGCAAGCCTTTACGTTCTTTGGAGACCATGCTGGCTTACATTCGCGGCACCACCACTCAAACCGGACTTCAGGTGGCTGCCTTTCAAGTCGATCAGATCTATGCCCGTGGCATCAAAGTGGAGGACGAGGTGATCCACCGCCTAAACTTGGAGCGACATGCAACCTGTCCCGATTGGAACTACACCATCCGGCCACGCTCGCTTCCTGTTTGTGTCTGAGATCGATTATTAAAGTGCGGAAGTTATTTTTACACGACTCCTTAGTGACTCCTTACAGGGAGTAGAACGCGCCATGCTCATTTCATCATCCGACCCTACAATGCTTGAAGTCCAATCGAACTTCATAGAAGCTGCTCACAAAGCGGGAGTCAAGCATATTGTCAAACTTTCTGGCATTATGCCGGAACTCGATTCTCCCTTCCGTTTCGCGCGGATGCACGGCGAGATTGAACGGCGGCTTGAGGCCTCGGGAATAGCATTTACGCATCTACGCGCTGGCGAATTCTTTACCGCGTACTTCCGGCGGGTGCCAATAATTGTTGCAAAGGGGATGTTACTGATTTTTGAAAATCCAGAGTCCATTTTTACTCAATGAAAAAGTCAAAATTACAGGTAATTTTAGGCTTTTGGAGCCCTTCCAGCGGAAATAAGTTATTCAAAACTCAGTAGTTCTACCAATGGAAGATGCGCGGATCGCGTCAATTGATATTGGCGACATTGCTGAAGTAGCCGCTACCATCTTGACCAGTGCCGGTCACGAAGGGAAAATCTACCCACTCACCGGTCCCGAAGCACTCAGCATGGCAGAAGTGGCCGAGAAGCTCTCTATCGTCACCGGGAAGCCGATCCAGTATGTAAACGTTGCACCTGAGGAAGCGAGGAAAGCCAATCTTGCTGCCGGAATGCCACCCTACTTGGCTGACGGTCTGTTCGAGCTTTTTGCTGAGCGGCGCAAGGGCAAAGAGGCGCAAGTTTCAACCGTTATTCCAACAATTTTCGGGTGGCAAGCGACTCGCTTTGATGAGTTTGCTGCCAGAAACGCCGCAATCTTCCGAGGTGAGCAGCCAGCGCCCAAGGTTTGACAGACATGCCCCGCAACGTCCCGCCTGCACTGAGAGGGATGATTGCCTGCCCCGATGCTCTTACGGGGTCGGCTGGAGCCGGTCTTCCCCAGTACACCGCAACTTGAAACGTTCCCCCTGGTTTGATTTGACCAACATAACGAATTGCAGAATCTCGGGTGGCTGCGCCATTGACAAGTGGAGGTCTTGATAATAAAATAAATAAGTAATCGTTTACTTACTTAAATGGCTCACTTCATCCAACTGGCTGTGAAAACCTTTCCTTGCCTTAGAGATATGGAAGGATATTTTCATGAACGATCTGAACAATCCCGGCCCTCCCACAAAAAGAATGAGCGCAGAGAAAAGAAAGAAACAGATCCTGACGCATGCCATCCAATTGATTAGTGAGCAGGGATTTAAAACGGTTTCCACCCGGGATATCGCCAGAGCAGCGCAGATTAATGAAGCATTGATCTACAGGTATTTTCCAACAAAAGACGATCTGCTGCGGGCGACCCTCACCGAAATCATCAGCCAACAACCGGTACAATCCAGCGCCCCTATCGCGAACAGGGAAGAATTCAAAAGGCAATTAGAATCGTTCATTGATTTCTTCCTCAACAACAATGTTCGGAACCCTTCTTTCCTGAGGATCATCCTGTACGCAGCAATGGAAAATTACCCGCTGCCGGATGAATTCAATATTCATAAAGAAGGCACCTTTCTTTATTGGCTGGCTCAATCCATCGAGAAAGGCAAACGGGAATGGGGGTATAACCCGCGGATCGAGACGGAAGTGTTCGTCAGTTTATTTATGGGAGGCTTGATTTATTTCAACCTGCAAACATCAATCTTAAAAATGTTTCGAGACAGGGAAATTTCGAAGATAAGGGAGTCCTTTATTGAAGCTTTTCTTAAATCGCTAGATAAGGAATCGGTTGGATTACCCCATTCATTCCTCCATCAAAGGTAGAGCGCATGAACCAAGAAAATCAAGCAGCAGTAGAAATGAATCACCTTGTAAAGTGCTTCGGGCAGCTCACAGCCGTGGACGATCTTTCCCTGCGGATCGATGCTGGAGAGATCTTAGGCCTGCTGGGACCCAATGGTTCCGGGAAAACCACCACAGTAAATATGCTCAGTGGACTTTCTTCCCCAACCAGCGGGCAGGTGCAGGTTTTCGGCTACGATCTGCGCACGCATGCCCGCAAGGTTCGGGAGATCCTGGGTTCGGTCCCCCAGGAAACTGCGTTGTATGAGGAACTATCCGCCTGGGCAAACCTGGAGTTTCATGCCGACCTGTTCGGGATTCCCCGCCGTGAGAAAAAAGCCCGCATAGAAAGGATGCTGGATCTGGTTCAACTTGCCGACCGGAAAGATTCGCGCGTGGACACTTTCTCCGGGGGGATGAAGCGGCGCCTGGCGCTGGCACGCGCCCTGCTTCATGAACCCCTGCTACTCTACCTGGATGAACCCACCCTCGGGGTCGATATCCAGTCCCGCCGGGCGATTTGGGATTACATCCTGACCCTGCGAAAGCAGGGAAAGACTATCCTGATCACTACTAACTACCTGGAAGAAGCCCAGGCCTTGTGCAGCCGGATCGCGATTATCGACCGCGGGCGCCTGATCGCTCTGGACACTCCCGACGATTTCAAACAGAAATACGGCGGCAGCGTAGTCGAGATTGAGACGGACCACCCGGCGCTGGGCACCTATGCGCTGCGCGCACTTCCGGGTGTCCAACAGGTCGACCAAGAAGGTGTCCATTTGAAGATATCGACGCGAGCCGGTGAGAGGGTTGTCCCGCAGGTCATCAACCTTATTGCCCAGGAGAGCGAAATCCGCGGCATCTCGGTCCGCGAACCCAACCTGGATGAAGTCTTTTTACATCTGACCGGCACCGCGCTACGGGATTAGAACAAAATGTTAGAAGCCCTCCGCTATCAGCTGCGCGTGACCTGGGCCTGCGCCAGAAAAGATATTCGTTCGGCCCTGACCGAACGCTTGTTTACGATCCTTGGCCTGTTCATCCCGGTGAACGCGCTGATCCTGATGAGCCTATTCGTGCTGGCCGGCAGCAACGCACCGACAGCTTTGGTGATGCAGGAGGACGGGCCGTACGCACGGGCCTTTTATCTGGCGATGAGCCAGGCCCACTCTTTCCATGTCCAGGTAACCTCCCTTTCTGCAGCCGCAAGCCTGATGCACGCGGGCAGGATCGTGGCCATCGTCACTCTTCCGCCTGACTTTGATTCTCGCATCCAACAGAACCGACCAGTACAGGTGGCAGTCGAAATCAACAACCTCAACACGGATTTTACCAATGATATCCGCAGGGCGATCCCGCTCTCCATTACGAGCTTTTATGCCCAGACTTTTCCGAATCGGGTCGGGGTGACGATGCATGAAACTGATTTTTATCCGCACGACACCGATTACATCCCCTACCTGAGTGTCTCGATCCTGGTGGTCGCCTTGATGATCGGCGGCTTGATACAGTCTGGCACAGCTTCAGCCAAGGAATGGGAGAAGCAAACGATCAAGGAACTGCTCACCTCCCCGGCCAGCCGCTGGGCAATAATGACCGGTAAAATGCTCGGCTCGTTTCTGGTCGGGTTGGGATCAACTCTGATCGTCCTGGCTGTCTTGATCTTCCTGGTGGGAGTCCGCCCGGTAAACTGGCTGGAGGTGATCGGATTTACGTTTCTGAGCCTGCTTATATTTAACACCCTGGGAACCCTGCTCGGCACCCTGATCAGACAACGCATACCTGTGGTGGTTCTGACGATGGCCATTTCCATCCCACTGTTCTTCCTGAGCGGAGCTTTTGGCCCGATTTCCTTTACGACTCCCCTGCTCCAGGTCATTGCCAAGCTGTCTCCTGTCTATTATCTGATTGTCGTTTTCCAGCACGCTTTCCATAATTTCAACCTGAATACCTACAGCCTGATGGGAAACGCCCTCATTCTGGCAGGCTGGGCAGTGGGTGTGAGCCTGTTGGTGACGGTCAGCCTGCAGCGGAGCACCATCCGTCATTGAGCAGCCTCTGGATAAGCGGGGAATAGAAATAGGACGAGGTGAAAGGAATGTTTTGGGATTTTCTCCGGATCGTCTGGTTTATCACCCTCAAGGATTTACGGGTCTGGCTGCGCCAACCCACGACCATTGCAGCTTCGGTCCTTCCCGCGTTCGCCTTCCTGCTTATCCAGGCACTTGGTGCAGAAGCCGTAGGGCGCAGCCCCGTGGCCCTAGTTTTGGAGGATACTTCTTCCCAGGCCCAGTCTATGGTTATGGCTATACGCAATTCAAATGTATTCCGCCTGCAGGAAGTGGACGCCGCCCGGGGCGAAGAGCTGCTTCAAAACCTGAATGTGGTCGCAGTGGTCACGATCCCACCTGATTTCAGCACCAAACTGCAAGCTAATCAAGGCGCGACAGTCGACGTCACGGTAAACAACCTCAACCTGGACTTTACGAACGACATCCGCCGCGCTGTTCCGGACGCGATCACCCAGTATTATCTGGCGCAGGGCAATGAAAGCCCGATTCAGGTGACGATGAACGAACATGATCTGCGTCCGGTTGACATTGAACTTTTCCAATTTGCGGTTCTGCCCATCCTCGGCCTGCTGTTGATGATCAGCGGTCTTGTGACCGGCGGACTGGCAACGGCTCGCGAATGGGAAACCTCCACGGTCAAAGAACTGCTCCTCTCCCCTTCACCCGGCAGCGCGATCATCACCGGCAAGGTGCTGGCAGGCTTCGTGACCAGCTTCGCACTGGGGATGCTGGTGCTTGGCCTCGGTACAGGGTTGGGCTGGCTTCACCCGCAGGGAATCTACTGGCTGGTCACGCTGGGGATTGTGGCGCTGATCGCCCTTTTTGCTGCCAGCCTCGGGGCAGCCATCGGAGCCGCAATCCGGCGCATCCAGCCAGTGATCGCCGTCTCTCTCCTCATTGCGTTTTATTTGTTCTTCCTATCGGGCGGGATGAGTGTCCTGCCTTTTGAACCGCTCTGGCTGCAGGAAATCGCGGCATTCGTTCCCCTAACCTACGGCAACCATGCCCTGCAGATGGCGGTATTCTATTCCTCCACAGACCTGCTGGGACGGGACGTTCTGGTCGTGGGACTTTCCGCCATGGCTGCCCTTTTTCTTGGGATCCTGGCGATCCGACGGCAGCTGGAAAAATGACCGACGTGGAATCGGCCCGATGATACTTCTTGCAACAAAATTGAAACCGAATCGACCAGGCATATCACCTACCATTCGCTACCGTAGTACAATCCTAGCCATTGTAAAAACATCCCTGCATAAAATAATATTGGTACTGGCATGACTGCCTGCCCGGCTGATCACGGCAGACGCCAGGCATTACCGATAGCATGTTGCTCCCCGGTTCAGGATGTCGGGTTTTGGCCTAATTTCATAAAACGTATCGGATTATAAAGAAATAGCGCATATGGATAACTCCGATCAAGCTCCTCTTTCTCTTTCTGACAAATCCGAGTCTCTACCTTCTCAATTGCAAATTCGTTTAGGTTTGATCACGACATTTTTCGGATTCCTGGTCTTTCTGCTCGGCGCCAAGCCATCCTTTTTTCATGTGGACAGCAAACCCTATGTCGGTTTCATCAAGATATCCGTTTTTCTGGTTGGCCTGGCGATAATATGCATCGGAGGCAATATCAGTTTGGCGGCTTATTGGAAAAATTGCGAACGCACCATCGCTTCGGATATTGGTTCTCGGCTGGTAGCTACGGGATACGTCGTAGCGGTATTCTCCGGCATGGCGGATATATTCGGCTTCGGCACGCACGCGTTGCCCCTGGTCCCTTATTTCGGTCCCGTGAAAGCCCTCGGAGTCATGATAGGCCAGGCAATCATCGGTCTAGGATTCTTATTATTGATTCCGTATCAAAGGCCCAAGCAGAAGAAAAGACCTACTCCGCAAGCTCCGTAATAGACATCTATTTCGTTCAAGTATTCTGGACAGGTTTTGGCCATCTTATTCCTAGCACTTTTGGATATTAAATCTTTTTTAGGTCATTTATTGTCTGCTCCAGGTGTATAAGAACATTCCTGATTTATTGATAAATTAGAAAATGACCATCCGAAGTTCCTGGATTAATGTGAGAGAAAGGATATGGTTATGAAAGAAAATCATTTCCTGAAGAATTTTGGCGACCAGATGGTGGAGGTTGAGCATGAAGTACTGGGAGCCATCAAAAGTGTCCCGCATTTCAAACACGAGCACCCGCCCGTGCGAAATGTCAACCAGCAGTTTAAAGAAAGTTTCTCGCCCCTCGAACGGGTCGCTCTCTTCATCACGGTTCGCGTGGGAAGCTTCGGCTTTTTCTTAATCATTTGCTTCTGGACATTAATTTGGCTGAGCTGGAATACATTAGGCCCGGGGAATCTCCGATTTGACCCGGCCCCAGCGTTCGTTCTATGGTTGTTTATCTCGAACATGATCCAAATCTGCCTGATGCCCCTCATCATGGTTGGTCAGAATCTTTAAGCCGGCATGCGGAATACCGAGCCGAATCAGAGTATGAAGTCAATCTCAAAGCGGAAAAGGAAATTGAGGTGATCCTGGTTCACCTAGAGGAACAAGCAGCTCGCCTCGAGCGACAAGGGGAGTTGATTTTGGAAATCATCAAGCACCTAGATGTATCTAAATGAAACCTCTGGGGTGCAATGGAAGAATCAGGCTGACTTCATCCTCATCGCCGATAGCCGCTACACAGCGCAAATAAGCCTGTCTGAAATTATCGTGGATAGCGACTCCCAAGACATCGCGCCTACGAATGGACCCCTTGATCTCCTGATCTTCGTGGTGACACATTCCTCCCACTTCAAGCGCCTGGGAAGTGTCATGCACCTCGAATCACCCCATTTATATTAATTTTTTAATTCGGGCCAGCAATTTCAATGCCGGCCCGAATATTTTGCTTGATTTCGGCTCGCTTCATTGACCCGGATTCACCACCCTGCCGAGAAATAGGATGGTGCCGGTCGGATTATCGCGGATAAGAAAGAAGAACGGTCGATCAACCTTAAACTCCATCGGGCTTACGGGTCCTGCCATGCCTTCGCGCATGATAACAATCGTGGCTGCGGCGGCCTCGGTACCCGCTTCATCCACCGATACAAAGGCTTTATGCAGCGCTGCGCTGATATATAAATCCTGCTTGCCGTCCATCCCGGAGAAATCTGCCTTGGTATTGTCGAAGGCATCGGCCATGCCCATTTTCATCAGGCTTTCCTTTAGCGAAAGGAAATACTCGAATTTAAACTTGGGCAGTATAAGGTCTACTTGTTTAGATTGCAGGCCTGAAACCACCGCATCCAGGGTATTTGCATTGAGGGATGACTGTACATCATTAAAATCGCCTTTTTCCGGCAGGAGAATGAGCATGGACAGCTGCCCGCCGGCATAAGGCAGCTCAAGCGCTTGCAAGCCATTCTCTTCCATATAGCGGAATTGGGCAAGCTGGGACATCATCGGAACAGTGACCTGGCTGCCATCCAGCAGGTTGAAGGGCCCATTGCTGGTTGAGCTTTTATCAAACTCGCTGGCCCAATCCGCTTTGAAGTAGATCGCATTGCTCAATACCAGGCGGGTGAGCGGATCAATTGCCCCTTGCGGAATAATATCGGTGATGCGCTTTTCGGTCTGCTGGCTGACCCAGTCGTTGATAGCCTGGCGGGCCGCTTCCGGGTCTTTGCTGAAATTGAGCAGGTGCATGCCTGCGCCATAGTTCGCCGCCAGCAAGTTCAGGTAGCCAGCCAGGAAGGGGAAGCCATCCTGCCCCCAGATGGCATTGGCCACATGAAGATTAAAGGCTTTGTCAGCGGGAATACCTGCAGCTTTCGAGCGTTGACCGAGCTCGAGGGCCAGTTTATTAAAAGCGGAATGAAGCTGGTCCTGCGGCAGAGTATAGTGCATGCTTTGTGCTATTTGTGCTTCGGTATCCCCTCCTGCTCCCCCGTAAACCATCGCCAGGGCGAGCGAGATGCTGTATGGCGAGAAGAATACGTTGCCTGGTTCATTAGCAATTTGATTGAAAAGGTCAAAGGCAAATGCATTGTCACCGCTGACCAATGTGTTGAGATCTGCATCAGCGACTTGTGGCCGGGGATCGCGCGGCTGGTCTGATTGCGCCACCTGGGCAACATTGACCGGTTGACAGCTTGCCAGGATAAGCAAGAGAATGAGTGAACAAAAAATCCAATTTCGTATTTTGGTCATATCCAGCTCCTCCATAATCATAACTAACTGACGACACTCAGTCCATTTTTGTTCCTTCCCCGAAGGCGTGCCCCATTAATAATTCAACAACCTAAAGGTCACGGCTGTATAGTGCAAGAATCCTATCCATTGCCAGAAACCAGAGGCGAATGTGCAGCACCCCGGACCTCCCGAATATGGTTTTTCTCGTCTAACAGGACGATCCTCGGCGACCATTCGGCAATTTGAAGGCTTCTTTCGAGCTTTATTCCCCTACCTACCTTGACAATGTTACATTTTCGTATAGGTTATTTATGTGCAACTTTTTATAGCGGTTTTTAGCAATTCAACAGTTTGCTACAAGTATTTTCGGACCAGAGAACTCGAAGAAAACAGAACGCTTGTCCTAATCTAACATTGTCGAGGTAGATACGAACTCCCGATAGAACACACCCGGCTAGGTGCATAAAACGGCGCATGCCGCACAGTAAAACGCTGTAAGGCGCACACCAAAACGGAGCATGCCGCACACCAAAACGGTGGAAGCCGCACACTTTTGATTTGGGGAAATCGCGCTGGTTAATCCCAACATGTGGCATGCTTGCCTCTGAAGAACAAGGAGGCAGGCATGACCCAGGAGCGATTAACTGTGCGCAAGATCCGAGAAATACTCCGGCTGAAAGAAGAAGCAGGACTGTCCAACCGGGCGATCGCCCGGACGTGTAAAATATCCAACAGCACGGTGGGGGAATATCTGCGCCGTGCCCAAGCCGCAGAACTGCACTGGCCATTGCTAGAAGGGCTGAGCGAGGAGGAGCTGTTCCGGAAGCTGTTCCCAGAAAGTGGTCATGAGCGCACTCCCGAAAGAGCTCTGCCCGACTGGGAGAAGATCCGCCAGGAGTTGAAGAAGAAAGGGGTGACGCTCAAGCTGCTGTGGATCGAGTATCGGGATCAGTATCCGAACGGCTACCGTTACGCCCGGTTTTGCGAGTACTACCGGAAATGGGCGGAGGTCCAATCTCCCAGCGGCCGTTTTCACCACAATGGGGGAGAAGAGATGGAAGTGGATTACGCCGGGCTGACCATGACCATTGTCAACCCGGAGACGGGGGAAACCCATGCTGCACCGGTGTTTGTGGCGACGCTGCCTGCCAGCAATTATGTGTATGCCGAGGTGCAGCCCAGCCAGGAACTGTGTCACTGGATCAACGGCCATGTGCGGGCGTTCCAATTTTTTGGGGGGTTGCCCAAGATTCTTCGGCCGGATAACACGAAGACCGGAGTGAAAAGCCCCAACTATTACGAGCCGGATCTCAATCCCACCTACCAGGAAATGGCCGAGTACTACCAGGTCGCCGTACTGCCTGCCCGAGTTCGCCGACCTAAAGATAAACCCAGTATTGAGAACGGTGTGCAGAACGTCGAGCGCTGGGTGCTGGCTCCACTGCGTGCCCAGACATTTTTTAGTGAAGCCGAAGCCGGTCGAGCGATCCAGCCGCTGCTGGATGGGCTGAACCAACGTCCCATGGTGAATCGGGAGAAATCCCGCCGCCAGCTTTTCGAAGAGCTGGACCTGCCCGAGCTGCGCCCGCTGCCTGCCAAGCCTTACGAATTTGCCATCTGGAAGACCGCCCGGGTCAACCTCGACTATCACGTCGCCTTTGAAAAACACAACTACAGTGTGCCCTACACGCTCATCCATCAGCAAGTGGAAATCCGCGCCAGTGAACGACTGGTGGAAATCTTCTACAAAGGCCAGCAAGTGGCCATCCACGCCCGCAGCCGGGTGACCGGCCGGTTCTCCACCCATCCCGAACATATGCCTTCGAACCACCGTTTCATTGTTAACCTAAACGCTGACTGGCTGCTCCACCAGGCTCAAGCCATCGGCCCGCAAACCACCTCCTACATGTCTTCCCTCCTGCAGGCCCGGCCTTTCCCCGAACAAGCCTATCGTTCCTGTCTGGGCGTGCTCAGCCTGGCACGCAAGTTCCCCCAGCCTCTCTTCGAAACCGCCTGCCAGCAGCTGCAGACGGCTCACCTGTGGTCCTATCGAGACCTGAAGAACCAACTGGAATTCCTGGCTCGCCAGGTAACCTCCGATCCTCCCCCCGTGATTCACGAAAACATCCGCGGCGAGACGTATTACCGCTAAGGAGTTTCCCAATCCGTGATTGAGTTTATCGCTTTTGGGCCGTTGCCAGGCAGAAAAAGCAGAGGGCTGCGAAAGATCCGCTCCACCCTCTGCTTCGGCAACGGCGTTGTGCAGCGCTCGAGTCGGTCTCCACCGGCGCTCTATCCTCTGCACAACTGCACCGATTGTACCCAATTGTTTTCAATTCAATGACAAAAGGAAATTGGAAATGAATGATACCGTCCTCTTTGACCAACTGCTTCGCCTTCGCCTGCCTGCCTTTCGAGAAGGGCTGCGCGAACAACAGGCCAATCCCAAGTACGCCCAGCTGTCCTTTGAAGAACGCCTGGCTATCCTGATCGATCAGGAATGCACCCGGCGGCATAACAACCGCGTTCGCCAGGCCTTGCATCGGGCCGCCTTCCCCATGCAGGCCACTTTGGAAGATTTAGACCTGTCCCCCGAACGCGGCCTGGACCGCCGCCAGGTGCTCGAACTCGGCCAATGTGCCTGGATCGGCAATCATCTCAATATTTTGGTGGCGGGACCCACCGGAGGAGGCAAAAGTTTCCTCGCTTGTTCGTTAGGCACCGCGGCCATCCGCCTCGGCTATTCCGTCCGTTACTTCCGTACCTCGCGCCTGCTGCTTGCCCTCGGCCAGGCGCGTCAGGAAGCTTCCTACCCAGCCTTGCTGCGCTCTCTGGCACGCACCGACCTGCTCATTCTGGATGATTGGATGCGCGACGAACTCACCTCGGCCAATGCTCAGGATATCCTCGAAGTCCTGGATGACCGCTACAGCCAGGCCTCCACCCTCGTTGCTTCCCAAATGCCGGTTTCGGATTGGTTTTCCCAGATCCACAATCCCACCTTATCCGACGCCATCCTGGATCGCCTCGTCCATAATGCCTACCGGCTTCAACTGATCGGCGAGTCTCAAAGAAGGTTGCGGGCAATACGCTCCATGCCGCACACCTGATGTACAATTATCCAGCCAGCGCTTTTTTCCCTTCAGTGTGCGACATGATCCGTTTAACTGTGCGATTTGAGCGAATTACGCACTAGGATGTGGTTAAGTATTCGCACTGCTCATCGGGTAACTCAATGTCGCTGCGAACTAGAACCGATTGGAGATGATGTTTATTTTTCTTAAACATGCTTCAGACCTTTGAATGTGAGTTGGTCTGATTATATTAAGAAACCCGCTTGTTGAGGAGAATTCATTTTGGACGAAAATTGCCCACTCGTTTTTGCAGTAGAGATGTCATGTCTGCTGGACACCGCAAAGCATGAAAATGTGCTATACAGGGTGCCAGTCGGCTGACACAGAGATCGTTTTTTGACTGGTGCCACGAGCCTGTAGTGGAGATTGATCCGGATACCTTCAGGCACCGCTAATTGTCGCTCGCTTGTATAGGAAGCACGTAAGACAGTCTCTGTCTTTCTGGGTATCCAAGTCAGCCGCAATTCAAGAGAGGAGATTGCAATGGAAGTTGTCCATACGCATTGTGCTGGCTTGGATGTGCATAAGAAGACCGTGGTAGCGTCTGTCATAGTTACTGATGGGCAAGAAGGTCTGCGGAAAGAGACGCGGACGTTTGGGACCATGACGATTGATTTGTTGGGGCTCTCGGATTGGCTGACGGGCTATAGTGTAACTCATGTGGCCATGGAGAGTACCGGAGAATATTGGAAGCCTGTTTTCAACATTCTGGAGAACAACTTTGAAGTTTTGTTGGTGAATGCCCAGCATGTCAAAGCTGTTCCCGGTCACAAAGCAGATGTCAAGGACTCCGAGTGGATTGCTGATCTTCTGCGACATGGGTTGCTGAATGCAAGTTTCGTTCCACCAGTTGGGCAACGGGAGCTGCGTGAATTAACTCGCTCTCGGAGCACTTTTGTGCGCGAGCGAGCGACACTGGTTAACCGAGTGCAAAGGGAAAGGTGCTGGAAAGCGCCAACATCAAACTGGCGAGTGTGGCTTCGGATGTGATGGGTGTATCCGGGCGTGCGATGCTGGAAGCACTCATCCAAGGTCAGAGCAGCCCGGCCGAGATGGCCGAATTGGCACAGAAGCGGATGCGTGAGAAACGGGATCTGCTGGCGAAGGCTCTGGAAGGGCGGGTCAAGTCTCACCACCGTTTTATCTTGACGGAATTGCTCTGCCAAATCGATAACCTGGACGAAGCAATAGAACGTTTCAACCAGCAAGTTCAGGAATATTGCCGACCTTTTGAAGAAGCGGCAACCTTGTTGGACACTATTCCAGGAGTCGGGCGTGAGATCGCCGAAATTATCGTTTCCGAAATCGGAACTGATATGAGCCGCTTTCCAACCGCAGAGCATCTGGCCTCTTGGGCTGGCGTTGCTCCTGGCAATAACGAAAGCGCAGGCAAGCGGCGTTCTGGCAAGACGACCAAAGGAAATAAGGCGTTGTCCTCTGCACTGAACCAGGCTGCCCATGCCGCCTCACATTCCAGGAACACTTACCTGTCGGCTCAATATCGCCGCGTGGCTGCTCGTCGAGGAAAAAAGAAAGCGACGGTTGCCTTGGAACATACAATCCTTGTGATTGCTTACCATCTGATCGAACGTAAGGAACCTTATCGTGACATGGGCGGTGATTATTTCGATAAACGGCGCCCAGAAGCCACAGCAAAACGTCTCGTTAAGCGGCTTGAGCAGTTGGGTTATTCGGTTTCTCTGCAGCAACCCGCTCTTTGTACCGCTGGTTAGGTATTTTCAAGACAGTCAATATTATTTCTAAGTCAGGCTCCTGGTTTATAACCACCCTTAATAATTTTATCAAGACCAATTGGTCCAGTTTTTCCATGGTGATATTCGTGAAGACGGCTTGCTAGGTCGCGTAGTTGAGAAAAAGAAATCGGCTTTACCAGAACAAAATCAGCCTGCTCGCGGTGCAATTCGGCTATCATAGCATCCGCGGTAGCGACAAGGACAATTGTTTCCAGAAGTCTATTGTCAGAACGAATTTGGGAAAGGAGAACCTGACCCGAGACGCTTGGTAAGTGCATATCGAGCACAACAACATGAGGCGTAACTTCTCCCAACCTCTTTTGGGCTGCATCGCCTTGGTAAATCACCTCTGTCTCGAATCCAGCATTATTGAGAGCCTGATTGAAAATCTCAGCAATGTCTTCATCGTCTTCGATGATTAGAGCCAGGTCATTCATATAATTTTCCTCCTTGTTGAACCAGTGGCAATGTAACAGTGAACGTGCTGCCAATACCAACTTTACTTTTTACAATGACTCTCCCGCCCATTAGGTTAGCAAGTTTTTTAACAATTGAGAGGCCGAGGCCAAATCCCCCGTATTTACGCGTCACCGAGCTGTCCACTTGATGGAAAGATTCAAAAATACGAGGAATTTCGTTTTCCGGAATACCTATACCTGTATCTTGCACCTGCAGCTCCCAGTGCTGCAAATCCGAACGAAGCAGACAAAAATTCACACTACCTTTATCGGTGAACTTAATCGCATTATTAATCAAGTTTACCAGAATCTGCTGTAAACGGGCTATATCACCATTGATTGAAAATGGCAAAGTCGTGTCAAGCCGACTGGTCAATACAATCCCTTTATCCGAAGCTATTTTATCCATCACACTATGAACATTATCGATTAGGTCGTTGGTATGGAATGGCTGATAATTGATACTCATCCGGCCAGCTTCTATTTGGGACTGGTCAAGCAAGTCGTTAACGATTCCAAGAAGGCGTTGAGTGTTGGTCAGGATTCGTTCAGCCCCGTGTGCCTGTTTCTCATTGACTGGACCATAAACCGCTTCTTTGAGCATTTCCGCATATCCCAAAATCGCATTCAGGGGTGTGCGCAGTTCATGAGAGACGATAGCGAGGAATGTATCCTTCATATGGTCTAGTTCAGCCTCGTGCGTGTAATCTCTGAAAACAGCCACTGTGCCGATCGGGTTGTTGTCCATATCAAAAACCTCTGCTGAGGTTGCCGAAATACTCTTTTCCCCCCATTCGATGTGCGTACTAAATTCCTGTTGTCCTGGGTTGGTGAGCAGGTTAACCATCTGAGCAGCATTTTTCGTATCCAGTTGTTTTGAATGACTCAAATCGACTATGTATGAACCAAGGATGCGCTCAATGGGTAATCCCAGAAGGTCCTTACAGGAGGGGTTAGCGATTATGGCCTTGCCCTGCACATCGAAAACGATGACTCCGTCAGCAATGCTCTCCAAGATTGCTTTAATACGGCCTGCATCTATTCGTTCTCGGGAGAGTGCATCTGCTAAGGCCTGGGTACGCTCAGCAACTAAGCGATCCAAATTGACATTAATAGCTCTAACTTCCTTAATTGCACGATTTTCTCCACGTGAAAATAATAAAGCAACGCCTGTCAACAGGAAAAAAATTACAAGAGCAAAAGGATTCGGGATAACACCTGCTGTTCTTCCAACAATAAACATTTCACCGATACAAAATATAAAAAAAATCATTGAGGCACTAGGTTGGAGTAAGAAGGTTCCAAGAAATATTGGAACCATCCAAACAACAAGACTCCGCCCGTCCACCAATTCAGACGGAGTGTCTGTAAACGAAATAACGATAGCTAGTAAGGCAACAAAAAGCGTAGAAGCTAGCCACCCTGGCAAACGCTTGCTACGATTAAGAAAGTAAAAAATCACAGAAAAAAATAATGTCGCTCCGGTGGCGCCGTAAAGGAAAAGAGATTCACTCAATGCAGCATATTTAAAAGCAATAGCAAAAAAAGTAGTAATTATAAAAATAATGGAGAATATACTAGCAGTTGCCAAAATGATATTTAGTAATTTACGTCGTCTGGCATCGTCTTGATCGGTTACAGGAACGTCCAAGAAAGAATTGATTTTTGACGAGAATTTTTTCAATGATATATTCATATTAATTCCTCGCTATATAACTTGCTGAACAAGCATCAGCGCAGTGGCTATTTCTGCCAAATAAACCCAAGTCGAAATATTTAGACTCTTTGCGATCCACATCCATGGAAAAAGGGGGTTTTCAAAATGTCCTTTTAGCCAAAAGGCCCCGCGGCGTAATATATTTGGAGAAATTTTACTATCACCAAATTGGCTCCAAATTGTTAGTGCCTGTAGGGCGTACGCAGTTTCTTCCACAGAAGGGGCCTTATAAAATCCCCAGGATCCATCAGAATGTTGAGTAGAAATTAACCACTCGACTGACTTCTCAACTAGTTTATTACAATACCCAGCACTAGCTATTATTGCATGCGACGTAGTGTAATACGGTGATACGTGCCATTTATCGAACCAATAAGTATCCATCACTTTCGACTTGTCGAGAAAGTGAAGAATGCGTTGTATATCAGGATGATCAACAGGATTTCCAATATTTCGTAAGGCAGCCAAGAAATGGACATTGGTACTGATGGAATAATCTACTTCCAATGGAAAACATCGGTAATGATCTTCTTCTACGTAATAAGCTAAGGTTTTTAGATCTACTCCACCATCGAACCGAGCCAAGAGGCTAGCTACCATCGCTGTATCATCACCGTCAGCAACACTATGAATGCTTGCAAATCCAACTCCATATTTACAATTCCAAGCCTCACGGAGATAAACGATATATTTTTGGAAATTATTATTACATGATGCACCATTTACGAGGCTAAAATTCCATAACACCCATGCAATTTCATAGATATCAAATGGTACTGCAATATATGCTCCGCCATCAGGAGATGAGGCACGCCGTAGATAGTCAAGAGCGCGTTGATCGTTATTCTGAATAATACTTACATAGTATGCCGTCGCAGACGGGCTATGGGCTACGGATCCATCCTCCTCTCGAAGATCATCTAAATCGAATGCATTTAGCCAATCATTACCCGCCATTTCTGCAGAAAATGCTAATGTATAATGCCGATTAATTCGCTGGCGGTTTATTGCAGCCATTTTTTTTTGTCGATGTGCATCCAATTGACCTACTATTTTTCTGCCTTGCTGCTCAGTTAGGATGCCCAATCGTTCAGCATCGGAAACAAGAGTAGGTACGATCATCTCGAAACCTGCTGTTGCACCATTTACACCTGGAGTTAAACCTTGGTTGTTTTTGGAAGTAATTCTATCAAGAGCACTTTTTCCGTCTTGGATCTGCTTTCGAATTCCTGAACTCCAACCGCTTCTTTTTAAAGCTATCATCGCAGCTAAAGTTGAAAGTACACGGTCATAGTAGTAATTCGGCTCTTCTGCTCCCCAACTCCCGTCAGAAAGCTGGTGTTCGCAGAGCCAGTTAAGAGCACGATTACTTATGTCAGGGGCTAGATCACCAAGAGAGGCTACCCATGCAGTATCATAAGCGGTTGGTAAAGTCCAGCCAGGTCCCATGTTTAGTATTTTTTCGATAGAAATATTTTCTTCATCCATATATAAAAGGCTCCATTCTCGAACACGGATAATAGCAAAAAAATTAATCCAACGGTATTGGATACCAAGTACCCTTCTGTAAAACACCTACTCCCATACAAGATTTAATATTTTGCCGATAAAATGAACGCATATTTTCAATATCATCAGACGTGAGGTCCGTATAATCCTTTTTAGCTAGCGTTTGGCGATTAAAAAGGTGATCATATAAAATCGCTCGAAGCTGTCTCTTTGTTAAGTAAAGAGACGGAGCTATCGTGAAATACAAGCTAGTATCATCGGTATCCAGGAACGGCATCCCGAAAACATTCGTCTTACCAGATGTTACAAACAAACTAACTCGATTAATATGCTCACCATAGTACATTTCGATTAACGATTGCTGTCCAGGAACTTGGCCTTGTTTGAGGTAGCGTTGAACACTTAATTCGCCAATTGTATCCATAGCTCTTCTAGTGCAAACACCAAAAAATAAGCGAAAACGATTATTTTCCTGTGTTTTTTGTACAATATAGTCAAATTTTTCCAATATTTCAGTATTATTTGTATTTGTAAAAAACTTCCGATAATCTCCATAAAAAAGAACTCGTACCTGATCGTCTCCATAAAAATCAGTAAATATTGGGTGGGTAGCCACCAAAGGCAACCCTCTTTCGACATAATTTTTTTGATAGTCGTCCCCACGCATTAACATGCTTGGTTCAAAAATAGGCGCAAGTATAGTATCAATGCCATTTTCAAAAAGCAACCTATATAAATCAACGTGTCTTTTAACAATGGCATCCATATATTCAGTCTCTGATGCAGTTGGGTGTTCCAACATAAACCACCGCCGTGTACCATTGATTGGAAATGCACAAACTGTTGAATTAGCCCGGCGCATCTCAGCAGCGACTTCTGAAGAGTTTAGATTTATAAATTGTTCCAAATCCATGGAGAAAACCTATGTATTACTTCTTTTTTGTCGAATGAAAAATTTCTTTAAACGTCCATTTAATCATACTACTGACCTGAGAAGCAAGTAAAGTCGATTGACAAAGGGCCTCACCTTGCGATAATCCAGACAAGAATTCTTCTGCATTGTTAGGAGTATTTTTCATTATCAAAACAGCATGACCGAATTCTTTACTATTATGTGCATCTGACCCGACAGTGGATAACAATCCAAACTTCTGTGCAAAAGCCAACGCGCGTTCATTGTCTTTCTTAAATACACATCTGGAGTTGAAAACTTCAATGGCGTCAATAAATGGAAGCAAAGCTAACAAATTCACTTCCTGCCATGCACCGGTTCGCCAACGATCAAACGGGTGGGGAACACTTATAATGGCGCCTTGTGCTTTTAGATTATCTATTACTTCTATCGGCGATAAACCTCGTGGTACCTCTTCTTTGACAAAGTAGGCTAATAATTCTCCTTGTGTAGTCATGATTTCTTCGCCGATAATAATAAGTTCTGGTGCAAAGGTTTGTATTTCTAACGCACCACGAATCGAGTGATGATCGGTAATAGCTAATTTGTCAATTCCTTTCTTTTTACATAAACGCACAATGTCAAGGGGACGCAAATTCAAGTCATATGAGGCGTAGGAGTGAGCATGGAGTTCTACTTTACTCATTGATCAACCTATTTCTTCTTTCTCAATTCTTCGGCGATGGAACCACCAAATAAACGATATCGATTAGTTCATCTTTTATAATCCCGCATTATTTCAACCATCATAAGCATAAACACTGGTCACCATTCAATTCACTATAGGTTTTTCCCTGTGCATAGATAAGAACTTCAAATTGTAACTAGGGTTTTTTGATGTTTAAATAAAATAGACAGACAATTATAAATCAACCCGAGATAATCTAGTTGAGGCAAACACCTATTAAAATAATAATTAGTATAACAATTTCCACTACAAGAATTATTTACAACTTCTTTTCATTTTCCAGCGAAGAAAACTGTTTTGCTAGATTTGTTCTGTCATAATTTAATCCATAACGATAGCTGTCCTCACAATTATTTTAACTTTATGAGGACAGAGTGTCTCCATTGAAAACTTTACAGTAATGTTAAGAGAAGGTATTTCAATCGCCTAATTACCCAATATATTCAATGTAGCAATACTTTTGCCCAAGGCCTGATAGAAGTGATCGATTACCGATCGGTTAGGTAACTTTGGAGCTGATGAATTCGAGCGAAATAAAGCCTAGATTGGCAACTCTCGTTCAACACCATAACAGCCTGTAACTCAGATGCCAATCGGTTCTCCCCTCTGTGACTATAATCATGAGACAATCCCCTCCAATAATTTAGTGGACAGGGCGAAGGAGAACACCGATGGAAGAAGACCCGAAAGAGGAAGTACGTGTAGAGATGCCGAAATCAGAAGTGGTCGCGAAAGCGAAACGTCGGCAATACATTGGGGAATACAAGCTGCGCATCCTGCGTGAAGTGGATGCCTGTCAGGGATCTGATAATATCGGCGCCTTGCTGCGACGAGAAGGGCTTTACTCATCTAACCTGACCAACTGGCGTCGACAACACGAACGAGGAGAACTGAATGGTCTGTCACCCCAAAAGCGGGGGCCGAAGCTTGACCCGCCGGCCGTTGAATTGGCCAGGCTGAAACGCGAGAATGAGCGTTTGCGGGAGCAATTGCGGAAGACAGAAATGATTATCGATGTCCAAAAAAAGTTGCTCAGATGCTCGGCGAGGCGGTCGAAGGAACCGACCCAGACGAACCGAACTGATCCAGTCGGCCGAGCAGTTGGCTGAGACAGTTGGTGATGCCAGCGCTTGCCAGGCGCTGGACGTACCCAGGAGCGGTTTGTATCGGTCTCGTCAGCCGGCGGCAATTGAACTCCAGCCGTCACCCGAATCAATCATTTCACCTAGAGCGCTTAGCCAGGCCGAGAAAGCCGTAGTACGTCAGATCCTTAACAGTGAACGATTTCAGGACCAGGCGCCACGCGAAGTGTATGCAACTTTGTTAGTGACGGTAATATAAATACCCAGAAAATCGCGGAAAAGAAAGGGCTCTTCCCCAATTAATGTGAATCCCCATTTTCCTTGCCATAAAACGCGTTGACGGAGCAAGTCATCTTTTGCCCGCCAATACATTTGGCGTTTCAGGCATTTCAGTCGATTAATGTGTCCTTCCGTAGGGCCATACGACCACGAGTGGATTAATGTTGCCCGAACTGCCTTCTTATCTTTCACCAGACTGGCAGAGAAATTCTTCCAGTGCCGGTAGCTATTCAGCCCAGCTCGTTTCAGCCAATCGTCCAATTCCTCGACTTGCTATTGCCCGACTATTGAAGCAAAAGAATGCGCTAGATCAATCGACAGCCCCAGTTTGGGTTGTTCCGATGTAATTTGGGTAATTATTTTCTCATGCTCGATTGTCCGATTCTCAGGGCGTTGGAGGATCCAATAGGTCAAGGTACGCTGAGAAGGTGATTGATGAAATAAATCGAGCGGTAGAGGGTCAGCCAGGGATTTGCGAACATTGGGAGGCAGGCCACTCGCTTTCCTGAAATGTCGGATGGTATCCAGCACAGAGGATACCTCTATCTTAATACTTGTACTAGTCGAGTTCCGGGTGTGAATAATCCTTTGGATTTTCTCAAATCTCACCATGGCTTCTTATCTGAAAACTCGCCCTATAAGCTCCATAGATTTTCTCTAGAAAAAGAAAACTGGTTTGTCGGTTTAAGTAGGCAACATCATTGCATCATCAAACAGTATCTAAAGCGGAAAATGCCTTTTCGGGCATTTCCCGCTTTTGCCTTCCTCCTCAACCTCGAGCCAAAAAATCCAAAGCCCAAGGATTAGTTGAGGAATTTACTTTCTTTTAGTGCAACATACCACCTAACCACTCCTGCATGATGCGGTTGGAGTTGACGTTGAGAACTACTTGTGCATTATCAGGTTTGCGAGCAAGGATATTTGCAAGAGCTTGTTGCAGGTTAAAAGTTGGATCACTATAAACTTCGTCCGCGATCGTGCTCAGCTCTGCATCGGAAGCAAGCAAAGAAAGATGGTCGCCCATACTGAAAGCTATGATCGTTTGGCCACGGGCAGGACCATCAGGAGTCTGCACAACAATAAGTCCAGATTGCGAAGTTGCCCAATCAGGGTGTACGGCTATAATAGCTGCCGTTGGATCGAATAGTGCCACTCGCAATTTTCCATGCCGGCCCGTAGGTGTGGCAAAAAGACTGGCATATTGTTGCAAAGCCGGTGCAATTAGCTTAGCGACTGGGGTACCGCTTTGTGCAATTTTTATGAACACGTCCGGGCTTACTGTCACCGTCCTAGCCGCGTCTGTTGTAATCATTGTGATCGAAAGGCCAGCATTAAGAACAATCTGGGCTGCATCCGGATCGAACCACGGATTGAACACGCTAACCGGAGTATTCCCTTCTCCATCAACAGACTTGGCACCTCCCAACCAGACAATCCGATAGGATGGCATCTTGGTCGGGCATTGTTCAACTGCATTGGCTAGATTGGTCAGCGGCCCCAAGGCCAGTAGAGTGACTCCCTGCCTGGCGTTGTCGCAAATAAATCCCGCAGCATCGTGAGAAAGATTAGATATGTCCTGTGGATTTTCCATGCCTATACCCCACAACCCATCCGGACCGTGAACGAATTCACCTTGATGACTGGCAGGCAGCACCAGGGGCGCTTCGGCACCAATATAGACCGGAATGTCCGTGCGATGGGCGGTATTAAGAAGCAAGAGCTGATTAATGGCAGCGTTTTCGACAGTTGTGTTTCCTGCAACCGCCGTAATCCCCAAGATGTGAACTAGGTCGGGGCGGTCTAACAAATATGCGATTGCTGCAGCATCATCAACACCAGTATCGGAATCGATGACCATGTCGATTGGAGTAGGTTTTGCCTTTGCGGCTGTCGAGGTAATCCCTACAACACTAAAAGCTAGGACAAAAACAACTCCAATTAAAAGTAGGCGATAATAACCAGTGATCTTCATAGAAATCCTCCTTTGAGAAAACTACAGAATGAAGCGGATTAATAGCAACTTTGATTGACAGGTTAGTTTTTTTGAATGTAATTAAAGCCTCCTTATCAAAATCATTTTGAGAGTATTTTTATTAACGTCAAATAATTATTTATTCATTAAAGAATCATGCCTATAAAGTAATCCAAGATGATACTAATAATAAAAAGTATAGCATAGCCATGACATTTCGCACCATTCGATTAATAACAATCTCATTACAAAATCAATATGTTTCGTAAGCGCACGGAATTATTACACTATGAAAAACGAAAAAGAAGATGTGATTACGAAATTACTCCCCTTGCCAATTTCGTTATCTACCAAAATTTATCCGCTGAGTCTCCCGACTTCCTAACTTTTGCCATTTTTCGCCTTTTCCAAGGGCAAAAATCGAATTTTCAGGACATTAACTTTCATGTGGTGGATGGACTAAAATTGAATGCATGGCATTCATCCGTAAAGTAAAGACAACTAGTGGGGCAACCGCGGTTCAAATCGCTTACAAACAAAATGGCCGGATCATCAAGATCCTCTATATCGGTAGCGCCCACACCGGCGAGGATCTGGAAATGCTGCTCGCTTTAGCGCGCAAGCGTATCCAAACTAACCAGCCGGAATTATTTACGGAAACAAAACCCTCTCTGCGTGTGAGCATCAAGCGCTCCTATTCCGGTTTGTTGTGGAAAGTTCTCTAGGACGAATACAGAAAATTAGGATTTGACCTGCTGGGAGACGAAATCGTCGAAGCGCTGTGCATTTCCCGGATTGTGGAACCCACATCGAAGCTGGACAGTTTCCGAGTTTTGGCCGACATGTGAGTGGATCCAATCAACCGTAACAGGCTCGATCGATGTTTGGTAAAAGCAGCTTGTCAGGATTATCGGAGACAGATGAACCAGGCTTGTTTTGAACATGTGCAATGAGACGGCCTATAACTGCTGACAATAGGGCTGTTTGGAGAATCTCCCAGGATCGTGACCCCTTTGGCGGCATAGCGTTGAGCGTGTTTTCCGATCCAGCGTTTCGCGGCTTGCATTTCACAATCCTGCTTGTCGTGCCCGTCCTGCGGGAGAATGAACTCCGGTTCCAGTGCAATCACATGCTCGTTCTCCAGCGCCACGACTACCGGCGTGATCAAACTGTGAAAATACAATCGGCTGCCATCCACCAACTCCTTGCTGCTGCAGCTCGCACAGCGGATCGCCTTGGAACTGAAGTACCAGGTCCCATCCAGTGCCACCAGCAGCTCTTTGATTTCATGTTCCAGTACCTCCAGCCAGATACCAGCTTATCCTCCTGTTCTCCCATACCTCCGCATAGCTGCCAGACCCTATTAGGCAGCTCTTTTCGGGTCCTTTCAAATTCATTCTCCACCTTCTTGCCTTTCTCTTCCAGCCCTCGCTTCTTCCTCTACCATTTCCAGATCCCCTTTTTTCCTATCCCTGACGACTCAGATCTAATTCACAATGAGAATTGCTGGGCGCATCTCACTATTATTCTGACTGCATTGGAGGTCAGTCCGATCCGGTATTGTGACCCTCAATTGTAAAGATCTTTTGGCAGATGCAGAGGTCCCTGAGACTATTTTACTAGTGCTAAATCAGTTGTCTTCGGGACACTAAAATGAGCAAAACAGGAGAATGACTATGCGCAATACTCTTATTAACGACTTGGCACAACATTCTTTCAACATGCGGTTGGCATGCGACTTAAGAGATTTGTTATTTTTTTAGAATATTACTTATTGCATAGATACCCCAAACTCTGTATACTAAGAATGTATGACAACCGAGCACTATGCCGCCCTACCCGACACTGAACTCATCGAAGCTTGCTTGAAGGGTAAAAGTCAGGCTTGGGAGGTATTGTTGGCCCGCTACCAACGGCTTATTTACAGTATCCCTCTCCGCTACGGTTTGACAGAACATGACGCCAATGACATATTTCAAAATGTAAGCCTTTCACTTTTAGAAAATTTGTCCCAACTGCGCGATCGCAAACGATTAGGTGCATGGTTGGTGATTACAACCCGACGTGAATGCTGGCGGACTCTTCGCTCCAACCGGAAAACAGAACCCACATCAAGCGCCGCTCATCTCGATGAACAAGTTCCGGTCAACCTGCGCTCCGAAGACGACTTCCTCGTCATTGAACGCCAGTCCCTCATCCGGGCTGCAGTAGAACAAATGGGTCCCCTGTGCCAAAAATTGCTCACCATGCTTTTTTATAGCGAACCACGCCCTCCTTATACCAGGATTGCCCAAACCCTTTCACTTCCCGAGGGCAGCATCGGACCCACGCGAGCACGCTGTCTTGAAAAATTAATGAAGATACTGGATAAAATGGGCTTTTCAGAAACGTAAGGCGACCGAGTTCTATTTTTTGTATTTTTTATAGGAAAATTATTCTCTAATATGATAAATAAATTATTAAAGAAGGGCAAAATTTATGTCACACCCAACCGATGAGAAATTAATAAAATATGTTGACGAACAGCTCCCCAAATCTGAGCGCACCCTGGTCGAAATACATTTATCCAGTCCATGTCTTCGCTGCACAAATAAAATAGGCCAGCTGCGTTTGGTGTTACAAACCACCTCGCATGATCAAACAGCAACTCCTCCTTCTAACATTTTTAGCAGGGCGGTTGCCTTTTTTCAACAAAGACCAGCCACGCCACACCAATCTCCTTTGCGTGTTTTAGCCGAGATTTTATTTGACAATCGCACGCGAATGCCTTTATCTGCTACGCGCGGCATGAACACGACACTCGCTCATCAGATGCTATTCTCTGCTCAACAAGTGGAAATTGATTTACAAATCACACCGGATAATGAAAATGGCAAACATAATCTGGTTGGGCAAATACTTGGCTCTGAACAAACCAATGACTCTTCGGCTGCATTCGTATGTTTAAAGTCCGGGGACGGAGATATGCTTAAAGGTACAGAGACGGATCCATCCGGCCAGTTTTCTTTCCGCCAAATCCCTTCAGGTGTTTATGATTTGGTTTTTGATCTTGAAAGCCAAGAGGTTGCAATAACCAGTTTAGAGTTTAACAATGACAAATGAGGAATTCATTGAGGGGTTGGCAGCCGCGCCGAACGCAGAAGCGCGGCATGACTTGTTAAACAGGTATCAAGAATTTCTACAATTAAATACTATCTATGCTCTTAAAGAACGGGCCGACCGCTTGAAGCACGATGACGCCAATCGGGCACTAAATGTTGGTCTGGCAGCCGAAGAAGCCGCGGAGGTTTTATCGAGCGACGAAGCTCGTGCGGTGGCTTTGTGGACCAAGGCTACAGCATACAGGTTCCTGGCAAATCTGGACACTGCTGTGAGCTGCTATGAACGTGCCGCGGCACTTTTTAAGGCATCCGGTAAACCTCTGGATGCAGCCCGTACTTGCATCGGTGAAATGTCAGCGCTAATGAATATGGGACAATTCGACCGGGCACAGGCGATTGCTGAAACGGCTCGGGGCGTTTTTGTAAAACACGGGGATATAGCCTCCCAGGCAAAAATCGATATGAATCTCGGCAATTTATATTATCGAGAGGGGCAATACCAGCAGGCATTAGTTTATTTCCAACATGCGACTCGCGCTTTCCAAACTATTGGGGACAACCTTTATGCCGCAATGAACCAGGTCAACGAAGCAAATATGTTGACTTTTTTAGATGATTTCTTAAAAGCAGAAGAGCTTCATGAACAAGCCAGACCGACGTTTGAGGCTGCCGATTTACGCAGCGCGGCTGCGTCTGTGGATCATGACCTGGCTTTCTTAAAATATGCGCGCGGAAATTACAATGAGGCGTTTCGTACTTTTGAGCGAGCGCGCGACATCTTCACCGATCTTTCAAATAAAGTTAATATCGCTCAAACGGATCTGGAAGAAAGTGACCTCTACCTTGATCTGAACCTGCCTGGCGAGGCCCTTCGCCTGGCAACGCAGGCCGAAGTTGCCTTTAAAGAAATAGGGATCCCTTTTGAGCTAGCCTGGGCACGATCAAATCATGCCGTCGCCTTGGCCCGGTTAGGCCAGGGAGAGCGTTCCGCCGCCTTGTTGGAGGAAGTGCGAGGGCTGTTTATCTCTCAAGGGAATGTGTCCTGGGTAGCTCATACTGATCTTCAACGCGCTGAAATACTCGGCCAAAAAGGGCAACGAGAGCAGGCAAGACTCCTGGCTGTAGAATCCGCTCGAGCTTATAAAAAACTTGGGATGAAAACCAAGCTTGCCTATGCCCATATTCTTATTGCTAATTTGTGGGCTGACGAACACCAATGGAAGCGCAGCTTGAAAGAACTTCAGGTGGCTCGTAATGCACTGATCGGGCTGACGGTTCCCTGGCTGGAACAAAGGATCGAAGCATGTGCTGGACGTACTTGTGAGGGGATGGGACAAACCGAGGAGGCCATCTCGCATTATAAGGAAGCAGCCGATAAAAGCGAGCAAATGGCTTCAACGCTTACCGCTGAAGAGCAGAGGACTGCCTTCGTTGCCGACAAGCTTGCGCCGTACGAAGCATTGGTTACCCTGTACACGACAAATAAAAACGCTGGAGAGGCCTTCCAATGGGCAGAACAGGCCAAGTCGCGCGCCCTGGCAGATTCCTTGGCAGCTGGAGTTCGTCCCCGCCTTCTCTCTGTCGATGGAAAGGACACGCGCAAATTAAAACGTCTGCAAGACATACGCGAAGAGCTCAACTGGTTATACTCTCGAGTAACCCGCGGTGCTGCTCCGGGTAAACCTGGTGCGCCCGCAGCCGGCCCGGATACGTGGGTAAAAATTCAGGAATGTGAACAGGAAGCGACTTCTTTATGGCGCGAACTTCAAGGTCGCCATGCTGAGAAACTCTCGTTTATCAAGATCGTGCCGCTTACTCCAGCCGATATCCAATCGAAACTTCCTGAAAGCACTGCCCTCGTGGAATATTTCATTGGCCGTGACCAGATTACCGCATTTGTCCTCTTAAAAGACAAAATCCAGGTTTATCCAGATCTGACCTCTGTCAGCGATTTACGATTTCTGATGGAAAAGCTTGCCTTTCAGTTTTCCAAGTTCCAATACGGCCAAGATTATTATGACCATCATAAATCAGTCATGATTAAAAGTACTCAAAATATCCTGGATCAGCTAGGGCAAAAACTCCTTGAGCCTCTATGGGATGAGTTATCGGCGTCGAAATCTGTAATCATTATCCCACATGGGCTGCTGCATGCCCTGCCCTTCCATGCATTGCGCCTGAACAACCATTATTTGATTGAAACGCATACCATCTCTTATGCCCCCAGCGCAGCGGTCCTAAAATTTTGTTGGAACAAAGTTACCCCAGATAGAACCAGATCACCAGCTGAAGGAAGACCACTACTGGTGGGTGTGCAAGATGAGCTTACCTCCCAGGTCGTTAATGAAATCCAGGCCCTTGGCAAACTTCTCCCGGATGCTGAAATCCTGATCAACCAAAAGGCTACACTTGAACGAATCCGTCAATCCGCACCAACATGCAGTCTATTCCACCTGGCTGCCCACGGGCTGTTTCGACCCGATGCGCCGCTGCTTTCGTCTATCCACCTCGCCGACCAGTGGATGGCCGTGCAGGATGTATATGATCTTGAATTAAGGGCTTCACTGGTCACGCTCAGTGCCTGCGAAACCGGACTGGGGCACGACGCCGGCGGAGATGACCTGATGGGTCTGGTTCGTGGTTTTTTATATGCTGGAGCAAGCTCGCTCGTTGTCAGCTTGTGGATGGTGGATGATGAGTCAATGACCCACCTGATGACGGAATTTTATACTCACTGGCTATCTGGCGATTCCAAGGCTCGCTCTCTGCGTCAGGCGCAATTAGATCTTATTGAAAATTATGAGCATCCTTATTTTTGGGCACCGTTGGTTCTGGTAGGCGACGAAAAATAAACCGCCAAATTTAGTTCCCTGCTGTCTGTTGTTCGATTGGAGGCGCTATGAGTAAAACCCATTATTACCGATACTTGATCGTTCTAGGGGTGGTTACTGCCTTCGTGCTGGTGTTCTCTCTGTTCAGCTTTGTCCCGCCGAGTAAAGCGCAGCTCGCCGACCCACCGGTGGACCAGGTGGTCATCAAGCTAAAACCAGGTGTCTCAATTTCCACGATCCTGGCAAAATACAATGCCAGTCTGCTCAGTACGATTCCAGAGAGCAGTCTTTATTTTCTACAGCTTCTCAATGGTCAGACAGCTGCTCAATTACTTCCCATCCTCAACACCGATCCTAATCTTTATTACGCAGAACCAAATTATTATGCGGATAGCATGCCCGGTGGGAGTGTGATCATGTTTGACGCTGACGCCTCCCCTGATGCAAGCGTCATCATGTTCGACGCGGATGGTCAATTCACGCCGACACCGCCCTCGACATCCGACGCATGGGCCTGGACAAAAATTGGTCTCTCGGATGCGCAAAAAGAATCCATTGGACGAGGAATTATCGTTGCTGTTCTCGATACCGGATTGGCAGCCGATCATCCATTGTTGAAAGCCAACATCACTGCAGGGTATGATTACGTGGGGATGACGAACAGTATCTATGATACCGGCAGCGGTCAGGATTTTGGCCATGGAACCCATGTATCCGGCATTATTGTGACCGAAGCTCCCGGAGTACAGATCATGCCGATACGTGTCCTCAATTCAGCTGGTGAGGGCACCTATTGGGAAGTCTCAGCCGGGATCCACTTTGCTGTGGATCATGGGGCGAATATCATTAACATGAGCTTGAGTGCTCCACGCCTGACCCCCTCGCTTTCAGAGGCTTTGGCTTATGCCGCTGCTCATGGCGTGATCGTCGTGGCCGCAGCGGGAACAGGCGCCGGACCCAACTATCCAGCGGCATACGCGAATAAACAAACCCTGATCGGCGTCGGAGCCACAGATCAAAACGACAATATCGCCTCCTTCTCCGGCGGACAACCTGCCGATACTCTCGTTTTCGCACCTGGTGTCCACATCTATAGCGCCTTCCCCTATGGCGGGTATGAATACGGCAGCGGAACATCAATGGCCGCCCCGATGGTCTCAGGCGAGGCTGCGCTGCTCATGGCGCGTTATCCCAACTGGAGTCCAACCCAGATTGTTCAACGCATTCTTGGAAAAACAGATCCAATTTCAGGGTCAAAAGTCGGACGGATCAATCTATCAGCCGCACTGAATACCGGGTTGGAGCTGAGATATATGGTCGGTGATTTTGGCTCTCCAATGGATAATAGTATCAAACCGCGCCTGAGGCTTGTCAACAACACTCCTTACGACATCCCATTAAGTCAGCTGAAAATCCGCTACTGGTATACTACCGACTCCAACCAGCCGCAAACTTTCTTCTGTGATTGGGCTGCGATTCCATGTGCTGATATCACTGGCACATTTACAAGTATTCCCACAATCAGCCCCAACTTTACGGCGACCTCGGACACCTACCTGGAGGTTGGTTTTAACGGCAGCGCTGGCTCCCTGGTGGCAGGCAGTCAAATAGACATGTATCTGCGCATGAATAAAAACGATTGGAGCAATTACAACGAATATAATGATTACTCCTACGGCGGCAACCAGACCATCTTCGCCCCATGGCCGACAATCACAGTATACCAAAATAGTACCCTTGCCTGGGGAACCGAGCCCGGCTCCTCGGGTTCAACTCCACCGCCAACCTCAACCAGCTCACTGGTCCCATCAACTCAGACGCAGACAAGTTCATCTGTGCCGCCAACTTCCACTCGGACCAACACACCCTTGCCGCCAACCTTCACTCGCACAAACACGCCGAAGGCTACAAATACACCTACCCCTGTGCCTCCAACGCCCACAAAAACACTCGCCTCGAGCACTCCTATAAAGTCAGCAACTTCCACACCAAGCTCAACACCTGGCAGCGGCGGGACCTGTGCAGTGAGCTATGTAAATCAAAACGATTGGGGGTCAGGTTTCGCGGCCAATGTCACCATCACGAACAATAGCACAAATGCCATCAATGGCTGGACCTTGACCTGGAGCTTTCCCGGAAACCAGACGATCACCAGTATCTGGAACGGCGTCTTCACTCAAACAGGCACGTCAGTTTCGGTTACCAACGCGAGCTACAATGCCATCATTGGAGCAAGTGGAGGTACTGTCAGCTTCGGGTTCAACGCAAATTACAGCGGGACGAATAATAATCCTGCCAGCTTTTTATTGAATGGGGGAACCTGCCATTGAGCGATTAAATCGGCCAGATTAAGATAACTGGCCGGGGGCAGAAGAATTACTCCTGCTCAAATTCTAACAAAAACTGGTCGGTGCGCACATATATGCACTGACCAGTTTTTGTTATTGTATTTTTTTATTACTCCATGCTCTCTATTAACTTAGAGTGTCCTATATCTTGAAGACACTCTTCTTCCCACAATCCATACAACCAGAGGAGAATGATCATGGAATATCGGCCCTCAAAATTTCTGAAACGCTGGCACTTTTTGCCTGTAGCAGCCGTGGAAGGGGTTAGGGGAACGAAATAAAGGTCATCGAATAATCTAATGAGGAGAAGTTAAATGACCAAAAAACGGATCAGCAATTATGGGATACGGCTTGTTTTAATTCTGGCAATCCTGGCCACAGTAGCGCTCTTCTTCAATAAACCCACCACCATTTCTGCCAGTGCCTCCGGAACCGGTTACTGGCACACCAGCGGCAGCAAGATTCTGGATGCCAATAACCAGCAGGTCCGCATCACCGGCATCAACTGGTTCGGTTTCGAGACCGCCAACTATGTTGCGCACGGCCTGTGGAGCCGCGATTACAAGGATATGCTCAACCAGATCAAGAGCCTGGGCTATAACACCATCCGCCTGCCCTACTCGAACCAGCTCTTCGACTCCGGCAGCACCCCAAATAGTATCAGCTTCTATTGTTCGGAGTGGTACCAGGGCTCGGGCACAACATGCAACACGGATCTCCAAGGCCTGACCACGGGCTTGCAGATCATGGATAAGATCATCGCCTACGGCGGTTCGATCGGCCTGCGCTTTATCCTGGACCAGCACCGGCCCGACTCCGGAGACCAATCCCCGCTCTGGTATACCTCCGCCTATCCTGAATCGCGCTGGATCAGCGACTGGGTCATGCTCGCCCAGCACTATGCCGGCAATACCGCGGTGGTCGGCGCCGACCTGCACAATGAGCCGCATCACGTCCAGGGCAGCCCCACGACCGGCGCCTGCTGGGGCTGCGGTACAACGAGCGTCGACTGGCGCCTGGCTGCCGAGCGGGCGGGCAACGCCATCCTGGCCGTCAACCCCAACTGGCTGATCATCGTCGAAGGCACGGACTGCTACGGCCCCGGCGGGGTCACCGAACCCACCCAGGGCGCTGACTGCACCTGGTGGGGCGGCAACCTGGAAGGCGCCCAGGCTTATCCGGTCCAGCTCAATGTCGCCAACCGGCTGGTCTACTCCGCCCACGACTACCCCCACGACGTGGCCACCCAGACCTGGTTCAGCGACCCGACCTATCCCAACAACATGCCCGCCCTCTGGGATAAGTGGTGGGGCTATCTGCAGAAGAACAACGTTGCCCCGGTGTGGTTGGGCGAATTTGGTACCCTGCTCGCGGACACTTCTGACCAGCAGTGGTTCAGCACCATCACCAACTACCTGGGCACCGGCGTCAACGGCATCAGCTGGACCTATTGGAGCTGGAACCCGGACTCCGGCGACACCGGCGGCATCCTGCAAAATGACTGGCTGACGGTCAACACCAACAAGCAGGCCTACCTCACCCCGATTGAGTTCGCCCTGGACAGCACCGGCCCAACCGCCACCTCCGGTCCTTCCTCCACCCCAACCCGCACTCCCACCCGCACGTACACTCCAACCAATACACCGACCGGCGTAACCGCCACCTTTACCCGCACACCCACGCGGACGTTCACCCAGACCGGGGCAACCGCCACCTTTACCCGCACTCCAACCCGGACCAACACGCCCAGCGCCTCACCCACTGGCGGCGGTTCAGCCTGCAGCCCGGTCACTGCCACGATTACAGCTCCCTTCACCCAGGATGGAGCCGGCACCTTCTGCTGGCAGTCGAGCAACCTGGGCACCTACATCAACTCCTGGAACCTGGCCACCCTGACGGTCAATGGGGTCGATTTCACCAATAAGTACGCCTCTTCCAGCTCTCTACCCGCCAAGATAAACGGCTACTGGTACGTTTACTACGTGGGCAATTACGCCTGGAGTCATTTCGAGACGAAGTAATTCGCTGAAGTTGGCTGGGGCAGCAGGTCCCCTGCTGCCCCAGCGGAGTTAATAGATTTGCCAACCATGTGGGCAAATCGTTGAACAAAAACAAGAACACCAACACCCTGAGCGGCTCGGCCCGAAAGCAATTGACCGCATCTCATCCGAACATTAAAAGACCAACATCGAATAAGGAGAAGTAATCATGTTCCGCCGCCTCAAGCTGCATTCAATATTGCTCACTTTCCTGCTGGTGGCTTTGGTAGCGTCAGGCACGATGCTGCAGATGCATGTCGCCTACGCCATTAATACGCCCTGGCTCAGCGTCTCGGGCCGCTATATCAAGGATCCAAGCGGGAATAATGTCATCCTGCGCGGAGTTTCGCTCGTCGACGTCTCGCTTGCAGACACGCGCACCTATAACGCCCGGCAGCTCATCGATATGGCCACTGACAGTTCCAATGGCTGGTATGCGCGCGTCATCCGCCTGCCGGTTTATCCGGACGCCATCGAAACTCAACCAGGCTGGAATGCCGGCCCGGATGCTTATTTCAACAACCATCTCAACCCGGCAGTTCAGGAATGCATTGCCAGGCAGATCTATTGCATTATAGACTGGCATTACATCACAGATTACAACACGACTGCAGTGGATACGGCCACGCGCGCATTCTGGAGCTATGTGGCTCCGAAGTACGCCAACACGCCGAACGTGATCTTCGAGCTCTACAACGAGCCAGTTAACCCGAATAGCTGGAGCACCTGGAAGTCAGTCGCACAGCCGTGGATCAATTTGATCCGGGCGGTAGCGCCGAACAACCTGATCCTGGTCGGCGGCCCATCTTGGGACCAAAATGTCGCCAGCGCTGCCACGAGCCCGTTCACCGGAACCAATCTGGTGTATGTCTGCCATGTCTATCCGCAGCACGGCGGACAGAGCACCTGGGACTCCTGGTTTGGGAACAGCTCCGCGACAGTGCCCTACTTCATCACAGAATGGGGCTGGCAGCAGGGCGGCGCAAACCCGACAAACGGCACCCAATCAGGATACGGGGTTCCCTTCAGCGCCTACCTCGATTCGAAAGGCGTCAGCTGGACCGCATGGGTTTTCGATGATTACTGGCAGCCGGTTATGTTCGATACAAGCTGGAACCTGCTTGGAGGGGAGGCTTACGAGGGCCAGTACGTGAAAAGCTTCCTCGCCCAGCACCAGAATGACAATCTTCCGGGCGGAGGCGGCGCAACGAACACTCCCACAACGACCTATACCCGGACCAGCACACCCACCCGGACTTCAACGCCGACAAATACCCCCACCGGATCTACGCTGACGCCTACCCGGACAGCCACCCGCACATCCACTCCTACCTTCACCCTAACCGGGGTGACTGCCACGTTTACCCGCACGCCCACACGGACATTTACACCGACCGGGGTTACCGCCACATTCACCAGCACACCCACGCGGACGAACACGCCCAGTGCCTCGCCCACCGGCGGAGGAACCTGCTCGGTCACTTACACCAATCAGAACGACTGGGGTTCAGGCTTCACTGCAAATGTGGTCATCACCAACAACAGCTCGACTGCGGTCAACGGCTGGACTCTCGCCTGGACCTTCCCGGGCAACCAGACCATCTCCAATCTGTGGAACGGCACGTACACTCAGTCCGGCGCTGCGGTGTCGGTAGTGAACCTGAGCTACAACGGCACGATTGGAGCAAGCGGCGGCTCGGTCTCCTTCGGCTTCAACGCCAACTACAGCGGGACGAATGCCAAACCCGCCAGCTTTGCTTTGAACGGTACAACCTGTAAGTAAAGGAAAAACTGAGATCGAACCATTCAGGGATGGGCGTGAGCGAGCAATAAACTCCCATCCCTGATCGGACGAATCAAGGCCCGCAATATTTTTCTAAGACAGATCCAGCAAAGAAAGGAGGTGTTGCTTCTCAATTTTTTCCCATCTATTGAGTTAGTCCATGCTCAATTGGTAAATGTTGGAAAGACCCAAAAGGAGAAGAAATAATGAAACACTGGCGTTTCCTCTATGTAGCAGCCATCGTCGTTCTAGTAGTGTTTGCCCTGCTGCCTGCCCAGCAGGCATCCGCGGCGGCTGCCTGCTCGATCACCTACTCTAACCAGAATGACTGGGGTTCCGGCGCCACGATCAGCATAACGATCACGGACACGGGTACCACCGCCTACAGCGGCTGGACGATTGCCTGGACATTCCCCGGCAACCAGACCATCTCCAACTTGTGGAACGGCACTTACACCCAGTCTGGCGCTTCCGTCTCGGTCACGAACCTGAGCTATAACGCGACCATTGCCGCGAACGGCGGCACAGCCAGCTTCGGGTTCAATATGAACTACAGCGGCACGAACACTCCGCCGACTGCGTTCACGGTGAACGGGGCAGCGTGTGGCGGTGGCGCAACCAATACGCCCACCAGCGTTACCAACACGCCCTCCCGGACCTTCACTCCAACGAACACATTCACCATTGGTCCGAGTGCAACCCCCACCCGCACTTCCACTCCAACGAACACCTTCACCATTGGTCCATCCTCCACGCCTACAAACACGCCCACAATCGGACCGACATCCAGCGGCGGATTGAAGGTCCAACTGGTCTCGGGCGGCACCGACAATACCCAGCAGTCGCAGTTCCACTTCCAGGTCCAGAACAAAGGCACGACCGCCCAGTCCAACATCTCGGCGCGCATCTACTTCACCCTGGACGGATCGAACGCGGCTTCCGGTTACGTCCTGGAGAAGTACTACGACCAGTCCGGTGTAGCCACCGTATCCGGACCGACTCTTGCCTCCGGTTCAATCTATTATTTCACCGTCAGCTACGGCACCGCCTCGCTCTCAGCTGGCGGCGTGTGGGAATTTGACACCTCGCTCCACCTGAGCAGCTGGGCCAGCACCTACAGTGGCACGAACGACTGGTGGCACACCAGCGGATCCCTGCCCACCGCCTTGACCGACTGGCCGACCATCCCGCTCTACGTGAGCGGCTCCCTGGTCTGGGGCAGCGAACCCACTACCGGGCCTACGCCCACAACCGGGCCCACCGCCACACCGACACAAACATTTACGATTGGCCCGTCCCCCACTCCTACGCGCACTTCGACGCCCACGAACACGTTCACCATTGGCCCAAGCGCCACCCCCACCCGAACACCCACCAACCCGCCGACCGGCACGCATCTGGCCAACCCGTTCTCCGGGGCCAAGTGGTTCGTCAACCCCGCCTGGGCCGCAGAAGTCAACGCCTCCACTGTCGCCGCCAACTTTAAATCAGATGTCGCCTCCCAGGACACCGCCGTCTGGCTCGACAGCATGGCCGCCGTCAACGGCACCAACGGCTACCCCTACTCCATCACCGGCTGGCTCGACCAGGCCGAATCGCAGGGCGCCAACCTGATCATCCTCGTCGTCTACGACCTGCCCCAGCGTGACTGCGCCGCCCTCGCCTCCAACGGCGAGATCCCCGGCACCGCTGCCGGCCTGACCACCTACGAGACCTCCTACATCGACCCGATTGCCGCAGCCGAGGGCACCGCCAAGTACTCCAACCTGCGCATCATCAACATCGTCGAGCCCGACTCCCTCCCGAACCTGGTCACCAACCTGGGCATCTCGGCCTGCGCCAATGCCAACTCCCTCGGCCTGTACTCCACCGGCATTGAGTATGCCCTGAACAAGCTGCACCCGATCGCCAATACCTACAACTACCTCGACATCGGCCACAGCGGATGGCTCGGCTGGTCGTCCAACTTCTCGCCCGCCATCACCCTCATCTCCAACGTGGTCAAGGCCACCACCGCCGGGGTCAAGAGCGTCGACGGCTTTATCAGCGACACCGCCAACACCGTCCCCGTTCTCGAACCCTACATGACCGCCACCGAGTCCATCGGCGGCAGCCCGGTCCAGTCCGTCACCTTCTACTCCTACAACCCCTACATCGAAGAAGATACCTATGACGCCGCCTGGGCCTCCGCCATGCAGAGTTCCGGCGGCCTGCCCGCCTCCAGCACCAATATGCTCGTCGATACCTCCCGCGATGGGTGGGGTGGCTGCGGCGGCGGACCCAATGTCTCCCAGAACTGCCGTCCGACCGGACCCAGCACGGCCACCGATGTGAACACCTTCGTCACCCAGAGCCGCATCGACCGCCGGCCCGCTCGCGGCGACTGGTGCAACCAGAACGGCGCCGGCATCGGCGCCAGGCCGGTAGCCAGCCCATCCAGCAGCGGCTTCACCTATGAAGCCTACGTCTGGATCAAGCCCCCGGGTGAATCCGACGGCTCCAGCTCGCTCATCCCGACCGGCCCCAACAACCCCAACGGCAAGGGCTTCGACCAGATGTGCGACCCGAACTACGGCGGCAACTCGCTCAACCAGAACTCGCCGACCAACGCCCTCCCCAACGCTCCGGTCTCCGGTAATTGGTTCGAGGCTCAGTTCGATCAGCTCGTTTCCAACGCTTACCCGGCCCTTCCGTAACCAGATGGTCAGCGTCCATATAGACATTTGAACCGGATATCGGTAGGGCAGCGGCTCATCCGCTGCCCTACCGAACCCCCCTCGCCAAGAAGGAGCAAGGAACATCCTTACAGAATATCGTTTGGGGATGGGTGCGTAACGCACCCATCCCCGATCGGGCGAATGATACCCGGTGATATCCTACCAGGTCATTTCCAATCAGAAACAAGAAAGGAGGTGGTGCTGGACTAGTTTTAGCAGACAGCGGAGCAAGCAATTGCTCCTTGGTAAGTGTTGAAAACAACCTAAAAGGAGAACTCATCATGAAGCACTGGCGTTTCCTAACTTTAGCTGCCATCCTCATTCTTGTGACGGTTGCCCTGCTGCCTGTCCAGCAGGCAGCCGCGGCGGCAGCCTGCTCGATCACCTACACCAACCAGAATGACTGGGGTGCCGGTGCCACGATCAATGTGACCATCACCGACACCGGCACGACCGCCTACAGCAGCTGGACAATCGCCTGGACCTTCCCCGGCAACCAGACCATCAACAACCTGTGGAACGGTACTTACACCCAGTCCGGCGCCTCCGTCTCGGTCACGAACATGAGCTACAACGGCACCATTGCCGCGAACGGCGGCTCCACCAGCTTTGGATTCAACATCGCTTACAGCGGCACGAATGCAGCGCCGACCGCCTTCACGGTGAACGGTGCGGCGTGCGGCGGCGGCAGCGGTGCAACCAATACACCTACCGGCCCAACCAGCACACCCTCCCGGACCCCGACGCGCACCAACACCGCCACGAACGGCCCAAGCGCCACCCCCACCCGGACCCCGACGCGCACCAACACCGCCACCAACGGCCCAAGCGCCACCCCCACCCGGACCCCGACGCGCACCAACACCGCCACCAACGGCCCAAGCGCCACCCCTACCCGAACACCCACCAACCCGCCGACCGGCACGCATCTGGCCAACCCGTTCTCCGGGGCCAAGTGGTTCGTCAACCCCGCCTGGGCCGCAGAAGTCAACGCCTCCACTGTCGCCGCCAACTTTAAATCAGATGTCGCCTCCCAGGACACCGCCGTCTGGCTCGACAGCATGGCCGCCGTCAACGGCACCAACGGCTACCCCTACTCCATCACCGGCTGGCTCGACCAGGCCGAATCGCAGGGCGCCAACCTGATCATCCTCGTCGTCTACGACCTGCCCCAGCGTGACTGCGCCGCCCTCGCCTCCAACGGCGAGATCCCCGGCACCGCTGCCGGCCTGACCACCTACGAGACCTCCTACATCGACCCGATTGCCGCAGCCGAGGGCACCGCCAAGTACTCCAACCTGCGCATCATCAACATCGTCGAGCCCGACTCCCTCCCGAACCTGGTCACCAACCTGGGCATCTCGGCCTGCGCCAATGCCAACTCCCTCGGCCTGTACTCCTCCGGCATCGAGTACGCCCTGAACAAGCTGCACCCGATCGCCAATACCTACAACTACCTCGACATCGGCCACAGCGGCTGGCTCGGCTGGTCCTCCAACTTCTCGCCCGCCATCACCCTCATCTCCAACGTGGTCAAGGCCACCACCGCCGGGGTCAAGAGCGTCGACGGCTTTATCAGCGACACCGCCAACACCGTCCCCGTTCTCGAACCCTACATGACCGCCACCGAGTCCATCGGCGGCAGCCCGGTCCAGTCCGTCACCTTCTATTCATACAACCCCTACATCGAAGAAGATACCTATGACGCCGCCTGGGCCTCCGCCATGCAGAGTTCCGGCGGCCTGCCCGCCTCCAGCACCAACATGCTCGTCGATACCTCCCGCGATGGGTGGGGTGGCTGCGGCGGCGGACCCAATGTCTCCCAGAACTGCCGTCCGACCGGACCCAGCACGGCCACCGATGTGAACACCTTCGTCACCCAGAGCCGCATCGACCGCCGGCCCGCTCGCGGCGACTGGTGCAACCAGAACGGCGCCGGCATCGGCGCCAGGCCGGTAGCCAGCCCATCCAGCAGCGGCTTCACCTATGAAGCCTACGTCTGGATCAAGCCCCCGGGTGAATCCGACGGCTCCAGCTCGCTCATCCCGACCGGCCCCAACAACCCCAACGGCAAGGGCTTCGACCAGATGTGCGACCCGAACTACGGCGGCAACTCGCTCAACCAGAACTCGCCGACCAACGCCCTCCCCAACGCTCCGGTCTCCGGTAATTGGTTCGAGGCTCAGTTCGATCAGCTCGTTTCCAACGCTTACCCGGCCCTTCCGTAACCAGATGGTCAGCGTCCATATAGACATTTGAACCGGATATCGGTAGGGCAGCGGGTGAACCGCTGCCCTACCGAACCCCCCCTCGCCAAGGAGGAGCAATGAAATTATTTTTGGGGATGAAATCCTCTCGGCCTTTTTGCATCGGGACGACGGTGATCGTGGTCGCCTCCATGCTCCTGTCGGCTTCCACTTTGGCAATGCCCGCCCGGGCGGCAACCACGTACAACTACGGCGAAGCGCTGCAAAAAGCTCTTTATTTTTACGAGGAGCAGCGCTCCGGAGCACTCCCCGCCAACAACCGGGTCCCCTGGAAAGGGAATTCAGGGATGAATGACGGCTCGGATAATGGCGTGGACCTGACCGGTGGCTGGTATGATGCCGGTGATCACGTGAAATTTGGGCTGCCCATGGCCAGCACAACGACGATGCTTGCCTGGGGCATCGTTGATTATCGGCAGGCCTATGCCAACGCCGGTTTACTCAACACGGCGTTGGACGAAATCAAATGGGCCACCGATTATTTTATCAAGGCGCACACCGCGCCCAATGTACTTTACGGCCAGGTCGGGGATCCATCCACCGATCATGCCTGGTGGGGGCCGGCTGAGGTCATGCAGATGGCGCGCCCTTCATACAAAATAAGTACCAGCTGTCCTGGCTCAGACCTGGCTGGTCAAACTGCAGCTGCCATGGCAGCTTCTTCCATTGCATTCCGTCCGACCAATCCCAGCTATGCCGACACCCTGTTAACCAATGCCGAGCAGTTGTATAGCTTCGCGGACGCTTATCGGGGTAAATACGACGCCTGCATGCCAGTTTCAGGCTTTTATACATCCTACAGCGGTTACAACGATGAACTTGTGTGGGGTGCGATTTGGCTCTACCGGGCGGAAGAAGCCAAAAGCGCCGGCAGCGGGGCATCTTACCTGACAAAAGCCGAGTTTTATTATGCCAATCTGGGCATGCAGGGCCAGTCCTCGGTCCACGAATACAAGTGGACGCAGTCCTGGGATGACAACTCCTACGGCAGTTATGTCCTGCTCGCCAAGCTGACCGGCCAGACCCAGTACATGCAGGATGCCCAGCGCTGGCTCGACTGGTGGACGGTCGGGGCCTCCACGGCCGAAGGCGGCGATGGCACCAAAATATCCTATACCCCTGGCGGTCTGGCTTACCTGGACGTCTGGGGGCCTCTGCGCTACGCCGCGAACACCTCTTTTATTGCCCTCGACTACGCCGACTACCTCGGCACTTCCAATTCCCTCTATTCACGCTATCATGATTTTGCCGTCAGCCAGATCAACTACATGCTCGGGTCCAACCCGCTCAACGAAAGCTATATGGTCGGCTTCGGCAGCAAATATCCCCAAAATATACACCACCGCACTTCACATGGCTCGTGGACCAATGATATTACCAATCCAACCTACCAACGCCACATCCTGTTTGGTGCCTTGGTGGGAGGGCCTTCCAGCGATGATTCCTTCACCGATGACCGCCAGCAGTATCAACACACCGAGCCCGCAGATGATTACAACGCAGGCCTGTCCGGCGCCCTGGTAAGGCTGTACCAAGAATATGGAGGCACGCCTCTGGCCTCGTTCCCGCCTCCGGACAAAGCCAAGGATGACGATGAGTATTACGTCATGGCGGCCGTGAACTCCTCCGGGACTAATTACACCGAGATCAAAGCTTATTTCATCAACAAATCCTCCTGGCCGGCACGGCTTACGGATAAGCTCAGCCTGCGCTATTACTTCACCCTGGAACCGGGAGTGAGCATTAGCCAGATCACTCTAAATCAGAATTATTCCGAGTGCGGCTCGAACATCATCTCCGGGCCGCCGGTGCAATGGTCCGGCAGTACCTACTACATCACCGTGAGCTGCGTCGGCACACCGATCTATCCCGGCGGGCAGTCTCAATACCGGAAAGAAGTCCAATTCCGGCTGACCAGCTCCGGCGCATGGGACCCGACCAACGACTGGTCATACACCGGTGTGGCAACGCCCTCCGGTTCGACGCCGGTTAAAAGTAAGCGACATGCCGCTGTACGACAACGGGACCAGGATCTGGGGCAATGAGGCCCCTACCGGCGGCACTGCGCAGCCCACGAACACCCCTACTTCTACTCCCAGCCCCACAGCAACACCCAGCCGCACCGTCTCTCCGACGAACACCTCGACGCGGACCTTTACACCCACCGGCGTGACATCCACTCCCTCCCAAACACCGACGCGCACTTCCACCCCGACGTATACACCCACCAGCCCTACTTCCACATTCACGCGTACACCAACCCGGACCAACACACCCACCGGAGTCACCAGCACTCCTTCCTTCACTCCCACACCCACGAGTACCTCCAGCCCAACCTCCACCGGCGGGGCTCCCTGCAGCCCGATCACCTCCACCATTACTGCCCCCTTCACCTTCGATGGGGCCGGTACATTCTGCTGGCAGACCACCAGCCTGGGCAGTTACATCAACTCGTGGAACCTGGCTACATTGACCGTGAACGGGGTTGACTTCACCAACAAATACACCTTTACCAGCGCATTGCCCGCCAAGATAAACGGTTATTGGTATGTTTACTACGCGGGCAATTACACCTGGAGCCACTTCGAGGCGAAATAACCTCCATCCTCTGATCGGGCGGCCATTGAGTTGCTGCCCGATCAGAGCTAAATAATTCGGTTCAGCGTGTCAGGAAGGACACCATGAAAAGAACAATCGGACGAATCCTTGTTATCGCTCTAATGATTTGCCTGGTCAGCGGGTTGTTGATGAAGATCCCTTCCGCCCAGGCAGCGTCCTCTCAGGCCTACACTTTAAAAGTGTCCGTACCGGAGGCGGAGGCGGTTTCATCGTCAATATTATCTTCAACCCAAAGCAGAAAGATCTCATCTATGCCCAGACGGATATGGGCGGTGCTTACCGTTGGAACCCCAGCACAAGCACCTGGACCCAGTTGCTCAACTGGGTCAGCACAGATAACTGGAACTGGACAGGCGTCGAGAGTATCGCCACCGATCCGGTAAACCCGAACAACCTGTACATAGCCGCCGGGACCTACACAAACAGTTGGGCACCCACGAACGGGGCTATTCTTCGCTCGACCGACCAGGGCAATACGTTCCAGATCACCCAGATGCCCTTCAAAATGGGCGGCAATATGCCCGGACGTGGGATGAGCGAGCGCCTGGCAGTTGACCCCAACCAGGACAGCATCCTGTACTTCGGAGCCCGCAGCGGACACGGCCTGTGGAAGAGCACCGACTCCGGTGCAACCTGGAGCCAGGTCACCAACTTCCCGGATAGCGGCCCCTATGTTGAAAACGCCAGCGACTCCAACAACTACCAAAATGATCCGGATGGAATCGCCTGGGTGACCTTCGACCCGGCGAGCGGCACATCCGGCAGTCCGACCAAGACCATCTACGTCGGCGTGGCAGAAAACGGCAGCGGCAAACCCAATATTTTCCGCAGCACCGACGCGGGAGCAACCTGGGCAGCCATCCCCGGCGAACCGACCTGTACGGGAGCCCCGAATGCGACTGTCACCTGCTCCGACGGCGCAACATGGACGGCGGGCTCGAACGGCTCCGGCGCAGGAATTGGCTATCTGCCGCACCAGGGCAAACTTGATTCGCAGGGCACCTTGTATGTGACCTACGCGGACTGGGACGGCCCCTACACCGGCGGTCACGGCGCAGTATATAAATACGTGCCTTCCACGAATACCTGGACAAATATTACCCCGCCCGCATCCGTCATTCCTGGCGGCAGCCAGTTCTTCGGGTTTGGGGGACTGGGCGTAGACATGCTGCATCCAGGCACAATCGTGGTCGCCGGGAATATCGTCTGGTGGCCCGATGGAATGATGTGGCGCACAACCAACGGCGGCACAACCTGGAGCTCGATCTGGAATTACTCCAGCTACCCCAGCCGGACCAACCTTTTCTCATTGGATGTCACCAATGCGCCGTGGTTGAACTTTGGCAATACGAATCCGGTCGCCCCGGTCCCGGCGGTCAAGCTGGGCTGGATGATGGAAGGCCTGAACATCGATCCATTCAACTCGGACCGCATGATGTACGGCACGGGCGCTACCCTGTATGCGACGACCAACCTTACTGCCTGGGACAGCGGCGGCACGGTGAATATCAAGAGTACGGCAGTGGGCATTGAGGAAGCGTCCGTTTTGGACCTGGTCAGCCCGCCTTCCGGAACTCCTCACCTTTTCAGCATCATGGGCGACGTAGGCGGCTTCCGCCACGACAACCTGGATGCCGCTCCCGCCGCGATGTACTCCATCCCGTATGCAGGCACCTATAACTGGATTGACTTTGCCGAAAGCAACCCGAACTTCATGGTGCGCGTCGGGACCGGCAACCCAAGCGCCAATCCGTCCTATCACGGCGCGGCCTTTACCTATGACGGCGGTTCAAGCTGGTTCTCCAGCAACAACGATCCCGTGGCTGGTCAGGGAGCAGGGACAGTGGCCGCTGCTGCAGATGCCAGCCGGGTAGTGTGGGCCGGGACCAACGCCCCGGTGTCCTACTCGACAGACAATGGTAATTCCTGGGTGTCCTCCACGAATATCCCGCAAGGTTCGCTCGTGGCCTCCGACCGCGTGAATGCCAAGAAATTCTACGGCTACGGGCAGGGAAAATTCTGGATCAGCACCGACGGCGGGGCGACATTTACCGCCTCAACTGCCACAGGGCTGCCCTCCTCGGCGACCAATCTAAAAGCCTTGTTCGGACATGAAGGAGATGTCTGGGTTGCAGCGGGTTCCTCCGGCTTGTTCCACACTACCGACAGCGGCACGACCTTCACCAAGCTGGCGAGCGTGGCTACTGCCGACGTCATCGGCTTCGGAATGGCTGCCCCCGGGCAAAGCTATCCGGCCTTGTTCATGAGCGGCATCCTGACTGGCAACACCACCCATGCGCTCTATCGTTCTGATGACGGCGGGGCGTCCTGGATCCAGATCAGCGATGCCCAGCACCAGTACGGCACCATCCAGACCATCACCGGCGACCCGCGCATCTACGGACGGGTCTATTTTGGCACGAATGGCCTGGGCGCCGTTTACGGTGACATTTCTGGAACGACAAACACGCCTACGCCGACATCCACCGGCGCAACTTCCACGCCTACCCGCACTTCTACGCCGACGAGCAGCCCGACACGCACCTCCACACCGACCAGCACCCTGACCCGGACATTTACGCCCACCGGCGCCAGCCCTACACCCACCCGCACCAACACCCCCACCTTTACCCCCACCGGAGCGACGCCCACCCGCACCAACACCCCCACCTTTACCCCCACCGGAACGACGCCTACCCGCACCCCGACGCCCACCAACACTCCCACCGGGGCGACGCCCACCCGCACCAATACCCCCACCTTTACCCCCACCGGCGGGGCAGCCTGCAGCCCGGTCACCTCCACCATCAGCGCCCCCTTCACCTTCGATGGTGCCGGTACCTTCTGCTGGCAGACTACCAGCCTGGGCACTTACATCAACTCCTGGAACCTGGCGACTTTGACCGTCAACGGGGTCGACTTCACCAATAAATACGTCTTCACCAGTGCCCTGCCCGCCAAGATAAACGGTTACTGGTACGTTTACTACGTGGGCAATTACTCCTGGAGCCACTTCGAAGCCAAATAGATCAACCCTGGTGGCTTTTCCGGGGAGGGGCGAGCCTGTTTCCAGGCCAGCCCTTCCCCGGGTTGGCCGGACATGCGATCGATCCGGCCTCACAATTGTTGCATTATGAAAAGGAGGAAGATGACCCTATTTATGTATCCGGTTACATAAGCCGGTAAGGAGAAGATGGATCACTGGCTACCTTTTGTAAGCCGATTTGATCCACACTGTTTCCCAACTTTTCTGAGGAGAATGGAGTAATTCATGTTACACAACCAAACACAACCTCGCAGCACCAATCGTCGATGGATTGCGACAGCAATTGTAACGATTGCGGCGATTGCAACGATTCTGCTGTCTTCCATGGGCAGCCTAATGAGCCCGGTCCATGCTGCAGGCACGCCTGTGGTGTTCCGGGTCGATGCGAACGGCAACATCACTGCGAATGGCGTGGCCATCCGTATTAAGGGCGGATCCTGGTTCGGGCTCGAGGGGCGGTACGAGCTACCCACTGACCCAACCAACCCGAGCGGCGCTCCGATGGAACAGTACATGGGTAACGTCTTCTGGGCGCCGAGCGGCCGCACCTACGTAGGGGATGTGAACGAGTTCAAAGCCATGGGCATTAACCTGGTCCGCATACCCGTCTCACCGGAGACACTCACTGGCACCGACCCGCAGGGCATGGCCCCGAACCTGAAGAACGATCCGTCGGTTATTATCCCCAACTCGCTCCTGGCGCTCCAGACGATCATCAAGGATCTGGACGCAGCCGGCATCTACGTGCTGCTCGACATCCACTCCTGCTCGAACTACGTGGACTGGCGGAAGGGCCGTCTGGATGCCCGTCCGCCATACGTTGATGCCAACCGCAACAACGATCCTCCCGGCAGCTACGTCTTCACTCGCGAGGACTCCTCCTGCGCAGCGACCAACAACCCGTCAACGGTCACCCGGATCCAGGCCTACAACGAGACCTTGTGGCTCCAGGACCTGACCACGCTGGCCAATATGGAGTCGTCGCTCGGTGTCAGCAACATCCTCGGCATCGACATCTTCAACGAGCCATGGGACTACACCTGGGCGGATTGGTCGAAGCTCGCGGGGGATGCCTACACGGCGATCAACGCGGTGAACTCGAACGTCCTGATCTTCGTGGAAGGCACATCGAACGTCGCCAACACCCAGGACGGCATCACGGGCAACGAGGTTTCGCAGCCCTACGGTACCGGTCCCGAACCGAACTGGGGCGGGAACCTGTACTCAGCCGGCGCCAATCCGCCGGCCATCCCGAAGAACCGGCTGGTCTTCTCGCCGCATGTCTACGGCATATCGGTGTCCGTTAATCCGGTGTTCGTCGACCAGACCGCGCCGGGATGTGCCGGACTCTCCCAGGATGCCGCCGGCGACGCCAAGTGCCCGCTGATCATGCCTCCGGCAGCGACGCTAGCCGTGGGTTGGGATCAGCAATGGGGCTACCTGAAGGCCATGGGCTATGCAGTCGTCATCGGCGAGTTCGGCGGCAACATGTCTTGGCCGGGCGGCAAAGCCAGCATTCGTGACCAAAACCGCTACTCGTATGTTACCGACCACACGATTGATGCCCAGTGGCAGAACGCCTTTGTGAACTACCTGGTCTCGAAGGGCATTGACGATAGCATCTACTGGTCGATCAACCCGGAATCCGGCGATACCGGTGGTCTCTATACCACCCCCTACGACCCGATCTCGAACACAAGTGGCTGGGGAACGTGGGGCGCTCTAGACCAAACCAAGCTGACCATGCTGGCCAAGCTCTGGAACGCGCCTATCGTCGCCGGTCCGACACTCACCCCGACATACACACCCACCGGCCCCACCCCAACACCGACCAACACGTCGACCGTCACGCGAACCCCGACGTTGACCCTTACACCGACCATCACCCCCACCCCTCTTCCCGGCTTGAGGGTGCAACTGGTCTCCGGCGGTACGGATAACACCCAGCAGTCCGCCTTCCACTTCCGCCTGTTGAATACCGGGACGAACGCCCTCACGGGAGTCTCGGCGCGCATCTACTTCACATTGGATGGCTCGCAGGCCGCCTCCAATTACGCCTTAGAGAAATATTACGACCAATCCGGTGCGGCGACGGTCAGCGGCCCGACCTTGGCTTCCGGTACAACCTACTACTTTACCGTCGGCTACGGCACGACGTCGCTGGCTGCTGGCGGGACGTGGGAGTTTGACACCGCTTTGCATCTTGCCGATTGGAGCAGTAATTACAACGGTTCCAATGACTGGTGGCATACCACCGGGGCGCTGCCAACGAGCTACACCGATTGGCCGACAATCCCGGCCTACCTGAACGGTGTGCTGTCTTGGGGCAGCGAACCCACGACGGGACCGACGAACACCCCGACGCGCACGCCGACACCGACCAATACGGTCGTGACCAATACGCCCACGCGTACGCCGACACCGACCAATACGGTCGTGACCAATACACCCACGCGCACCTCGACGCGGACCAACACGCCCACCGGTGCGACCAATACCCCGACGCGCACGCCGACACCGACTAATACGGTCGTGACCAATACGCCCACCCCGACCCGGACGCCGACGCCGACAACCGTCACCAACACGCCGACCTTTACTCCCACCGGCGGAGCAACCTGCAGCCCGGCGACCGTCATCACGGCACCCTTCACGTTCGATGGAGCAGGCACATTCTGCTGGCAGATCAGCAGCCTGTCCTACATTAACTCCTGGAACCTGGCCAACCTGACGGTCAACGGCGTGAGCTTCACCAACCTCTACGCCACGGCGAGCCAATTGCCCGCCAAGATCAACGGCAACTGGTACATCAGTTATACGGGCAACTACGCCTGGAGTCACTTCGAAGCCAAGTAGCTCTAACTTGGTGGATTTTCCCCGGGGAGGGGCGAGCCGGTTTCCAGGCCAGCTCCTCCCCGGATTGAACCATGTGTCCACGCCAGCTATTTCGGCGCCAACAACAACCCGGCTGCTTTCATCCTCACCGATATCACCGGTAAGGAACTACACACTCGCAATTTCAATCCAGTGGACAGGCATCGCCAGACCTGATGCCTTTCCCCCCTTGACAGGAAAGGAGAAATATCATGAAGCGCTTGATCCTCACGATAGGCATCATAGTGTGTCTGGTTCTGGTGTCCATGTCTCTCTTCCAAACCCCCAGGGCTCTGGCAGCTCCGGCAGCCATCCAGGGATTGCACGTGTCGGGTAATCAGATCCTGAACACCGCCGGACAGGCGGTCCGCCTGCTGGGAGTGGATCGCTCAGGAGGCGAATATATGTGCGTCCAGGGCCGTGGCATCTGGGACGGTCCGACCGACGCCCAGTCGATCCAATACATGCTTGCCTGGAAAATCAATGCCGTCCGCATTCCTCTTAACGAAGACTGCTGGCTGGGCATCAACGGAGTGGCTGCCAGTATGAGCGGCACCAATTATCAGCAGGCGGTTGTCAGCTACGTGAATCTGCTCAACAGCATGGGCATCGTTCCCATCCTCGATCTGCATTGGGGCGCACCCGGCACGACGCTGGCTACGGCGCAGACCCCTATGCCGGATGCCGATCACTCCCCGGCTTTCTGGACGTCTGTCGCTACCACATTTAAAGGAAACAGTTCGGTCATCTTCGACCTGTTCAACGAACCCTACCCTGACAGTAACAGCGATACGACCGCCGGCTGGACCTGCTGGCGAGATGGGGGAACCTGCTCGGGTGTAAGCTACACCGTGGCTGGCTTCCAATCGCTGGTCAATACCGTCCGCGCCACGGGCGCCACCAATATCATCATGCTGGGCGGCCTGGAATACTCGAATGCACTGGATCAATGGCTGGCCTACAAACCGACCGATTCGACGGGAAACCTCGTCGCCTCATGGCATTCTTATAACTTCAACCTGTGCTCCACTGCTACCTGCTGGAACGCGCAGGTTCTACCTGTTCTTCAGAGCGTTCCCCTCATAGCAGGTGAGATCGGCGAGAACGACTGTGCCCACACCTATATTGATCCATTGATGACCTGGCTTGATTCGAACAGCGCAAGTTATCTAGCCTGGACATGGGACGCCTGGGGCACCTCCCTGTGCGGATCGGGACCAGTGCTGATCAATGATTACTATGGAACACCCAATGCCTATGGACAGGGCTTTAAAGATCATCTCAACTCGGTTGTTTCCGGAGCGACGGTTACACCGCTGCCCTCGCCCACGGTTGGTCCAGGGATGCTCAACGTTCAGATTGAAGCCAGCGGCGGAGACAACAACCAGCAAGGCAATTTCACCTATCTGGTCACAAACGCGTACGGCTGGTCGCTAGCCAATATCAGTGTGCGCGTCTACTTCACGCTGGACGGCAGCAACGCAGCTTCCAACTATACCCTGGAATCGTACTATGACCAATCCGGAATAGCGACGATCTCAGGCCCAACGCAGTTCAGCGGGAGCATCTATTACTTTACGGTCAACTACGGCACAACCTCGCTGGGTTCGGGCGGCGCGTGGAAGTTTCAAGCGAACCTCCACCTGAAAGACTGGGGATCGACCTTTGACAGCTCGAATGACTGGTACCACACCGGCTATGCAGTCGGGGCCCTGCCAGCCAGCTATACGCTGGACAACTACCTCCCCGCCTATGTAAACGGCGCCCTGGCCTGGGGCGTTGAACCGGGAGGAAGCACTCCGCAGCCATCAAATACTCCAACTCGCACGTTCACAGCAACCTTTACCCCGACCGGAGCAACCTCGACGCCCACCTTCACACCGACGCGCTCGAACACGCCCACGGTGACCGCCACTCCAACCCGCACCAACACGCCGACGAATACGCCCACCGGCGCATCACCAACGCCGACCCGCACGCCGACCCGCACCTTTACCCCCACCGGTGTCTCTCCCACACCCACCCGCACCAATACCCCCACCTTTACCCCCACCGGCGGAGCAACCTGCAGCCCGGCGACCGTCATCACGGCGCCCTTCACGTTCGATGGAGCAGGCACATTCTGCTGGCAGATCAGCAGCCTGTCCTACATTAACTCCTGGAACCTGGCCAACCTGACGATCAACGGCGTGAGCTTCACCAACCTCTACGCCACGGCGAGCCAATTGCCCGCCAAGATCAACGGCAACTGGTACATCAGCTACACGGGCAACTACGCCTGGAGTCACTTCGAAGCCAAGTAGCTCAATCTTGGTTGCCTTTCCGGGGAGGGGTGAGCCTCATTCCGGGCCAGCCCCTCCCTGGATTGAACCATGCGCCAACACCAACCCATCCAGCTTCACGCTGAACAGCGTGACCTGCAAGTAGCTGTGCAGGTTTAATTTGACCAAAAATCATTTAGTCACGAGGAGATGCTGATGAAAAACAAACAAACTCTCTTTCGCATGATCAGCCTGGCCATGGTCCCCATATTGGTCCTGGCAGGTCTCGGGGTGATGCTGGCCGGGCCCCAGGCAAAAGTTCGAGCCGCCCCCCCGAATGGATTCGTCTATGCATGCGGCATCCATTTTTGCCTGGATGGCCAGCCTTACTATTTCGCCGGCGCCAACACCTATGACGTTTTCACCTATGGCGACGGCAGCAGCAGCTCGACCCAATCCGACATAGAAAACAAATACATGGACAAGGTGAAGATCGACACCCTGTTCGCCAACCTGCAGGCTACGAAGGTCAGCGTCCTGCGGTTGTGGATGTTCAGCCACGAGACCTGGCACGGTTTCGAGCCGTCCCTGGGAGTCTACAACACGGCTGAGTTTGACCTATTTGATTACATCCTCGTATCAGCGGCAAGTCACAATGTCAAGCTCATCCCGACCTTCGAAAATTACTGGACTGCTTACGGCGGCATAGACCAGATCCTCACCTGGGAAGGACTGTCGAACGGCGAGAGCAACCGCTGGCAGTTCTTCAATAAAACCGCCTGTCCTGGCTGCTTCACAGAGTACGAAAATTACGTCAGCTACGTGCTCAACCGCGTCAACCATTACACCGGTATTGCCTACAAAAATGATCCCACCATTTTTTCCTGGGAGCTGATGAATGAGCCGCGCTACGAAGGCCAGGGCGAAGACACCACCGGAACAACCCTGCGCGCCTGGGTGGACACGATGGGAGCTTATATCAAGAGCATTGATCCCAATCATATGGTGGATGCCGGCCTGGAAGGACAGGGCTCCGTCTATGGCTACGGTGGAAATTCAGGGAACCCCTTCATTTACATCCAGGAATCCCCCTATATCGACTTTACCTCTGCCCATCCTTATCCCAACGAGTCGTGGGCCAACCTGACTCTCGCCCAGACAGAGGCTTTGATCGCGCAGTGGATCAGCAACTCGCACAGCGTGGTCGGCAAACCGTTCTTCATGGGTGAGTTCAACACCCAGGGCGTGGACCGTTCCACCTGGTGGACGGGAATTTATGGAACCATGGAGGCCGACGGAGGTGATGGATCGGCTTTCTGGTGGTACGAAAATACGGACTCGGATTCCACCTATGGCGTCGCGGTCAACGCACCGGAACTGGCCGTGTTCAAACAGCACTCAACCAATATGCAGGCCAAAAGCGGGCCGTTCCCGACCAATACGCCTACGCCGACGGTAAATCCCAACCAGCTGCTCCAGGTCCAATACTACACCCTGAATACGGCTGCCACTTCCAATCAGATAACCGCCTACGTCAATATTGTCAACACGGGCGTCGGCTTGCAGACGATACCGCTCAGCCAATTGACCGTGCGCTACTGGTATACCACGGACACCTCCGTCGCCGACCAGTACGGCTGTCTGTATGCGGTGATTGGCTGCAGTAATATCACGGCCACCATTGTCACGATGCCTACACCAGTTGCCAATGCCGACCATTACCTGCAGCTAACTTTTTCGGCGGCTGCCGGGTCACTGGCACCTTATGCCCAGACCAGTGATATCCAAAACCGTCTCAATAAAACCGATTGGTCGAACTACAACCAGAGCAATGACTACTCGTTTGATGGGACCAAAACCGCTTATACCAATTGGACCCATGTCACGCTGTATCTCAACGGTGTGCTCGTTTGGGGAGTGGAACCCGGCGGAACCGGGGCGACTGTCACGCCCTCCCCAACCCCCACTCGTACTCTTACCGCCACGAACACCCTGACGCGCACTCCTACACCAACCGGAGCAACCCCGACGCCCACCTTCACACCGACGCGCTCGAACACGCCCACGGTGACCGCCACTCCAACCCGCACCAACACGCCGACGAATACGCCCACCGGCGCATCACCAACGCCGACCCGCACGCCGACCCGCACCTTTACCCCCACCGGTGTCTCTCCCACACCCACCCGCACCAATACCCCCACCTTTACCCCCACCGGCGGAGCAACCTGCAGCCCGGCGACCGTCATCACGGCACCCTTCACGTTCGATGGCGCAGGCACATTCTGCTGGCAGATCAGCAGCCTGTCCTACATTAACTCCTGGAACCTGGCCAACCTGACGATCAACGGCGTGAGCTTCACCAACCTCTACGCCACGGCGAGCCAATTGCCCGCCAAGATCAACGGCAACTGGTACATCAGCTACACGGGCAACTACGCCTGGAGTCACTTCGAAGCCAAGTAGCTCAATCTTGGTTGCCTTTCCGGGGAGGGGTGGCCTGTTTCCTGGCCAACCCCTCCCCGGATTGAACCATTCGCCAACGCCGGCTATTTCGGCACCAATATCAACCCGGCCAGCTCCACCCTGAATGGGGTGACCTGAAAGTAATGTGGATAGCCCCATGATCTAACCGAGGGCGGGCAGCAGTAGAAAGGAGCCCATACCCGCCTTCGGAAAGAATTAACTTTTTTGGAGGAGGTGTCAAAATGTTTTCGCAAATGGTTCGTAAGTGGATGTCCCGTTTCCGGACGTTCTCATCCGTTCTGGTGTTGTTGGTTTTGCTATCGAGTGGATTGGCGCCAGCTGTGCGGGCCACCACCGCCAATGCCCTCACAGGGCCATTCAATTACGCCGAGGCCCTGCAAAAATCGATCTACTTCTATGATGCCCAGAAATCCGGCCCTGGCGTCACCGGCGGCAATTTGGATTGGCGCGGCGATTCCGATCTTTCCGATATGAAGGTGCCTCTTCAGCCCAAGGATGCAAACAATATCGGCACCAACATGTCTCAGGCGTTCATCAACGCCAACCGTGCCGTGCTCGACCCGACAGGCAAAGGTTATGTGGACCTGAGCGGCGGATTCCACGATGCCGGCGATCATGTCAAGTTCGGACTGCCGCAGGGCTACTCCGCCTCAACGCTGGGCTGGGGTTATTACGAATTCAAGAATGCCTTCGTCTCAACCGCACAGGACCAGCACATGCTCTCAGAGCTTAAGTGGTTTACGGATTATTTCCTGCGCTCCACCTTCCGGGACAGCAGCGGCAATGTCGTTGCCTTTGCTTACCAGGTGGGCGAGGGCAGCATCGACCACACTGTCTGGGCACCCCCTGAACTCGAAGGCGCTGGTGGTTGGAATCTCTCGCGCCCGGCTTACTTCGCTACCTCTGAAACACCTGGCAGCGATGTGTCGGCAGAAGCTGCAGCTGCTCTGGCCATCATGTACCTGAATTACCAGAGTGTGGACTCCGCGTATGCTGCAAAATGCCTGGATACTGCTGAAGCCCTCTACCGATTTGCCGTGCAGTACCGCGGCCTGGGTTATTCTGGCGGCTTCTACAACTCCAGCGGTGACTCAGACGATCTCTCCTGGGCCGCTACCTGGCTTTACACAGCCACCAACAATATGCAGTATATCAACGATATAACCGCTGTCGATTCCACCGGGCACTACACCGGTTACCTGAGTAACATCGTCAAATCCACCCAGGACAACTGGCAGAACATCTGGGTTCATTCCTGGGATGCGGTGTGGGGGGGCGTATTCGTGAGGCTCGCAGCCCTGTTCCCTACCAATACTCAGTTTGACTATTATGCCCGCTGGAACATCGAATATTGGTCCGGGGGAAGCATCAAGCATCAGGATGCGTCGGACACCAATTACTTGAAATATACCCCTGGCGGCTTTGGCGTCATCAACACCTGGGGCTCGGCACGCTACAATGCGGCTGCCCAATTATGCGCTTTGGTCTACGCCAAGTACCATAACCGTTCGGACATAGTCGCCTGGGCCAAGACCCAGATGGATTACATCATGGGGAATAACCCGATGGGGTATTCGTACATCGTCGGATTCCCGACGCCGGCACAGGCTGCCCAGCATCCACACCACCGTGCCGCTCACGGTTCAACAACAGACAGCATGAGTGATCCGGTCAATGAACGCCACATCATCTGGGGCGCTCTGGTCGGCGGGCCTGATAACAGCGATTATCACATCGATCAGACCTCCAATTTCGTTTACAACGAAGTTGCCATCGACTACAACGCTGGCCTGGTGGGCGCTTTGGCGGGCCTTTACCTGAGCTATGGCTCTGGACAGCAGCCGCTGGCGAACTTCCCCCCACCTGAACCTGCGGAAAATGCTTACACCGACCAGGCCCAGATTAATCAGGAAAACAACCAAGCATCCCAGATCACGATCCAGCTCAGCGCGATTCCCACCCAGCCGCCTCACTTGGTCACAGGCTTGAAGGCGCGTTATTTCTTTAATGTTAGTGAATTAGCCGCCTTCGGCCAATCCATCAATAACATCAGTTTTGCTGTCTATTACGACCAGCAGCAATCTAGTTACACCGGTTCGACCCAGGTCACCGGCCCATTTGCCTGGGATGCGGCGAATGGCGTCTACTATATCGAAATTGACTGGTCTGCAGATGCCATCTACGGCACGCGGCAGCTTCAATTTGCGCTGATCGCCGGGATAGCCTCTGATTATGGTTTCCACTGGGATCCCACCAATGACTGGAGCCACCAGGGTTTGACCACGACGCTTGCTGACACGCAGTACATCCCGATCTATCTGAATGGGGTCAAAGTGTACGGGCAGGAACCGCCGATCGGAACAGGCACGCCGACCACACCCACCGCAGCAACCGCCACACCGACCCGCACGCCCACCTGGACAAGCACTCCCACTGCCGCGACCTCCACACCGACCCGCACGCCCACCTGGACGAGTACACCTACTCGCGCCACAGCCACTCCAACCCGTACGCCGACCCGCTCCAACACTCCCAGCCGAACTGCCACACGGACGAATACACCTACCGGGTCAACTGCAACGCCTACCCGTACACCCACACCAACCAATACGCCTACTGGTTCCACCGCCACACCGACGCGCACGCCGACACCGACCAATACGGTCGTGACCAATACGCCCACCCAGACCCGGACGCCGACGCCGACAACCGTCACCAACACGCCGACCTTTACACCCACCGGCGGGGCAACTTGCAGCCCGGCGACCGTCATCACGGCGCCCTTCACGTTCGATGGCGCAGGCACATTCTGCTGGCAGATCAGCAGCCTGTCCTACATTAACTCGTGGAACCTGGCCAACCTGACGGTCAACGGCGTGAGCTTCACCAACTTGTACGCCACAGCCAGCGCATTGCCCGCCAAGATCAATGGCAACTGGTACATCAGCTACACGGGCAATTACTCCTGGAGCCATTTCGAAGCCAAGTAGCTCAAACTTGGTGGATTTTCCGGGGAGGGGTGAGCCTGTTTCCAGGCCAACCCCTCCCCCGGATTGAACCATGCGTCCACACCGGCTATTTCGGCACCAATATCAATCCGGCCGCCTTCATTCTCGACGGTATCACCTGCAAGGAACTACACGGTGGAGCGCAACCTACACGCAAACAGAGGCCTCAGTCTCCGTCGTCAAGGCGAGTTACGATGCGGCGATTGGAGCCAATGGAGGAACAGTGACCTTCGGGTTCAACGCCAACTACAGCGGTACCAACACCAACCCTTCGAGCTTCTCCTTGAATGGGACGACCTGCAAGTAAACATAATGGGTCTTTCCCAAAGGGGTGGGTGCTGTCCAGTGCAGCGCCCACCCCAAAATTCAAAGACGGGTTTACCGCCAGAAGGCGTATCCGATATTGATCTATTCGAGATCAAAAGGTAAAGGAGGAACAAGCATTGGCAATTGGATAGCTGAACAGTGTATCGCAAAATTACTCCACCCTATCATCACAACCTTTTCAAGGAGGTAAGAATGACATCCAAACGCGTCCTGGTAACTTGTGCTACCGTATGCCTCGTGCTCCTCGGTCTGCTGCTGCCCCAGGCCCGCCCCAGCTCAGCGGCGACCTCGATCACGGGGCTGCATGTTTCAGGCAATCAGATTCTGAACGGGTCCGGTCAAGTAGTCCGCCTGCTGGGCGTCAATAAATCCGGGGCCGAATACAGCTGTGTCCAGGGCAAAGGAATATTTGACAGCCCGGTGGATTCCACAGCAGTCGCGGCGATGCTGACCTGGAAGATCGATGCCGTCCGCATCCCGATGAATGAAGACTGCTGGCTGGCAATCAATGGGGTCAATTCGGCTTATGCCGGCTCGAATTACCAGTCGGCCATTGTCAACTTCGTCAACCTGCTCAACAGCAACGGCATTGTTGCCATCCTTGACCTGCACTGGGGCGCACCCGGCTCCACTCTGGCCACCGCGCAGACGCCGATGCCGGACGCTGATCACAGCCCGGCTTTCTGGACCTCGGTCGCCAACACCTTCAAGAGCAACAGCTCGGTCATCTTCGACCTGTTCAATGAACCCTACCCGGACAACAACAGCGACACGACTGCAGGCTGGACCTGCTGGCGGGATGGGGGCAGCTGCTCTGGCGTCAGTTACACCGCCGCAGGAATGCAGAGCCTGGTAACCGCGGTCCGCAATACGGGCGCAACCAACATCATCATGCTCGGCGGATTGGAATACTCAAACGCACTGTCACAGTGGCTGACCTACAAGCCAACTGATCCGCAGAACAACCTGGCAGCCTCCTGGCATGTTTACAACTTCAACGTCTGCTCGAATTCCAGCTGCTGGGATACCAATGCCGCACCTGTGGCTGCGAAGGTTCCCTTGATCGCTGGCGAATTTGGCGAAAATGACTGCGCCCATTCGTTTGTCAATTCATTTATGGCCTGGATGGATTCCCATAACGCCAGCTACCTTGGCTGGACCTGGAACACCTGGGACTGCAGCTCGGGTCCTTCCCTGATCTCAGACTACAGCGGAACCGCCACGAACTATGGACTCGGCTTGAAAAATCACCTCGCCGGCATCGGCCCAACCGCGTCTAACACCCCGACCTACACGCCTTCTCGGTCACTCACCCCCACACAGACACGCACCCCAACTCGCACTCCCACCGGCCCAACCCCAACATTCACGCGCACGCCGACAGCAACGGCCACGGGCGGCAGTGGCTCTACCTGTAGTCCGGTGAATGCCACCATCACCGCCCCATTCACCCAGGACGGAGCTGGTACATTCTGCTGGCAATCCAGCAACCTCGGCTCGTACATCAACTCCTGGAACCTGGCCAAGTTGACGGTAAACGGAGTCGATTTCACCAATAAATACACATTCACCAGTGCTTTACCTGCAAAGATAAATGGCTATTGGTACGTTTCCTATGTAGGTAATTACGCCTGGAGTCACTTCGAGGCCAAGTAATTTGGTCGGCAGGGGCGGATCGCGATCCGCCCCTGCTCGAATAAGCTCCACCCGTCACGTGAGGGATTGGTAAAGTGGGAAAGCCGCCACCAACCCCAATGAATTCAGAGAGGAGAATACACAGGATGAAGCAAAGGCGTTTTCTTTATCTAGCAGTCATCGTGACCCTCGTGGTCGCCCTGCTCCAATTCGCGCCCATGGTGGCCCAGGCAGCGACAACCCTTCCGACGGCGTCCCAGGTGGCCAGCCAGATCACGGTCGGTTGGAACATCGGGAACTCTCTGGAGTCTACCGGCGGGGAAACGGCGTGGGGCAACCCGATGATCACCCAGCAGCTCATCGACAGTGTGAAGGCCGCTGGGTTCAATGCCGTGCGCATTCCATGTGCCTGGGACGGCCATGCCGATCAGACTACGCTCCAGATCGACCCTGCATGGCTGGCGAGAGTCAAACAGGTCGTGGATTATGCCATCAACGACGGCATGTACGTCATCCTCAACGAGCACTGGGATGGCGGCTGGCTCGAGAATAATCCCACGTATGCAGCCCAGGCGTCGGTGAACGCGAAGCAGAAAGCCTACTGGACTCAAATCGCCAACTACTTCCAGAGCTACAACGAACATCTTCTTTTTGCCGGCACGAACGAGGTACATTACGACTACAACACGCCTACCACTGAATACATCACCGTCCAGGAATCGTACCTTCAAACCTTCGTAGATGCCGTACGCGCGACGGGCGGCAACAATGCCACGAGGACCCTCGTCGTCCAGACCTATAACACGAACATGCAGTACGGCCTGGATTACTTCACCATGCCCACGGACACCGTCAGCAACCGGTTGATCGTCGAGGTGCACTACTACGATCCCTATGACTACACCTTGAACCCCAGCGGGAGCTGCTTATACTGGGGCGCACCCTATCCGGTCCAGAGCGCGTGCACGTGGGCGCAGGAAAGCTATGTGGACAACCTGTTCAGCCAGGTCAGGGCGAAGTGGGTCGACGCTGGCATCCCGGTCATCATTGGCGAGTACGGCGTGGCCATGCGGCCGAACCTCGACGTCGGTTCCCGGCAATACTACCTCAAGTACATCAACCAGGCCGCGACCAGCAACGGCATGAAAACGTTCTACTGGGATAACGGCGTCCTCCCCACCCAGAGCAATGGGATGGCCCTGTTCGACCGGAACACCGGGGCGATCGTCGATCAAGGTGCCCTGAATGCCATCATGCAAGGCGCCATTCCCTGCACGACCTGCACTGCCACCCCGACCCGCACCCCCACCCGCACCCCGACGATCACCTTGACACCCTGTAATACCTGTGGCAGCTTCGTCGTGTCGATCAAGAGCAGCGGCACGGACAACAACCAGCAGACGGCCTTCGCGTTCTCGATCAAGAACAGCGGCACGAGCGCGGTCTCCGGCCTGGCGGCGCGCATCTACTTCACGCTCGACGGCTCTAACGCCGCCTCCAGCTATGCGCTCGAGAAATACTACGACGGATCCGGCGTGGCGACCGTCGGCTCGCCCCTGCTGGTCTCCGGCACGACCTACTACTTCCCAATCAGCTACGGCACGGCCGCGCTGGCTGCCGGCGCCACATGGGAGTTCCAGACAGCCATGCACCTGAGCAGCTGGGGCAGCACTTTTAATGGCGCCAATGATTGGTGGCACAGCGGCTATGCCGCGGGTGCCTTGCCGGCATCCTACACCACCACGAGCTATATCCCAATATACGTTAATGGCGCGCTTGCCGCGGGCCAGGAGCCTGGTGGAACCATCACCACGCAGACCAGCACGCCGACAGGCGTTACCCCGACGCCCACGCGGACGCCGACGCTCAGTAGTACCCCTACAACAACAGCCTCGGCCACGCGCACGTCCACCCCCAGCAACACGCCGACGGGTGTCAGCCCAACTCCGACGCGCACGCCGACCCGCACCCTCACACGAACGCCCACGCTCACTTCGACCTCCACGGTATTCTGCCCGGCGAATACCCCCGAACCGTTGTCGGTGGATCCGGTTACCTCCCCAACCACCCTGCTCACCCAGGTGATCACCGTGCGGACCGGGAACAGCGATTCGGTGACCGTCACTGCCGAATCCGGATCATTTACCGTGACCGGGAGCTTCAGCACCACCAGCCCTGCCCTCGTGACCATCACACTCAACCCGGGTGTTACCCACCACCTCTCGGTTTCCGCCCACATCAAGGCCGTTACCAATGGGAGCTGCCAGTACGCCGATTATACGCTGACCACTTCGGTTGACCGCAACGGCGCTGCGCTGACCATCGTACAGCAGAGCCAGGGACCGACTTCCACCTTCACGCCGACGCCTACGCCGACCCGGACGTTCACACCTACGCCGACAGGCACGGGCGGCCTAGCCTGCAGCCCGGTTACAGCCAGCATCGCGGCGCCCTTTACATATGACGGAGCAGGCACGTTCTGCTGGCAGACCAGCAACCTGGGCTCCTACATCAACTCCTGGAACCTCTCCAGCCTCATCATCAACGGCGTCGACTATACCAACAAGTATGTCCTCACGAGCTCGTTACCCGCGAAAATAAACGGTTACTGGTACGTTTCGTACGTGGGAAATTATGCCTGGAGTCACTTCGAAGCCAAGTAATTCACAAGCCCTGGCTGGGAAGCGCTTGAACTGCTGTCCTGCCAGAGCCCTTTGAGTAAAACCGGGTACGTTCGCCCGGCCAAAGGAAGGAAACAACCATGTCCAGATCAATTAATTCAAAGAGCATCCTGGCCAGTCTCGTTATGATGATGATCCTCATAGCCGGGCTGGCCTGGCCGTCGTTGACGGTCGGAGCAGCCACCACGGTAACGATTAATGCTGCCGTTACTCACCAGGTGATCGACGGGTTTGGCGCCTCCGACGCGTTCCATACCGGCGCGTACATTCGGGGTGACAGCAGCGGGCTCACCACAGCGCAATCACAGCAAATCATTCAGGATCTATTCAGCACAACCAGCGGTGCTGGCCTGACGATCATCCGCCATGAAGTGGGTTCGTCAACAGCCATGGTTACCGGCGTACCCGCCAGCGGCGATGGCGACAACCTGGCCTCCATCGAGCCAAACAATCCTGGCGGCCCAACCGTCACACCTACCTATGTATGGAATACATCCGATCCCGACAGCGGCCAGGTCTGGTTCACCCAACAGGCGATGGGCTTGTACCCCGGCGTAACCGTTGTTGCGGATGCCTGGAGCTCCCCCGCCTTCATGAAGACCAACAACGCTCTTACCAATGGAGGATATCTTTGCGGCGCACCCGGCGCGCCAACCTGCTCGAGCGGTGATTGGCGCCAGGCCTATGCCAACTACCTGACGCAATATACGACCTTTTACAAGAATGCAGGGATCACCCTCAAGTACATCGGGTTCGAAAACGAGCCCGAGTTGAGCCCCAGCTATGCCGGCATGAACTGGGATGCCACGAACGTTTCAGGCAGTCGGGGTACTATCAATACGGCCATGCCACAGAACATTGACTTCATCAAGAATTACCTCGGACCCACCCTGGCGGCAGCCGGATTGACGACAAAAGCCGAATGCTGTGAGGCGACCAGCTGGGCCAATGCCAGTACCTATGCCAGCGGGATCCTGGCCGATTCGACCGCCAGCGGTTATCTTGGCCTCGTGACCGGCCACGGCTATTACTCCAGCCCGAATGGCGTGATTACCTCCCCGATCACCTCGGCGGTAAATGCCGGCAAACACGTCTGGGAAACCGAGACTGGCACCTTCGATTCATTTTCCACCGCATGGGATGACGGCTCGGACGCATCCGGTTTCGCCTGGGCACAAAATATCTGGAATGCGCTCACCAATGCCAATGTCAACGGCTTTCTGTATTGGTGGTTCGCTGAATTGAATTCCAGCAACAGCGATAACGAGGCGTTCATCAACTTAAAATTCTGGAAACTACACGGTTTCTTCCCGCCTGTGGGCGTTTGCCAACTACAGCCGTTTCATCCGACCCGGCGCCACGCGGATTGATGCCACCAACACGAATTCGAATTTGGACATCACCGCAGCAAAAAATAGTGACGGCACATATGCCATTGTCGTCCTCAACACCGCAACGACGGACCAGCCAGTGACCTTCTCCCTCCAGGGAGCGACATACGGCAGTACTGCCACGCCCTACCTGACGAACGCCGCGAACAATACTGCCCAACAGACAGGTGTTGCCATTACCGGCGGCTCATTCACGGCTACAGTACCGGCCCGCTCGCTTGTCACCTATTCCATCCCTGCCGGCGGCCCGACGCCTACTCCCTGCACGGGCTGCAGCCCCACACCCACCCCCACGCAGACGCTTACACCGACCATCACCCCCACCCCTCTTCCCGGCTTGAGGGTGCAATTGGTCTCCGGCGGTACGGATAACACCCAGCAGTCCGCCTTCCACTTCCGCCTGTTGAATACCGGGGCGAACGCCCTCACGGGAGTCTCGGCGCGCATCTACTTCACATTGGATGGCTCACAGGCCGCCTCCAATTACGCCTTAGAGAAATATTACGACCAATCCGGTGCAGCGACGGTCAGCGGCCCGACCTTGGCTTCCGGTACAACCTACTACTTTACCGTCGGCTACGGCACGACGTCGCTGGCTCCTGGCGGGACTTGGGAGTTTGACACCGCTTTGCACCTGAAGGATTGGAGCAGCAATTACAACGGTTCCAATGACTGGTGGCATACCACCGGGGCCCTGCCGACGAGTTATACGGATTGGCCGAGTATCCCAGCCTACCTGAACGGTGTGCTGTCTTGGGGCAGTGAGCCCACGACGGGACCGACGAACACCCCGACGCGCACGCCGACACCGACCAATACGGTGGTGACCAATACGCCCACGCGCACCGCGACGCAGACCAACACGCCCACCGGTGCGACCAATACTCCGACGCGCACGCCGACACCGACCAATACGGTCGTGACCAATACGCCCACCCAGACCCGGACGCCGACGCCGACAACCGTCACCAACACGCCGACCTTTACACCCACCGGCGGGGCAACTTGCAGCCCGGCGACCGTCATCACGGCGCCCTTCACGTTCGATGGCGCAGGCACATTCTGCTGGCAGATCAGCAGCCTGTCCTACATTAACTCGTGGAACCTGGCCAACCTGACGGTCAACGGCGTGAGCTTCACCAACTTGTACGCCACAGCCAGCGCATTGCCCGCCAAGATCAACGGCAACTGGTACATCAGCTACACGGGCAATTACGCATGGAGTCACTTCGAAGCCAAGTAACACAAACTTGGTTGCTTTTGCGGGGGAGGGGCAAGCCGGTTTCCAGGCCAGCTCCTCCCCGGATTGAACTATGTGTCCACGCCAGCTATTTCGGCGCCAATATCAACCCATCCAGCTTCACCCTGAATGGGGTGACCTGCGAGTAATTGCTGGTCAAAATGAGATGGTAACGAATGGTGGTGAATGCGAAAATAACCCGCGCCCACCACCATGAAATGAGTAAAAAGCAGTACGTGTGCCAACGTGAAATTGAATCAGCCAAAGGAGGAAGGATGAAAAAAGGATATTTAATCGCATTGGTGGGCGTAATCGCCCTGGTTGTACTCATCGGAGCATTGTTCCTACCCGACCAGGGCGCCCGAGGGGCGACTGGCTGTACCTGCCCCACCGGGTGCTCCACAGTAACCACGATTACTGCGCCATTCAGTTACAGCGGCGTCGGAGAGTTCTGCTGGGCATCCACCGAGCTCGGCGCATACATCCAGTCCTGGGGCGCGGATGTCGTTCAGGTGACCGGCGTGGATTACACCAACCAGTACGTCGTCACCGATCAAATGCTCAGGGATACCACCGGCACATACTATGTCTACTATAAATCCAGCAGCGTCAATGGCAATTTTTCAGCAGTAGGCTCCAGTGGGATTACCGGTTGCCATGCCGCGTGGTGCTCCATTGCCCAGTACGGCTCGATGCTATTTACCCCCTTCACCATGTTCAACAACGCCTGGGGTGCTACCTCGGGCACCCAGATGATCTCAGCCGAATCTGCTTCGAACTGGTGGGTAAACGCCAATTTCCCAGAAACAAGCGGCGTCAAGTCTTACCCGAATGCTTCTCTCGACTTGACCGGGAAAACCATCAGTACCCTGGGAAGCTGCACCAGCAGCTTTAATGTCACCGTGCCCTCCACCGGGTCTTATGAGACAGCCTACGACATCTGGGTCCCCAGCGAAATCATGATCTGGATGAACAAGAACGGTGCCGTTGGCCCAATTGCCGCATCCTGGAACAGCGATGGGACTCCGGTCATCAGCGCTGCGAACGTTACCGTCGGCGGGCATACCTGGGATGTCTACCATGGGGGGGCCAATGTTGTTTCGTTCGTTCGGCAGGGCAATATCACTTCAGGGAGCGTTGACATTTTGGCCCTGCTCAACTGGACCAAGAGCCAGGGCTGGATTGGTGACGGGCCCCTGGGAAAATTCCAGTTTGGATTCGAGGACACCTCAGCCCCGGGCGGCCTGACCTTCACCACGAACAGCTATTCCATTTCTTGTGGCGGGTCGGGCGGTGGCGGCGGAACACTACCTCCACCAACCCAAACGCCGACCAGAACCTCCACAGGGGTGACCGCGACTCCAAGCCGCACAGCGACCCGGACGAGCACACCCACCCTTGTCACCGTGACCCCTACCAGCACCCCGAACTCGAACAAATACTCCCACCGGAGTGACGGCCACACCCAGCCGTACTCCGACCCGGACAAATACGCCCACCGGATCGACGGCTACGCCCTCTCGTACTCCCACCGGCGGAGCAACCTGCAGCCCGGCGACCGTCATCACGGCGCCCTTCACGTTCGATGGCGCAGGCACATTCTGCTGGCAGATCAGCAGCCTGTCCTACATTAACTCCTGGAACCTGGCCAACCTGACGGTCAACGGCGTGAGCTTCACCAACTTGTACGCCACAGCGAGCCAATTACCCGCCAAGATCAATGGCAACTGGTACATCAGTTACACGGGCAACTACGCCTGGAGTCACTTTGAAGCCAAGTAGCTCAAACTTGGTGGATTTTCCGGGGAGGGGTGGCCTGTTTCCTGGCCAACCCCTCCCCGGATTGAACCATTCGCCAACGCCGGCTATTTCGGCTTCAACGCCAATTACAGCGGAACGAACACTCCGCCTGCGAGCTTCCAGTTGAATAGAGTGACCTGCAAGTAAGCTCCCATGCGGGAATTCTAAACGGTTGGGGGTTGGGCTTTGATGCTTCCATGTCCAACCCCTAACCAATCTGATCAAATTAAAAAAAGGAGAATGATCATGAAAATTTTGCGGGTTCTTTCTATCCTGATAATCCTCATCATGGCCCTAACATTAATCCCTCAGAATATCGTCTCCGCGGCAAATACTTGCTCGGTCAATTACAGCATTGTGAATGACTGGGGATCAGGCGCCACCGTGAATGTCATCATAACGAACGGAAGTGCGTCTGTGATCAACGGCTGGACCTTAACCTGGACATTTTCTGGGAACCAGATCATCTCCAGCCTTTGGAACGGAACATTTACCCAGTCCGGCGCCGCGGTGTCGGTCACCAATTTGAGCTACAACGGGACCATCGCGGCCAGTGGAGGAACCGTCAATTTCGGATTCAACCTGAATTACAGCGGGTCGAATAGTGCGCCAACGGCCTTCGCATTGAATGGGACAGCTTGTGGCGGCGGTCCAACAAATACTCCCTCCTCCACGCCCACTCGCACTAACACTGCGACCGGCCCCACGTCCACCTTCACGCGTACGCCTACCCGGACACGCACGCCCACCTCGACAGCCACAACTACCATCACCAACACGCCTCTCCCGGGGAACTTGCCGGACCTGGCCATATACAGTATTGTCACAGCACCTCAGGGCTGGACCGGCGGCTGTACGACCAACTATAACTTTGGCATAAATGTCACGGTGATAAACAACGGCCCCGTCGCAGCGGGACCCTTCGTCGTGGATGTAAGTGGCTTACAGCAAACCGTCACCGCCGGCCTGGCGGCTGGCGCGCGCGTGACGCTGTGGTTTGCCAAGACCGGCAGTGTAACGGTGACCGTGGACATCAACAACCAAGTAGCCGAGAGCAACGAAAACAACAATACGGCCACATATATCTCGATCACAACCACACCACCTGTCACCTGTACACCTACCCGGACTCCCACAGTCACACCTACTTACACACCGACGCCAACAAATCCAACCGGCTCTCTATATACCGGCAATGCAACCTACTTCGCTGGCCTGGGGAGTCCATACGGCGGTTGTGGGATAACGCAGTCAGCCCTGGATTCACAGAACTTCGTTGCGCTGAATGTCCAGAATACCCCGGGTGACTATTCCACGACACTGCCACGCCCCATCCCAGCCCAATATGCCAGTGAGATCGGCCTGTTTAATAACGGCCTGAACTGTGGGCGCTGGGTCCAGGTGACCATCGGTAATTATTGCAATGGAACCAATGACGGTGCCCAAAATCAACCATTCTGCCGCGGTGGAACCGGCTGGGTGAGCGATGCATATAACGGTGCAACGCTCAACATGATCGTTGCCGATAGCTGTCAAGATGGCAATGCCTGGTGTCGAGATGATCCCTACCATCTCGATTTGGCCCAGCCTTCATTAAACCTGTTTATGCTTAATGGCCAACCGGTAGGTGATATGTATCCTAATCACTGGAACAACCGGCAGATTTATTGGCAGTTCATTACTGCGCCAAATTATACGGGTGACATCAATATTGGCTTCATCGAGAATGCTCAAATCTGGTGGACGCCTATCGCCATTACCCACCTGCAAAACGGCATTCACGGCGTGGACTATTATGCCAACGGTGCATGGGTAGCTGCCACCATGGACTCGGATATGGGCCAGGATTACCTCATTGGCCCCACAACGACCGGCGGATCGAGTTATCAAATACGCGTCTATGATGTAAACAATCAACTGATCAACAACGGTCGCAACTACCTGTTTTCGTTCCCGGCAAGCTGCGGGACGAACTGCAGCACGCCGTATACCGGGGTGACCTATACCATCAAATAAATAAGCTGGAGTGTAAAACGCCTTCGTCACCTGCGGTTTTTAGAAGGCAAAACCAGTACTGAAACTCCCCACATCTAAAGCTGTGGGGAGTTTCAGTCAACAAACCCAATTCACCTTTTTTCCATTCCGGTAATGATCATGCTCCTCATAAAGAGTCGCTGGGAAAAGATCAGCACAATTACCGGGATGGCCATCACTACAACACTGCCAGCCTCAATCATGTTCTGGATCGGCAACAATGATTGGTAGGTCTGAACGGCGAGTGAGACGGGCATAAGGTGCGAGTTCGTGCTCAGATAAAGGGAGGCCAGACGAGTTTCATTCCAGGTGTAGAAGAACTGCAACAGTGCGATCGTGACCACCGCGGGCCACGTCTGAGGCAGAACGACAGAAAACAATCTTCGCACTGGGCCTGCTCCGTCCAGCATGGCAAATTCCTCCAGATCAATGGGAAGACTCTTGAAATTCTGGCGCAAGAGAAAAATATATACGGCATTCCCGAAGAACAGGTTGACAACCAGTGGGTAAATTGTCCCCTGCCAGTGCAATAGTTTTACATAGAAGAAAAAGGTGGGGATAAATGTGACTTTTTCCGGGACCAAGATTGTGGCAATCAGCACATAGAAGAGAATATCACCACCGGGCATGGGAAAACGGGAAAAACCATAGGCAACCAGGATCGAGGACGCCAGCACGCCGATTTCACCGATCAGCACCAAAAGTAGAGTATTTCCCACCATTTGGGGGAAGGGCAGGTCCGTAAACAGTCTCGTGAAATTGGACCATGCTAGATACGGCTCGTACACCACTGCAAGGGATTTCCAGTCACCCTGCCACTCGATTAAGCCGGCTCCGGGATTCTGTGGATCGATGAAACCGCTTACATTCGCTCCTGGTTGTATAAGCGCCAGCTTTCTCGTCCCACGTTCTATGGGCACCAGATAGAGCTGGTAAGCGCTGCCATTATATTCAAAGGTCGCCAATTGCGATGGGTACCAGGGAGCTTTGTTATCGGTGAGCTGGATCGTGGATTTGAAAGCAGTGATTACCATGAAGACGACCGGTAAAAGATAAAAGATAAGCACGAGCCAAACAAACAAGTTGAAAGATCCATGATCCAATAAACGTCGGATCCTGGACGGAACAGTGAAATTCCGCAAGGAGAAATGCCGGCGAAGTGTAGACAGTTGTGTTGTCATTCTCATTTCTCCTGGTCCGGAAAGAAAACCCAGAATTTTGATGTTGCGAACAAGATCAAGACCAGCACCAGCATGAACAAAAAGAAAATCCAGGCCAGGCTTGCAGCCGACCCGAGTTTGAACGTTTTGAAAAGAATATAATAGAGGTATTCATCCACTGAGGAGACACTGCTGTTGAACGTACTTCCCCGGTCCAAAAGGATAGCACCGCCGAAAATGGCCGTGAGGTTGAGTATCAGGGTAAAAAAGATAGCTGGTGTAACCATTGGCACGGTGATCGAGAAAAAGCGCCTCAGACGGGAAGCGCCATCCACCAGGGCGGCCTCGAAGATATCGAGCGGGATACCCTGCATGCTGCCCATGATGATCAGGAACCCCGGACCGATCGACCAGAAAGTGCTCAGGATGAGAAGAGAAGGTGTGGTTCCCCGGGAAGAAAAATGGACAAGGTTTTTCAGACCGAGAGGGTTTAGAAAAATTGTGTAGAGCCAGCCGGAACGCGGGTCCGTGAAGCCTTGCCACATAAACATGGCGGCAGCGGTTGGGATAATGCTGGGGAGGAAGAATAACACTCGCAGGATGTTCTTAAAGCGCAGCTTCTGGTTGCTGAGCAGAGTGGCCAGCAGAATGGCTGCAACGACCTGGAGGGGAATGATGATCAAGGCCAGCTTGATCGTCCCGAAAAAGGCGATCCCCAGGTTGGGATCCTTAAACAAGTTGATGTAATTCTCAAGCCCGATATATTGGATCTGATCAGGGGTGAGAAGATAAAAAATTGTAAAAGAAATCCCAAATGTAGCCAGAATGGGAGCCAGCTTAAAGATTACCATGCCAACAAGCCATGGAGAGATCAACATCAACCCCCACAACCGTTTGTGCCGCACCTGAGTAGGACGGTGAGGGGAATTCATTCTGCGGGCGGAGATTGATGTCATCGGCTTCCTCTGGATGGTGAGAATGGTTGCAGATATGTTTTGGGGTCCATCAAAGAATTGATGGACCCCGGCGATCGCATGAAATTATTCTGCCGATTATAAACCCGATAAAGTGAGGAACCAGAAAACCTACACAATCTCGCTCGAATGATTAGGTCTTCCAATAACAGCTTTTACTCATATGGGTTGAAGTAGCTCAAAAGAGGGATCGAAGTATATAATAAATCCCGCGGCAGATCTGGCCAACGGCGTAAAGGATCAAAAACAATTTGTGTATTAACTTCTGTTAACCTGAATTATTATCACCCCTGTCTACATTTTGATTATTGCGGATTTAGGATTGAAATTCGCCTATTGACATTTTTCCGAATCCGCCTAAAATCTGTCCAGAAATAATTAAGTCCCTCGTTAGGCGAGGCGTCTGCGCGAGACACAAGCCGCTGCCCTGAAATATCGAGAGATGCCAAGGGGTAGACCAGAGGAGGTCGGCCGAAGGCCTCATCCGAAGCGGCTGGGGAACCCAGGATGGGTCCCACTACGCTACGCAGTGCCAAAGCTCAACCAGTGGGGGCAGCCCGTTGGCATACCGCGGCGGGTCTCATATGGCATCAATGCCTCCCTGGAATACGGGAGGCATCATTATTTCCTGCAGACCGATACGCAGCAGGCCGTCCCGATGAACGAAAAGGACCGAGGTCATCATGCCTGAATTCATTCTGCCGCTCTCCAGCCTGAACGCCACACTCGAAAATGTAGGCGGGAAGGGAATGTCATTGGCAAAGCTTTCCCGTGCCGGCTTGCCAGTCCCGAATGGTTTTCATGTAACCACAGAGGCCTACCGCCAATTCGTCGCGGATAATGCGCTTCAGCCTCAGATTCTGGATGCGATCCAGGGAACAGAACCTGCGCAGCTAACCACCCTCGAAAAAGCCTCCCGGCGGATCGGTGAGCTTTTCACCATGGGGCAGATTCCAGCAGAAATCGCCGGTGCCGTTTCAACTGCCTACGCGGATTTTAAGAAGGTTCCCGTGGCGGTGCGCTCCTCCGCCACCGCAGAGGATTTGCCGGATGCCTCCTTTGCCGGCCAGCAGGAAACATATTTGAATATACACGGCAGGCAGGCGCTCCTGGAAGCAGTCAAGCGCTGCTGGGCCTCGCTGTGGACATCGCGCGCCATCGGCTACCGCATCAAGAATGGCATCGACCAGAAAAGCGTGGCCCTGGCGGTCGTCGTCCAGGAACTGGTCCCAGCGGAGGCTGCCGGCGTTATGTTCACCGCCAACCCAATGAGCGGCAGGAGTGAGGAGGTTGTCATCAATGCTGCCTGGGGGTTGGGTGAAGCGGTCGTTTCCGGTGCGGTGACCCCCGACACGATGACCGCGGGCAAGTCCGCGGGACATCTACTCCGGCGCGAGACCGCCGCAAAGCAGATCATGACTGTCCAGATGGAAACTGGCACATGCGAGCAACCGGTTCCAGATTCCAAGGTAAATGCCCCTGTCTTGAGCGACAGGCAGGTGGCCAAGTTGGCGAATTTTGGCATCCAAATCGAGAGCCTTTATGGAATGCCGATGGATATCGAGTGGGCGCTTTCCGGGGGGAAATTCGCCATCCTCCAGGCTCGCCCAATCACCGCACTTCCCGAAGTCCAGATAGAACCACCGACGGAATGGAAATTGCCCGAGCCGAATGGAAAATATATGCGGGCCAGCATCATTGAGCAGCTTCCCGAACCGCTCACCCCTTTGTTTTCCACGTTGGGAGGATCGATCATCGAGGATGCTACACGCCGTTTGTTTGCCTGGATAGTGGGTGTAAAGGAATGGAATTGGAAAATCAGATGGTTCGAAACGATCAATGATTATGGTTACATGAATGTGAATATTGGCTGGTGGGCGACAGTGCGAATGTCCGTGTCTATGATTTTTAAAATGAACTGGATGTTTAAACAATCGGAACCGCGCCGGCAACAGGCGCACAATCATTATATTGAGGCAATCCAACACTGGCAAACAAAGCCACTGAGAGATTACGCCGCTGCTGAGTTGCTTAAAGGCATACGCGAGCTGACCGGCGAGACGATGCAATTGTATACGGTGCTGCAAACCGGACCCGTAGCGACCGCGATGGGCAGCGAAACCATGTTCACCCAGGTTTACAACCGCGTGATCAAGAAAATGGGCGATCCGGATGCACCAGTCTTTGTGATGGGATTCAAATCCATGCCCATCCAGGCCGAGCTGGCACTCAATGATCTGGCGGTGTGGGCGCGCACTTGCAATGAGCTGGCAGCACACCTGAAAACAACCTCTGCTACTCAATTGGCAGCTGAGCTGGAAAGCACCAATCCACCAGCTGGCTTAAATCCTGATGAATGGCATGAGTGGCAGCGCCGCTTCAGGGAGCATCTGGCGAAGTATGGACACTTCACATACGATCTGGACTTCTCAAAGGCGGTAGCGGCGGACGATCCTGCCCCGCTCCTGGAGACCTGCCGGATGTATTTGCTGGATAAGGTCGGCAGCCCGTATACCCGTGTGCAAGCACTCGCCGAACGTAGAGAGCAGGCAACCCAGAGAATGCTAAAGAGACTGCATGGTCCGAAGCTGTGGATCTTCCAAAAGCAGGTGAAAAGCGCACAGAGATATGCTCCCCTGCGAGAAGATGGTCTTTCAGACTTAGGATTGGGTTACCCGCAGCTCAGAAAGATGGTACGCGAGCTTGGACACAGGCTGGTCCTGGCAGGCGCGATCGAGCAGCCGGATGATGTGTTCTGGTTGTACGAGAAAGAGGTGGACCAGGCGGCTGTTACGCTCGACCAGGGCCAATCCATGTCATCCATGGTTGAAGAAGTTACCAATCGCCGGGCGGTTTGGAAGGCAGAGCAGCGATTAACTCCACCGGTGACACTGCCTCTCGGCTCAAAATACATGGGAATGGATGTTGAAAAACTCACCAGCGGGGGCCCAAGCGATGACAAGAATGTGATCAAAGGCTTCGGTTCCAGCCAGGGCAGGGTGACCGCCCCAGCGTGTGTCCTGCTCGGGCCGCAGGATTTCAACCGGATGCGTCCTGGTGATGTGCTGGTGGCACCTGCCACCACTCCCGCCTGGACGCCTCTTTTTGCAATGGCCTCTGCCATCGTCACGGATATCGGGGGTCCCTTGAGCCACTCCTCCATCGTGGCGCGTGAGTACGGCATCCCGGCTGTCCTCGGCACCGGCGTAGCCACCCGGCGCATTCACACTGGGCAAACCATCACGGTGGATGGCAGCGCCGGGACCGTCACCTGTTAACCGCTGGCGGTCTAAAAGATTCAAGAGAAAAATATCAACACTCTGCAAAGTCTCTGGAGGCAATGAACAATAGTTGAAAGGACGTGATCGATGCGACCAAACCAATCCAGCTTCACCGCGATGGCCACCGCGGCAGAACGCGCCATCGAGATGGAAAAGCCGGCCGATGAACGCATTTGCAGCGACCTGCTCGCGCGGGCATTCCTCCCTGGCTGGTATTACTCATTCATGAAGCGAGTAACCGCTACCAATTACGCTGAGAAACGCGCCGCAGGAGATCTCGGCTTCATAGTCGCCCGCTGTCGTTACATGGATGACCTGCTTTCCGAGTCTCTGGACGGCGGAATTCAGCAGCTGGTGATCCTGGGGGCCGGTTTCGATTCGCGTGCGTACCGTTTCAACCGGCTTAAAAAAGGGGTAAAGGTCTTCGAGGTGGACCACCCCGCCACCCAGAAGAACAAGCTGAAGAAGCTGGCACGCATCCTGGGACCGGGTGGCCTGCCAGGCTACGTCACGTTCGTCCCTGTCGATTTCACTCGCGAGCCCCTCGCAAAGCGTCTGTCGGATTACGGCTACGCAGAGCAACTGAAAACCCTTTTCCTATGGGAAGGAGTGACCACGTACTTAGGGTTTGTCCAAAAATAACTTGAACAATTGAAAAATGTGATAATCTTGTCTTGAAAAAAGCAAACCAGGACAAGCACAATGCAGAAGAAAACGAAGCGAAAAATTCATCAATGCACTTGCATGAGTTGTCAAAAACATCCTTATGGAAAAACCGCTCAACAACATCAGGCAATCAATCGAGTACTCTTGGAATTGAACGAGAGAAACAGAAGACGTTTCGTCGGCGTCCTGGCGAATGAGCAAGGTTGGGGCGGCACCTCGCAATTGGCAGAGATAACCGGATTAAGCCGAACAACGATTGTTCGAGGCCGTCAAGAGATTGAACATTCGAACAAGAACCTGCCGTCAGGAATTCGTCGGGCAGGAGCAGGACGTTTTCTGGTCGAAAAAAACAACCAGGAATTTTGAATGCGCTTGATCAATTATTGAAAGACGCAACTGCTGGCGATCCAATTACAGGATTAAAATGGACACGAAAAACTTGTCGCAAACTCGCCAATGAGTTGCAGCGAAAAGGTTTCCAAGTTGAACATAGTACCATCCCGCGTTTGGCGCGGCTTTTAGGATATACCCTGCGAGGCAATCGCAAGCGTCTCAGCCGTAAGCAAGATGACCGTCGGGATCAGCAAATGCGTTATATTGAAAAGCAAAGAAGGCGATTTGCACGCAAAAAACAGCCCGAAATTAGCGTAGACGGCAAGAAAAAAGAGAAAATCGGGCAATTTCGGAACACCGGGCGCACGTTACGCAAAGAGCCTTTGGATGTTTTGGCAACAGATTTTCTCACTGACGCAATTGGAAAAGCGTCTTTATACGGCATTTATGATATCCAACAGAACGAAGGCATCATGGCAGTAGGTGTGTCACACGAAACCGCCGAGTTTGCTTCTACCGCTATTCGGCTCTGGTTATTGGACATCGGAAGCGTTCATTACAAGAATTGTTCTTGCCTGCTTATTCAAGCCGATTCAGGCGGAGCCAATGCCTGTAACAGTTGGTTGTGGAAAGTCGAACTTCAAAAATTAGCGGACGAATTTCAACTTTCTATCACAGTAACGCATTATCCACCTGGCGCATCCAAATGGAATTTGATTGAACATCGGATGTTCAGCGTCATCAGCCAAAACTGGGCTGGGCAACCATTGGTCAGTTATGAAACAGTGTTAAAGTTTATCCGCACAAGCAAAACCAAAACTGGTTTTCATTGCTCGGCGTATTTCAACAGAAAGCACTACCAAACAAAGCGTAAAGTTACGCTAGAAGAAAAAGCAAATGTCAATTTACATCCGCACAAGTTATTCCCTGAATGGAACTATACCATTCGACCCAATTTGAATTGACCAACTTATTTTTGGACAAATACTTAGGCGCCTCCTCGGTGGACGCCACCCTGGCCTTCGTCGCCAGCCATTCGGCTCCCGGCAGCGTCATCGTATTTGATTACATGTGCAAAGAGCCTGCGCCGCTGAAACGGGATGCAGTGATCCTGCTCATTTCCCTCTTAAGGAACTTGTTCGATGAGATGCGCGGCTTCGAGATCGATGCGGAACAGATTGAGCCATTCCTGGCATGTCGCGGCTTCAGCCAGGTATGGAACATCACCGGTGCAGACCTGCATGCGCGCTATTTCACTGGCAGGAACGCCGGGCGAAAAGTTACCTCGGATTATGCCATTGCAGTTGGGATAGTTTGATTAGCGAGCATCGGAGACTTAACAATTTTATAGGCCGGGCAAGACGGAGGCGCGGCTGTGATGGAATTCGGAACGCTGGTAGAACTCAGAAGCGAGGGCAACTGCCAGGGCACCACTGTAGGCGAGCAATACAAATTGAGTGACCCCGCAGCAGGGTAAACCACTTGAAATACTTCAAGCCGAGTAACGGTTCATCCAGGCGTATATATGATTGACTCCACTTCAATTACTATATTTTCTAAAATTGCGAATAATTTTTTCTCATTCTGATGGCGTTTTCATATTTTCAGGAGCAAATTGCAATTGCTTGAAGCCTCTTTGCCAACTTACTCATACATTCCTGAACAAAAAAGGTGCCCTGACTTTTTTGCAGTGGAGTCGGGTTTAGATCACTTCCAAATAATCCTTATCGGGAAATTTTGGAAACGGGTTTGCGGGTATCGTCTGATACCAGAAAGCGACCGAAGCTATATCGTCTTGTAATGGTAGGAACCGTTTGCCAGACCGCGCCCAACCAAGAGCCTGAATGGTTACTCGAAGGTCCTTCTTAAAGCGAATCGGATCCATAATGTGCCAGCGATACAAGTTGAATCGAGTTTGCGAGGCGTAATGGCCATCTGGTCGCATTACTGAAAATCCAGAATAGGGGGTGGTGAAATCTCGATAGCCTCCGTTATCTTTTCCTAGATCGAAACCGTATGAGCCGCCAAAATAATCCTCGACGCCGGTTCCGCATATCGTTGGAAATTTTTTATCTCCATCCAGAAAAAATTTAATTTCTCCTTCTCCCCACCAGCCTGAATTATTCGATCCCCAGGCCAAATATGTGCCTACGTATTGTCCTTGTCCTTTAATGTTGTCGAGGATGGTATAGACTTCTTTGTACGGTATGGGGTTTACTCTCCGAAACTGAGCATGAAAATATAGGGCTTCTTCAGGGACGTTTGCCAGGCAATAATTAATCTGGTAGTACAGGGTCATGTCTTCATCTGCAATATTGGTCATGGTGACCTTAAAACCCTTGCGGAAGGGCATCTCCCAATAGCTGTTTAAACCTGAGGCTGGATTGACACAAACTGCAAGAGACGAGACTTGCCAATACTTCTGCCATCCACAAGCAAAAAAATCTCCTGCCGGGCATTCAACTGCAGGAATATCAGAGCCATCCCAATATATCCGTAGAATATTGAATCTCCAATGACCATTAGGCGTCATCCAGATCTGTTGTATGGCTCCCGTGCCGTTCACTTCGCCCATGATTAATGTCTCTCCCGCCTCGATGACCACAGAGGGCGAAACTTTCCAACCCTGGCCAAGATCACGGGATGCTCCCGCTGCAGTGCCCTCGATTGCCATACCACCCTTACCTTTTCCTCCTGTGAAATTCTCCGGGCTAATCGAGCGGGTTTGTGCATCTGCACGATAAGACAGGTTCCCTAAACTCATTCCAAGGCCGTTGAAAGTTGACATGTTTCCAATATTCCTTTCGAATAATATTACAGGGCAAGTGGGCTGGAGATACCATGAAAAAATGGATTGTAATCGAAATTTGCTCCGTGCAAAATTCTTTCGATAATCGCTTTACCGCATTCGCCGTACGGCCCTAAGTTCAGGCCCGCGGAGTTTCAGCATCTGCAATATCCCTCCATAAAGATTGGCTGAAGAGCAGCCTTGATCCAAGTAGTACCCCGTTCAAACTTAGATCAACCCTCGAGTCTCAGAATGACCCTCCGCTCAAGGCCTGACCTGTTTCCAGATTTGCTCCAACCCGCGAGCCAAAAGGGGGAACATGGTTAGCACAAGCACGACGAGACAACAAATAGCGATTAGAGATAGAAAACCAAAGCTCATACCGATCCAGGACAATATGGCACCTTTTTCTTTTCCACGACGAATTTGCCTTAGGCCTGCTGTGCCGGTGACCAGTGCAACCATACTGAAGAGACCGCTCAGGGAATAGCATATCCAATCCGTGAACGGTATAGGCAACAATCCAAGACCAAACAATAGTACCGTGACGACAGCAGCTGAAAAACTTATGATTGAAAGACGGTTGGTTTGCGGGTTCACAGGGAGCATTGAGCAACCAAGTTTTGTCAAACCCTAAGCCAAGCCGGTTATTTCATCTGGAGAAGAAATAACCGGCTTTAGAATTGGCGCAGGAGGTGAAAACGCCTGGCTCAAGGATTTGTTGAAACCACCCAGCCTAATGGGTACATGTCTTCTGCAACTTGAAATGCAGTTTTTTGGGTGACGTCCAGTATGACCACATGGTTGTCAGTCTGGTTATAACGGTTTTCCACCATAATCTGCTTACTATCGGGCGACCATATCGGAGCAGGCAAAGGTCGGAAGCTCAAATGACTATTGGTATTGTTCGATATACAGAAGTTTGTTGTCTTCTGCGACACGGTATCATAAACCGCCAGCTGCCATTGGGGAGCGGCATAGATCAGCCAGAATGCGATATACCGCGAATCCGGCGACCAGCTGATGCCTGTTGATGAAATAGTAAGGTACTGCCCATAATGGTCTGCCAGATGGGTTAACTGGTTCACCTGTCCGGACTGGCTGATGCTAAAAATATCATCACCTTTCCTTGGACTCTGGGTGTTAGCGGTTGCATTGCCAACCACAGCCACCTGGCTGCCATCCAACGTCCAGTCAGCAATCGGAAAGGGGGCCATTGGATTTAATACCTCACCAAGGATCTTTTTCGAGCCGAGATCCAGGAGGGAAATGTTGCCATCACTATTTTTATAAACCGCGCGGCTCAGATCAGGGTTGAATCCCACATATCTATTTTCGGTAGTATTCAAGTAATAACCCGGAAAATCCGTGTAATCGAAGGTTTGCTGTTGATTGTTGGACGGATTAAAAACTTCGAAAGGTGGGGAAGTTAAAATCAATATTTGCTGGTTATTCAGCCAATAGCCTGTGTCAAAAAACCCCTGCTTCCAGGGAATAACATTTGTCCGGGTGCCCTTTGCATCCGATATCACCAAATTCCAGGTTGTCCCGGTTCCAGCCAGCTCGTACGCCATGGTTTTCCGATCGGGGGAAACCAATATTTTCGAGACACCTTCATCGGCACTGGTAAGAGGGGTCCGGCTGCCATCGGCAAGATTCAGCAGGATACTGGCGGCTGTTTTATAGTCGCCCAGAATGGCATTTCCAGCCAGCTGAATATTTGTGGGTCGCGAGAGGGCGATCGGAACACAGTTCGTGGAAACATAAGCGTCGTCGGGCGGCGCAGGCATAAGGGTGGGAGAAATGGGAATGCTGGTGGAACCCGCCTGCCCGCCGCATGCCGCCAAAGTCATAAGAATCAGGGTCAGAAATGGGAATAATGTTTTCTTCATAGTTATTAGACCTCTTGATTAAATTTCAATTGTAGCATAACAGGCAAAAATGGCTTGAAACGGTCAATGATCGGACAGCAAGGATTATAGCATCAGGCGAATTGACTCGGGGCACAAATCATGGACGTGAACGACTTAAAAACAAAGGGCTGAACTAGTCCGGCGAATTGGATGCGGTCACAATTGAATCAGTCAACTAATTTGGCAACAATTTGGGCGAGCGTCTGATCCGAGGCGAAGATGTCAGCGGGTAGGAGAATGCCATATTGCTCTTCCAGGTGGTACTTTATGGCAACAGCATGCAGGGATCCCAAGCCCAATTTGTGCAGGGGGAGGTTTAAGTCGACCTGTTCAAGGGGGATTTCCAACATTTGGGCCAATAGCACCCTGAGATCGGCTTCAAGCAAGGCCTGGCGCTTCAATTTTTCATGATCCATGGGTTTGGGCTCCGAGCGGAGGCTAACGCCGATTGGTTCAAGGGTTTTCGCGAGGAATCTTTCTTTACAAAGCGAACGCTGGATCTTACCGCTGGTGGTTCGCGGCAGACCAGCTGGGGGCAGGACAACGACGGCATAGGTCTCCAACCCATTTGCATCCACGATGGAGGCCCGTACAGAATCTGCGACCTCTTCAAAATTCGCATGCCTCTGCGCGCGCTGAAGTTCCAGCGCTATGACCAGCCTCTCTTCTTTTCTCAGATCAATTGAAAATGCAGCCGTGGCATTTCCTTGTATCGCAGGGTGGCTGGCCTCGGCGATCGTTTCCAAATCTTCAGGATAATAATTCTTACCCCTGATAATGATCAGATCCTTCAGCCTGCCCACAATATACAGCTCTTCATCCATTAAAAATCCAAGGTCACCGGTTCGTAAAAATAGTCCCTTTTCAGCATCCTCCAGTGAGGCCCCAAAAATATCCCGGGTTGCCTGCGCCTTGTTCCAATATCCGGCCGCCACGCTTGGACCTGTTACCCAGATTTCACCCACTTGATCCGAAGGTGTGGGCAAGCGAGTGTCGGGATCGACAATTATCAATCGTTGGGTAGAAGACGACCGTCCACAGCTTACGAATGTTTGCGATTCCGGGGAAGTGGATTCAATGAGCTCTATACGTCGTTCCATCAATTTATCGCGCCTCACGCTGCAAGTAATCAGGGGCGAAAGTTGGATGCAGTGTGTGACCATCAAGGTGTTTTCGGCCAAGCCGTATACCGGCTGAAAAGCATCCCGCCGAAAGCCGCTCGAGGCAAATGCGACTGCAAATCGTGCGAGGGTCTCATAATGTACCGGCTCCGCTCCACAAAAGACGGTCTTCAAGGTGCCCAGGTCCAGGGAAGCGCGCTGCTCATCGGTAATGCGTTCAAGACAGTAATTGAAAGCAAAGTTAGGCGCACCGGTGATGGTCGCATGGTAACGTGTGAGCGCTTTCAACCAGCGGATGGGTGATTCGACAAAGGCAGACGGAGGCATCAAATAGGTACACCCTTTTGGTTTGCTACCGGTCTGCCCTCCGATATAAATATTCGAAAGAATTCCACCAATCAGACCCATATCATGGAACACCGGCAACCAGAATACACCTACATCGTCCCTGGTGAGCCGAAACGCCGTGCATATCACCTTCAGGTTATTCAGGACGTTTTCGTGAGAAATCATGACCCCTTTTGGTGCAGCTGTAGCGCCGGAGGTGTACTGCAAGAAGGCTAATGCATCGGAATAAAGATCGGGACGATGCCAATTCTTGGAATAATCCTTATCCGTAACCGAGTTTATCCAGTGAAGAGACTGCAACGTCGGTACGTCGGATCGCGATTGTCTCCATTCCGGCTCCTCGGCATTTGACAGGGCAATTACCGCCTGGGAATCAAGGCAAATATTTTCGAGGCGTGGAATATGCCGGCGGTTTTGGGGCGGAGTAGCTGGAACTGCAACCATTCCGGCGTACTGGCATCCGAAGAACGCAGAAATGAACTCGAGGCCAGGAGGGAAAAGAACCAGGACGCGATCGCCTGGCTTTCCAGCCTCCTGCAATTGGGCTGCAATCGAACGGGCGCGAGTATCTAAATCTGCAAAGTATGCCTGGTCCGTTTCCGATTCGCCATCAGATAGGAATACAAAAGCCCGGGTATCCGGAAAGAGTTCTGCCGCCCTCTGCAAGCAGTCAATCAGCGTGGAAGGCTCAGGATGATTACTCACTCGATAGGTCCCGTGAATAAACGCGGTGGATCCGATTCACCTTTATTCCGAATGCTTTCATTTCACTTAATACTTGCCAGGTCCTCTCGGATACTTCAGTAAAATCGACCCGTTTCATATGATATTTTCTTGCCATTTTTTCCAAATGGGTCACGAGAACGGCCACCCCTCCCTCCAAGCGCAGTTCTGGTGCAAGCCCTAATGCATAAAGAACCAGCCCTTGGGAGCGCTGCCGTTCGATCAACAAATCAAGCAAACTAAATACCGAGAGACGCCCGCCCGCCCGTCGAAGGGCTGCAGAGACATCCGGAAAACCGAATAGAAATCCCTCCAGTTCGGCCCCGCGTTCGATCACTGTCATCAATTCCGGTCGTACCAAAGGATGAATGTTATCAGACACAAAACGGACATCGGCCGGGGTAAGCGGCCAGTATTCCCAACTATCCACGAAGACCTGGTTGTAATACGTGATCAGGCGTTTTGACCACCGGTTCCAAAGAAATAAAGCCTCATCGAGACGGAAATGACGCGCATGCAAGTGGTGTTTCGCCTCAACCGCTCCTGCCAGCTGATGCAACCAATCAGGCAAATGAAAGTCGGTTGAATCCAGGGAAGCTGATAAAAAATCGATCTCCTTGATAAATCCATTTGCTTCCACCAGATCAACATAATAAGGCGGGTTATAGGTGAGCAGGGACATCAGCTGCTGCTGATCAAATCCGTCGACGAGGAGGCCAAAACCGTTGAGAACGCTGAAACCCTTGGGGCCGATGATCCTCGTCAGGCCGCGCTGGCTTGCCCAATCGAAACTGGATTCAAAAAGCTGTTTTGCGGCCTCCGGGTCATTCTCACATTCAAAAAGGTAAAACTGCGCCTCTTTTACTCCACGGTGCTCATTGTACCGACGATTTTCAAGTACTGCGATCCGCCCTACGTCCCGGCCATCGCGCACAGCGATAAAAAAATCGGCGGCGGAATGTTTGTAAAAAGGGTGCCTCCGTCGATTCATATAAGTTTCTTCATCTATGCGAAGTGGTGGTACCCACTCATGACTATGCGAATTAAGGAGATAAGTTAAATTTACAAAACGTTGAACATCCCGCCGGTCTTCCGTTTTAATTTGTTGGATGGTGAGCATAGTTGATTATCGTCTTGTGGTAGAGATCCTCGTGCATGCTGACGACCCTGGACCAATCAAAATCCTGCCATGTTTCCCGGTTATGTCGAGCGATGGTGTGCCGGAGGTTATCATCCATGACCAGGCGAAGCAGGCATTCCGCCAGTTCCCGATCCGATCTTGCCAGCAAACCTTCTTTTTCCTGGTGGATAAAGGCGCGCGCACCGCCTTCTGCATTTACCACAACCGGCAGTCCAGCACTGCATGCCTCCAGCACTGAAATACCAAAAGATTCGATCTTGCCAGGCAGGATGAAAATGTCCGATTTGCTAAACACCTCTCGTATTTCGCTGCGCGGGAGGAAACCGGCCAGGACCACATCTGATTTTAAGCCGAGGGACAATATTATAAACTGGATTTGCCAGCGCAGGCGTCCATCACCGATGATGACTAACCGCACGGGAGCTCTATCCCGCGGCAGAAGGGATTTTAAATTGGAAAATATTCGCACCAATCCAGCCCCCCTCTTGCGTGGGCCGAAGCGCATCACGGTCACAATAGTCAATGGCTCCGCAGGCTTTTCCGAATGAGGGAGATCTTTCCAGAAGGACACATCAATGCCGTTTGGAAGGATCGCCACTGGTCGGTGGATGATCGGTCTGACCTCCTCGCAAACAACCTCACTGACCGCAGAAAAATCCACCTGCCACCCAGACCAGTGGGCAAAAGCATCCCCAATTTTAAGGACGCGCGCGAACTGCATTAGCCTGGAATGAAAGGTGACCAGCGTCGGCAAACCCATTTTCTGGCTGAGATACGCGCCTCCCCAGGCGATTGGTGAGATGTAGCTGGTGTGGATGTGGATCACATCATAACTGGTGTGTTCAAGCAGCTGCTTCAAATATCGGAATGGACTCAGGGTGCATGCAAATCCAAAAAACGGGAACAGCCTGCCGGGCAGGCGGATAATCGGCACGCCCTCCATTTCACCCGGGCCGGGAGTAGAGGTAATGACATGAACCGTGTGTCCGCGTTTCTGCAACTGATGGGCCAGGTCAAGCAGCTGCTGCTCCAGACCGCCCCAGCGCGGGAAAAACCAGTCACATAAAAGTGCAATTTTGAGCAAATCGGTCATACAGCAGAAATGGGCAGGAAAATAGAATTCGATGCTTTAAGGTAGCGGATTACCCGGCGAAAGCGATCCAGGGCAATTTGCCCTGTATTAAATCGACAATCCCAGCGTAAGTTCGATCGTCTCCAATCAACGAACTCCCACGGGTGGACGAATAGAACGATAGGGTTGGAGCAAAGCTCGATCAGCCATTGGGATGTCCCGGAGGGGATGCGTAACATGGATGAAGTCAGCGAAACCGGTACACGCCGCACGCCTTGTACATTCAGGGGATGAGTTAGTACCATCCAATGGGCCGGCTTGTATTTCCCAAGAGAGGAATCGATAGCGATCCCATACTCGGGTAACAGGGACAAGCGGGCTTGAGGAAATTCCAGGTAGGGTGCACGAAAAGCGCGAACCGGACCGAACGACCCAAGTATATCCGTTGAGCTTTCCAATTCCCGGCGGGTTTGCGTGAGGGACAGGGAACGAAAATCGGAATGGGTGTTCCCGTGACAGCCGAGCTCATGACCAGCTGCACAGATTGCTTCAACCGCGTTAAAATATTTTCGAGCAGCCATCCCGGTAACAAAGAATGTCCCCCACACGTTCTCTTCGGCCATGAGAGCGAGCAAAGAAGGCAACCCTTTCTCGATCCCCTTCCAGGTATCCAGGTAGGGTGGGCAATCCTGCTCGACATCCACGGTAAGACAGACCCGTTTTGAAGTCCGGTTCATATTAAAACCATCAGGATAACACCAAAAGCTACCAGGGCACCTGCCAGCTCATCCAACAGGTAATGTTGCTTGGTCAGAAGGGTGGAAACCATCACCAACCCAAGCCAGAACACCATCAGCCAACCCAACCAAACAGGATGGAAATAACGTATGACAACCACGGCGCTGAATGTGCAAAAAGCTGCATGCATGCTGGGAAAATTATTGAATGGCTTGGCTGTGCGCTGGTAAGCGTCCAACCAGCGCGCCCGTAACAAGTCATATGAGGCGGGATCGGCACGTTGGATATAACTGGGAAGAAACCAGTAAAATATGGCCGAGATGAAAAAAATGAGGAAATAACCAATTACGATCCGGGGCAGGACCGACTGCTCGACGACCGCCAGATAACCCACCACGCCCAATCCGTAAGCGGAAAAATAAACCGGGGATAATCCGGGTCGGAAAGGGATGCTCTCATCAATCGGCAAGTGGGCAGAGAAGTGTTTTCCTTGACGGGCAGAACGGGCGTTGAGTTGAATGATCGCGGTGATCAACAGGTAATATAAAACCGGAAAGCTGAGTTGCCAGAGAATCATCGTCGAGGCTGTCCTTTTTCATTATAATGTTAATATTATGGGCGATTTTCCTGAACAAGCGGTCATCCTGGCAGCCGGGATTGGGAATCGATTAGGTACTGCTTCTCGAGGCCGTCCAAAAGGCTTTTTGGAACTAGATGGATTGCCGCTGATCGTGCGTTCCCTGCGACAATTATATGCATTCGGGGTGAGGCAAATTGAAATCGTTACCGGATACGGTGCCAATTATTATGAAAGTCTGGCTCTCCAATTTCCCGGTGTCCTCCTCACCTATAATTCAAAATTTGCTAAAACGAACAGCCTGTATTCATTATACCTGTCACAAACTTTACGCAAGGAAGGGTTTATATTACTGGAGTCGGATCTGGTTTACGAGGATCGAGCGCTGGGATCATTACTGGACTGTCCGTATCCCAATGCCATCTTGATGTCAGGCTTTACTTACTCGGATGATGAAGTTTTCATAAGCACGCGGGATAATCAGGTGCTGCGTTTATCAAAAAATCGGGAGGAATTGGAAAATGTAAGCGGAGAAATGGTCGGTATCTGCAAGATTTCCAAGGAAATGGGCCTGGCTTTAGCGAATGCAGCCGAACATCTTCTTCAATTGGATCCAAATATACCTTATGACGCTGCAATCAATCTTGTAGCTGAATCACAGCCTGTGTATTCCCACCTGGTCAAAGATCTTACCTGGGCTGAGATTGACACGCCTAAACAACTCCAGCGAGTCCAGGAAAAGATATTCCCTCTCCTAAAAATTGGGAGGGAATCCTTCAAGCATACCAAATCAACATGAATTATGGATCAAGGCGGGGCTTGCTTGCGGTTATAGATTCTGGTGACCAAATCAACCGAGGGAATACGCCACCCTCCCGACTTAACTTTGCACCTCAAGCTTTCTCAACACGGCAAGAAACACCAGGGAGACCGCCAACAGCATTACGGATAATACCAAAGCGATTTTCGTGTTCTGTTCAAAACCGATGTAGATTGCCAATGGCAAGGTTTGCGTTTTGCCTTCCAAATTCCCTGCGAAGAGTAGAGTCGCCCCAAATTCTCCCAGAGCCCGGGCCCAGGCCAGAATAATCCCGGTCAACAGCGCTCGACCAGCCAAAGGGAGCAGGATGTAATAAAACACCTGCCATTCACTAGCTCCCTCCATCCGGGCAGCTTCTTGTTCCTGCGGATCGATTGCGGCGAAACCAATCCTGGCAGAACGAACTAAAAATGGCGCCGAGACAAAGGTCTGTGCCATCACCACTGCAGCAGTCGTAAAGGGCAGGGTGACGCCAATCGCGTTAAGCCACGACCCAAAAATCCCCACTCTTCCAAAGGCCATGAGTAGGGCGATCCCGGCCACCGCGGGCGGCAAGACCACCGGCAAATCCACCAGCATGTCGAACAGCGTTCTACCAGGGAATTTCCAATGCGCCAGGAGGTAAGCCAGGGGTGTGCCGGTTAGCAGTGCCAACCCAACACTGAGGATACTGGTCAGCAGGCTGAGTTTGAGTGCGCGTAGTGCAGTCGCTGAAGATATGTAAGTAAGAAAATCCTTGTCAACCGAGCGCCAGACGAGCGCGACGATCGGCAGGCCGATCAGACCGACGAGCACCAGGCTGGGCAGGATAAATACCCAGCCCGGCGAACCATTCACTCTACGACGACGGAATAGGCGATGCACAGCGTTCAAGATTAAGGATTAGCTGGGGAAAAACCCCACTTCTTCATCACTGCCTGCCCATCGGCAGACAGGACATAGGCAACGAAAGCAGCTGCCAGGTCCATATTGGGCGCCTTAGCCAGCGCGGCGATCGGATATTGGGCGATCACATTGTAATTTGCTGGAATTGAGATGGTTTTTAAATCCGGTGTAGCGATCGCATCGGTGACATAGACAATCCCGGCGTCTGCCTCGCCCAGGTCCACTTTGGAAACGACCACCTTGACATCGGTCTCGTTGGAAACCACGTTGGAGAGCACCTTGGTGCTAAAATCTGCGCCGTACGTCGGATCCTTGCTCATATTGGTCAAGATCTGGCGGGCATAATTCCCGGCCGGAACAGACGGATCTTCCATGACGAGTTTCAGACCGGGCCTGGCTAAATCCTGGAGGGTCTGGACATTCGCCGGGTTCTTCGGAGGCAGGATCACGATCAACAGATTGGTTGCAAAATCCTTATACGTACCTGAAGGGACCAGATTCTCCGTGACCAGTGTATCCATGTTCTTATGGTCCGCTGAGGCGAACACATCCACAGCGGCTCCCTGCTCGATCTGGGTACGCAACACCTGGGAACCGGCAAAGTTATAGGTTACGGTTACTCCGGGATTTGCGGCTTCGAAGTTCTTTCCGATTTCCTGGAAGGAGTCGGTCAGGGATGCCGCGGCAAAAACGGTCAAGGTGCGCGATGCGGCGGTCGCCGTTGGCGGAATCGAGGTCGCTGCCGGTGGCACAGCAGTCGGAACGGACGTGGGAGATGCCGCTGGTCCGCAGGCGACCAGGAGAGCGACAAGCAGAAGAACGAAAATGGTCAATCTTTTCATGATGGTCTCTTCTATACTTTTATGCCAAATGTCTTACGACATTGGATAACCCAATTTTGAACCGAGCGGAGTTGCTGGATGCGCAGTTCCAGGCTTAAGCGGTTGAATATCTGCTCGGGAGGAATGGTTGACCGGTTCATTTCAAGCTGAGAAAGCGCCGAATCGATCTCTTCAGATTGAGTTTCAAGGATTGTCTGGAGCTTTTCCGGAAATAGATTTTGTGCAAAATACAAGCGGGTGATGAATTCCAACCGTATGGCCCGCACGCTGCTTCCCGACGGCACTTGAAACCATTCCTCGAACCGGTGCCGACCCATATCGGTGATCTCTAATAGTTGGCGAGGGGGAAGCTTTTCCTGCTCCTGGGTAGTAGACGAGATATACCCTTGCTTTTCCAATCTTTTGAGAATGTTATAAGTTTGACTCTGGCTGACATGCCAAACATACCCCAGCTCGGTGATGAGCTGCTGGTGTAAGGTGTAACCGTGGTTCGGCTGATCATAAAGAAACCCAAGCAGTGCATACTCGGGTGAACGGCCGCCGGCATGATGAGATTGATCAGCCATATATACTCATCAAGTGAGTATATATGGAAAATATATAAACCGCAAGAGGAAACATCGTATTGGAACAGGACATTCCCCCTTTAGGACAGGTTGACTTTTATGAAGCCATACACAGGTCGAATTAAATTTCGTCAGCAGGAATGGTGTGGCGCATGAAAAGCGCCAGGGCGTGATAGATCCGGGGAATATGATGGCCCATTTCCACCTGTCCGATATGCCATTCACCAAAGGCACGCGTTAGATAGGCTTCTGCCTGAGCGGGGCCGTTCAAACTGATCGGGCCGAAAGGATATCGCCGCAAAGGGAAGACCTCGCATTGATAAATCAGGGATTCACGCGGCGAGCGGGCACGCCAGATCTCGGAAACATACTGCATTGCGTTCCCATTGCTTTCCATAAAAAAAATATCAATGTAGGGGTAGTTTGACCGAATAAACACCCGCCAGAAATACACCCATGCTGAGGGAGCTCGGTCTGCCTCGAGCGGATCTTCCTGGTAGCCGATCTTTTTTCCAAAGCTGTATGAGTGAAGTTCAAGTTCGCATTGATGTAAATCCTGGAGCGCAAACTCCAGCTCGGCTGCATATTCGATAGGAATACAAATATCGACATCATCGTCCCAGGGGATTAAATCTCCACTTCGCACTGCGCCAATGAGCGTGCCGCCGGCTGCCCAATAAGGAATTCCATGAGAGGTGAGGACTTCATCGACCAGATCGACGAGGCTGTAAAGTTTTTGTGTGAACTGCCGCGGCGGAGTGACATAACCACGCGGATATTTCAAACGCAGCCAGACAGACCCTGCCAAAAAGAGCACCCCCAAGCTCATCCCGAAAATAATGAGAACAAATAAAATATTCATGCGAAGGAATGCAGGCGGGATGCGGGAAAGGGAGTAGGAATCAGGTTTCTCTCTATCCAGATGCGCCGCAGCGTCTTTGATTCCGCGAGCTGCCCCTTCCAGGATCCAAGGAATAAATGCCGCGCGAACATGTTTTTATTAATAGGAGCAATCCATGGATAAACTGTTGGAGGCATCCAAAAAATCTGTTCGAGGACATTCACCTGCTCGTCCAAAGAATCATAGAAAAGACGAGTGAGTAAACGCGGGCCGGTGACATCCTCGACATGCTCGATTTCGAAAATCTGGGGGGATTGGGAAAGCTCAGCGATCTTTTCAATCAACCTTCCAAGGAACGGGTTTCCTTTTTCGGCTGCAAAAATACAATTGGCAACCTGATAAGGATAACGATAACCCAATTCGTTCTGACGTGTCCGCGTAAGGCGGGCTTCGAGGCTGAACAAAGCGTCGTTGTACTGACAGAAGGGATCCATCGGGCGCAGGCATTCCATATCGATATCGGCATAAAATCCACCCAGCTGGTAGACAACCAGGTAGCGAAATAAATCGGCGCGCTGGATGGGAAAAGGAAATGCTTCATAAACGGAAATATATTCCGGGCATTGCTCCCGTATGAATGCCTGGCATGCCCTGTCGTCATAAAAATGATATTCTAAACCAGGGTTTTGGCGCAGCCAAGATTTGCGACAGCGTTTCAGCATATTCGGAAGTTCATTGGACATCCAGGTTTGGTGAAGGCTAAAAGGAATCATCGACTTCCCACCCAGCGAGATGCAAAAAACCTGATCAGAATGGTATTGGCACGCAGGTCTGGATGAACAGAATTATTGGTGCGGTGCAAAGAGCTCCTTTCAAAGAAGATCCAATCCGACAGGAAGAAGAACGGCATGCGTCTTGTTGGGATTACAATTTTTTCCGCAGAACACTCGGCACTGATCCATACATCATCCACCCAACGGGCAGCAGGCGGGGCGGAAGAAAAGTCCTGGATTGTGCCGACATTAAAAAAACCGGGCCGTACCAGGTATCCATCACAACCACGCAGGATGTCCACTGGCACTGGAATTTTATGCCGTGTGCCAAGGATTACTGCCGGGGGTCGCTCGCGGAGCTTGCTCCATAATGTGTCCGGTCGATCTGTGAGATCAGGCGGTATTCTCCAACCGCTCGAAGACAGGGCTTGGACAGGGAATTTAATGCGTGCTTTTACAAAATCCTCAATCATCGTGGGAGGGTACAAAGTATCATCATCCACGATCAGGATATCCTGGTCGGGTGGAAAATCGTCTAAGGCCGGGACGAGTTTTGTGACCGGACCCAGGTCATCACATCGCACAATATCCAGGGACCGCAGGTTGGCGAGTGTTTTTGGGATTGTATACGGACACCTTTCCCGGAGGGAAGCCTCGGGCATGTGCAGGCGGATACGTTGCGGCGAAACAGTCTGACTCAACAAGCTCTTGATTGTTTTTTTAACCCGAGGCAGTCGCGAAGGGATTGTTGTCATGCAAATGACAATGTCGGAACGAGATGGGTTTCGGGCGCAGAATATATCCCAGGCCTCGAGGGAGCGAATTTCCAAGCGCAGGGAATCATATGCATCCCGAACCGGGCTGCGCCCGGTCAGGAAGTTATAGATCTTAAATGCCGCCAATAATATCAAGAAAAAAATGACCGGATAGAATGGATTCATATTTCCAGCGGTTTGGCCTCCTTTTCCAGGGGCTCCCACTGCTGTTGGAAAAAACGGATCATGATTGTGTTGTTTCTTTTTTCGGGGTCTCCATCCCCGTTATTGATCTGCCATAGGGCGGTGCGATCGAAGACTTTCGTCCGCCAGTGATTGAAAACATGCCGGTCAGCTGGAAAAACATAGCGAGGGACACGGCAGTGGGCGCTCATCCATACATCATCGACATAAAAAGCTGAAGAGGGTGCATTCTCATAATCGCTCAGGTCGACCAGTTCGAAAAATTCCGGTTTGATCAGATAACCGGCATACCCTTCCAAGATATGGACGCGCCGCTCCTGGGAGATTCGTGTGGATTTTATCGGTGCTGGCGGGATCTGCCATAAATTGCGCCAAAAGGTCAGTTCCCGATCCGTCAAGTCGGAAGGGACGATCCAGCCTGCAGCACCAATAGCAATGTGAGGGTTTTCCTCCGACCAGCGGCAAAAGTTTCCGACCAGAGAAGGAGGGTAGATGCGATCATCGTCAACAACAAGGATCTTTTGTCCCGGTGGACACTGCCTCAATGCAGGAATATATTTGGTTGCAGGTCCATAATCGTCACAGCGGATGATTTTCAATGACTGCAAATGGTCTAGATATGCGGGAAGCTTATAGCTACAATTTTCGCGCAATGAATATTTCGGGATGTAGAGTCGGATCTGATGCGGAGCATACCTTTGATATAGCAGACTTTTAAGTGTATCTTCAATGTACGGCAATCGGCTAGGTAATGTGGTCAGGCTGATGATAACATCTGAGTGAGGCAAATTTTCCTGCCAGTGTGCATCCCATGCATCAATCGACCTCTTCATCAGGCGGATTCGATCCCGGCAATCAAGGATAAAATTCATTCCGCTGGTTTTATCATTAAACCAGAGATATGCTGCAAATCCGCCTAATATTCCTCCTATCCCAATAAGCCACTCCTTGATCATCATCTTCGGTCCAAATCCTGCATCACCAGGTCGAGAAAATTATTTTGAGACAGCTGAAGAAAGGTGCCGTAGGTTAATCGATACACCGGAACGCTTTCCACCAGCCTGGCTACAATTGCCATTCCATGCTCAGGCAGGTTGCGAATATTCAGGATGGATTTCATGAGCGCCATTCCCGCCCCGGCCGAAGGCAGCAGCTCGAAATGAAATTCTGATCCTTTTTCATAATCGGGGATAACAAACATCCTGGTTGCTGCACGCGGGATTATTTCCTGGTCCGTAAAATACTCGGGAGGAACAAGGCCAGAACTGGTCGCATCTAGAACAGGTTCACCTGATGGAGTGTTCTGAAATAACGGCCGGACTACATCAAGCGCCTGCACCTTGACGTTCAATGGCCGCGGAAAGGCGCTTAGCTGGAAGTCCTCAGAAGGAATATATACGAATTCATCGCTGAGGTATCCAAAACCGTGGGCAAGCAGCCAACAGGTGAGCGTGGTTTTACCGGCGCCGATCTTTCCGGGCATCACCAGTCCACCTCCGCACCATTTCACAGCTGCAGCATGAAACAGGGCTCCCCCCTGACTTTATCCGCAAGATGATAACCGACCCGGCTGACCACCCATTCAGCCATCCTGCTAACCGATTCTGTTGCAAGTGTAATCGTACTACCTTCGGTTAGGGTAAGTTGTCCCGAGATGTTTTCGCTCAGTGAAAGGGAGAGGTGAGGCAAGACCTCATTCGAGTGGTCCAGCCGTCGAAAAAGGTAATCAATGATCCATGCCGCGCGTCCCTCGGTGTAATTTAATTCAACCGCACTTTTGGCGAAACTGATTACATGTGAATTCATTCCATTTTTGCCGCCGGAGTGATCCAATGGGGAAAACGAGATTTTATTGGTCAGGATATTAATTAAATTTGTATTTGGATAATGTTCCCGACTTTAAATTTATTTCAACTTTATCGCTGCGCAATTCTTCAACCATGTCGTGTGTATATTACGAGCACCATTCCGGCTCTGAGCCGAATCTCAACCAGTTCCTTCGAGACTGCCCTCCACCCATTGGAGCGCTTGATGTTCAAGGAGAATCTCAATTGCGTCTTGCACCTGTACAGGAATTACCTCGGCCGATTCTGGATAGGTATCACAAAGCAATCGAATGATTTCTTCGATACTGAGGCTACCATCGCACAGGTTCCAGATCAATGTTGAAGTCTGGTTGAGAGCAAAGATGGTCTCCGTCTCAGGGTAGTATAAAAGAAGGCTGTTCCCAAGGGATTCAAGTTCGAAGCCCGGAACTTCGTTTTAATCTGGCAGATAGATTCACGGCTTGTTCCCACTTGTGACCACAGGATCAGGTTTCTCCGAGCCGAGCCCCAATTTAATCAGATAAACGACAAGATCGCCCAGGACCCACAGCACATGGTTCAACCTTCCAAGCCAGTAACGCCAGCCATTGCCGGGCACGCCATAATGTAAACGGAACCACCAATCGTGTGGGAGGAGGGTATCGCTCACGCTGCTCCAGAAACCGCGCGCCTTGTGCTCCCTCATATAAACACTAGGATATCCCACATAGAGGCGGCCGACTCCGCCCGGGGTTTTGGATGTATCGATTGTCAGGCGCGCAAGAAAGTTTTCAGACCAGGGAGAAAGAAAATGAATGAGCGGCAAAATATTAAGCAGTTCAGGATATTCACGACGAATTTGATTCCAATCCAGTACATCCACCCATTTTTCCACCCCGCCGACAAAATCTGCGATCCTGACTAAATGGAAATCTCCGTCCAGGTATCGCAATGAACCACAGCAGCAGTGACGATAGACATGCCAGAGCATCTCCACCGGTCCCAGCGTCCGGCCCTCGACACCATCAATGTCGAACGAACTGGAGGTTTTCCAGACCCTTTCAAAGGTGAGGCCGCGCTCGGAGGCTTCTCCCCCCGGCCTGAAGAGGCGACGGTGTATTTCCAGAGTGATCGCCTCATTATCCCGGACAATCGTAACCGGCGCGAAATGATGGTTTTTCTCAGGGAGGCCATTGAGAATCGAAGGAGCGAGCTCAAAGCCCAGTTCGTCCAATAAGTAATATGCCTGTTCTGCCTGGGGGGGTCTTACCCACAAGTCAATATCAGCCATCGGGCGAAGAGAAATATCCGGGTAGACCACCTTCGCCAGTGCACCCCCTTTCAATATAAGCGTATCAATCCCATATTGGCCGAAGCATTGCAATATTTCTCTCAGGACTATATACCGGACCGCATTACTTTTTCTTGTGACAATTTGTGTACTTTTCAGGCTTATGGCAGTGGACGCGGGGATTTCAACACCCGCCTTTTGCAAATGAGAATAAAGAAGCGGCCCTATTCGGTGGTCATCCGCTTCTCTTATCAATCCTTCCCAATCGGTACCCGGTACGATATTTTCCCTTAATTTCGCATACATTAAGGGATGACCTTCCACTCGCGAACATATCCCCAATACAGGATGGATCGATCGGTTCACGGCAGATCCGGGTCGAACAAATCACTGAATGGCCTGGTGACTTAAACAGCAAGGCAGATTACTTTTATAGAGGTTAACTCCGCGCGGTCCATCTAAAGAATTCAATCCAGTTTCCTCAACATCATATCATCAATTTTATGAGCATACGCCCGATGCAGGGTCACAATGAGTAGGTCTTGGCGCTGGATAATTCGTCGGTGAAGGGACTTTGGTGTGCCTGGGGGGTGGTGTGCGCGTGCTCGTCGCCGTGTCGGTTACCGTTTCCGTGGGAGTAGCAGTTTCGCTCGGTGTTGCAAGTTCCGTTGCTGTACCAGCCCCTGCCGTTAGGGTTTCCGCTGCTCCTGTAGGCTCGACGGTTGAAGCAATTGCATGCGGAGTGGGCGTACCAGCCTCAACGGTAGGATCCATCCATTTCACCGGTACAGTCATACTGACGGCAGCCAATGCGCCAGCAGAAACCATGATTAGTCTTAACGCGTCCCGGCGGGACATTTGCACAGCACCAACCTCGTCGTTTTTGGTATTGTTTTCTGACATTTGTATTTTGGGATTATCTTGTGGCATTTTATTTCCTCCAGATATATAAATAAATATGCAATACAAATTATCTGACAACGACCTGGGACTCAAGGATGAAACGATTTTGATTTAGATATCTGCGAGAGCGGTAATATTATTCCTATATTTACCCTCATTGTACTATTTTTCGCTATTATACTGCTTAAATTCCGCACTGACGAGAGGTGTTTTGGAAAAAGGATTAAGTTTTCACTGCTTCAACCACTAACAACCCCTTATCCTCTTTTATATATTCGCAAAACGAAAAACGGGTTGGATTGACCAATTGGTTTCGGGTCTGATTTCCTTGCATTTTTTAGGAACCAATGATAAACTCGGCAAGCGACTAAAATTCTAAGGAAAGGAGGCGCATTCCATGATCAAGCGATTTGCGGTCGATATTCACACCAGCACTAACTCTATGGCTGGTGTCTTGATTCCTTCTCGGAGTGCGCCTGTTGACCAATAGAGGTCAAATTGCCTGTGCTTTCAGCCACGGTGCCCTCCAGCATCGTGGTTTTTTTATTGAGTTTATCAAAGGCGCTTCCCTTCAACCGGTTAACCCATTTCCTCTTTCCTTGAAGCATGGACGACATATGGCAACCCTGATAGCCCCTTCCACCTATTTTGACTTCCGCACTGCCTTGACCAGAAATAAGCTCTCCGGTGTATGGCAGATGATGACCGACTACCGGCTGATCTATCTTACCTCCAACCTGGCGCTGGCTGTCTCGGCCGCGGCAAAAACCGCTACTTACTTCCTGCTGCGGACTTTTGCTGACACGGTGGTAGGTAACACCGCACCCTTTGCCGGCACGCTGGACCGAACCCTGGTGCTGATTGCACTCGGGTTCATCGCCCTGGCGATCATCGAGGGTGGATTTGCCTACATATCCAGCCGGCTTGCATCATATTCGGCTGAAGGGATCACGCGCCGATTGAGAAATTTCCTGTTCGACCATATCCAGCGCCTCTCCTTCGCCTACCACAGCAAAACACCCACCGGAGACCTTATCGAACGGGTTACCTCGGACGTGGATTCTGTTCGCAGCTTCTTCAATGAACAAGCCATTGGTATGGGACGTATCTTGCTTTTGTTCGTCATCAACTTCTTTGCCATCTGGTACCTGAATCGGAAGCTGGCCCTGGCTTCGGTTGCCGTCGTTCCGGTTATCCTGATTGTCTCAACCTGGTTTTTCAAGAAGATAAGCAAAGTTTATGAGGCATACCAGGAACAGGAAGCCAAGCTTTCCACTACCCTTCAGGAAAACCTGACCGGCGTGCGCGTGGTCAAGGCTTTCGCCCGACAGGACTATGAAAAGGACAAGTTTGAAAAAGACAACTGGGAGAAATATCTGCGCGGAAAGAAGCTGCTGCAGATGCAATCCTTCTTTTGGCCGCTTTCGGACTTGATGTGCGGCTTCCAGATGCTCGCAGGCTTCGTCTACGCCGCCATACTGGTGATCCATGGCGAAATCACCATTGGGACTTACCCGGCTTATGCCGGTCTGGTTGTCTGGTTGATCTGGCCCATGCGTAACCTGGGTCGTTTGATCGTCAACACCTCCACCGGTTTGGTCTCCTTCGACCGGGTCATGGAAATCATTCGCCAGGAACGCGAACCGCTAACAGAAGGAAAAGTTTGGCCTGAAGGCCCGGTACGAGGCGAGATTAGATTTGAAAATGTCTCCTTTCAATATGAAGACGGCAATACCGAGGTCCTGAAAGACATCTCTTTCACCTGCCACCCAGGCCAGGTGATCGCCCTCCTGGGTTCGACAGGTTCCGGCAAGACCACCCTGGTAAACCTTCTGCCGCGTTTTCATGAATATACGAACGGCAGTTTGCAGATAGACGGGATTGATTTGAAGGACTACCCGCGTGAATACTTGCGCAGACAGATCGGTATCGTGGAGCAGGAACCATTTCTTTTCAGCCGGTCGATCCGCGAAAACATCGCTTATGGTGTCGGCCGTAATGTTTCGGAGGCTGAAATCGAGAAAGCCGCAAAGGCAGCTGCCATCCATGATGTGATCCTTTCCTTTCCCGATGGGTATAACACGCTGGTCGGCGAGAAAGGCGTGACCCTTTCGGGCGGTCAAAAGCAGCGGGTTGCAGTCGCACGCACGCTGCTCAAAAATCCACGGATTCTCATCCTGGATGACTCCACCTCCAGTGTGGACACCGAGACGGAAGCCGAGATCAGGGCTTCATTAAACAAGCTGATGAAAGGTCGCACGACTTTCATCATCGCGCACCGTATCCAATCCGTCATGAACGCGGATTTGATCCTGGTCATGGACAAGGGTGAGGTCGTCCAGGCAGGTCGGCATACTGAACTGGTCGCCCGCGATGGGATCTACCGCAAGATATACGAGATCCAGACCAGCATCACTGAGGAACTGGATGAGGAAATCAACGCAGCTGTTTCATAACCGGTGCAGCCGGCCCGGGAAAAATTTGGCAAGAGCTCACCAACTAAAGGCAAAAGGTATCTGGAGAAAATAGTATGTCCAACGAGCTTATCGAACTTGAGGAAGAAGAATATACCAGCCAGCTCACCGCTCCAACATTAAAGCGGATTCTTGGCCTGGTCAAGCCTCACTCGCGCTGGATGGCGGGGTTCTTGATCGCAATCATCCTGGCAGCAATCCTGGATGCCGTATTCACCTATATCAACAAAGAAATAATCGACCAGGGGATCGCCACCCGGAGCATCCCCACCCTGATGAAGTATGCCGCGGTTTACGGCGTTTTACAGATGGTCCAAGCAGTCCTGGTTTTCACCTTTATCTATCTGGTTGGCATTCTGGGCGAACGCATTCAGTATGATCTGCGTAAGGCACTCTTCAACCATCTGCAAAATCTGTCGCTCTCGTACTACAGCCAGAACTCGGTGGGCCGGTTGATCGCGCGCGTCACCTCAGATACCGGCCGGGTCTCCAGCTTGATGACCTGGGGTACGCTCGATGTAACCTGGGCGATTGTTAGCGTGTTGACATCGGTGACATTCATGCTGATCATCAATTGGAAACTGGCGCTGATTGTCTTCAGCGTCATTCCGATCCTGCTGGTCATCGCAATTAATTTTCGCAAGAAAATCCTGGTGGAGTTCCGCAAATCACGCCGGGCGAACTCGAAGATCACCGGTGAATACAATCAAAATATTCAGGGCGTTCGCGTGGTCAAGGCGCTTGGGCGTGAAGCGGGAAATCTCAAGGAGTTTTCCGTCCTGACCGACAACATGTATCAAGCATCCTACCGCGCGGCCTGGCTTTCGGCGCTTTTCCTGCCGACCGTACAGATTGTATCGGCGTTCGCCCTCGGGGCGATTGTCTGGTACGGCGGTCTGCAAACCCAGATTGGCTCCTTTACCGTTGGTGATATCCAGGCTTTCGTTTCCTACCTGACGTTCATGATCTGGCCGGTTCAGGATATCGCCCGAGTTTATGCCGACATGCAGCATTCTATCGCCTCGGCAGAAAGGATTTTTAAACTGCTCGATACCGAACCGGATGTACGCAACCTCCCTGCAGCTCTCCAGGCTGAAACTATGCGCGGCGCAATCGAATTCGATCACGTGGGCTTCTACTACGAGGATAATAAGCCGGTCTTGACCGACTTCACCCTGAAAGTCGAAGCTGGCGAGATGATTGCCCTGGTTGGACCGACAGGGGGCGGGAAGACGACCCTGGTCAACCTGTTATGCCGCTTCTATGAGCCAAAGACAGGTGTCATCCGCATCAACGGACGGGACTATACTGATTACACGTTGCAGAGTATCCACAGCCGGGTCGGGATTGTGCTCCAGACTCCGCACCTGTTCTCTGGACCGATACGCGAAAATATCCGTTATGGAAAATTGGACGCCAGCAATGAAGATGTTGAAGCAGCAGCAAAAATCGCCGGCGCACATGACTTCATCATGACCCTTGAAAAGGGATATGATCAAGGCGTGGGTGAGGGCGGCAACCTTCTCTCTGTTGGTCAGAAACAGCTGATCAGCCTGGCGCGGGCCGTGTTGGCCAAGCCGGAGATATTTGTCATGGATGAAGCCACCTCGAGTGTGGATACGCTGACGGAGGCCCTCATCCAGCGCGGGATGGAAGCCTTGATGCAAGGACGTACATCATTTATCATCGCCCACCGCTTAAGCACCATCCGCCGCGCAGACCACATTGTCGTCATCGAAAACGGACATATTACAGAAATGGGAACACATTTAGAATTAATGAAAAAACGTGGTCACTATTACCGTCTGTATACACAGCAATTCCGTTTCGAAAAGGAAAAGCTGTACGGGGTCACAAATCTGGCGGCAGCACCAACGATGGACTAACTTACGGGATAAATGCCCCTGGGCCTTGGTGATTTTGAACTAAGGTCCAGGCGGCTTCCAGCCTGCAGCCAACACGTGGCAAGTGAATTCAACCACCACAGCATGAGATTCCACCATTGGATTCGGCAGGGGATATCGCTTGTGAGGGTCGTGCTCCAAAAATTCCCCACTTCATGAATTCAGGTGCAACTCCAATTGCATAGCTTTACCTTTTGCAACTATTTCGAGAGAGTGTAGGTCGCGGACAGAAAAGGTCCGGGAAAGCATTTGAAAGGCTGCCCAATGATCCAGCTACTGAATTTCCGACGAGACGGATTGTTAATCCCGTTACCGCGCAAAAAAAGACATCACATCCGATACGTGAATTCCGAATGCGACTTCAGGATGGCAGTTGCTTGGACAAATGAGGTTTAAAATAGACTGGTCATTATTTGAAACTGAGGAGCTAAAAAATGCAAAGAAAACATATGCTTTCTTACAGCCTTGCCGTGCTTATTGTGATAAGCATCGCGCTGTCATCGTGTACGAATGCTGTTAAATTGGGGGGTATTGTCAAAGGCCTAGTCTATGCCGATGTGAACGGGAACGGCAGTATCGATCCAGGTGAAGGGCCGTTGAATGATGCTACGGTAAGTCTAAGCGACTGCGGTCCGATCCTTACCCAGACGACTGCTGCCGATGGCACCTTCAACTTTACAAACCTTCCTGAAGGTACCTGCCATGTCACGGTCGCCAAAACCGGCTGGACCTTTTCCGGCTCGGTACCCAATCTAGGATATCCTCTTCCAGTCGCTTCAAACCCGGACCTACCAACCACACTCAGTATTGCCATGGCACCCATGGCTGGTATGGTTACGCCCACATCCGCGGAAACCCCCACAGCCACCCTTGTAAGCGCAACCAATACTCAGGTTCAAGCAGATACAACGGTCCCGACCGATACGGCTACCATCCCCTCAATACCGGTGGTTACTCCTCTTGATAAAGATGTGAATTGCCGATTTGGACCCAGTACCGCATATCTTGCCGTCGGTTTCCTAAAAGCTGGGCAAAATCAACCCATCCTGGGCACCAGCCCGGATCACGGCTGGTGGCAGATCCAGAACCCTCAGGATATCAAGGGGAATTATTGCTGGGTGGGTAGCTCGGTGACCAAAACTCTTGGCGATCTATCCCTTGTAAAAGTGGTTAAGGTTCCGGTCGGCCTGGTCACAAGTGTAACCGTATCGACGACAGCAGTGATCCACGGAACCTGCAGTGGGTCAAACCCGAGTGAGTTCAATGGGTATATCACTACAAATGGCCCAACAACAGTCTATTACCATTGGGAAATCTACGTCTCAGGCGGAGGCTTACTAGATACGTCCGCCGATCAAGTCATGACCTTTTCCGCGGCGGGGACACAAAACAATTATCCAGGTGGCTTCCCCCAAAACTGCGGCAGTTACACAGTCAAGATGGTTGTCACCAGCCCGAACAGCATCAGCGGTCAGGCAAGCTGGCAGGTGGTCTCCCCCTAATATCGGATGTACCTTCCAAACAGGAAAAAAGGTTTCCCCTCCTAAACAAATTGAAGAGGGGAAATCTTATAATAAAACATGTTGGGCACCTATTTCACAATGAACTTTCATCGGTGTGTCCCGCTAGTGCGGTTTCGTAGAACTTTTCATATTTTGTGATGATATTTTCAAGGCTGTGCTTCTGAGCTCTTTCAAGGCTGTTTCTTCCCATTTCCTGCCATTGTTCCTTGTTGTCTGCCATTTGAACCATGCGGCAGGCTGCATCCGCCTCATCCCCGGGACGAAATAGATAACCATTCTGGCCGTTCGACACTAATTCGGGTAATGCAACAGCATCTGCGGCTAGAACCGGGCGTGCGCAGGCCATTGCTTCCAGGGTGGCAATGCTAAGCAATTCCGCCTCGCTGGGCATGGTAAAGATGTCAATGCTGTTCAGGATGGCAGGCAAATCTGCATTGGGGATAAAACCTGTAAAATGCACTTTTGGGCCAAGGTTTAATTCACTGGCGAGGGTCTTTAATCCGTCAATGGCTGCGCCGTTGCCCGTGATGACAAACTGGATATCTTCCCGGTTTATCCTGTGAAGAGCGCGCAGGATTACATCCAGCCGCTTCTCTTTATCCACCCGCCCGACAAAGAAAAATAACTTCTGTTTTGGATCCAAACCATATCGGGCACACATGGCGGGTCGATCAACATTCGGATCCAGGTGGAATAAATTGACATCAACGCCGCAAGAGATAGGAGTCACCGAAGGTTTGAGATGCTGCCGCCTGAGAATATTGGCAGCAGTTTGTGAGGGAGATGCCACCAGATCCAATTGATTGTAGACTTCCTTCATCCATGTCCAAAGCACCCAGTTATAGACCGGCGTGATTTTGGAAACGACGGGGATGTATGGCGCCAGGTTTTCAGGCATGAAATGGTTCGTCCCGACTCGTTTAACCTTGAACTTTTTTGCTGCCAACGAAGCAGTCCGGCACATGGGGTAATGATCCTGAATGTGTACGATGTCGGGGTGAAAATTTTTTATAACGCGGCGAATAATCCTGTCCGAGAATAGGGACAAATACACGTCCGGGTGAATTAATTTCAGACTAATTGAAGGTAATGCTTCAATTTGAACGCCGTTCAGTTCCGCCCGATAGCCGTCTCCTTTTTCAGAATTTACCAGGGCAAGAACATTATGGCCGCGGCGTGCCAGGCCCTCAGCCAGATTCAGCATAAAGATCGCCTGTCCATGGAACGCAATATATTGCGTTGTTCCCGCAATGATGATCCGCATTATTTTGTTTCCTTCATTGTTCTTGATGATTATTTTCGACGGGGCTCGAACCGTTTTTAAATCCTTCCTTCAGGATGCGTCTCCCCATAAAAAGAAGGAAAATAATAAATAGGATGGATACAGCCAGGAGCGCATATCCTAATCCGCGCTCCACTCTCTTGATTGCCAGCGTCGTATTGTACCCAATCAACACCAACGTCCCGGTCCAGATCATCTCACCGGCAAAAATAGCCGGAAACCATCGCTTCCATGGAGCTTTGACCAACCCCGCAGCAATTAAGGAGGGGATCATAAAGCTGACAGTCAATTTGGCAATAAACAATATCCGCATGGAATGTTTATGCATGGCGCGTCGCAGGCGATCCAAAGTCTCGAGGCGGATTCCCATTCGCTGACCTATCCTTGATACCCACTCCATTTTTCCCAAATATCCCAGCGTATACCAGAGACAATCTGCTGTCAAATTCCCGCATGCAGCTGCAACAAATACATAAAAAGGTCTCATCAGACCGGCTGATGCCGCCGCCGCGCCAAGTAAAGTGACAATTGGCCCTTCAATCGCGACCAGGATGGCTAAGAAGACATAGGTCCATGGGCCAAGCTCAGGTAGTTGATTACTCCCCAGATATTTGAACAGAGTTTGAAAGAATAAAATAACATTACCCACCGAATCACCCTCGCCAATTTATAGAATATGATTCCTGAGCATATGATTCCAAGACAATACGTCCTATTTTAGCTCAAAGTTCGCATCCAGTCATCCTTTCAAGACAGAATGTGAAATCGTCAAAAAGCCGATTTGTCTGAACAAAGAATCGTCTTTTAATAAAAAAAGACGCCCTTCGGGCGTCTTAAATACCAGACTTAATATATTTATTTCTTCGCTTTTTGAGCATCAATAAAAGCGACGGCATCCCCTACGGTGATGATTTTTTGGGCATCTTCGTCAGAAATCTCAGAGCCAAACTTTTCTTCAAAAGCCATAATCAGTTCTACCAGATCCAGCGAATCTGCTTCGAGATCTTCTCGAAAACGAGCTTCTGGTTTAATCTTCGCTTCGTCCACACCCAACAATTCTACAATAATTGCCTTGATTTCATCAAAAGTGTTCGCCATGGGTTCCTCCTGTGAGTTATTCTGGCTCAATTGTAATCGTTCTGCCAGTATAATTCAATATACGGAACACAAACCTATGGCTAAAGTTGCGCCCATTCACCAAAGGAAAGCTGACCACATAAAAATCAATCTGCAGCAGGATGTCAAGTCCGCTTTAACCACCGGCCTGGAGAATTATCATTTTATCCACCAGGCTCTTCCTGAACTGGACCTGGATGCTGTCGATTTGACCCTAAGCCTGTTCGGAAAAAAACTCAATGCCCCCATCCTGATCTCTTCAATGACCGGGGGTACACCTGAAGCACAGGCAATAAACATGGAGCTCGCCAGGGCAGCTCAGGCATTTGGCGTGGCGATGGGTGTCGGCTCTCAACGTGCGGCCCTGGAAAATCCAAGCCTGGAATCCACTTTCCAAGTACGGGAAGTAGCCCCGGATGTCTTGCTCTTTGCCAACCTGGGGGCTGTACAGCTGAACTACGGCTATGGCCTAGATCAATGCCGGCGCGCAGTCGACATGATTTCAGCGGATGCCTTGATTCTCCATCTCAATCCATTGCAAGAAGCTGTGCAGGATGGCGGAGATACCAATTTTTCCGGGCTCGCGAAAAATATTGAAAAGGTTTGTCGCAGGCTGGATATCCCTGTCATTGTAAAAGAGGTGGGTTGGGGAATCTCCGAAAGGACTGCAAAAATCCTTGGAGATTGTGGTGTATCCGCGATCGATGTAGCCGGGGCGGGCGGGACCTCCTGGTCACAAGTTGAGATGCACCGCGCGCCAGACGAATTCACTCGCGAGCTGGCTGCGTCGTTCAGAGATTGGGGCATTCCCACCGCCCTGTCGATAATCAATGTAAAGAGCGCTGCTCCTGAAATGCGTATATTTGCCAGCGGAGGGCTGTCGAACGGGCAGGATATTGCCAAATGTATTGCATTGGGGGCAACGCTGGGCGGAATGGCGAGCTTGTTATTAAAGGCGGCGGCTGTGTCTGCTGAAAGGGCCATTGAAATGTTGAGGTTAATCAGCAGGCAGGTTCAGGTCACGATGTTTGCCTCTGGTGTGAAAAATATACGCATGCTTCAAAAAACCAGGTTGTATAAGGAATGATCCCCCTGGTCAATCCTTGAGTTTGGGGAGAGACTCCATTAGAATATCTTATTGGCGTTTGTGACGTTTGGGAGAACTGATCATGAGCCTGAAACAATTCACTGAAACCATGCTCCCCGCGGTTGAAATCGAGCTTCAAAGGGTTGTCAAACTTCTCCAAATGCCAGGGACTGCCGGATTCGAAGATATGCTCTCTTATCACATGGGTTGGACTGGAGAAGGCGCTGGTCCCGAGGCACAAGGAAAACGCATTCGCCCATTAATCTTGCTTCTGACATGTTCCGCAGCAGGCGGAGATTGGCAATCCTCTCTTCCTGCTGCAGTGAGTGTTGAACTTATCCATAACTTTTCGCTCGTTCATGACGATATTCAGGACCAATCTGAACTGCGTCGCGGCCGTCCCACCGTCTGGAAAAAATGGGGATTGGCTCACGCAATAAATGCCGGCGATGCATTATTCATTTTGGCGCAGCTTGCCCTGCTTGACCTGGCTAACAAATACCCAGCCGAGCTGACGAATAAGATAAGCGTGGTTATGAATAAAGCCTGTCTGGCTCTCAGCAGCGGACAATTTATGGATATGTCTTTTGAGAAACAAAAAAATTTAACTATCGAAGATTACTGGCAGATGGTTTCTGGCAAAACTGCTGCACTTCTTGCTGCAAGCACACATATCGGAGCTTTGCTTGGAGACATCGATGAGACCATCCAGGAGGCTTATCGAGATTTTGGACATTACCTGGGACTTGCTTTTCAAGCACAAGATGACTACCTAGGCATTTGGGGTAATTCAGCACTAACCGGTAAATCCACCGAGTCGGACCTTGTTACTGGTAAAAAGTCCTTGCCAATCTTATTTGGGTTAAATCGGAATGGAAAGTTTACAAAGCGCTGGAATGAAGGAGCCGCGATCCTGCCGAATGAAGTGCCAAACCTGGCAGAACAATTATCGGAGGAAGGAGCAAAATTATTTACACAAGAAACAGGAGACCAAATGATGGATCTGGCAATTCAGGCCCTCCGTGTGGTTGATCCGAAAAATGAGGCTGGAGAAGCTCTTTTCGAGCTTGCTCACTGGCTATTAGACCGGCAAGCTTGAAATGAAAGTCTGGTATAATTTTTAAGAAATTAGCGGGTGTAGTTCAGTGGTAGAACGCTTGCTTCCCAAGCAAGATATCGTGGGTTCGAGTCCCATCACCCGCTCAGCATGGGACAATCCCCCCAAACGCCGTCATATCGCCTAGATATGGCGGTGTTTTATGTCTCCTCGAACAGCAACTCAACAAAAATGGATTCTTGCCTCCCTTGCACTTACGGATGCTTATACCGACTTCGTCCTAAGCCGGCAGGCCATGCAGTGCTCGCCGGCCACGCTTGATTTCTATAAGCATACTGCCGGTGTATTCCTCAAATGGGTGGAAGGTCAGAGCGTTACATCCCCTGAGCAGGTGGACGCGCGCCTAGTCCGCCAATATCTGGCGGAATTGGCAGGTCAAGGCAAAGCAGGCAATACGCTTCACGCGCACGCCCGTGCGATTCGGACTCTGCTCCGCTTCTGGTATGCAGAGCAATACATCCCAAATCCAGTGACTTTTTCCATGCCACGGGTGGAGAAAAAACGCCTCCCCTGTCTGACGGCTGAACAACTCAACACAGTTCTATCAGTCTGCAAGAAACCAAGAGACAAAGCCCTTATCCTTTTCATGGCTGATTCTGGCTTACGTCGGGCAGAAATAATCAGCCTCAACTGGGATGACATTGACATCATGAGCGGATTGGTCAGAGTAAAACGCGGCAAAGGTGGGAAGGCACGCAGTGCGGTTATCGGCGCAACCACGCGGCGGGCTTTATTAGCCTACCGTCGAACACTTGGAAACCCTGCAATTGATTCGCCCGTTTTTCAATCCCGAAACGGTGGGCGGTTTACCGGACCCGGTTTCTTACAGGTATTCCGCAGACTTTCGAAGCAAGCTGGAATTCACGTCACCCCTCACGCACTCCGCCGGACCTTTGTTATATTATCCCTGCGGGCCGGCATGGACGTACTACATCTTCAAGCCATGCTCGGACACGCCAGCCTGGATATGGTGCAACACTATGCCCAAATGGTTGACGATGATTTACTTCAATCTCATCAGGCACATTCCCCCATTGATAACTTATCCCGCCTCCGATAGCTGTTACAAAGTGACTCTCATCGGCGGCCACTGCCGGGGATTCTCGGTCTTCCACCTTCCCTTTGACCAGGCTTTGATTTCTTCAATCCCCCACCCCTCTTTCAGAAGATAAGCCAGCTTCTTTCCCCAGCCGGCCAACTTCGGACGGTAACGGTTATCCTGTGTATCAGGCACCAAGAGACGGCCCGCCTCCAGTCTGGATAAATCGCCGGGGGTAAGCCCGCTTTGCTGACAAAGTTCTTCAGCGGTCAAATAACTCTTGTACGGGTCATACTCCCGTAACACTTGAAGATACCGCTCCATTCGCAATCTGGTCAGGTGGGGAGTTGTTTTGTCATCAAGCAACGCCCTTACATCCTTCCAGTTTATGCCCGGATAAACATCCTGGAATGAGTCAACGAAAGCCTTAAGAAAGTTCCGGTCGGAAGAACCTTCCTGCCGGCTTTCATAAGTCAGATTGTAGCAATGCCGGCAGCCGAAATATTTTCCGCCGGGTGGAAGATACAGGCACCCCACGCGCCGGCTACATCCTTGAATCGGACATTCAAACCAATAGCGTGAGCCTCCCCAAGGTAGAGGCGAAGTAGTCAGACCCACCGAATAATTGAAGTCTTCCGGGTTATCGCTTTTTGCTCCGAGGGTATAGATAAGGCGGAGAGC